>DLHY01000172.1:0-6414 GCA_002483445.1 Blastocatellia bacterium UBA7656
ATGACTGCGTAACATCAGTCATATCCCAATCGCCAGCCTGCTGCTATATGAAATTCCTCCGGTGCCTCCGGAGTGTCGGCAACAGATCATCCGGGCGATGATAAGCTCGCTCATGTGCCGAACGAGTTCGTCCATATCGATGAACTTGTCGTCGGATCGGCGCTTTATGCTGAAACTCTCGAAGCGTATTTCTTCGGATGATCGTCTCTCAGGCTTCAAGCTCTGACGTGATGCCGCAGCCAGGATTCAATCTCATCCACGCCCCAGAGATCGGACTCAACAGAAAGCGTCAGTTCGATCACTTCACTGATTGAGGCCACGATTTCTATCCCGTTACGATACAGAAACTCATCCATCAGGGCTGTAGCTGTGCGCTTGTTGCCGCCAACCCAGGGATGATTTTTGATCAGGCCGTAGCAAAGCGTCGCGGCCTGACGAATGAGGTCAGCGTCTTCGTAAGCAGATGCCTGCTGAGGGCGCGCAAGCGCGGATTCAATCAATGATCGATCAAAAACGCCATACACCGTCTCGCCCAGATAGCGCATCAACTCGATATGGAATAGTACAGCTTCGGGATACGAGACATATTTCGTCTCTTCAATCGCCAAGACGCTTCATCTCCTCGAAGGCTTCTTTATATTTCTCATATACCCTGCGAACGGACTCTTTGAGTTCTGCGGAAGGCGGCGGAAGGATTTCGACTTCAAAGGAGCCTGCGCTGGGATGCAACACTGCTATAGACCCTTCAGCCACACCCATGGCCTGAGCCATTTCCTTTGGAATCTCGATGACCCATCCGAGGTCTGTCTTCTGTGGGGTGAGTGTGCCGCTCATCGTTCGCTCCTGTAAAATTCGATTCGTGTTTTCACAATCATATCCCAATCGCCAGCCTGCTGCTATATGAAATCCCTGCTATCTCTGAAGTGTCATTCACTCTTCTGAAAAAATGGTGTCTTGCGACGCCTTGAGGCGCGTGTGATAATTCAGCAACAAGCCCAGGAAAGAGGAGCCGATGATTCAATCCTTCATTGCCGCATCACGTCTTTGTCTGCGAATAGTCGCCGCTGTTGCAGTGATTTCTCTCTCAGCCATCGCCGTCGATGCTCAAACCCTGCAAACACGAGCCGCCGAGATTCGCGCGGCGATGGATGCGCGAGACTTCCTCCGCGCTGAAACTTTGGCGCGAGAGCTTCGCGCAAACGACCCCATAGCCTTCGCCGCAAACAACTACGATTATCTCCTCGCGCGATTGTGTGAACGTCGCGGCGAAAGAACAGAAGCCACGTCGCTTTATCTCGTCATACTCAATCGCAATTCCATACTCGCCCCTTATGCGCTTCGGCATCTCTCATCGCTCGCTCGCGACGGGGGCGACCTCGTCCTGGAGCAGCAATACCTCGCGCGCCTCACGGCTTCCTTTCCTTCGAGTTCGCTCGTAACAGAAGCGCGTGAGCGCATAATCGATAGCCTTCGCGAAAGCCGTGATCATCGCTCCGTCATCGCCTTGCTTAGGCCTCTTGCCGCGACGAACAATCCGCGCGGGCGTCGCTATAGTGTTCGATTAGCCGAAGCTTACTCAAAAACGGGCGACGCTCAATCAGCGCGAACACTGTTCGATCAACTTGTGTCAGGCTCTCGCGATGATTACGCGCTTGCCGCCGCGGAAGGACTCGACTCGCTCGACCGCGCAGCAAAAACGAGACCCAATGAATTCGAAGCCCTTAGGCGCGCGAGAATCTATCTCCACAATCGTCACTGGGCCGAGGCAAGAGCGCATTTTCTCGACATCGTTGAAAGATTTCCTGAAAGCCTCAATCGCGCCGAGGCGATTTATCAAACGGGATTCACTCACTACCGTGAAGAAAATCATGACGAAGCCATAAAATGGTTCGAGCAGGTCTACTCGCAATTCCCGACGAAGAAAGAAGGCGAGCAGGGTTATTACTGGGTCGCAACCGCGCTCCAGCGAGCGCGCAAATACAAAGAAGCCGCTCGCCGCTACATCGATTTTCTATCCGCTTATCCCAAAAGCGATCTACTGGAAGGCGCGTATCGCAACACGGTCGACTGTTTCAGATACGCGGGCCAGATGGAAGAAGCCGCAGAATGGTCGCGTCGCATCGGTGAAGTCTTCGCCAAAAAGCCGCTCGCCGTTGTGGGACTCTTCAACGAAGCGAAGATAGAACTTGCGCGGGGGAATTACGAAGCCGCCATCCAACTCTTGACCCGACTTGAGGCTCAATCTGTTCACCCGAGGCTCGTGAGCGCGCCTACGCGCAATGAAGCGGCTTTCCTTCGCGTCTACGCCATCGAGCAGGCGGGACGACAGGCGGAAGCAGCGCGGCTCTATCTGGCGATAGCAGACGAGCGAGACAATTATTTCGGCCATCGCGCAACCGAACGCCTTCGCGTGATCGCGAAAACGAAAGAAGGCCGCGCAGTCATCGCCTCTCTTGCGCGCTCTTACACGGAGCAGGCGCGGGCGGCTCTCAAGGCATCTCGTTACACTGAAGCGAAAGATGCTGCTAATCAGGCGCTTCGTCTCACCGATGACAAAGCGGCGCAAGGCGACCTGATTCGAATACTGCAAGCCTGCTACAGCCAGCTTCCGGCTTATTCGTCCGCGTGGCGATTCAAACTGATTCCCGTTGCGCGAGACGTGATCACAGACGGCAGAGCCTCGACCGATTCATCAAACAGGCAACTGGCAGCAGAGCTTTTATTCCTCGGTCTCTACGATGAGGGCGCGAGGGAACTCAGGCTCGGAGGGATCGCGGATGAAGCGGGCGAGAACGGCTCGCGCGATGCTCAGTATTCGCTCGCGGTCTACAGCAATCGCGGAGACAGGTCGAACTATGCGATTGAATTCGCCGAGCCGCTTTTCAGATCGATTCCGCAGGATTATCGAATCGAGTTGATGCCTCGCGATCTGGCGGAGATGATGTACCCGGCTCCTTATCGCGACGCGCTTGCGCGATACGCGACGCCCAAGGGCGTTGACCCAAGATTGATACTTGCCATAGCGCGTCAGGAGAGCCGATTCAATCCTTCGGTCAAAAGCGTCGCCGCCGCCCGCGGGCTTTTGCAATTCATTTCTGAAACCGCAATCAAAACTGCCGGGGATGAAGGCATC
The DNA here is from genome assembly GCA_002483445.1 of Blastocatellia bacterium UBA7656. Taxonomy (GTDB): domain Bacteria; phylum Acidobacteriota; class Blastocatellia; order UBA7656; family UBA7656; genus UBA7656. Next base: position 3,134 of record DLHY01000172.1, read on the forward strand.
ACAGGTTTCGAGCTTGATGATGTGTACGAACCTGACGTAGCGGTGCGACTCGCCGCGCGTTACGTCGCCGATTTGTTCAAACTGTTTCCCGATAACGAGTATGCAGTCATCGCGTCATACAACACCGGAGAGATAAACGTGGAGCGATGGCTTTTCCGCGCCAGGTCAAGCGACGTGGATCGATTAGTCGCAGAGATGGCCCTTCCTGAAACGAAGGATTATCTGGCGAAGGTGATAAACAATTATCGCGCCTATCAGCGGCTCTATTCGAAGAGTCTGTAGAGAGTCTGGAGTCTGGAGTCTGGAGTCGAGAGTCCCGATGCCCGGACTCCAGACTCTCGACTCCAGACTCCAGACTTTGTGCTAGAATGAACGCATCAATTCGCCAGTGATGGGAAAGAGCGATGGCTGATTTAATCGAAATCTACAATGCTTTTGACGCGGATGAACCTTTGCCCGCTAATGATGATGCGCGGTATGTCGATCTGTCGCCCGTGAGGGGGAACAGCAATATAGCCCGGCGACTGGCGCAGAAAATCATGAATGAAAGCGCGAGGGGCGAGTCTCATCATCTGTTGATGGGACACACCAAATGCGGAAAGACTACCGAATTGAATCGAGCAGCCCTCCTTCTCGAACAGGCAAAATATGCGACAGTATTTTTTGACGTGGCAGAGATGGCTACGCGCACGTTCGAGTACACTACGGTTTTGCTGCTGCTGGCCGGTCAGGTGGTTGAGCAACTGAACAATCGCGGTATCAAAATAAAAGCGCAAAACGCGCAAAAGCTTGCGGAGTTCCTGCTCGAAAAAGAAATCAAAATCGGCAAAGAAGGCTCTATCGAAGCAGTAGCCAAACTCGAAGCTGAAGCAGTGCCGGGTTTTCTGGCCACGATACTGGGAAAGCTGGGACTCGGATTCGAATTGAAGGGAGGCTTTCAACGAAGCCGGGAAATTACGGTCAAAATCGAAAGAGACACCAGCGGCTTTATCAACTCTATTCGTGAACTGGTGGAAGACGCGAAAGAGAAAGTTCTCGAAGAAGGCTTCGAAGGACTCGTCATTATCTGCGACGGCTGCGACAAACTCGCGCTCAACGCGACCGATGAGCAGAATAAAAATCATGATTTGCAGAAAGCTCTCTTCGTCGATCACGAAAGCGACTTGCGATCTGTTCCCTGTCACCTCATCTACACAGTGCCGCTCTCGGTATCGGTCAACCTCGGCGATATATGGGGGCAAACGACCGAGTTCGTTCCGGCTATCCCTGTGAACAAATTGCAAGGCATCGATGAAGCGCATTCGACAGATGGTCGCGAGTCGCTCAGACAAGTCGTCGCCAAACGATTGAAACAACATGATGCCTCGATAGACCAACTGTTCGAGCCGCCCAATCTGATCGAAAGATTGATAGACGTTTCAGGCGGGCATATCAGCGACCTGCTGCTCCTGATACGGGAGGCGGTCATCGAAGCTCAGACCGAAGGCGCGAAAAAAATACAGCAAACTCATGTCAATCGCTCCATCCGCAATCGCGCCCGCGAGTACACCAGCCTCATCGAAAGCCCTTATCTTCAAACTCTGTCTGTGGTCGATCAGTTCAAAGCGCCGCCAGCGAACGACAGTATCTACAGAGAAATTATTTCCAAGCGACTCGTGCTTGAATACATCTGCGGCAATGACAGACCGGTTGATCTGCATCCGCTCGTGGCGGCTTCGGATGCTTACAGGAGATTTCGTAATCCGCAAATTACATGAGCGACAGACCGCACAATTCGCATATCGACGACGACCCTGCCGAAATACTCAAGTCTTCCGGCAACATTCGCTCGCGCGATGAAGTCGTCGAAAGCGTCGTGCGCCTCTATGATGAAGACGACGCCATCTCTTCCGAAAGTGAAGAGCATCAACTCCGTCGATTGATTCAGGCGCTTCGCAATCGCAAAGGCCGCTTCGGATTGATATTCGCCGTCTCTAACGAAACGCCCCAGCGCAAAAGACTCTCTCATCAAATCAAGGAGAGTCTGCACGGTCAGCATCCCGTCGAAGTTCAAATCAACGAAGATGACGAGAGCCTGCTCGATAAACTTCTCAGCGCGCCCCGTGCGCCCGAACCGTTGATAGTCTACGGGCTGGAAAATCTGCTTCCTTCGACAGACAAAACGAAGGAGCGGCGCGAACAAACGCTTGCCGAGTTGCAGATGCGAAGAGAACAGTTTCGCAATCTCGGAAGGCCGCTCCTGCTCTGGATGCCTGAGTATGTCTACACGATGATAGGCCAGCAGGCCGTTGATTTCTGGAGTTGGCAGGGCGGCGCGTTTTTCTTCACCGCGCCTTATGCGGAAAGGGCGAGGATGGCTCAGGAACTTGGGTGGACTCCGAGCCGCATCAGCAGTCTACCCGACCTCAGACAGTTCGTTTTTAACTTCGAAGGGCGCGAAGCAGAAATAGAAAAGCTGCTCGACACTTTGCGCCGGGGCGAAAGCGCGTTGATTTATGGCATGGCGGGGATGGGCAAAAGCTCGCTCGCGCTTTATCTGGCGAAAAATCTGATCGATGATTATCCGGATGCGCAGTTGTTCATCTCGCTCAGAGGATCGGAGGATGCTTTGCGTTCGGCGGCGGACGGTTTGCGCGAAGTCGTACTTGCGTTTCGCCCCAATGAGCGATTGCCGGATGAAGTCTCGACGCTTGCGGCTTATTATCGCGCAACGCTTCAAAACAAGCGGGCCGTGATCGTAATCAACGGCGTTCCTCAGCAAACCGCGACTTTGTTTCTGCCGCCGAGCGGATCAATCATCATCATGACTTCGCGCGAGAGGTTCACCCTTCCCAACACGACGCCTTTCGAGATGGCCGGACTCAGCGCGGACGAAGCGCGAAAATTGTTGATGAGGATCGCGCCGCGCATCAGTCAGTTCGCCGATGAGATAGCTGAACTGTGCGGGTATGTGCCGCTGGCATTGCGGCTGGCGGCCTGCGCGCTGGCTCATAACAGAGAGCTTGAGCCTGAAGAGTTGATCGAGCGATTGGAAAAAAAGCGAACAGGCGCGGATTTGATCGAAGCGTCGCTCGGTTTGAATTACGATCTGCTCGAAGAAGATTTGAAACGCTGCTGGCGGATGCTCGCGGTCTTTCCCTCTTCGTTCGATGATGAAGCGGGCGCAGCCGTGCTGGGGCTTGAGGCGGACGCCGGGAAAGTTTCGCTAACGGAGCTTGAGAGTCATTGCCTGCTGGAATGGAATCACGAAACGGAGCGTTATTATCTGCACGATCTGGCGC
>DLHY01000172.1:6429-6803 GCA_002483445.1 Blastocatellia bacterium UBA7656
CGATTCATTATCAGCGAGTGCTTGCGCGTGCTGATGATATATATCTGCAAGGCCATGAAGGAGTCACAGCAGGCTTGAGGTTATTCGACATTGAGCGGGCGAACATAAAGGCGGGGCATAAGTGGGCAGCAAACCGATGGGAAGAGGATGAAGAAGCGGCGCGATTGTGCATCGATTATCCCGACCATAGCTTCAATGTCATTTACCTTCGTCTGAACACATGGGAGTTTCTGCGCTGGCAGGAAACGGCGTTATCGGCGGCGCGGCTTTTGAAAGGCAAACGTTCGGAAGGCAACGCTCTCGGCAACCTGGGCAATGCGTATTCGGCTTTGGGAGAAGTGAGGAAGGCGATAGAGCATTACGAGCAGGCTCTC
>DLHY01000074.1 GCA_002483445.1 Blastocatellia bacterium UBA7656
GGAGGCGAGGATCTCGCGTACCTGGGGCCAGTCGCCGACGCGGGCCAGGTGATAGGTGAGCGCGCGGCCGGCCTGCCCGCGGGTGTCCGGGTCGGCATCGGAGAGAAGGGCCGGAAGGGGGGAGGCGGCAGCGGTGACGTCGATACCGCGTTGCGCCGCCTCGGCCACCCAGGTTGCTGCCCCCTTCCGCTCGGCGGGATCGGTTGAGGACAGGTGAGCGACGACGTCAGGAATGTCCTGCTTCATCCGCTGCGTGATGAAGAAGTCCAGCACCCCTTTCCAACTCGTAACACCTTCCTCGGTGACCATCCCCGCTTCGCTGTTCTCCTCGAGGATGTTGACTTTCGTCTGGAGGATCGAAAGCAGGTCGTCGGTCACGCGGGCACCGTGATCGAGCAGGATCTGCGCCACGTCGGAATGACCGCGGCTCGCCGCATTCGCGAGGGGCGTCAGGCCGCCGCCGCTCCCCCTGTTTTCGATGTCGGCTCCCGCCTCAAGCAGTCGCTTCACGACCTCCGCGTGTCCGCAGAGTGAGGCCCAGTTGAGCGAGGTGTTGTTGTACTCGTCCTTGGCGTTCACGTTAGCGCCCTGTTCGAGCGCCTGGGAGACGCCGGCCAGGTCGCCGGCGGAGGCGGCCTTCAGTAGCTGGTCATTGATAGTTGTCATTTTCTTCTTTCCTCCTTCTTTCATATGCCTCTCAATCGATGAATGTGCCGCGGCGTCCGGGCTAGGGGTGGCGCTGGCAAATCAAGCCGCGATCGCTACTCATTCCGCAGCACCTTCTCGCAGTGCCGGTCGGGTAGCAGGGCGATATTGCCACCGCCCCCTAAGAACCGGACTTGAGACTTTCACCTCATCCGGCTCAAGCACTCCATAAGCCCCGTTTCACGGGAACTGGTCGAGCTTTCGGAGTTCGACCTTCACGATAACCAGTGACAGTTGTGTTCATACCCTAAAGTATGCAGGGCCGCGCCAGTGGGTATTTCCTCCAAGTGACTCTCACTTGGCCTTCATCCCACTTCTTTATCAACGGATCACCTGTTTACACACACTCCACCCCTCTCGTCATTGAGTACCAAGCGGAAGTCGGCCCACTTTCGCGTGGAGTGATGTCGCTGATTTCTCAACTCAACTCCTATCTCGACCATTACAGCCGAGCCGTGGCTTTCTCCGCCATCCCATACCCGCAGCCCCATCAGCTTGCCTTGCGGCTTGCTTTCCCTCAAGGGAAGACTACGGGCTTACCACGTTTCGAGTGAGTGCCGCGAGTGGGTTAGGTCGTGCCTCTCCGACGGTGGCGCAACGTCTGCGACGGGCGAGTTAGGAGCGCCCGTACCTGACCACTTGCCTTTTGGCCCAAGCGTGACAGCATCTTTCGCTTGTTCTCGTTGACGATGTTTATCAGCACTTCACCTGGGTTGACCATACCACACGATCCTAGCCCCCGACCGCCTTGATGCTTGCAGTCGCAACCGCTTCTCACGATTAAGTTGCCACTTCTCGGAGAAGTGAGGATACATTGTCACGAAGGCTTCGCACGATGCCGTTACCAGCGACGCACGCTCCGGTAGGATGCTAATGGCAGAACATCAGGTTATGTCCTAGTTCAAAGAACAGTCATAACGGCCACTCACTCGACTTCGTGTCGCACCCTGACGCCAAACTCACCCGCCGCCCGTTGAGCAAGACCGGATGAAGCAACGAGGAGCGGATGGCAAAACGCATCCGGGCGGTCGGGTGCAGCGCGCAGTTAGAACTTTTTCGTCTTGTCTTCTCGCTCTCGCTGTTCGCTCTTTACGAGCCAAGTCGAGCCTCGCATCTCTCGCTCTCAATCTTTGCGCTCTCAATTACTCGAAGCATTCAGAGATGGGTTGATTCTTCCTTGAAAACACAGCCTCTGGCGGTGGTGCAGTTATTCGGTTCGACCGTTGGAAAACATAGTAAAAAAATAATCTTCAAAGCAAGCCACCGCCTCTGGCGGTGGTAGTTGACTCCCCATCATTTTTGACAAGGGTTTTTGCCGTCTTATTTTCATCCTTCACCTGTGCCGCATTGAAAAAAATCACTCTTCAAATTTCGAATTCCACACCCGGTCGGTTTTCTCAGCAAGAAATTCTTTGATCTCGCGAAAACGAATTGCAAACTCTCTGCGATCCTCATCCGTCAAAGCGCGCGTGCCTTCGGCTATTGCATCCGAAGAGATGACGCCTTCCAGTTTGAGCGCGTACTTCAAACAGGCGATGCTCTTTTTCGCAGTCTCTCCGCCGTAAGAAAAACGGCACGCAGAGCGGAACCGCTCGAAAGCTGTTTTATAAATTTCCATCAAGCGATCATCGCCCGCATAACAGGCTCGCCACGCGCGCTGCCATTCACGCGGCAGGGCGTTGGCTGGCCCTGCGACGACACCTATCGGCAATTCGTTATGCAGCAGATATCGATTCCAGTATTCGCGCACGCGGCCCGCAAGTCCGTCTTCGAGTTTGAAGACCTGAAATATGAGCATCGCATCGCCGATGTAGACTCCCCACTCGCGCGAGTCGCGATAGTGCAGAGCGCCTTTGGTGTAATTGCCAAGCACACGGCGCGGGGCTGAGACTTTCATCCCGCACATAAAAGACAGCCGCGAGAGTCGTTTTACATCGCGCGTTCTGATATGCGAAATGCGCGGGTCTGCGGCTATGTCGGCGTTGTCGTAGAGAAAAACCGGAAGCCACGCGCCGCGATGGTCGAACAGATCGCTCACATCGCGCTGAAAAAAACTCACTACGTCGCCGATGTCTTTTATCGATAACGGCGCGATCACTGCCGCATCGGCGCGGGATTCGAGAGCGCATTCGAGATTCGAAAGAGTTTCGCTTCGAGTCGCCCCGGTCACGCCGACCCAGGCTTCGACCGCTTGTCTTCCTGATCGGCGTATCTCTTCATTGATGCGGGCGACCTCGTCGGTTTCGATACGGATGAGTCGTTGTCTTTGAGCGTTCGAGATGCGATTCCATTCACCGTTGGTGCCTGCGCCGAAAATTATATCCGCGCCCCACCCTTGCTGCGCGTCGTAGCGAAAGACGCGGCGCTGCTCGCTTTCAATGACGCGGCCCTCCCGGTCCAGAACGGTGACGGACGGAATGCTCAGTCCCCGACGCGGCTCATAGCCTGATGCCGTTTGCCTCGACCCTTTGACTTCAGACTTTTGGAGAGTGGATTCCATAACCGATTATCTTCAACGCGCAGGCGCGAAGACGCAAGGGCGGGGGATGGGGGATAGGGGACAAGCAGCTTGACGGCAAAAGGTCGCGGGCGAAAGATGAACATCCATCATCGAAGACTGAGCCTGCCGCAACTGGCTGCTGCGTGGTATCCTACTCGCTCGAATTCAAACGGGAGAAAAGCCATGCAACTGATCGATCTGCGCAGCGATACCGTAACCCGTCCAACCCCTGAGATGCGCGAAGCGATGGCTCGCGCCGAAGTCGGAGATGATGTCTACCTCGAAGACCCGACTGTGAATCGATTGCAGGAGATGGCCGCCGCCATTCTTGGCAAAGAAGCCGCGCTGTTCGTTCCTTCGGGTACGATGGGCAATCAGGTCTCGGTCAATATTCACACGCAGCCCGGACAGGAAGTCATACTCGAAGAGCGCAGCCATATCTTCAACTACGAGATGGGCGCGATGGCCGTGGTGAGCGGCGCGCTGCCGCGCCCCGTTCGCGGCGAAGACGGATTGCTCGACTGGCCTTTGATCGAAGCCGCCATTCGCCCGCGCAGCGCGTACTACGTTGCGCAGACGGGCTTGGTCGCTCTGGAAAACACTCACAACATGGCCGGAGGCGCGGTGATGCCGCTTGAGCGCATGGAAGAAATCTGCAACGGAGCGCGCGAAGCGGGGCTTCCCGTCCACCTCGACGGCGCGAGGATTTTCAATGCCGCAATCGCATTGAAGCGCGATCCGGCGGAGATAGCTCGCCCGTTCGATTCGGTGATGTTTTGTCTGTCGAAAGGATTGAGCGCGCCCGTAGGCTCGATGATAGTCGGCTCGCGTCAGTTCATAGATCGCGCTCTTTCGGTGCGCCGCCTGTTGGGCGGAGCTATGCGTCAGGTCGGCGTGCTTGCGGCGGCAGGCATAGTCGCGCTTGAAAAGATGGTCTCGCGCCTCGAAGAAGATCACGCCAACGCTCAACTGCTGGCCCGTGGATTGGCCGAGACCGAGGGCATTCGCATCGACCCGGAAAAAGTTCAGACCAACATACTCGTCTTCGACATTGCGGGAACGGGCCTCAACACCATTGAGTTTTCTGCAAAGCTCAAGGAACGCGGCGTGCTGGCAAACGGAATCAATCAGCGCGAGATGCGAATGGTCACGCACAAGGACGTGAACCGCAGCGATGTCGAGACGGCTCTCGCGATAGTTCGTGATGTGGTGAAATAGTCCAGGCAGTCAGGTTGCGAATATAGCAATGTAAATCAAAATGCGGCCAATTGTGCGGGCTTTCAAGGTAAGCAATTCGATTTGCTTCGAACGCGCGCAGATGATGGAAGCCGATAGCGCGTTGCTCGCTGAGATGATGTCCAACTCGTTTAGCGCGCCCTGTGACAGCAAAAGAAACAAGCCACAAAGGAGATGTGAATTATGGCGCAGACCGGCTCTCGGCCTGTAAACGTTTTCGTCAGCTATTCTCACAAAGACGAAAAGTACATGTTGGAGCTTCACGAGGCGCTCAGTCCGCTGCGTCGAAGAAACCTGATCAAGGAATGGTATGACGGAAAGATAGCATCGGGCGATGAATTCGGGCAGGAAATTTTTCAGCATCTTTCCATGTCTGATATCATCCTCCTGCTGCTGAGTCCTTCTTATGTGAGTTCCGACTATTGCTGGGACAAAGAGATGAAAGCGGCTTTTGATTTACACAGGCGACGCGATGTGCGCGTGGTGGGCATCGTCGTCCGGCCCGTCCATCTGCACGGACTGGAACTGAGCCATCACAAGCTGTTGCCCAAGAGCGGCAAGGCCGTTCAACTCTGGCACCCTAAATCCCAGGCATGGGAAAACGTTTGCGCGGGCATAGAACAGGTGATTGATGACCTCAGTTGCCCAAGTCAGGTCGATGACGCGCTCGGCGTTCCCCGGACTGTCGTCGCGGCGGCCTCGGCTTCACAACTCCGCAGGGCTGCGGGACGAGCGCGCAAAGTTCATGACCTCAAGAGTGTCACCGCGTTCTGGGAAAGCCGAGGCTCCATAGTGGTTCCGGGTCGCCTGGTCAGTTTGCAGGGAACCTTCTCGCAATTCGCGCCGATGCTTCTCGGAGCGCCCAAAGCGAAGGCTCATCTTCATAAGGCATTTCGACAGGCGCTGGAGCGTGAGCAGACTTTGCGAAAGCAGAAGGGGCCGTCTCTGGATTCCTGCCTGTCGGTATCGGCAGGGCAGATGGTATGGCGTTTTCGAGAAGGCCAGTCAACTCATATTTACTTCGGGCTGTATAATTCCATCGTGCGCAATTCCATACCTGTTCTGGTGGAGAAGGATTATTATTTTTCGCGACTGGACTCCTTGTTTCAGGAGTATGGTCGGAAAACTTTCGAGGCCCGCGTGACAGGGCGAGTCATCGAATTGGACAACTCGCCCGCAAGGCAGTTTTTGAACAAGCACGCCAGACCATTCATACCGGATGAAATCGTTGAAGACCTCTGCCGGGATGTTTACGGCATAGTTGTAGATGGCGCTGGCACGGGAGTCGACAGACAGGGTGACGCTCGCTATCTCGACGGCGATATATGGATTGCGGTGGAGTCCGAAGGCAGGGAGCGATTTCTCACTTCTTTTCTCGATGTGGCCAATCCAGCCGAGCGTAAAGAAGAACTGGATCAGCTTTTTCGGATGGCCCTCCTCCTTCCCGGCCCTCCGCGCATAATAACGCAGTACGATGAAGAACTCGAATTTGCGCACGATCTCGCGCCCGTCAGCGGCAAGAACGAATTCCTGGACTCGATCTGGCGATTCGGCTTTGGATCCTGACTGGCGCACAGTGATGAGCAGCGATAGACGGCCTTATCATAAGCAACCCCTGCCTATAGAAAAAAAGGGCAACCCGCGCGGGTTGCCCTTAGCTTGCTTTTACTGAGCAGCGACTAATTGTTGGCCTTTTTGAGTTTGACCTTGGTTATCTGGAACTTCGTGTCTGACGTATCCTGTCCCGTAAGCCCGCCTCCGCCGTAGGCGATCACTTTTATGCGCCCGTTTCTGACCTTGACGTTTGGCACTGTCCAGGCGTAGGTGGTCGCCGTTCCGGAGAGACTGAGCGCGACATCCTGCCAGGTCGTGCCGCCGTCTGCTGAGAACTGAACATCGTGACGCCACAACCCCGTTCCCGTCACGCTCCAGGTTATCGTGTAGATCGATCCGCCTGTGAGCGTTTCCGAAGTGTTGGGCTTGAGAACTTTCACAACCGGCGCAGTCGGCGGAGCCGGAGCCGCTTCAATGCCCGACATCACCGCGTTGGAAACAGTAGACCCCTGCCCCATCAGCGCAGAGTCGGCCATCAGCGGATAAGCGGGACGAACTGCGCTGGTGTAGAAAACCACTCCGTTGCGGTAATACTTCACCGTCTGGTTTTCAACCGCGACGCGGAAGACATCGTTCGTGTTGAAGTCGCCGAAGTAGCCTCGCTGCGTGCCTGATTCGTAAACATAAAACGCGCGCCCCGTGTTGAGGTGTATCGCGTAGTTGATCGAGATGTAAGTCTGATCCGCATCAGTGTTGCTCAATCCGACCATGCGCTCATTGTTCGTTTCCAACGCGGTGAATTCGAGATAGCCGTTTCCGGAAAGTATCTTCTGCACGGATGAAGCGCCGGCGTTGCCCCAGGTGGTCGCCGCCGTCTTGGTCAGAGAGTTGCCGGTCGCGGTGCAGCCGACGACATTCTGCCAGACGACGTTCTGCCTCGTCGTACTCGATCCGTCCGTGGCGCTGATCTGAATGGATGCGCTTGCGGTCGCGCCCTGATTGTCTGTGACTGTGAGCCGCGCGGTGAAACTTCCTGCCGGATATGTGTGCGATGTACTGGTTGAAGTCGAAGTCTGGCCGTCGCCGAATTCCCAGCGATAAGAGACCACCTGCCCGTCAGGGTCGGAAGCAACAGAGGCGAATCTTACGTTCAGAGGCGCAGCGCCCGAAGCAGGCGTGGCGGTGATGCTGACCGTCGGCGGACGGTTCGCGGGCGTCGCCGTCGTTACGGTTATCAGTACGCTCGCGCTTGCGGTCGCGCCTTTGTCGTCAGTCACTGTCACGCGAGCCGTGTAGCTGCCCGCCGACTGATATGTATGCGAAACGGAAGATTGTGAAGATGTGGTGCCGTCGCCGAAATTCCAACTGTATGACACAACCTGACCATCAGGATCAGACGCCGAGGCGGTCAGCGTGACGGTAACAGGAGCCGTGCCGGAAGTCGCGCTCGCCGTCGCGCTCACCACAGGCGGTTGATTGGGCGGCGGTGGAGGCGGCGGGGTTGACCCGCCCGCTGTCTCGTGCGCGCCTATGTCATGACGCGCGCCCTGCGGACGCGACGTGCCAGCGTAATCATTGGGAACTTCAGAAAGCGGTTCGCCGCGATCAATCGCCGGACTGCCCGATAAGGGCTTGTACAGATTCGCGACGTCAAGATTGGGGTTGGCAGTTGAAGAGTTTGCGTCCGCGCTCATGCCTGACTGCCATGCGCTCAGGCTGTTCCAGGTATTGGCGGTGCTGGGCCAGATTTCGCGATAGAAAACATAGCCGCTTCCCGATGGCCGATAAAAAATATTCGAGTCGGATGTGAGCGCGCCCGACATATTGATGAGCGAAACGACGGGGCGGGTGGAAGTCGTTACGACGACGTTGTTTTTGAAAGTCACGTTGCGGGCCGAAACGTCCCGGCTGTTCATCGAGACATAGAATCCGCCGTTATAGGTCTTGGCCACATCCCACAGAGTGTTGTTTTCAAAGCGGACGTTGTCGCCCGAATAAGTTCCTATTCCTGCGGCTCCGGCGTTGATGACGATATTATTCCGCGCGATGCAGTTGATTGCTTCGTACTGCGTGCCGTCGCGCATGAACTCAAAATCGGTGTCCTGTCCGAGCAGAATGCCTGCGTGTCCGGTTCTTTCGATGCGGTTGCGCTCGACTACGCCGTTTCGCGCGCCGCCCTTGAGGTATATTCCTGTGGTCGCGGTGTCGTGAACATAATTCCTGCGAATGGTCACGCCGACCGAGGCGATTGAATCGATGCCTTCGGCATTCGATCCGTCACGCGCGCCCGAAAAAGCTATCTCGCTATCTTCAATCACGAGGTTATCAGCATTGAAAGTCTTGATCGAGTCGCGGCCTGTATGATGGATATAGCAGCGGCGAATCACGACGCCGGATGTGGTTGCAGTCGAATCGAGATCGATCTTGACTCCGTAGTAAGAGCCGCCCTGAATTTCCAAGTCGGAAAGCGTCACGTTGTTGGCGACGATGACGAATACGCTTTGCGGATTGCCGCTCGTGTCGGCAGTTCCGCCGACCACTCTGGCTCGCTCTCCCGGATATGAAGCTATGGTGATGTTGGGTGTGCCGACCCAGATGAAGCGGGTCACGTTGTAGGTTCCTGCTCTGAGATAAACTGTGTCGCCCGATGCGGCCAACTCCAAACCTTTTGAAGGAGTGGCGACGGGCGAGGTCTGTGTTCCTGAATTGGTATCGTTTCCGGTCGTGGCTACATAGATCGTTTTGCCGTGAGCCTGACCAATATTGACGGCGAACATTATCGCCAGCAAAGCAAGTAAAGATAAGAATATTCTTCTTGTTTCCATCTCTTTCCCTCTGCATTGCGAGGGCTTGTCAAACTCGCAATGCGGAATCCCACACGGCTCAAACAACGCAGGCGTCCGTTGTGGTCGGAGCCGACGCTTAAGGGCTTTCTGCTAGGGTTCGTGAGATGGAACTTTGGGGCGGCGTTCATCTCACTTCGGTAGCCAGACTTTCTTTGAAAGGAAAAAGGCAAAAGGTAAAAGGCAAAGGTGAAAGATATTTTGCCTTTTTACTTTTTACTTTTTCCTTTCAAAGACCACGGCTTTGCGACCCAGGATCGCTCCTGGTGTGCCTTTTCGGTGAAATGCCCGATTGCGCTGCGGAGGGATACGGCGCAACGGAACTGGTCAGATAGGTGACAGTTTGTGGAGGGCGCTTCCAAAAAGCGTGTCACTGGTTTTTTATAAACCGGTGCTATTCATCACCCAATCCGGCCATGTCAAACAGCACAGTAGCGACAGAGTTTCTACTGAGAGGCCGTTTAACCCTTTTGGGGTCTGCGAACCTCATCTTTCCAACAAACAAAGGTGCAAGCGGCGTTCCGCTACGGTCGAACCTTTTATCAATTACTTACAGCGATGGGGAATGGAGAGTTGTGGAATTCTTTACCTGCACTGTCGCACAGGATGGGTAGATTTTTCTCACTCGCGTCAAATCAGCAAGCTGACATGACTGATCGCTTCGAACATGTATAATTGAACTCTGCGGCTCAAGAGCCGCCAAGCACACTGTTGAAAAGGAGAGGGTATGGGCAAAGCCGAGCCAGACTCCAAAAAGAGCGCCACGAAAAAAACTGCTGAGATAAAAGGCAAAGCAAAGGCTGAAAAACCAGCAACGAATACTACCGTAAAAAAAACTGCGGCTAAAACCACTCCGGCAGAGCCGACGAAGCGTAAGGCGGCTAAAACATCGAAAGCTGAAAAGCCCGATCAGGAACAACCTGTCATCGCGCCTCACGTTGAACCTGAACCTGTCGAAGCCGCGCCCGCCCCGACGCCGGAGGCGAAACCCGCGCCTGTGGAAACTGCGATGCCTGAAGCGAGAGCGGCAGCCGAACTCGATAATGCAGTCCTGCCTGCCAGTCGCGGCAAGGTCGCCATATTCGGCGGCCCCAAAGACCGTTCGATCAAGCCCGATGATAAAGTCGCGCTTCCCATAGGCCGCCACTTCACTTATGATCGCGTGCGAAGTCTCGACTCCCGGAGTTACTACTGCGCTATGAGGTGGAATTATCGCTTCTCTCACATGACGCCTGAAGAAGCCAAGCGGTGGTGGGCCAACAAGAAACTTCTGGTGACGAACGCAGCTAACGGCCATTCGGTCATCGTCAGAGCCGTAGACTACGGACCGCATGAAAAAACGGGACTCGACATAGGTCTATCGCCGGGAGCCGCCGTCGCGCTCGGAGTCGAGGTCGGAGATGAAGTGGAAATCGTCTTCGCTGATCAGAGGTCGCCGCTTGGCCCCGCAAGCAGGGAATGAAAAACTGAGGCAAAAGAATGATTCGTTATCCCGCTTTCGATCCGCCTGAATACATCGACTGGCAGCCTGACCGGGAAGTGGTCGAAGAGTATCGCCGCACTATCGACTCTCACCTGGAGAGGAAAGAAGTTATCGGGTCGCTCGACTCAAAACAATTGCTCGCGCTCTATGAAGGTCTGTTGCGAAACCGATTGCACGACATCGCGCTCAAGCGATGGGTCAAGCAGGGAGTCATCTCGAAAGCGTGGCTCGGAACGGGCGAAGAGGCCGCGACCATTGGCGCGGTTCACGCGCTCGACCGGGGGAAGGCGGATGACGGGTTCCCGATGGATTTCGTCGCGCCGATGATCCGCAATTCGGGGGCGTGCCACGAGATGGGAATGTCTGTGTCTGACATACTGCGCGGCTATCTGGGGACGGCTGATTCGCCGACTCGCGGGCGCGATGTTCACATCGGGGATTTTCATCGAGGCGTGCTTGCGCCCATATCTCAGGTGGGCGAAATGGTCGGCATCGCGGCAGGCGTGGCTCTCAGTTTCAGGATGAGAGGCGAGCGAAGAGTCGCCCTGACGTGGGTCGGAGACGGCTCGACCAAAGCGGGAGTCTTTCACGAGGGTATGAATTTTGCAGCCGTTCAGAGATTGCCGCTCATCGTCATCATTCAAAACAATCAGGTGGCCTTAGGCACAAGGCTCGATCAACATCATCGCGCATCGTTTCTCGACTGGCCCGCAGCCTACGGGGTCGAAGGCTGGGCGATGGACGGCAACAACGCGCTCGACGTCTACGCCGCCGTCAAAGTGGCTGCCGATGGATGCCGCGAGGGGCGCGGCCCGTTCCTGCTCATCGCTGAAACGTTTCGCATGGGAGGCCACGCGACTCACGACGAAAGAGAAGCGCGAACGACCTTCTCAAAGGAATTGTTCCAATACTGGGGCAGGCGCGATCCCATAGGGCTTTTCGAAACATACCTGATCGAAGGCGCGATTGATCTCGAAAGTGGCGAAAGAGCGCGACGCTCGCGCGCCCTTCGCCAGAGAAATGAGGAAACCCTCAAACAAATCGAGCAGCGAGTCCTGGAAGAAATCGACCGCGCCGCCGAAGAAGCCCTCGCCAGTCGCCTGATCGCGATTCGACCGGAATCGGCGGCAGAAGGAGTTTATGCTTTTGAGTCTCTGGTCGGCGCATCTGTAGAGGCTTGAGAGCCCGACCCTCTCTGGACTCTCTGGACTCTCAAGACTCTCAAGACTCAAATGTAATGGCAGGTAACATGAAATTCATCACAGCATTTTTGATCATCGCGTTGATTTCGATTTCATCGGCAGAGGCGCAGAAGCGAAAGAAAAAAACTGCGCCCCCTCGTCGTCCGCCAGCGGTGAAGAAAGAACCCGTCAAACTTGACCCGCCTCGCATAATCGGCTCTCAGGTCGTCATCACGACCAAAAACGGCGATACGATCCGAGGCGAGCTTCTCGACCTGTCGGCATACAGCGTCAAGCTTCGCTCAGACAAACTCGAATCGACGATAGCTCTGGAAACCATTTCCGCCATTTCATTCGGTTCGGCGGTTTCGCCTGTCGAATCTGCGAAACCTGTCCCGTCGCCGAAACCTGAATTCGCCAGAGACGCTGATCAGATGATCAGAGCCTTGCTCGTTATATCTTCGGGCGCGAAGGCCGGAGCCGATTACACAGACTATGGCCACCTGCTGGCTGATTTCAGAAGACAGGCCGAACGCTTCATCGAAAAATACAGTCAGAGCGAAAACACAACAGAAGCGCGAACGGTCGCCATTGTAAGCGGCGCTTTGACCGATTACACCTGGGCGCGAACCATCTGGACTTTGAAGCTCGGAAGCGACGGGGATTCTTCCGTGAGCGCATCTGATTCTCCTGTCGTGGCTGATGCCTTGAGCCTTTATCCAGACCTTCGCGCCTCTGGTGATCGCATACCGGCAGACCGGCTCATCGGCGGATTGTGGAAAAAAGCAGCCGAGAAAATCGAGCAGGCGCGCTCGCTGGTGAAGTAGACATCATCGTTTTCAATCAGGCGATTTCATCTCCATACCTGAAGATTCAACACTCTCACTCGCCGTCAGTTTGCGCTGCGAACGGATGGGACAACTTTCCACGACTGACCTCTAATGCCACACGGCGTTTTCTCTCCGGTTTTGCATCTCGACGGCAACCTTAATAAACAGAGTGTTTAGAGCGAGGGCGAAACTTCATCATCTGGTATGCCTGTTGCTCATAATACAGAGATGAAACTCAGGAGTTGGCTGTTCCTCCCCGATTGCCGGAACAGTGAACTCCACGATTGAAGTTCGGCGTGTGGGAGAAGTTATGACGAATGATGCGATGCGCATATTGATGGTCGAAGATAATCCGATTGATGCGAGGCTGCTCAAAGCGATTCTTTCGACTGCGAACCTGGGCGATTTCCAGATAACACATTCGGCAACTCTTGCCGGGGCAATCGGCCTTCTGGAAAAAAACGGCTTCGATGTAATACTGCTCGACCTGTCGCTGCCGGACAGCTACGGGATCGAAACGGTCAATCGTATGCACGCGTCAGCCGCCGATCTGCCGATAGTCGTGATGACTTCGCTCGATGACGCGGGCTTCGGCATCCAGGCTCTTCAGGCGGGCGCGCAGGACTATATGGTGAAAGGCCACATAGACGCGCACATGCTTGCGCGCTCCGTTCGCTACGCCATAGAGCGCAACCGTATGCAGATGGAGATTCGCAACCTCTCGCTGAGGGATGAACTGACGGGACTTTACAACCGACGGGGATTTCTCGCGCTGGCCGAACAGCAGTTGAAGCTGGCTGAAAGATCATCGAGAGACCTGCTTCTCATTTTTGCCGATGTCGATGGGTTGAAATACATCAACGACACGTTCGGCCATCGCGAAGGCGATCACGTGATTAAAAATGCAGCCGCGGTTCTGAGAAAGACTTTTCGCCGCTCCGATATCATTGCGCGCATCGGCGGCGATGAATTCACCGTGCTTGCCGTTGACGCTTCGCGCGAAGACGGACAAGGGATGATCGAGGTTTTGCGACATAACATAACTATGCGCAACGAACTCTCTGAAGACCCGTACAACCTTTCGTTGAGCGTGGGGATGGCTGCTTTCGAGCCTTCGATTACGCATTCTATCGAAGAGTTGATGTCGAGAGCCGACATCGCGCTCTATGACCAGAAGAAACTGAGGCGGTCGCGCTCGGTGAATTCGAGGGCGAGCGCGGAAAGAGAGCATCTCACTGCCGTTTGATTCTCCAACGGGTTCAATTCTATGAGAGGCGCTACCCCGAAAGTTCTGGTTATCGAGAGCGAGCCGCAATCCGATCAATGGATCAGCGAAAAAGATGCTTCGTCCGGCAATACGGATGGCGTAGAATAATGGCAATCGCTCCCGGTAACAAGTAGAGGGGAATCGATTTCGAATGAAGATACTGATAGCTGAAGACGATGCGGTTTCGCGGCGGATACTGGAAAAAGTGCTGCAAAACTGGGGACACGCGGTGACGGCGTGCGAAGGGGGCCGAGAAGCCTGGGAGCATTTGGAAAAAGGCGAGTTTCGACTGGTCATTTCCGACTGGATGATGCCTGAATTCGACGGGCTTGAGCTTTGTCGCCGGGTGCGCGCGCAAAAGCGAAAAGAGTATTGCTATTTCATCCTGCTGACGGCCAGAACCGGCCACCAGAACTACATGGAAGGAATGGATGCAGGGGCGGACGATTACCTGACCAAGCCTTTCAATTTCGACGAGTTGAAGGCCCGCCTCCGCGTGGCCGAGCGGATACTGAGTCTGCAATCGGACATTCAGGCTCTTCGCACTATCCTGCCCATCTGCGCCTGGTGCAAAAAAATTCGGGACGACAACACGCTCTGGCAAAGCGTCGAAGAATATCTCACCAGCCACACCGATGCCGACCTCAGCCATTCGATCTGCCCCGATTGTTTTGAAAAACAGGTCGCCGGATTGACCGCAGATCAGAAGTAAAACACAAAGCGCCAGCCTGATGATTTGCCGCGCTGCTCGAACGCAGGCTTTCCAGGCTATCTGGCTATCTTCTGTTTTGAAGACAATCTTGACAACGAAAGGAGCGGGCCGATATATTTTTCGCTCTTGCTGGGAGGTCGTTCAACGGTAGGACAGCAGACTCTGGATCTGCTTATCGGGGTTCGAATCCCTGCCTCCCAGCCAATTATTCCGGGCAATTAAGATCATCTCTCTTACCATTTCAGATTGAGGCGTTGGCTCATGTAACCAATTTGTGCTTAACGACAATCTGAGCAATGAAGTTTTGGTTGATGCGCTTTAGGTTGATTCTATGTTCACACATCGC
>DLHY01000145.1 GCA_002483445.1 Blastocatellia bacterium UBA7656
TTTCTGAATCCGCGTGGCATTGTGCTAAGATTGGATCAGGCGGTCATTAGAACCTGCCGGGAAAGATTGAAACAAGGGGGCGCGCATGAATCATACAAGCCTTCTCCACAGGGAACCTGCCTCTACGCGCCTCGGGTGTGAGCCACGAATTTTCATACTTCGATTCAAGAGGATGAGCCATGACACGCAGCAGAAAATTTCGTTCGGCGCGTCGCACGCCCGAAAGCGAGCGATCTTTGTTCGAGCAAAAAATCACCGGGCGTTACTCACGCGCGCTCGACCGGACTGATCTGCTGAATTTGGTGCGCGGCGGCGAAGATACTCACGTCGAATTCAAAATCCGACTCGTTAATACCGAAAAGGTAACAGCCGAAATCGTCGCGCTGGCAAACACGGGAGGCGGCGCTTTGATATTCGGCGTCAACGATCAACGCCGCGTCGAAGGTCTCGACGACCCCGAACAGGTCGAAGAGCAGTTGATCGATATCTGCCGCAATCAGATTCGTCCGCCCGTGCTTCCCCGTATAGATAAAGTTTCCTTCGACAACGGCACGCGCATAATCGTGCTTCAGGTCGATGATCGCCGCGCGCCTCATTTCACGCCCGATCATCGCTACTTCATTCGAATCGGCTCGACGAAGCGCGAGGCCGACGGCAGCGAAATAGCCGCGCTGTTTGCCCGCTCGCGCAATGCCTCGTTCGAAGATATGCCGCTCGTCACTTCAGACATAGCAGACCTCGACGAAGCTCTGGTGTGGAGTTATGTGCGCGATCTCGAAGGCGAAATCTTTCACGAGCCTACGGGGTTCCCCACCGCCAACGTGTTGGGCGATCTCCTGCTTGCTGTCGATTACGGCCTGAGCCTCACTCCGACGCTTGCCGGATTCCTGCTCTTTGGCCGCAGCGACGCGGTGGAAACGATAGTCGCGCAGAACAGATTGACGCTTGCGCGATTTTCGGGCCGGGACGCAAACGCCCCCACAGTCGAGCGAATAGAAGTTCGCGGCAACCTGACCAGAGTTTTCGACCGCGCGATTTCCTTCATCCGCCGCTATGTGGATTTGTGGGATGCGCGCCCGTCGCGCTCATCTCACGCGGGGCCTGTCCCTGCGCGGGCAAACTATTCGCGTCAGGCGGTGATCGAAGCTCTGACGAATATGCTGGCGCATCGCGACTACGCTATGGTCGAGCCTTCATCGCGCATTCTGGTATTCGACGACCGGATCGAGTTCATCAACCCTTCCCGCGAGAGCGCGGCGAAAAAATCCATCGAGATGGGCGCGATCTCAAGGCCGAACCCGCGCATCCATCACCTGCTCACCCGCCCGGAATACGGACTCGAAAGCGCCCCTCGCGGCATCCCCGCGCTGCGCCGCGCTCACTTCAATTTCGCCCGACGTGAGCCGCGCATATCTACGCTCGGCGATGAATTTCGCCTCGATCTATACGGCATCTGAACCGCGCGGCCTGCGAATCAGGGAAACTGGATTTACACAATAAACCTGACACTCGCGATACCCTTTGACTTTCTTATGCTTTTGTAGCCGATCCCCACTTCCAGATCAGGAAACTCATCGACCTTTCAGGTCTTGTGTAAAGAGCTTTACGGATGCTTTTCTGAAAGAAAAACTACTGTTTTCAGGGGGAGGGGGAGGAGAGTACGAAAGTTGTTTTTCGACCTGAAATGGGTAGTTTTATAGGTCAGCTTCATTATAATCCGACTCGATTCTCTTTGTAGCATTAGAGACACCATAAACAGAATCAGAGGGAGATCATGAAAGAAAACGTGAAGTTTCTGATGGCAGTCCTCCTGTTGGTTTTTTCGTTGATGTCGTTCAAACGCCTTATCCATATCGCGTTCTCACATGCTTTTTTCAGTTTCAATGTGTAAAATGACAAGTTCTTATCGCCCGCGGACTCTCGACTGTGGTTATCGGGCCTGTGATCAGAGGTATTGATGATGGATTTCGAACTCAACGAAGATCAGCAACAGATAAAACGCACCATCCGCGAATTCGCCGAGGCTGAGATCAAACCGCACGTCACCGAGTGGGACGAGTCACAGCATTTCCCCATAGAACTGCTCCCCCAGTTCGCCGAACTTGGAATCATGGGCGTGCTGTTCCCCGAACAGTATGGCGGCGCGGGACTCGGCTATATCGAATACTCGACCATAATCGAAGAACTCGCCCGCGTCGATCCGTCGGTCGCGCTCTCCATCGCCGCGCATAATTCGCTCTGCGCTGGTCACATCTTCGTCGGAGGGAGCGAAGAGCAAAAGCAAAAATATCTCGTCCCGCTCGCTCGCGGCGAACACCTCGGAGCATGGGGACTCACGGAGCCAAGCTCAGGCTCGGACGCAAGCTCTATGCGCACGACGGGCGCGCGAAGCGACGGCGGATGGGTCATCAACGGTTCGAAGAATTTCATCACCAACGCTTCATTCGCAGGCACGACCGTCTCCCTTGCCATCACCGACCGCACCGCAGGCACCCACGGGATATCAGCTTTCATCATCGAGCGCGGCACGAAAGGCTTTTCGATTTCCAAAAAGGAAAACAAACTCGGAATGCGCGCAAGCGATACCGCCTCGCTCTCATTCGATGACTGCTTCATCTCCGACGCGAACCTCATAGGCGAGGCCGGACAGGGATTTATTCAGGCAATGAAGGTTTTAGACGGCGGGCGCATCTCGATAGCCGCGCTTGCCGTAGGCACGGCGCAGGGCGCGTATGAAGCGGCGATCAAGTACGCCAAAGAGCGCCATCAGTTCGGGCGTCCGATAGCCGAGTTTCAGGCCATTCAATTCAAGCTGGCTGATATGGCTACCCAAATCGATGCCGCGCGATTGCTGACGCTTCGCGCCGCCACGCTCAAGAATCAGGGCAAAAATACCACCAGAGAATCGTCCATGGCCAAGCTCTACGCCAGCGAAGTGGCCGTGCGCGCGGCTGAAGAATGCGTTCAGATACACGGCGGCTACGGCTACATAAAGGATTATCCAGCGGAAAAATTCTGGCGCGACTCGAAACTCTGTACCATCGGCGAGGGAACGAGCGAAGTTCAACGAGTGGTCATCGCAAGACAGATTCTGAGGTCGTAAATCGCAGGATGGTTTCATTGTCAGAGAAGATCCTCACGGGCGACAAACGAGCGATAGCGCGAGCCATAAGCACGGTCGAAGACGGACGGGCGGAATCTAATGACCTGCTCAAGGAAATATTCCCGCACACGGGGCGCGCCATCATCATCGGCATAACCGGAGCGCCCGGTGCGGGCAAAAGCACGCTTGTTGATCGCCTCGCGGCTCACTATCGAAAGAAAGGCGAGCGCGTAGGCATCATCGCTGTCGATCCTTCAAGCCCGTTTACGGGAGGCGCGATACTGGGCGACCGCATAAGAATGCAGAACATGGCGACTGATCCCGGCATATTCATTCGCAGCATGGCTTCGCGCGGGCATCTGGGCGGACTGGCCCGCGCGACCGTAGACGCTGTGGCTATACTGGACGCTGCCGGATATGATAAGGTCATCGTCGAAACGGTCGGTGTGGGACAGGATGAAGTCGAGATAGTCAAGGCAGCCGATGTCACTGTGGTCATCCTCGTTCCCGGCATGGGCGATGACATTCAGGCCATCAAGGCGGGGATAATGGAAATCGGGGATGTGTTCGCCATCAACAAAGCCGACCGCGAGGGAGTGCTGAGAACTGAGCGCGAGCTTGAGATGCTGCTTTCGATCTCGGAGCGACCCGACCGATGGCAGCCGCCTATAGTTAAAACCATCGCGACCGAAAACAGTGGAGTCGAAGAGCTTGCCGAGGCTATTAGGTCTTATGCCGAATATGTCGCGTCGCATGGAGAGAGCGCCGGTCGCCGCGTGAGCGTGGCTCGTCATCGCATAATCGAGATGCTGCGCGAGCGATTGCTCAAAGCGGCTTTGAAGCGAGGGGTGAGCGAAGAAGAGCTTCGCTCGATGGCGGAGGACGTGGCCGCCCGCCGTCGCGATCCGTACTCGGTCGTCGAAGAAATACTTTCAAGAATGGGGATTGGATAGATGTTAGAGGTTAGCAAATCCACTAACATCTAACATCTAATATCTGTTTTATGAAAATAGATCATCTCGGAATAGCGGTTCGTTCGATAGAAGGATCGCTCGCGTTTTATCGCGATGGGCTGGGCCTTGAGCTTGATTGCATCGAGACGGTTGCGGATCAGGGAGCGCGGGTTGCGCTTCTGTCGGTGGGCGAGTCTCGAATCGAGCTTCTGGAGCCGGTTTCAGAGGAAAGCGTGGTGGGCCGTTTTCTTGCGAAGCGGGGAGAAGGGCTGCATCACATCTGCTATGAGGTCGAAGACCTGACGGGAAAACTTGAAGAACTTCGCTCGCGCGGCGCGCGAGTGCTTGACGGCTATCCGCGACGAGGCGCCGAGGGAAAGCTGGTGGCTTTCCTGCATCCGGCGAGCGCAAACGGCGTCCTCGTTGAACTCAGCGAGAAGCCAAAACATGAGAAGGAGAACACATGAAATTACCAGGAAAGGCGATAGCCGCAATGGCAGTCGTGGCGATGCTTGCGGGCGCGGCGCTGTGGTCGCAGAACTCGTCGTCGTCGCCAACAAGGATCAAGCTGACCTCGCATGATCTGGAACTGATCGCGAACGAACTGATGCCGCCTCAGCAGCGGGCGCGACTGGCGACAGACCCGGAAGCGAAGAAGGCTTTTCTCAAATCCATCAAAAGCATACTTGCTCTGAGCCAGATGGCCGAGCAGGAAAACATCGCTCAGAAACCTGAAACGAAAAGTCAGGTCGATTTTCAAGTCGACCTCGCTCTCTCCGGGGCTTACAAGAAGAAGAACCCTGATGGCGCTGTGAGCGAAGAAGAAGCGAACAGTTATCTTCAAGCTCATCCCAATGAATGGAATGATTTTCTTGAAGCCAATCCCAGGTACAAACAACAGGCCGAGGAAGTCAAAAAAGAATACCTTCAGATCAAAGTCATGGCTGAACGCGCCCGACGCGAAGGACTCGACAAGGAAGAACTCACCAAACTGAGCATCCTGCTCCAGCGCAGTCAGGTATTGGCAGAAGCCTACATCCGCGAGCTTCAGAAAAATCCTGACGGCCTTGTTTCGGACGGAGAGGTAGAGCAGTACTACAACGAACATAAGGACGAATTTGAAGAAGTGCGCGCGCGCCACATACTCATAAGCACTCGCGCGCCTGAAGAAGCAGAAAACCCTCATGAAAAACCGGGCAAGGATCAGAAAAAGCCCGCTCCCAAGAAAGCTCTGACCAAAGAAGAAGCTCAAAAGAAAGCCCAATCGATACTGGATCGCATTCGCAAGGGAGAGGACTTCGCAAAGCTTGCGCAGGAAAACTCTGATGATCCGGGATCGAAAGCCAACGGCGGAGACATGCCCTTCTTCTCAAAAGGAGAAATGGTTCCTGAGTTCGATCAGGCCGCCTTCTCGATGAATCCCGGCCAGATAAGCGAGCTTGTCGAAACTCAATACGGATATCACATCATCAGGGTCGAAGAGAAGCGCACTGCCGCGTTGGACGAAAAGACCAGAGAGAAGATCAAGGGCAAGCTCGAACAGGAGGCTTTCGAAAAGAAAATAGACGAAATCGTGAGCAAAGCGAAACTGGAAGTGGCCGACGATTTCACCGTCAATGCAGCGCCTCCGCCGCCTGCTTTTTCCGGCAATCCGAATCAATGATGAAAAGTCTGGAGTCTGGAGTCTGGAGTCGAGAGTCAAAACATCGGACTCCAGACTCCAGACTCTCGACTCCAGACTTTTCGAAGGAGAAAGAACTTGTCACAGGCAAAGATAGGAGTGATCGGAGGGAGCGGCCTTTACCAGATGGAAGCTCTCGCCGATATCGAAGAAGTAAACCTGGACACGCCGTTCGGCAAACCGTCCGATGCCTTCATCATCGGAAGTCTGGGCGCGGTGCGAGTCGCTTTTCTTCCGCGACACGGGCGCGGTCACCTGCTTTCCCCGACAGAGATTCCATTCCGCGCGAATATCTACGCGATGAAACTGCTTGGCGTGGAGAGAATAATTTCGGCGAGCGCAGTCGGATCGCTGCGCGAAGAACTCAAGCCGATGGACATAGTTTTCCCCGATCAGTTTTTTGATCGCACCCGGCAGAGAGTTTCGACCTTCTTCGGCGGCGGCATAGTCGCGCACGTTGGTTTCGCCGATCCTGTTTGTCACCAACTGTGCGACGCGCTCGAAGAAACCGCCCGCCGCGAGATCAAGGGCATTGATATTCATCGCGGCGGGACTTACATCTGCATGGAAGGCCCGATGTTTTCGACGAAAGCCGAATCGGAAGTTTATCGCTCGCTCGGCATGTCGGTCATCGGCATGACCAATCTTCAGGAGGCGAAGCTGGCGCGCGAGGCCGAGATTTGCTATGCGACGATGGCGCTCGTCACCGATTACGATTGCTGGCACCCCGACCACGATTCAGTCACTATCGAGATGGTCATAGAGTATCTGAATCGCAACGTATCGAACGCGCAGAATCTCATAGCGGGAGCGGTCGCGCGTCTGGCAGGCGAAGAAAGAACTTGCAAATGCGGTCACTCGCTCCGCCATGCTATCATCACCTCGCGAGATCGCATCACCCCCGAAGCGCGAGAGCGACTCAGGGCGATCATCGGTAAATATGTTGATTGATTTATGAAGTGGTTTACTGCCTGTGCCGGTAAACCTGAAATTTTCGGGAAGTGGAGCAGTAAAGATGTACGGCAGAAAAATCTTTGCCATCGTTTTCATTTTGATTCTTTCAGCCGCCAGTTACGCGCAGGGACCGGCTCGCGGACGCATCGAACCGTTGCGCGATGAGGTCAAAGAGATCGAGGCTAAACATAATCTTCAGGTCGCGCGCTACTATCTTACGCGCCGCAAGGCTTACGATGGAGCGCGCGACCGGCTTCAGGAGATCATCGACACATACCCTGAATTTTCGCGAATGGATGAAGTGTTCTACCTCATGGCCGAAGCGCAAGTGAAACTCGGCAAAAAGGAATCGGCCATCGATTATTACAACAAGCTGCTGGAAATTTATCCCGAAAGCGAGTTCGCCAAAAAAGCGCGCGAGCAGCTTGATAAGCTGAAGCAGGGATGAGCGGGAGGGGAATGAGTGGGGGAACGGGAGAATGGGAGTGTGGGAGTATGGGAGTGATAAGTCTTCCTCCCCCACTCCCCCACTCTTTCTTCCTCCGCTCCCCCACTCGTTCGATAGAGGGAAAACGGTAAATGTCAATTTTGGTCGTAGGCTCGGTGGCGTTTGATTCGCTCAAGACGCCTTTCGGAGAGAGAGAAAAAATTCTTGGAGGATCGGCGACCTACTTCAGCGTCGCCGCTTCTTTTTTTACAGACGTTCGAGTGGTCGCCGTCGTCGGAGAAGATTTCGGCCCTGATGAAGAAGCCGTATTTCTCGATCGTCAGGTCGACATATCCGATCTGGAACGTGTCGAGGGCGAGAGGAGCTTTCACTGGAAAGGCGAGTATGGATATGACCTCAACGTGGCCCGCACGCTCGACACTCAATTGAACGTCTTTGCCCGATTCAAGCCCAGGCTTTCCGAGGCAGCGCGCCAATCGCCTCTTCTTTTTCTCGGAAACATACAGCCCGACTTGCAAATGGAAGTGTGCGAGCAGGTCGGCGCGCGACTGGTCGCTGCTGACACGATGAATTACTGGATCGATAGCACTCCCCTTGAGCTTCGCCGGATGCTCAAGGGAGTCGACATCCTGATCATCAATGATTCCGAAGCGCGCGCTCTTGCAGAAGAGCATAATCTGGTGCGCGCTGCGCGTGCGATTCTCTCTATGGGGCCTGCGCGACTGGTAGTCAAGCGAGGCGAGTACGGCGCGGCGACTTTCACGCGAGAGTCATATTTCGCCACGCCCGCCTATCCGCTCGAAGATGTGTTCGATCCTACGGGCGCGGGCGACAGCTTCGCGGGCGGGTTTATGGGCTATCTCGCGGCGATCAATTCGACGGATGAAGCGGCGGTGCGTCGGGCCATCATTTACGGATCGGTGATGGCTTCCTTCGATGTCGAAGAGTTCGGCTGCGAGCGTATGCGCCGATTGACTTATGACGAGATCAATGCGCGCTTCCGCGAGTTGCGCGCGATCACGCACTTCGAAGAAGCTGAAATGCCGCCGTTTTAGATCGTGGTTCTGAAATTATCTCTTCTGCGAAAGAATACTCCCTCCATAGCCGCCATCCTGGGCGGTTTGGGTGGAGATGAATTTCCCATTGCCGGGCTTACCCGCAATTCCTTCGTTGGCGCATCCTGCTGTTGGGTATAAAATCAGGACGATGAAAGCCTACAAATTCAAATTGAAGCCGTCAGCCAAACTGATCGCCATTTTCGACATGTGGCTTCGTTTGCTTTGTGAGCTTTACAATGCGGCCATCCAGGAACGCCGAGACGCCTATCGGATCAACGGCGTCTGTGTTGGCAAAAAAGAGCAATCGGCTCAACTGCCTGATATCAAAAAAGAACGCGACGATCTTGCCAGAATCCATTCTCAAGTGATTCAAGAGACGCTCAAGCGGGTCGATCTGGCGTTCAAGAATTTCTTTCGTCGTGTGAAAGAGAAGAAAGAAAAGGCAGGCTTTCCTCGTTTTCGTTCTCACTGTCGTTACGATTCGTTCACCTATCCTCAAAGCGGCTTCAAGATGGACCAGAAGAGGAAGAAGCTTCATCTCTCGAAGATCGGGTCAGTCAAGCTTCATCTGTCACGCCCAATCGAAGGCGTTATCAAAACTTGCACTATCAAACGTGAGGCAGATGGTTGGTACGTCATCTTTGCGGTCGAAGAGAATGAACGAAAGCCTGTTGTAGTAGCACCTGAGGATGAAGTAGGCATTGATGTCGGTCTCAAGAGCTTTGCCGTGCTTTCTACTGGCGAACCTATCGAGAACCCTCAACTCTACCGCCAAGCCGAAGCGTCACTCAAGAGAGCGCAAAGAAGGGTTTCGCGGCGCAGGAAAGGCAGCCATAGGCGAAAGAAAGCTGCTCGTCTGCTGGCAAAGAAACATCAGACAGTTGCCAGACAGCGCCGTGATTTTCATTTCAAGGAAGCAAAGAAATTAGTCGTTCGTTTTCGGGTCATCAAATTCGAGGACCTGATGATGGGAAACCTGATGAAGAATCATCATCTGGCAAAGAGCATCTGTGATGCAGGTTGGTCACAATTCATTTCGATAGCTGCAAGTAAAGCGGAAGAAGCTGGCGGCAGAGTCATCGTAGTGAATCCAGCCGGTACATCGAGCAGATGTTCACGCTGCGGTCAGAAACACAAGATGCCGCTTCATATTCGAACCTACCGATGTTCGAGTTGCGGTCTTGTGATAGATCGAGACCACAACGCAGCAATCAATATCAAAGAAAGAAAAGGACGGGCAGTCCTTTCGGGGAGACGACGGGTTGCCGTTGTCGAAGAACCGAGAACCTGTCGGGCGACCGACCCGGAATCCCCCACTATAACCGGAACTCGCGCTTAGTGGAGGGAGGATGTCAATGGGCCATACAGACGGGGCAGGGTTTGAGGCTGCGTTTGAGCGCGGCTTCTTCGCTCAAAGCCACGCGCTCACATAGTTGAGGCAGATGATTTGAAGAGTGATAGTACTTGCGGTCTTTGTCGCACGAGTAGACCAGTTTGACCGGGACAGAAAGCCTTCGGACTTCAGGCGATTTATCCGCTCGAACCGCTTTATCTCTGCTCTCGGCGGGCGGGGCAGCCAGCGGGCGGTCAGTCACATTGTGCGTATTGTTCATCTCCGCTCTGAGATAAGAAAGGCCCAGCCATCCGGCCACGAGAAGAGCGAAGAAGATGGTAAAAGACAGGAATTTATTTATGATCAACAGCGGGTTGGTATTGCGTAAAGGGGTGCGTGCCTGGAGGCTTGCCACTGTTTACGCTCCTTTCGATGGCAAATGCTGAACTGTCATTGGAAGGCTGGAAGGTATCACACGAAAAGCGGCGAGTCAAGAAGTAAATTTCCAGATTCGTAATGCCTCAGTTTCGGGCGGAAAATCGAGAAGCGCGGATTGAAAATAAAGCACTTCCCCGTTTTTTACCTCCCATAACTGAGGGGTTACCCAGATTCGTTACGGGGGAGGTACAACAGGCTGCCAGCCTGTTGGGTGGGTTTTTGATTGGGGGGATCTTCAACAGGCTGGCAGCCTGTTGTACTTTCTCCTCCCATAACTGAGCGATTTTCCGGATTCGGAGGCTGTCAGACGAAATGCAATTCACCAAACTTCAGGCTGTAGGCAATGATTTTCTGATCCTCCCGGTCGAGGATGTGCGCGCGCTCCGCTCGCCCGATGAAGCGGCGCGCAGTATGTGCCATCGCAACTATGGCGCGGGGGCTGACGGAGTTATTTTCGTCGCCCGCTCCGAAAGCGACGACGCGGATTTCGATTCGCGGACATTCAACGCAGACGGAAGCGAGGCCGAGGTGTCGGGCAACGGCACGCGCTGCGTGGCTGCTTATCTGTCTTATTCGAAGCTCTGGGCTGAGGCTGAAGTTCGAATAGCGACGGCGGCAGGAGTGAAGCGAGGCCGTCTGGTTGCGCGCGACGGATTGAAGTTCGAGTTCGAGTTCGACATGGGCGAGCCTCAGTTTTCGAGCCTCAGTTTGCCGATGGCTTTGGATGAGCCGCTCGACTCGGTGGTGAGCTATCCGCTCAATTTAGGCGGGGAAATAATCGAAGTCACCTGCCTCTCGATGGGCAATCCTCACTGCACCCTGTTCGTCGGTGATCTCGACGCAATCAATATGGAAGAGATAGGCCCGCTCATTGAGGATCACCCGGCGTTTCCCAATCGCACCAATGTCGAATTCGCGCGAGTGGTGGCGCGTGATGAGATAGAAGTCCTGTTCTGGGAGCGAGGCGTCGGGCGCACGATGTCGTCAGGGACAGGATCGTGCGCGGCTGCGGTCGCAGCGGCTTTAAATGGATTCACAAATCGAAGCGTGCGAGTTCTGACAGCCGGAGGCGCATTGAGAGTCGACTGGCGGGATGACAACTCAGTTGCGCTGACCGGCTGGGCAGAAGTCGTTTATGAAGGCCACTGGCTGCGAGACCCCGTAATCTGATTACAGGGCTTCACCTGCGCTCCAGAGCGTTCTTGATGTCGGTCAGGTTTTCGTTCATGCGAAAGAAGACTATGGCTATCTCGCAGTAGACCCTGACCAGTATCGGTCCCAGGATGATGTAGAGGAAGCCGATAAGAATTGCCAGACCGCCCCCTCCGTAAGCTGACATGCCTGCGGCAATGACAAGAAATCCGGCGATGACGACCAGGGCAACGAGTATCCAGAAGATTATCTGGATGATTATCGGGGTGATCATTTTGCGAAACGCGAGGAAATCTCCGAAGGAACTGCCCTGTTGTTGAAAGCTGGGCGGCGGATAGCCTCCACCCTGATATCCACCTCCTGGAGGATATCCACCTCCTGGAGGATATCCTCCCTGCGGTGTGCCATACGGAGGTTGGCTGCTCATAAATGTATCTCCTTTAAGTGAAGTGGGTTTGAAGCCCCGAACCCGCGCTGCCCTACGCTGCGGAGGCGCTACCTCCAGGCTGTTTGCGAATTCCGGCTTACTTTAATACAAACCGACGGAAAGTCAAAGCCTTCAGACGAAAAAAGTATTGCCCAACAAACTATTGCGCCTCGTCCGGTGAGGTCGTATCATGCGGATGCGTATTCTTAGGAGCAGGCGAAAGCAATGGCGTTTTGTCCGAATTGCGAAGCTGAGTATCGTGAAGGCATCACTCGTTGTTCGGATTGCGATATGGAACTGGTCGGGGAACTGACCGATGCAAACAAGGTGCATGACACGAGCGAAGCTCGGATGATTGCATTTCAATCTTTCAAAACGAGCGCCGAGGCTGAGCTTGTTCGCGACCTGCTCGAACAAAACGGAGTGCGCGCCTTTGTCGAAGGCGCGGAATTCGCCATCCTTCCGGGCAGCTTCTCCGGAGAAGTCGTCCTCGTGGTCGATGAGCGAGACTTCGAGCGCGCAGTCGAAGTTTACGAAGCCTACTTCAATGCCCCTGCCGACGAAGGTCAACCGGACAATCAATAGATTGTAATTTTCAAACGCCCTGCAAAAACCCGATACCGACAAGAGGGGGTAACGATGAAGAGACTTTTCCTTTTTTGCATGATTATTTTCGTCGCGCTCGGCCAGCTTCCTGCCCGCGCGCAGGAAGGATTCACCAGAGCCGAGTATGAATGCCTGCTGATGAGCATAGCCAGCGGCAAAACGGAGCGCGGCCCCAGAGAGCTTTCGGCCTCCTATCATCAGGTGTGGGTGCCTGATATGAAGCTCGGCTACTTTCGCGCGAATGGACTCGATATGGTCTATGACACGGAGGGAGTCGGACGCGAAACGGTCGTCGTCGTTCACGGCGGGCCGGGACTCCCGCACGAGTATTTTCATCCGCTTCTATCGAACCTCGGAAAATATATGAGGCTCGTCTACTTCGACCGACGGGCTGATATACTCAGCCGGAATTCTTCGACCGACGTGATGTCGCTCGTGGAGATGGCCGAAGAGATAGACGAACTTCGCAAGACGCTGGGTCTCAACCGTGTCACACTGCTTGCTCACAGCTTCGGCGGAGCCATCGCGCTCACCTACGCTCTCCGCTATCCTGATAACGTCAAGCGGCTGATCCTGACCAGTACGGCGGCCTCGATAGAAAACCCGGCGGAGGCTGAAAAGCGGCTGGTGAAGACTCTTTCTTCCGATGAACTGTCGGCCTATAACTCGACCGACGCCGGAGGCTCGCCCTGCGACCGTGTGCGGAGGCGATATCGCGCGCTCTATCCGCACTATTTCCATCTTGTGCCTAGCGCGGAGTTGCTCGATTTCGGAGTCTATTCGGTATATTTCGACTCGCTGGCCAAAAAGCTGGTGCTGGCGAGCCGCGCGGGCGGGTTCGATGTCAGAAGCGCGCTCGACCGAATCAAAGCGCCCGTGCTGGTCTTCGGAGGGCGGCACGATCTGGTGACGCCTCTGAGCGACGTGCGCGAGATGGCTGACGGATTGCCGCAATCGAAGCTGGTGGTCATGGAACACAGCGGGCATTTCCCTTTCATCGAAGAGAACTATCTCTTCACCGAATGGGTGCGCAATTTCGTAGCCTCGACAGCCGATTTTGCCGATGATCGCATAACCATCACCGCTCCTGATGGGCGAGACCCGTTCAGGCGTCAGTGAAGGGCCAGTAACAGGACACGAAGATGCTGTTGGCGCATCTTCGTGTCCCTCATCTTTTGATTCCCACTCTCAATTGCAGTAAATCAGGCCAGGTTGTATCATCGATGCCGGTTGTGAGCCTGCCCTACCCTCAACACTCCTCACCAATCCATTACCCTCACGCTTTAATCAGAGGGATACGGTTATGGAAAGAACCATTCTGGTTGTTGAGGACGATTTCGACACGCGATATCCGCTCGCCGAACTCCTCGCTATCAGGGGCTACCGCGTCATAACGGCTTCCGATGCCGAAAGCGCGCTTCAATCGGCGCGAAGCGCGCGGCCTGACCTCATACTGACCGACATAGTTTTGCCCGGAAGGAGCGGATTGCACTTCATCAGAAAAGTGCGGGCCGACGAAGCGATTCACGCGACGCCTATCATCGTCATCAGCGGATGCGATCAGACGACGAGGGATCGCGCGCAGTCAGCCGGAGCGGATTGCTTTCTGGAAAAGCCCATTCAGCTTGAAAAACTATGGGACGAGTTTGCTCGCCTCTTCAAGGAAAGGACTGTGGCTCGCGTCAGATATAAAGAAACCGGCTTCGATCATCGCGCCGCTGAAATAGAACGTCTGTTGGAAGAATACCGGAGATGTTCCTCGCAGGTTGAAAGAGAGGCACTGCTTGTGAGGTTGAAAGAGAAGCTGCTTGAGAAGCGGACTCGCGCGACAAACTCGGCCTGAGTCAGGGTTTGAAGAAAGACGGCCTGATGGTGTGAAATCTCACGGCCACTCCGACTCGCGGAGGCTCTCCCTCGATGCGCACGATTTCCGCCGGGTACTTCATCCAGTTGTCCTTTGCCATCGGCAGCCTGATCCACAACTCCATTTGCGCCCCTACTGAGGGCGGTTTTGCCAGAGAAAGGTAGGCTCCGGTCGAACTGATGTTGGAGAGCGATCCCTGCTCATCAAAGGTTGCGCCCCCGTCTGTTGCGCCTTTGACCGCAGCATCCCAGCTTACGTCGAATCTTCGAGAGCTTCTGCGTTCAGATGTTCGTGGCATCTGGATTACCCTGCCTGTCTGGGCGGCGTGATGTTTCTTCATAAAAACCCTGGCGCAGCAAGAGCGCCGTTGAACTCAAACCGCGTGATCAGGGACACTGTTTGCGTTCACCCTTCTCCGCTTCATAATGAGAAAAATTGTCAATCACTCAAATCTTCCTTGATGCTTGAATAAATTTACGGTATTCTGCCCCCTGTCCGCGAGACGCAGTTCATTTCGCGGCGGAATGCCCCAAAAACAGGAGTTGCGCAATGGCAACCAGAGCCCTCACCGTTGTTGTCCGGCGCGCGAGTCGAGATCAGGTATCTCCTCTGAAATCTGGTCGAAGCTGGCGTACAATTTTTGCTGACCAGGACGCCGATGAAATCTGGCGTTCTCTTTCTGATCTGACCAAAAAAGCGGATTCCACTCACTCGGATCAAACGACTCAGGAACTCTTCCTTCACCTGCTCGCTACCGGACGCTTCAATTTTTATATGGAGCAGAACTATTCGGATGAGGAAATCCAGCAGGATTTGCTTTCGCTGCTATAGCGCAGACTGCCAGTTTGTAAAATGTTGGCAAACTAACAATTCAGTGCGCCTCCATGTCGCGCCCTGTGTACTTGCCTGATTTCTTCTGCAAGTCTCGCCGCGCTGAAAAAAACAGGCACGTCCTTCAGGTCAGCTCCTCTCTTTTGCAATCTTTCTCTGAGAGATGACCTCACATCGAAATCCGGCTGCGGGCCGGGGAGGAAGATCGCGTCAACTTTTTCGATCATACTCGCGGCAGAGGATTTGATCTCGCCTGCGGGGCTTGCAACCATTATCGAATAATCGACCGCCGTATACTTCAAAAAGCTCGTGCCTTCGATGAATACTCCTTCATGCCGGACGCTGTCGAGGGCGAGACTTATGCCTTCCTGAAGTTGATCGCTCGTGCAGATGAGCCATTGCACGCGGCTTGCGCCGGATTGCCAGTAGCGGCCCGTGTCTTTTCCCGCAACGAAGGTATCTTGAGGATCGCTCAATATGAGAGGTTTTTCTCCGAGCAGCGGGCTGACGCAACAGGCATCAGCGGATTTGCCGCAGGAGCGATAATGCCCGCGCGAGACTTTTATGGCTTCCCATCCTCGATTGAGTCTGAGCAGATCGCAAACGAGAGAGGTCTTCCCTGTATTGGAGGAAAATCCTGAAATAGCGACTCTGGTTGCGCGCATCGCAACCGGAGTATAGCACACGTCTCAGCTGATGAATCCGGTCTTGGGATTCGATCCCCTCATTTCCTCGGCCAGAGTGCCGGTGCCGAAGTCCGAAAGCTGGAGCATGAGGTTCTGGCGATTGGTCGCGTAAGCCAGCCCGTCGGCCAGCGTGATGATCCCGTTGCGAATCATTCGCTCTATCTCGCCGTCGAATATCTGCATACCGTCGAGGCTCCCGTCTCTCATCGCGTCATAAAGAGACTTGCCTTCGCGCTCGCCCTTTTCGACGTAGTCGCGCGTGCGCGCGGTCGATTTGAGAATCTCGAAAGCGGCCACTCGTCCCGTCCCGTCTGCGCGCGGCATCAGTCTCTGTGAAACGATGAACCTGAAGGCTGCCGCGAGACGGATGCGGACGATGTGTTCCTGGCTCTTGGGAAAGATGCCTATGAGTCGCTCGACAGTCTTGACGGCGTCGGTCGTATGCAGAGTCGAAAGCACGAGGTGCCCCGTCTCAGAGGCTTCCAGAGCCACTTCCATCGTTTCAAGGTCGCGAATCTCGCCGACCAGTATCACCTTCGGAGCTTGTCGCAGAGCAGCGCGCAGCGCGTAGGCGAAAGAGGCGGTGTCCGAATGCAGTTCGCGCTGATGCACAGTCGAGTTCTTGTGCTGATGCATGAACTCGATAGGGTCTTCGATGGTGACGATGTGGTAATACTTGGTCTGATTGATCACGTCGATGACTGCCGCAAGAGACGAGGACTTGCCCGAACCCGTCGGGCCGGTGACCAGAACGATTCCATTCTTGAGTTCGCCTATTTCCGCCAGCACCGGCGGAAGCCCCAGGTCGTCGAAGGTAGGTATTCGATTGGGAACGACTCGCATGACGATGGCGAAAGTGCCGCGCTGTTTGAAAATGTTTACGCGAAAACGCGACAACCCGGTAAGCGAAAACGAAAGGTCAGCCGAGCCGTTGGTTTCGAGCGATTCTTCAGCAGCTTTATGATTGCCTATCAAAGCCTTTGCTATAGCGCCAGTATGAGCAGGCGTGAGCAGTTCGAGACCGGGAAGTTTGACTGGAGTGAGTTTGCCAATGAGTTCGACCTGGGGAGGGCGGCCGGGAGAAAAAATAAGGTCTGAAACCTTGTCCGAAACCGAAAGCATCTGTTGAACAGCCTGCGAGAAATTGAAAGTCGACATTGCGCGCTAACCTCGGAAACGGCGCGAGGGCCGATGATATGATATGGAATTGAAAAACAGGGGCGGACAGAGCGGAATAAAACAGCAGACCGAGACGAAGGGGCAGACAGAACGGATGCTTTTCGATATTACCTTTGAATTTCAGATTGTCAACACTTGAGTGGCCGCGAGCTTGAAAAGTAGGTTCACGCTCGAATCATCAGGCATCTTGTAGGGGCTGCCCACAAAGAAACGGCCCTGCAAGTCTATTATCGACTTTGCAACGACCTCGAAGCGGCTCGCTTGAGATCAACCACTGGCCGTCATATACTGCGACACAGTATGAAAACCACCGTCTTCAACAACGCGGAAAAAATAATCGAAGGCTGGTATTGGGCCATTCGGAGCGCAGAGTTGAAGCGCGGTCGCGCACGCGCGCTTTCATTCCTCGGAAGAGAGCTTGTCCTATATCGCGGCCAGGACAGTCGCGTGTGCGCGATGGATGCTTACTGTCCGCACATGGGCGCGCATCTCGCCGAAGGCAAAGTCGAAGGCAACTCGATTCGCTGCCTTTTTCATTACTGGAAATACGACCAAAGCGGGCGATGCATAGAAATCCCATGCCAGCAGCAAACCGATTTCGTCCCGCAGATTCAAACTCTCCCCGTAGAAGAGAAATACGGATTGATATGGATTTGGACGGGAAGTCAGGCGAAGATGCCCGTCCCCTGCGTGCCTGAGCTTGAAGGCCATGAGTGCGACTTCGCTCTCGGAAAGCGATTCACGAAAGCCTGCCATCCCAGCGTGATGATGATCAACGCAATCGACTCTCAGCATTTCAATTCGGTTCATCAATTGTCGGTCGATTTGAATCTTGAGCCTGCGGAAATCGATGAGAGCCGCATATTGTTCAAAAACACGACCAGCATTCCGCGCACGCGATGGGTATTGCGTTTCTTCTCTCGCTTTTATAGCGACGCGCTGACATACATTCTCTGCTACTGGTTCGCAAGCACCGGGACGGTGACCATCGGGCCGGACTTTTTGCATTTTCATATCCTGTTCGCCCTTCGCCCCACCAGAGACGGAAGGTCTGAAGGACAACCCATCTTCGTCACTCGCAAAAGAAAAGGCCTGCTCGGAAAAATCGCGAATCGATTTTTACTTCTGCTCACTCGAGCAGTGAGCTACTACTTTGCCAGAGGCGATACGCTGATTTTCAAAACCATCAAATTCGATTTTCGCGCTCCCATAAAAGCCGACCTGCCGATCATCAGATTCATTCAACACACAGAACGACAAAAGACCGTCTCGTGGGGACTCGTTGAAGAGCGCGATCAGATCGAACCTGTGACTTTGAAATTTCCCGCGTCGGCCAAGAATTGAAACTATGACTGACATCATGCAATCAAATTTATCTCGCGCGAAATTGAAAGCCTCAGTCGTTTCAATCCCGGCTCTCACAGACGCGGATCGAAAGCGGATGTTCGAACTGATGCGAAGCTATTACGATTCCATCAGCCGCGAGAAATTTCTCTCTGATCTTTCAAACAAAAACGATGTCATTCTTCTCCGCGACCGCGAAGGCGTGATTCAGGGCTTTTCAACTCTCAGAATCGTTCAGTTAAAGATAGGCGGAAAAACTTTGCGTGGCGTCTTCAGCGGCGACACCGTAATCGACCGTGCCTTCTGGGGCAGTCGCGCGCTGGGTAAAACTTTTCTGCGCTATCTCTTTTTTCAGAAGATCAGGCGCCCGCTCAGTCCGCTCTACTGGCTGCTCATTTCGAAAGGCTATAAAACATACCTGATGATGGCCAACAACTTTCCAGAGCATTATCCGCGATATGATCGCCCGATCCCGCCGGACACCAAAGCGTTGATGGATGCTTTTTATTCCGCCTTGTTCTCGGATGATTATGATCCGAAAGCGGGCGTCGTTCGAGATAGCGAGGCTGACCGATTGAAAGCGGGCGTGGCCGAAATTTCCGAGCAGTTGATCGAGTCGAATCCCAGGATAGCTTTCTTTCAGCGATCCAATCCCCGATGGCGCGAAGGAGTAGAGTTGGCCTGCATAGCGCGAATGAATCTGTGGATGCCCGCCCTTTACGCCATTAAAGTTTTCCTCATTGATCGTGCGCTCGGCCCCGTGTGCCGCTTCAATCGCGCCGCATCTCCGCGAGCGAAGAAAGAGCGAACCATTGAATGAAAGCCACAACAGACAATGAAGCCTTGCGCGCCGTGCTTGCGTCTGCGTTGAAGAGCCGATCTGCGCTTCAGCCGCGCAGAGGTGAGCGATCTTCGGCTTTCTGGCCCGCGCCTCATTTCGGACTAGACCGCGTGGCTCTGTTTTGCGAGTCGTCGGAAGAAGAGAGAAACGAGATTTTGAGACTCTGCGGCAGCAGCCTGATGGCCGAGGCTTACTTCATTGAAAAATTCGGGATGTACTTCGCCGCAAAGATGAGCCTCTCATCCGAGAGCGACGAGGAGCGCATACTTTACAGTTTGTTCGCTTCGGATGAAGCGGTGCATTTCAACTGGATTTCGAGCTTCGTCTCTGAAGACTCAATAGCCCGTTACGCCCGCGATCCATTCATACGGTTTCTCGATGAGGTGTTACAGAAAGAAGATCGCCTGACTTTGAGCTATATCATTCAGGTCATACTCGAAGGTTGGGGCATATCTCACTATCGCGCGCTTGCCGCAGACTGCCGTGACGAAGATTTGACTGGAATTTTCGAGAACATAATCCGCGACGAAGCGCGTCATCATCGAAGCGGTGTCATTTTGTTCAATGAGCAGGAGCCTTCCGGCGATGAGATCGAAAAAATCGTCGCTGTACTCGCTCGTCTGTTCGCTATGGTTCAGGTCGGTCCGCAGATGATCGTGTCTCAGATTGAGCTAGTCAAAGGTCGGCTTTCAACAGAGCGAAAGATCAGAGTGTTTGAAGAGCTTTCCTGCGAGCGGGAAACGACGAAGAAGATCGCTTTGCTCAAGTCGCTCATTCACTCCGCGAGTCACGCTGAAATCATTCTCAATAGACTTGAGCGCAACTTTTCGCTGAGAGCGTTTTCGGCTTCACAGTGCGCGGCGACTGTTTAGCCGCAAAATCGCTTCAACAACCGGGCGGCGTCTTCGAGGTTCTTTATCAAATGCTGATGCTTGATGTCGCCCAGTTTCATTCCTCTTTCAGTAAAATAATCAAAGTAGATTTCCATCGCATCGCGACAGACGCGCGCTCGCGCCCGTTTGAGTTGTCCTAACCTTCTCGCCGCCAGGTAGTGATAAGCTTCGCACAACGCCTCTTCCAATCGCGCTTCGATGGATTCAACAGAATCCGTCAGCGCATCGACGATCAGGAGATAATAAGCCGCGCCCGTTTCCGAAACGACAGGCAGCAGGGTTTGAAATCGAGCGGATTGATCAAGCTGCGCAAGGCAGGCTTCGACAAATTTTTCATTCAGCTTCTCTCCGACGATATCCGAGACCGCGCCGCTTCTCCCCTGAAACTCCAGGCAGGGCGCGCTCTCATAAAAATGAGTCGCCCTGATTCTGTCTCCGATGCGATAACGATAAAGCCCGCCCTTCTGAGTGATGATGAGATCGTAGTCGCGCCCTTCTTCAAGCTCGTCGAGAAGCGCAAGCTTTCCGCTTTCGTCTTCGAATTCGTAAAAGACTTCGGAAGGAAGAGGGACGAATCCGCGCGCTTCGATCAAAGGCACAGTCATCGGCGCTTCAGTCGCAAGCAATCCCTTGCCCTGAACAAGAGCGTTTGGGAATCGCTCTTTGATTCGCAGAGCCGACAGCTTGGCATTGGCGCTCGCCCAGCAGGAAATCAATTTCAGACGGGGCCAGACTTCATCCCATCGGACGGATTTCTCTTTCAGAAGTTCAAGGCGAGCCGCGCTTGCTCGTTTGAATTCGAAGCTCAGGTTTTCGCAATCCAGCCGCCCGCGCTTCAAATCCTCGATGATCGTTTCTCTCTGCTGCTCTGCGAAATTCGTCAGCGATTCCAGAAGCGTCGGATTCCATATTGAAACGATCTCAAGATCATCTGCGGCAATGAGCATTGTCGCCAGCGCGCGGCGAAAACGGCTGGCATCTCGAATCTTTTTAATCGACGCGGGAACGGCCAGAAACGGCTCCAGGAGCCATTTTGCCCACAGGCTCAAATATTCGGAATCGTCTTCGAGTCCGATCCGTTTTCCGCGAGCGGTCGTTTCGCTTTCGCCCATTGCGGGCGAGACGCTCACAAAAGTTTTTCCTGTTTTCAGTCGCGGCCCTCTTTCAAGCAAGTCGCCGAGGTGGAGTAGAAACATTCGATTGAACGAAGCTTTCAGGCTCGCCGTGTAAGGAATGAATTTAGCCGCGCCCGCGCTGCCCGAAGTCTTTTCGTAAAACAGCACAGGCTCGGAAACAAGAATCTTTTTTTCTTCGCTCTTCTGTCGTTCGATCCACTGGCTCAAATCGTCGTAGTCGACTATCGGAACTTTTGCCACGAAATTTTCATAATCGTCACCGGCTCTGACTCCAAACGCGCGACCGTATGCACTCTCTGACAGACCAGCGATCAGTTTTTCAAGAAGTCGCGATTGAGACTCGCGCGGGCGGTGCAGTTCGCGTTTGAATCTGCGAAGAGAAGGTCGGAGCAATGCTCGCAATGGCGGGCTGATCACTCTGAGCATGGCGAAGACTCTATGACCTGATTGACGTAGACATCTGTGAGTATCGGCAGATAGACGCCGTCGCTGATCTTCGCGCCGGGGCCGATGCGACTCCCCGCGCCTATGAAGACATCATTGCCTATACTGATCGCGCGAGTGTAGAGAATCATCTCGCCGTCTTTGGGCTTGATCGCGTGGCCGAGGAATTTCGTCTTATGCCCGACGACGACGCGGTCGCCGATTTCCAGCATGTGACGATCCGTTATCTCGACATTCGGCGTCCAGTAAACTTTGCGTCCAACTCTGCTTCCCCACGCGCGAAGCCACGCGCTGTAAAGACCCGGCACCAGCCTCATTGCAGCTTCGAGTTGCGGCAGGGCTATGAATAGGAGTTGAATCTGATGCGCGCCCCACCACGGCGAATAACGTCGTTCGGAAAGATTAGACAACCTGTCGCGTATAGGAAAAAAAAGATTGTGCAATCGAAACGTCGCGGGCGGCAGCAGATAAATGATCACTATCAACAGCGCGGGCTGAATCACCGATGGGCGCGCGGCGAACCAGAAGACAGAGGCAGCCGCGAGGCTCAAAATAAAAGCCGGATAAAAAGACATGATGCGTCCGAGCGCGGTCATAGCTGATTCGCTCTGAAAGGAAACAGGAGCTTGCGCTTCAAATCCAGATCGAGCCGGATTCCGAAAGATCGGGGCCGACGCTCAGGGCTGAAGTATGAGCCGTGAATGCGATCCCACACGGATAGATTCGCTCCGAAATTTTTATATGATTGATCGCTCGAATGATGCCAGTTGTGTTCGTGCGGAGTGACGAGCAAAAACGCAAGCGCGCGATGAAACGGGCCTGCGGGTCGCGGCGAAAACGAAGTGTGCCGCCACAGGTCGAGGCTCGCCGTTATTGAAGCCGCGAGAAGATACGGAGCCGGGTCTTTGAGTATAAAGAAGAAAAATCCGTTCGCCCAGACGTAGACTATCACGAGCGGCGACCAGAGAGTATTTCTCGAAGTGATCAACACGTCTACCTGTTCAGGCGTGTGATGAACCGCGTGCGCGCTCCACAACGCGCGTGAGTGCAGCAAGCGATGATTCCAGTAATAGAGATAATCCACCGCTACGAAGTTCAGAAGAAACGCGCCCGCGCTTGAAATATC
Source organism: Blastocatellia bacterium UBA7656 (assembly GCA_002483445.1). GTDB lineage: Bacteria > Acidobacteriota > Blastocatellia > UBA7656 > UBA7656 > UBA7656. The sequence goes on from DLHY01000145.1 coordinate 22,498, forward strand.
AAGCGAGCCTTTCAACTGCGGAGCGAGGGCGATCAGAATCGCGTAAACGAGACTCGATTGCAACAGGGGGATGAGCGCGCCTTGAATCAGAAGGCCAGAGGCATCGAGCGTCCAGTCCTGACGGCTCCGACCGAGAGCCGAAGCGCGAGTTTCCCTCAGCGCGAGGGTCAAAGCGGTGAGCGTCAGAAATGCGATGAAGACTATCATTGTTTGAAGACAGGTCAGAATTTCTTGTGTCTGGTTTCAACGATGAGCCTCGGCGTGAGGAGGCTCTGATGATGTTGTGTTACTTTCAAGGCTTACAGTCACGGCATACTTTTAAACTCGCCTTGTAGTTCTGCTTGGCCCAATTTGACAAATCTTTCTTGTCAGTTGAGCAGATTTTTCGATTTTTCGTTAGACTGCCCCATTCTCCTTTTTTCCAATCTGTGCTTCCTGGATGAAGGCAATGAACTCGATGAAGCATGAGATTGTTGCTTGATTTGATATTGATAAAAAAGCCTTCGTCGTTTTCACGACGCCACCGTTGAAACTTTTCGTGGTCGTCTCCATTTATTTTGTCGTAAAACTCTACAATCATATTCACCTCCTTGTGCGGACACTTAATGCTCTACTGAATCGTCAGCGTGAAAGTGCGAGAGATTTCCACTCCCGAATTACTCCGCCCCGTAAAGACAAGCTGATGCGTGCCTGCTACGCCGCTCTCTCTTATTTTCAGCTTGAAGGTCTTGCTCGGCGGATCGGTGATCGTCCTTTCGCCAGAGGGCTTGGCCTTCACGCCTATCGCCGAGCCGCTTGGAGGCGTGACAGTCACCGCGCCGGTAAAGCCGCCGAAGCGATCTACCCTCACTCTGACCTTGACCGTGCGACCGCGTTCAGAGGTCGCCGACTCAGGATCAAGCCTCATATCGAATTCCTGTTGAAAAACCACTTTCGCCACAAACGCATCGCCGAAGCCGCCGTTGAAAGTCATATCAGGCCCGACCGCGACCGGAAAGGTCGTCTGGCTCGATTCCGTGTCGCCGAACACATAAGCATTATTCGAGGAATCGAGAGCTATGCCTCCGAAGAATCCTGAATCGAGACCCGACCCGCCGATGTAGCCGCAATAATCCAAAGCAGTCCCCGCAGCGTTTACACGCGCGACGAACACGTCACAATCGCCGTTGTGCGTGAGGTCAGGGCCCTGCGTCACAGGAAACGAAGATTGTGTCGAAAGCGTGTCGCCCACGATGTAAGCATTGCCCGCCGAGTCTACGGCGACATCGCCGCTGAAGTCGTCATCCGCGCCGCCGATGTAGCCGCAGNNGCAGTAGACGAGGCTTGCGCCCGTAGCATTCACTTTTGCTATGAAGACATCTTCATCTCCTCCGTTGTAGGTGAGGTCAGGGCCGACCGCGACCGGAAATGTCGCCTGCGTAGAGCCGGTGTCGCCTGTGACATAAGCATTGCCTGCCGAATCGACCGCAACGCTGCCGTTGAAATCCATGTCTTCGCCCGCGCCGCCGATGTAGCCGCAGTAGACGAGGCTTGCGCCCGCGGCGTTGACCTTCGCTATGAAAGCGTCGCTCCCTCCGTTGTGCGTGAGGTCAGGGCCGACTGCGACGGGAAAAGTTATCTGCGTCGATTCAGTGCTGCCCGTGATGTATGCGTTGCCCGAATTATCAAGGGCTACCGCGTCGCCGCGATCAGGCAGATTTCCGCCGATGTAGCCGCAGTAGAGAAGCGCCATACCCGTCGCGTTGACTTTGGCGACGAACGCATCGCGATCAACCACAAATCCGTTGAAGGTGAGATCAGGCCCGACCGCGACAGGGAAAGTCAGTTGCGAAGACATCGTGCTGCCCGTGACGTAAGCATTGCCCGCGCTGTCGACTGCGATGCCGTTTCCGAAATCCTCGTTCACCCCGCCGATGTAGCCGCAATAAATCAAAGCCGTCCCCGAAGAATTTATTTTGGCGACGAAGGCATCGCGGTCAACGACGTTGCCGTTGAAGGTGAGATCAGGTCCGACGGTGGCGGGAAAACTCGTTTCATCCGAAAGCGTCTCCCCTGTGATGTAAGCATTGCCTGCGGAATCGAGCGCAATCCCTCCGCCGAAATCTCCGCGCGTTCCGCCGATGTAGCCGCAATAGATCAGAGCCGTTCCCGAAGAGTTTATTTTGGCGACGAAAACATCCGCGTCGCCGTTGAATGAAGTATCAGGCCCGACTGTGACCGGAAAGCTCGTCTCGGTGGATACGGTATCGCCGAAGACATAAGCGTTGCCCGCGCTGTCGACTGCTATGTCGAAACCCTCATCGAAACCCGCGCCGCCGACGTAGCCGCAGTAAACCAGCACCGCCGGGTCAATGACGAGAGGACGAGATCGATCATAAGAGCCGACGCGAAAGCCGCATTCATAATCTGATTTCAAATCGTAGCTCGTCGCTACTTCTTCCTGCGCGCCATCTACGTCCTGATACGAATAAGGCTTTTGATCGCGCATCTCGCCGAGAGGAGTTTTCACGATCATCTCGCCGTTTGCATCCACGTGGAGCGAATCGGCTCCGCTATAACTGAGCTTTATCTGATCGGGGTCTGCTCCTGGGCTGACGATGAAAGTATATTTGAGGCGGCCCTGCTCGCCGGTGTAAATCAGATCGATACCCGGCCAGAGATCTTTGTAAACGATCTCGTTGTAGACGGGCAGCGCAGTTTTCCAATCAGCGCGCGCGCCCTTGAAATAACTGACCTCTGCCGTCGAGCGATCTCTTCCTTCGGGCTTGGCATTCTCTCTCGCGCCCGCGAAATCGATTTTGATCGTCCATCGCTCCACTGAAAATTCAGGCTTTCGTTCATAAGCCGCCGGTCGCACAGATGGCGTGCGAGATGCAATCGCCACGGTGACGCCCTGAGAATTGAAGTAGAGGCTGGCGCTTCGACCCTCGGCATAGTAATCGACGCGCGGGTCTGCCTGACCACGATTTTCGATGAAGCAGAGCGGAAGATTGCCGTAAGATTGCGCGAGGCTGGCGTGGTCGAGGGCGCGGGATGCCTGCGGCGCGTCGGGCATCCCGGCGCGATGGGGAAGGGTGAAAGCGGCAAGCAGGCAAACGAATGTCAGGCATAAAACGCTTCTTAGATTTTTCATTACGACCTCATTATTTCCTTCAGCGGCTGCTTATTGTTTGCGAAGCGACGCGGCTACTTTGACTGTCTCGTTCAATTTCACATTGATCTCTTTTTGAAAGAATCTGTATCCGGTCTTTTCGAAGTGAACGGTGTACTTGCCGGGTGGAATGGTTATCGTCGTCGGAGTGACGCCTCGCGGCTTAGGCTCTCCCGCGCCCGCTTCTGTTATTTCGATAAGGATCACCTGCGCGCCCGACGGCGTGGAAGTGGCTTCAATCGCACCAGTCGGCTCGGTTTGAGTTGGCTTCTCCTGCCCCTTTTGCGCGTTGGCGTTTTTGCTTTCGCCTGCGGGCGGTCGCGCGCAGGCAGCGAGCGAAGCGAGAGCGAAGGCGAGCGATGTTATGACAAAAATGCGCGAAAGATTTTTCATTCTTTTTCCTCTCCGAAATCGTGGCGCAATCTGACCGCATTGCGCTACAGGATTCTTCAAGACCGCCCGACAGGGAAAGACAGAATTTATCCAAACCCCGGCCCTTTTGCAAAGTTGCTCACAGGCAACCTTGCTTTGACACTGTTTCCGGGCAGGACTAACATAAGAGCCAATCAGGGGCGCTAACAGATTTATTCAAGGGTCGAATTCGAATTGAAGATGGATTCGACTTGCGGCTTCATAGCTCGGTCGCTTGCATAGAGTAAGGCCGGGTAGCTTGCTCAAGGTCATCCACCTCGCCTGGACTTCTGGTGGATGAGCGTGGCCAAAGGAGGGCTTCGACATGAAGAAACGCATCAAATGGATGCTTGTAGGTCTCGGTTTCACGTTCGGCCTGCAGGTGCTAATCTCGCTCATCTTCACCGGCATCGCCTTCAGCGCGGCGCGCAGCGAGACGGTGACAGAGGGACGCTCCATATCTCTTCTGGCTCTCGCCTTCACTATCGGGTCATTTCTGATAGGCGGATTCATCCTCGGATGGATGGAAGAAGCTATGCGCATACTCGAAGCGATAGTTGTGGCGATAGTGACGCTGCTGTTGAGCGGAGTGATCTACGCTTATTTGCCCGCAGGCAACAAGAGTCAATTCGTAACAGGTCTTTTGCTGAGTGGCAGGCCGGATCGGTTCGAAGTTACGGGATTTGGAATTCTCTTTGTAGTTCTGGCTCTGGTCGCAGCCGCCGCGGGCGCGTACCTGGGCGGGCGTGTGAGCGTTCCACAGGAGAGCGCCATTGATCGCGTTGCGCTGCTTCTCGGCCTTATCGGAGCGGTGGTCGGCCCGTTCGTGCTGCTGGCTATTGGCGGAAACGACCAGTCGAATTCCAATCAGCCGAACCTGCCATGGTACTTTCTGGTCATCGTGCTGGTGCTACTGCTGCTCATCGTCGCCGCCGGGTTCTTGATGTTTACTCGCGAGTCTCATTACGAGGAAGAAATCTCGATCAGCCCGGATGTTCGCAGAGAGCATTGACCGAGTAATCAGGCAGCGCAATCTGTCGGACTGCGCAGCCTGAAAGTGCAAAAAACAGGTGACGGCTCCAAAAACGGACTCCAGACTCTCGACCCCAGACTTTTTTAGGAGGAGGGGAAAGCATCAGGTCGTCTTTTTGGTGCTTTTCCCTTTGCCAATCTCAGAAAGATCGGCGGCGAGTTCCGCCGCTGATTGATAGCGATCAGCGGGAGATTTTTTGAGCGCGCGCTCTATCACCGAGACCAGTTGTTCGGGCGCATCCTTGCGATGCTTCTTTACGGAAGAGGGCGCGCGTTTGTTTATGGCCTCGATGGTTTGAAAATAAGTCTCGCCCTCGAAAGGCAGCCTGCCCGTCGTCATCTCGTACAACACAACACCGAGAGAAAAAATATCCGACAGGTGCGTCACCTCGCCGCGCCCCGTAGCCTGTTCCGGCGACATGTAGCTGACGGTTCCAAGCAGCACGCCTGATTCCGTCAGCCGCGACTTGCTCACAGCGCGGCCCATCGCGGGCAGCGGCTTTGCCAGCCCGAAATCCAGAACCTTCACCTTGCCCTTGCGCGCGATCATAATGTTCGAAGTTTTGACATCGCGATGAACCACCCCGCGCTCGTGCGCTTCCGCAAGCGCATCGGCAACCTGCCGCCCTACGTTGACGAGCGTCTGGAAATCCATCGGCCCATGTGAAAGTTTCTCGGCCAGCGTGACGCCTTCGATATACTCCATCACGATGTAGGGATTCCCCGTCGCTTCGCCGATTTCATAAATGGTCGCGATGTTCGGATGATTGAGTTGCGAAGCCATGCGCGCTTCACGAAGGAATCGCTGCTTCATCGTTTCATCTTCGACATATTTCGCAGCCAGCACTTTGATGGCGACCGTTCGTTGAAGCTCCGTATCGAGGGCTTCGAATATCTCGCCCATTCCCCCCGCGCCGAGCGAACAACGAATGGAGAAGCGGCCTATGTGACCGTCAGGTTCGAGTAAGGGGGGCGCGAGAACTTTTTCAGTTCGGCCATCGTGTACGGGCATCACTGCGCGATCCGTCTCGCCCAGTTCCGTCGTGATGCGTCGCGGGCGCGAGATGACGCTTGAAAAGAGCGATGAGAAAATTCGCGGCCCGCGATCATCCTCGATGAAATAGCCCGCGCGCTTGAGGTCTTCGTAGAGGTGCGTATGCTCTTTTTCTATCTGTCCGTTTTCGGTGAAGTCGCGGATGACCTGCCGCTGCCCCTCGCTCATGTGATCCCAGATGAATCGGAACTGTCCTTTCGCCTCATCGAGAAACGTGGCTTCGACTTCTTCGCGATTCAGTTTGCCATCGTTTTCAAGAAGCTGATCGAAGAAGGCCGAGCAGGCTATCTGCAAAAAGTAAGGGAAGTAACCGCCTATCTCCATCACCCGTCGCGCATAACCTTCGAGCGCGAGGCCCGATTCCTCCGAAGGCCGGGTTATCAACTCGACCGATTCCTTGCGCGAGAAGGCCCGCAGGAAGACGTTTGTGAAGATGTTGAAGAAAGGCGAATCAGCTATGAGTTGAGTATGGCAAAGCTCCTGAAGATCGCGCGCAGAGCTTGTCACGTAAGCGACATCGTAATTATTGGCTATCGAGCGAAGGAAAGAATAAAACTCCAGATCGAAAGCGCGATTGGCCGTGATCGCGTCGAACTCGTCAAACAGCACGATGAGTTTTCTGGAGTCGCGCCGAAAATTTTCAAGCACCCCTCTGACGGAATCGAAAGACGGATCGAGACTTTCAATCGAACGATCCTCGATTTCCGCGGCTATGAGCGCGAAGAACTGACGGAAGAAATCCGTTAGCGTGAGGCGACGTTTCTGCTGAAGGTCTATGAAGACGAAGACGAAAGACGCGGGCTTATCGAGAAAGCGCGAGCGGACTTCCGGGTTGTTGATGTATTGAAGCAGGGAAGATTTGCCTATGCGTCGCTCTCCGACGACGGATATGGACTGCGGGCGCGACGCGCCTATGCGCGAGAAAATCTTCGACACTTCGCGCGTTCGCCCGAAGAACTGACGCGGGTCTTTGATGGCCACTCGATTCAGATAAGGATTGCTCGTCATTCTACACAATCTTGTATTGATCGCCCGTCACCCGACAAGCCGCGTGTCCCAGAATTCGATCTCCCTCTTTCATGCGCGATGGAGTCGGCGTCCATCCTTCGGCGAGTCTCGCTTCGAGAAGTTCATCTGCGCTCGGAGTATGATCCCAGACGGCGACCGCCGTCACTGCTCCGAGTCAGGTGGCGCCGTAAACCAGCACGAGACCCGCTCGCCACGGAACTATCACATCGTGGCTGTACTCGTCCTGCACTATGACATCGGCAATGACCTGCGGAAGCCGTGCGCCTGCCGTCTGAGAGAGTCCCCATCGGAGAACCTGCTCAAGCGAGCGATGATCGGCGACTTCCTTTTCAATCGACGCCATTTCCACAGATGAAAGATTCGCTCTATTCGTTACTGCCATGTTTTCTATTCCAGCGAAAGCGGCAACTGCGATTCGATTCGCGGCTCTCTGTTCAAACATTTTCCCTGATCAGGCGTAGCGTATCCGGGCTTTATGATGATCGCTTCATCCATCTCGTTTCGCAAACTCTCGGTTGAACCGACGTGATAGAAATGTCGGCACACTCTCCTCTCCAGCCCTGACCAATGCTCATCGATATGAGCATTCTTTCTATGTCGATTCTCCAGCCACATCGAAAGCGCGAACCCGCAGGGCAAATTTCCGGCTCCTGAAGCCAGTTTCACGGCATCGGCCTCTGTCCACGAGTTGTAATAATCGGCGTGCCTGCCGATGTAAGGAGGGTCGAGATAAACGAAATCGCGCGGCGCGGCTTCAGAAATTGTTTCTTCCCACGAGGCGATGCGAAATTCCCAATCCCGGTCGCGCAGCACGTGTGAAACCCATCCGACCTGATTCACGATCTTGGTTATATATGATCGGCTGAATCTTTGAGGCTTGTGACCGAACGGGACATTGAAGCGGCCTTGAGAGTTGAACCGCATCACGCCATTGAAGCAGGAGCGATTGAGAAACAGGAAATCGAAAGGCGACCCTCGTTCGTTGAAGCGTTCTCGAACCTCGTAATAATGATCGGCTCCGCGGGCGGCGAGTTTTTCTCCTTCACGGGTGAGGAACTCGCGCACGTTGGATTGGTTCACATCATCGCGTTGAATGGCTTTGTAAAAATTTATGATGTGAGGATTTGCGTCCGAAACGAGCGCGCGCTCAGGGGCAAGGTTGAGCGCGACTACGCCCGAACCGAGAAACGGCTCTATCCATCGCGCGCCCTGAAGAGATTCCCATCTGATGCTGTCGAAAATAAACGGGACGAGTTTCGTCTTGATGCCCTGGCATTTGATTGGCGGAACCTTCACGGGTTGGTTGTGAAAAGAAAGATTTCTCATCATCAACGAGTCCTCACCTCTTTAACCACCTGCCATATCGAGTGCGAGCGGCGAATCCACAATCGAAATAAATCTATCTTGAATCGGAATCCGTCAGTCGCATCTTTTTCAACCAACTCGCGGCGAAACATCTCCTCAAGCGTGACCCTGATCGTGTTCTCTGACAAATTCACCGGATACTGATTAGTCCTCACCGAAGCGCGCAACTCATGCGATGTCGCGTAATAAATTCCGTCCGGCAGAACTTCGGCCAGCAGCGACAGCACGAGTTTCTCATCGTCTGAAAGCACATCCCACGTGTAGATCATCTGCGGCAGAGGATTATCAACCACATCGGCGATGACATGCTGAATATCAGCCACCGTCACCCAGTTCTGCTCGTGCTCGTTCAGGTAGTCAACGGTGTTTTGACAGATGACCTGTGCGTAAAAAGGCTGCCCCGCCGTCAAGCGATATATCACATCGATGACGCCTCGACCGTAGACGACGCGGCCTTCGACAGGATCGGTTATCAGGCGAATGGTGTCTTTTTCGGACAGGAAACTCACCTTGCGAAACAACGAGCGACGCAACAACTCGCGCCAGTATTTGCGGTCGCGCTCTTCGAGTCGGCGCGATCCCGTAAATATGAAGGCCAGTCGCTCTTTGTTGTCCATCAACCCCGCGAGGAAAGTGAACAACTCTGTCGACAGTTTGCCATCATCGACCTTCGATTCCATCAACTCGTATTCATCGACGAGTATCAACAGCGTCCGCTCGCCTATCGAGGAGAGAACTTCGTCGAGGAAATCCAAAAAGACCGGATATGGATTGCGCCCGTCAAAAGCAGGCGCTCTCAGCGCATTCGATTTTGCGATGGTTTGAACTGCGCCCATCGAAGTCGAGGCTGCGTCCGCCATTTCGTGAACGCCTGCGCGGGCTACGGATTCGACTATCAATCGAGATATGCGCGCGAAGAATTCCTCGTCCGATGCGATGACCATCTCCTGCATATCGACGAACACAGGGATGAATCGCTCGCCGAGGCGACCATTAAGCACCTGATAGAGGATCGAGCTTTTGCCCACCCTCCGCTCGCCGCAAAAAACTATGATGACTCCCTGGCTCGTGCCTTCGAGCTTGGTTCGCACATAACGGAAATCATCTTCGCGGCCATAGAACATTTTTTCCGTGCGGATGGGATTGCCGACTATGAAAGGATTCGGCTCGATGGGCAGGTAGGTTTTCAATTCTTTGGGCAGAATATACTCGCGCTCGCGGCGGGTGTGCGCCACGAAAGCGGCTGCCACAGCCAATCCCAGCAGGGCTATCATCAGGGCGTAAAACCACCATCGCTTCCAGAAAGGCAACCCTACCCGAATCGAAATAGTGGCGGCGGGAGCCGCTGCTCCATACAGATCGCGGTTGAGCGCGATGACCTCGAATTGATATGCGCCTTCATCGAGATCGAGCCTCGTCACTTCGCGCTCGAATCCCTGATCGAGCGGCAACAGTTCCCAGCCCTCGTCACTTTGCCCCGCGTTGATTCGATAAAGATAGCGCACCTGTCCGGTCATGCTGGCGGCGTCGAACTGAAATATCAGCTTGTGGCGACCATAAGGAACGGTGTACGGCTCAGTCGTCGAAGCAACTTGCGCGCGGTCATCGATTCGGAAAGAAACCTGAGCAAAGGGAGCGGCGCGCACGGGCAGGTGTCGAATGATGCCTTTATCCGTCGCTATCCAGATTCGCCCTTCTCCGTCTTCGGTGATGCAATTGACGCGGCCTCCGGCAAGCCCATAAGCCTCGACCGAATAAACCGCCGAAAAAGTATGGCCGCCTAAGAGAGCGAATTTTTTTATCTCTCCATCATCGCCCCCTACCCAAAGCGATCCGTCACGGTCGATGAAGAGGGCGGATGCCGGGTCGCCATTGAAGGTGGTGAAAGAGGAGCGATTGCGCGCTGTCTCGTCCAGCGATTGAACTCCGGCCCGCGTAGCCACGAGCAAACGATTATGGAATCGGGCCGTCCATCTCACATCGTTGTCGGGAAGACCGAGTGAGGTGTCTATCAGTCGGGTTTCTCCGCTTGTGAGAGAATACCTGACCACTCCGCGCGAAGTGGCGAACCACAGGGTTGAATCCTCATCGCTCAGGATGTGGCGCACATCGTATCCGGCGAGTCCTTCGAGAGGGCGAAGCGCGCCGTTTCTGAAGAGGCTGGCGCCGCGCGAAGTGGCGAACACCATCGCCGCGCCGTCTTCGATAGCAGCAGCCCAGTGAACGTTGTTCGATGCCAGCCCGTTGCCTTCGTTGAACTGCGTGAGCGTGCGTCCGCTCAATCGAGCCAATCCCTGATCGGTCGCAAACCACGCCGCGCCTGTTTGATCGAAAGCTATCGAGCGCAGGCTGGTGCTGGTGGAAAATCCATCGACCGAAACGAATCGCTCGCCTTCCATTCTCGACACACCGGCGGCGGTAGCGAACCACAGACCGCGCTGATTTCCGTTCGACTGCTCGATCACCGCGCGCACGTCATTGTCAGCAAGACCCCGGCTCGTTGTGAAATTAACGAAGCTGTAGAAATCGGCTTTGACTGCGCCGTTGTCCGTAGCGACCCAGGTATTTCCCTCGCGGTCGGTCAGCATCGCGCTGGCGTGATCGTGGTCGAGCGAATTTATTCGCTGATACTCTCTTCGCGCCTGATCATAAAGCAAGGCTCCGCCCCGTGAGAGAGCGAACCACATTCGCCCTGTTCGATCCTGAGCTATCGAATAAACCGCGTTGTCAGCCGTCGCTCTGACAGAATTTTCTGTTGCCTGACTTACGCTCGTGACGCGAGCGCCGTCGAAAAAGAAAACTCCCTTCCGGGTTGCGAACCAGACAGTACCAGAGACATCGACGAAGACGGATTGAGCGTCAGTGAAATCGACTGCCTCGATTCCTGAAGCGCGCCTTTGCGGTTGACCGGCAGTCGCTTCGATTGTTTGAAGAGGCGGCTGAAAAGTCGTGGCGCGGTCGCCTTCTATAGTTGCAAGTCCCTGAGAAGTTGCGACCCATATTTTTCCGCTGCCTTCTGCAACGCACCTCACGTCGCTTGAAGGCAAGCCCTGCGCCTGCCTGAACGATGTGAAGATTTTTCCATCGTATTTGAACAGAGCCGTCGATGTCACAGCCCAGACATTGCCTTGCGAATCGACCATGATGCGGCGAGTGTCCAGGCCACCGAGCATAGCTCCGGCATCCGCTCCATCTTTCGCAATTCGCCTGATGCCAGCGGGCGTCGCCAGCCAGATCGTGCCGTTTCCATCTTCAGCTATCGAGCGAATGTTTTCATCCGCGAGCCGTTCGTAACCAGATCCGCTCACGGCTGACGATTTGAACTGAGAGCCGTTGAAACGCGCGATGCCTTTATCCGTGCCGAACCATATCCAGCCGTCTGAGTCCTGAAAAACGGCCTGCACGATCTTCGACGGGAGATTAGGCACGGTGTAGCGATAGACCGTTTTCTGATTGATCGGGATGACCGGCGCTACCTGAAGCCTCAAAGGAAACTCTGTGGTGATGCCGGGAGAGATGAACACCTCGCTGCGATACTCGTCATAGCCGGGCAGTGCGGCGGCGAGTTGATAAGAGCCGGGTGACAGCCTGCCGAAGTAAGCGTCTCCGCTTTCATCGGTCGTCGCCCGCGTCGATTCCGTGGCCCCGCGCTCCTTCGCATACAGAGTCAGGATGACCCCTTTGATCGGTTGATTGTTGGAATCGAAGACGGCGACGTGGAGCGAAGAAGGCGTGAGTTTTATCTGTTGATTTATTACTTCTTCAGGTTTGGTGATCGTCAGGTTGAGTCTGAATTTACGAAAGCGCGCAGCTTCGATTGTGAGAAGATACGCGCCGGGTTTGAGGCTTTTGAATTCGAACCTCCCGTCAGCCTTCGTCAAGACCGAGGCCGAGAAGTCTGTTGAAGAAAGCGAGACTTTCACATCGGCCAGCGGCGCGTTGCGATCATCCTGAATCGTCCCGCTGATGGTCGCGCCTTCCGGCTGCTGTGACTGGCCCCGCGTATCGAAGTATCCGGCGGCGAACAAAAACAAAGCGAAGAGAAGCCACACGGTCAGGGCTTCTTTTTTCCCGATCATCCATCGGCTCTTTGTATCGATTTGTGCGATTGCAGACACCTTCTATATGCTTTGGCCTGATCGATTGATTTTCGAAGTCGAGTATACACGCTGTCTCAAACGGCTATCAAGAAACCGCCCTCGGAGCCGCAGCTCGGACGCAATTCTTGACAAGTGATCAAACGCCACTTTAGACTCAAACCAGTTCGAAATTATACGTTAGTTTTCATACGTCGCTTTTGCGATTGACAGGGGTCGCCAAGCCACAGGCAACGGGCGCGCGCAATAATAAGTTCTTACCATCGCGCCCGCGTCATAAGTCGTTTGCCTCGGCTTTTTCTTCATTATCAATCTTCGCCCGGAGGAAACCGGATGGACCTCGAACGTCAGGCTAAATTCAAAATTCCTCGCGCCCCTGTCCCAAAGCAAGAGTCTGCCTTGAGAATTTACAACTTCAACGAAGTCTTTCGGGGATACACGCCTGAAGGCGCGATCATAGAAGCTTCGCGCTGTCTTCAATGCGAGCATCAGCCATGCACGACGGCCTGTCCGGTTGAAAACGACATACCAGCGGCGTTGTGGCTGATCGAACATGGCGATTTCATAGGCGCGGCCAACAAATTCCGCGAGACCAACACCGAGCCTGAAATCTGCGGGCGCATCTGCCCACAGGAAAAGCTCTGTGAGGGCGCGTGCGTCGTCGGATACAAATACGAGCCTGTCTACATAGGCAAGCTCGAATCATTCTGCACAGACTATCAGCTTCGCACTGAAGGCTATCCCAAACGCGAGATGAAGCCAGCGACCGGAATGCGCGTGGCGATAGTCGGCGCGGGGCCTGCCGGACTTACCGTAGCCGAAGACCTTGCCGTGCTTGGTCACGAGTGCGTGGTCTATGATGCGTGGGCCAAACCGGGCGGATTGTTGCTCTACGGCATACCGAACTTCAAGTTGGAAAAGCAGGTGGTCTATGACTATCTGAATAACCTTGAAGACATGGGCATCCGTTTCATCTGCAATGTGAGAGTCGGTGCGGGCTTCACGGTTGATCGCCTGCTTGATGTTGAAGGATACGACGCGGTTTTCCTCGGCTATGGAGCGCCGATTGGCGGCAAGATAGAGATCGAAGGCGAGCATCTGAAGAACGTTTATCAGGCGACTGAATATCTCGTGCGCGGCAATGTTCCTTTTGAAGACCTGCCCGAAAGCCTGCGCGAGTTGCCTCACGTCGGAAAGCACACGGTGGTAGTGGGCGGCGGCGACACTTCTATGGATTGCGTGCGAACGGCGAAGCGTCTCGCGCCCGATTCGATTGTGACGCTCGTTTATCGCCGCACCGAAGCCGAGATGCAGGGCCGAGCCGAAGAGCGCGTTCACGCCCGCGAAGAAGGAGTCATTTTCAATTACCTGACCACTCCGACGCGATTCTTCGGAGACGATGAAGGAAATGTTTCGGGCATGGAACTGGTTCGGATGGAGCTTGGCCCGCCCGATAATTCCGGTCGTCGAAGGCCGATAGTGAAGAAGGGTTCCGAATTCACTATCGAGTGTGACACCGTCGCGCTTGCCATCGGCTACTGGCCCGACCCGGAGATAGGCGAGACGACTCCCGGCCTTGAGACTCACAAGTGGGGACTGGTCAAAGTAGAGAGTGAAGAAACCGGAAGAACCACCCGTCCCGGAGTATTCGCAGCAGGCGACAACGTGCGCGGCGCTGATCTGGTCGTCACTGCTGTGGCGGCAGCGCGCAAAGCTGCTATTGCTATGGATGAATTCTTAAAAAAGAAAATGGAAGAGCCTGTTGAATCTCTCGACGAAGTCGCCGCTGATTGATCAGTGTTTTGCTCAGGCTAAAAATTTTTCCTGCTTCTGTGCGCCTGAAAGCCTCTAAGTTGAGCCTGTCTTTTTTCTTTATGATCGTGCAAGCCATAGTCGAGTCCTGCAAATTGAGTTACTCTGTTCATTCACCTGTTATCTCGAAGGATGATTCGTTAATCAAGCGATGACGTTTTGATATGAGGTGCCGTTGATGAAGAAGTTATTCGCAGTGGTTTTGATTCTGCTTTCTGGTTTTGTCATAGAGTCGCTGGCCAAAGAATTATCGGCTCAAAAGATCGTTGATCGGCATAGAAAAGCCGCGGGTGGAAAAGCTCTCAACCGCGTAAGAAGTACGATGATGACGGGGCGGATCAAGACTTCGGAAGGCGTTGAAGGCAGGTTTTCACTCAGAGCATCAGCGCCGGATCGATTCCGCATCGATATCGAAGAGGGCGATTTCAAATCGAGTGAATGTTATAACGGGAAATCCGCGTGGCGCGTGGACCCGCGCGGACTCAGGACTCTGCTCGGCGTTGAATCCAAGCGGTTGCGGCTTGAATCCCTCATCGTCAATGGTCGATTGAGCGAGTTATCGCGGAACAAAATCATCCTCAAGCCTGCTTCAAAACTCAACATCGATGGTCGCGACGTTTATTCGATAGAGTTAGTCAGAGACGATGCGGGCGTGAAGCTTTTCTTCGACGCTGCAACATGGCTGTTGATCAGGAAAGAGAAAGAAAACTCTGAAGGAAAAGAAGAAACCTTCTTCAGCGACTATCGCCCGGTCGACGGAGTGATGGAGCCTCACTCTCTGAGGATCAGGAATGGATCGAAAGAGTTTCTCATAAGCATAGATCGCGTGGATCACAATAGCGTCGCGGACGAAACGGCTTTTCATTACCCCAGGGTTGAAGGCTCAAAGCCTTTGCCTGATGTCGAGGCTCTTCTGAGAGCTATTGTCGCCAATCAGGAGAGAATCGAAGAGCTTGTCGATCAGTACACCTTTCGCTCAACTGAAATTGAACGCAAGTTGGATGGAAGCGGCAAAGTGAAGGAGACTGAAACGAGAGATTATGAGGTAACGACTATAAGTGGCCGCGTGGTCAAGCGACTGATCAGCATCGATGGCAAAGAGCTATCGCCGCAGGAGCAGGAAAAAGAAGATCGCCGCATTCAGAAAGAAGTCGAACAGATAGTCAAAGAGCGGGAAAAGGAATTGGCGAAAAAAGAAAAATCGGGCGGCGATGAAAAAAGCGAAGACAGAATCACGATGCTCGATATCATCCGCATAAGCGAAATAACCTCTGTTCGTCGCGAAGTGTTCCGGGGCTACGAGGTGATCGCATTCGACTATGAACCTCGAAAGGGATTCAAGCCCAGGAACAGAGCCGAGAATCTAGCGAGCAAACTCGCTGGCACGATATGGGTTGATGAAAAGGCGCAGCAGATCGTCCGCCTTGAAGCGCGGCTCATAGACTCATTCAAAATCGGAGGCGGCCTTCTGGCTTCAGTTTCTCCATCGACTGCAATCGTGTTCGAGCAGGAAAAGATAGGCGGTGAAGTGTGGCTGCCGTCTTATGCGGATATGAACTTCTCTGCGCGGATTATGCTTTTCGCAAAATTCAACAGGAGCTTTGAGAGGCGATACAGCGACTACAGGAAAGTCCAGGTCGATAGCACTTACCAGATCAGCAACCCGAGGGAGAACAAGAAACCATAAGGAAAGCGGTGAGTTTTCTGGCCGTCAGCGATTCAAATATCTTCGTGATTGACAGAGAGGGAATCGTTGAATTTGTATCCGATACCCCAGACTGTCAGAACGAATTTGGGCTGTTTTGGATTTGACTCTACCTTTGTCCTTAGCCTGTTGACGTGCGGATCGATGTTCCTCTTGTAACCGTCATAGTCCGTACCCCAGACGACGGTGAGAAGGTCTTGTCTTGAATAGACGTGGCCGGGATCGGAAGCCAACAGCCTCAGTATATTGAATTCAATCGGAGTCAACGAAATCTCTTTGCCGCTTACTGTGACGATGTGGCGGTCAAGATCGATCTCAAGTTCGTCGTGCTTTATTACCTTCTTTCCCGGCTCTCTTTCATCGCGTGACGATCTCCTCAGCAAAGCCTGAATCCTCATTTCAAGCTCTATAGGATCGAAGGGCTTTGCCAGATAGTCATCGGCTCCCTGGGAAAATCCTGTCACCTTGTCATCAATGGTCGTTCTTTCAGTCAACATGATGATTGGCGTTTCGACTCGATTTTCCCGCAGCAACTGACACAATTTGAAGCCGTCTATACCAGGCATCACCACATCGAGGATCATCACGTCGAAAGCGGTTGAAAGCCCGCGCTCCATGCCTTGTATTCCGTCGACCGCTTCGGCTATGTCGTATCCTCTGCTGCTCAAGAAATTGGAAACGACCTGACGGATTGACTGGTTATCATCAACTATGAGGATCTTCTTCTTGCGTGTTTCCTGCATCATCGATCAAAGCAGCCGCATCGGCATGACGACATATCTGTAATCATATTTCTCATCGCCGACTGGACGAACGAGAGCCGGACTTTGTTCATCCTTCAGCTCGAACGCTACTTCCCCTGTTCCGACTACATTGAGGAACTCCAGAAGGTACTGAGCATTAAACCCCACGCTGAAAGTTTCTCCCTGGTAATCGACCGGAAGTGTTTCTCTTGCCTCTCCTAAGTCTGCGCTCTGAGAAGTGATATTCAACTTCCCGCCGCCAAGCTCGAATTTGATTCCGTGGCTTCGCTCATCGGCCATCAGGGAAGCGCGTCTGATTGACTGGGTGATCTTCTCTGTGTTGAACGGTATGGTTTTGTCATTAGTCTTGGGCAAAACAAGCTCATAATTCGGGAACTGCCCTGTCAGCATTCGCGTCACCAACTGTCTTTGATTCATCTTGAAGAACAGATGATTTTCGTCCTTACTGAATTCGACCGCGCCTTCCTCCCCAGAGGTCAGCTTTACCAACTCTGTCAAAGCCTTCTTAGGTATATTGATTTCCATTTTCTCTGACTCGCCGTCGCAAGACTCCAGAGGTGATGAAGCCAGAGCCAGCCGATGACCGTCGGTGGCCACTAGCTGGATTTTGTCGTTAAAGAGCGTCAACAGAGCGCCGTTCAAAGCATAGCGAGACTCTTCCTGTGTAATGGCATAGATTGTTCGGGTAATTAAATCGTGAAGAGTCTCTGCGGGTATAGCTCTTCCTGGCTGAACGGCGTGAGGGGTAGCAGGAAAATGCTCTTTTGACTGCCCGACTATTTTGAATTCAGATGCCCCACAGGTGATTCTGACCCATTCGTTTTCTTCTCTGACAAAATTTATTTCCGCGTCCGGCAGATTTCGAACTATATCAAACAACTTCCTGGCCTGAAGAACTGCTGCACCAGGAATAGTCACGTCAGCCGCACATTCCGTCTGAAAAGACAGATCAAGATCAGTAGCAATCAGAGAAATGTAAGAACTCCCTTTTGACTCCACCAAAAAACTGGACAGTATCGGAATTGTGTTTTTCTTTTCCACAACACCCTGTATGAGGTTCAGTTCCTTGAGCAAGGATGTTTTGTTTATGCTGAACTGCATTTGTCACCTTCCTTTCTGTGTAAACCTTTCGGCTTATTCTTCTACTTCTTCTTATAAAAACATTATTAATATATTTAGTAGTAGTAGTAGTGGCTGTGGAAAAGTGGAGCCTTATTATTAAGTTGTTGATAAACATACTGATAAACGCAAATATACTTGTGGAAAACCCTGTGAATAATCTGTGGAAAAAGGAGCCTTCCTGTGGAACCTTTCTTGAATACAAGAATTTTCAACAGGTTCCACAGAGGTTCCACAGGGGATGATTGTGGAAAAAACGTGTAAATCATTTTATATCAGTAATTAAGCTGTTGATAAGTCTGTGGAAAACAACATCTTTCTCGTAAAGTTGAGTAATTTTATTGATGCTGTGCAGCACTGTGGTGTGATGTTTTCCTCCAAACTCTCTACCGATCTCTGGAAGACTTGCTTTTGTCATGGTTTTGCTCAAATACATTGCCACCTGTCTTGGAACGGCAACGCTTCTTGAATTATTCTTCGATTTCAGGTCGGAAACCTTCAGTCCATAGTGATTCGCTACGGCTTTCTGAATCAGTTCGATTGAAATTCCTTCTGTTTCCTCATCTATTATATTCCTTAGAATTTCCTGAGTAAGTTCGATACTTATTGGAGCGCCTTTCAAAGAAGCATAAGCTACAAGTCTGACCAAAGACCCTTCAAGTTCTCTTATGTTGGATTTTATCTTGCTGGCAATAAATAATGCGACATTGTCCTGTAACTGGATTTTCTCAACCTCAGCTTTTCTCTTCAAAATGGCGACCTTCGTTTCGAGGTCTGGAGGCTGGATGTCTGCTATCAGGCCCCATTCAAACCTTGAATGCAGCCTTTCTTCAAGTGTCGGAATTTCGCGTGGAGGACAATCGCTGGTTATTACGATCTGTTTTTGCGCATCATAAAGAGCATTGAATGTATGAAAGAATTCCTCCTGAGTCCTCTCCTTACCCGCCAGGAACTGAATGTCGTCCATTAGCAGAACATCTATATTGCGATACTTTTCTCGAAAAGTGATCGTTTTGTCATACCTGATTGCGTTGATCAGTTCATTCATGAATTTTTCTGAAGATATATAGGTCAATTTAAGATTTTTGTTTCTGGATTTTATAGCGTGTCCTATTGCGTGCATGAGGTGGGTTTTGCCCAATCCCACACCTCCATAGATGTAGAGCGGGTTATATGTTTTTGAAGGCATATCAACAACTGCCAGGGCAGCAGCATGTGCAAATTGATTGCTCGATCCTACTACAAAAGTGTCAAATGTATACTTGGAATTAAGCGAAAGCTCAGACGGTTCAATTTCAATGAGCCTTTGCACCCCGAAATCAATCATTTCTTGACGAGGTATCGCCATAGTCCTGGACGGCTTGTGCCAGATATCAGCAGTCCAGCTATTTGCTGAAGCACTTTGTTTGTCTCTCTCCTCAATCAAGAAGCTTACGTTGTAACCTTCAAGATCCAACTCTTCTAAAGACTCTTCCAGAACGTCAAAGTAATTATTAGTTATCCAATCGCGGAAAACTTCGTCTGGAACTCTCAGATAAACAGTAGACTCGTCTTTAGTAGCAAAAGAGATGGGCTTAAACCATGTGGTAAAGCTCTGGTGGTTTACCCTTTTGGATACGGCAAGAAGTATTGATGAGAGTAAATCAGTTTGCATGGTTTAAACAAATAACTGACCAGGTTTTATGCAATCAGAATATGACACCTTCTCTTGGTTAGCATACAAAACCGAGCTATGCGCATTCATATCAAGTCAATCAAGCAATTTGGCATAACTCTTATCAAAGACCCCAATGCCTGCCAACATCTATGGCTTATTAACTGCTTCAGCCCAGTTTCACAGGAGTCAAGAATGATTTAACAATGGCCGTGTACAATATCATGGAAGAGGATTGAATTCAATTAAACATCTCCAAATATCAGGGCTATTGCAAAGTAGAACTAGCGAAGCGAAATGAGATCGAACGCCTCCAAACTCATGATTCCTCAGACTGCTCAGACAGTGTAGACTTGCAAAATGATTGACATCCCGATAGCTGAATTGTCTAGCGAAACAGAGTGCGCCCAGTAGATAGAAAACGACCAGCAGTTTTGAAGTGTACTCGCTGCTCTGAAGTTGAAAAATGCATCGCCCAGCACGTCGACTGCGGGGTCGCTTATCGCTGCTAATCCTATTGCCGATGCTGCTCCTCGCTGACTGATAAGGTCTTTGAGAATACAGGGCAATCTCTGATGAAAAAAGTGATGATTCTGTGTTGCATGGTCAAAGGTGAACCAACTGCGCCATTATATGGCGAACTTCGGATTGGCCGCGTCCGCTTGCACTAACTTTGGCACCATATCCATCAACATCTGGCAAGCACACAACCAAGTATTCCAGTGACATATCAAGTTCTGGAAGCTGATGTGTTGTACCAGAACGCCACGGAAAAACTGAGATTCACATTGCGACCTTCCGATTCGCGGTGCAAACGGGCCAATGAGCGGCGCGTTCACTGAATCTATGCGACACATCGCCCGTCAATCTTTTCTGTCAAACGGTAACGCTCTGATACCGATATATGCCCGGTAGTCATCAGAGCAACGGCTGGTGAGAATGTGGAAATCCTCATCATCGATGAGTGCGCAGGTTATGCGGGAATAGAAGTTGATATGGGTTTCGCTCAGGCGGTAGTCAGATATTGGAAAAGCAATTTGCAATTATGGTTTCACGTGAAACCATAAGATAAAATGGAATTTGCATTCTCACTCAGGTTATGAACGGAGACATCATGGAAAAGAAAGAACGCACAATTCAGGTTACGAGAACCTACCTTCAAATATTAAAACATGAGGCGCGAGATTACAGGCTCTTGATAGAGGAAGATGTTCGCGTTGAAAGGATTTTCAACTGCACTGTTTCCTTTTTTCAATACCTGTATGCAGAAGTTGGCAGAGGATATCACTGGGTAGATCGATTGACCTGGAGTGATGATCAAGTCTGCTCGCATATCTCAAATCCTGATGTCTCACTTTGGGTTATGTATTTCTCCAATGTTCCTGCCGGATACTTTGAACTTCAGAAACACAAGGATGGCTCAGTAGAAATCGCTTATTTTGGATTATTGCCGGATTTTCACCGAAGAGGTCTGGGGAAATACTTGTTAACTGTTGCCATCGAGAAAGCCTGGTTGGAAGGAGCTAATCGAGTCTGGTTGCATACCTGCACACTGGACGACCCAGCAGCCATGCCGAACTATATTCATCGAGGTTTCAAGCCTTTCAAAGAAGAACGATATGACACAATGATTTCAACCGATGAAAATCTGCGTGTGGAACTACCGGAAGAGTAGGATCGAAACCCTCTGTTTTTCATGTTTATGTTCATTCAGGCACGTCTTGAAATCAGAATAATGTATACCTATACTCTACGCTGCACAAAGCAGGAGGGGTATCCTAATGGTAAGGAAGCGGTCTTGAAAACCGCCGGGCGAAAGCCCTTGCAGGTTCGAGTCCTGTCCCCTCCGTTATACTCGATCATCATTATTGGCAACCGTCTTTTCCTTTGGCCGAACTTTTCCATTCACAACAGAGCATAACCCCTTTAACTGTCTTTGTGGCATTTATCTCAAAAAATAATCGCCGAAAAAATGCGCCTCTGTTCTGATTCAACTTCCCGAGCTATCTGATTGCTTGTGTTGTTGCCTGCATTTGTGATGAACAGAATGAGAAAAATCAACGGCGGCGAACAGGCGTAACGACAAAAGTCTTCAAGAGATATTCTCATCATTGTTCAAATCACGCCCAACCGCTTGCCGACTTTATTGAATGCGTCGAGTGCGCGGTCAATGTCCTTGCGCGCGTGCGCGGCTGAAATCTGCGCCCTCAGTCGAGCTTCTCCTTTAGGCACGACCGGATACCACAGGCCCTTGATGTAAACTCCTTCGTCCAGAAGCTCGCGGCTCATATCCTGCGCCAAAGCCGCTTCTCCAAGCATTATTGGAACAATCGCGTGGTTGCCTTCGATGATCCTGAATCCGAGTCGCACAATCTCGCGGCGGAAATAAGCGGTGTTTTCCTGCAAACGGCTTACTATCGACGGATCGCCTTCGATAAGATTCAATGCCTCAATCGAACCAGCTACAACCGCAGGCGGCATCGTATTTGAAAACGTGTAAGGCCGTGACTTCTGGCGCAAAAATTCTATCAGCGAAGCGCGGCCCGCGATGAAGCCGCCCGACGCGCCGCCGAGCGCCTTGCCGAAAGTTCCTGTGATCACATCAATCTGCCCGTACACATCCATCTCTTCAGGCGTGCCGCGACCTGTCTTCCCGATCACTCCCGTCGCGTGCGACTCATCTACGAAAAGCAACGCGCCGTATTCGCGGGCAAGCCTCACCAGTTCGGGCAGCGGGGCCAGATGGCCTTCCATCGAAAATACTCCGTCTGTGGCGATGATCCTGATTCGGTAATTTTTGTCTCGGTCTTCTTCCAGCACTCCGGCCAATTGCTTTACGTCGCGATTGCGATAAAGCTGCGAGATGGTTTGCTTGGCCGTGGCACGACAGAGCCGAACCCCGTCGATAATGCTTGCGTGATTGAGTTGATCGCTGTAGATCACATCCTGATAGTCGGTCTGTCCGAAATCATTGGCCAGCAGGGCGGAGAAAAACGCTTCGTTAGCGGCGAAACAGGATGAGTGCAGTATCGCAGCCTCGCAGCCGACAAACTGCGCGATGCGCCGCTCAAGATCGAAGTGTATAGGCTCGGTCCCGCAGAGAAATCTCACCGAAGCCATCCCGTATCCCCATTCGTCGAGGCCGCGATGAGCCGCTTCCTTCACTCGCGGGTGATTTGAAAGGCCGAGATAATTGTTCGACGCCAGCATAACCGCATTGCGGCCATCTACAGTCACAGTGCCGCCCTGCTCGCTTTCGAGCGGTACTTCGTACTTGAACGTCTTGGCTTCTTTCATCTTCGAAAGCTCGACGTCGAGCGTGTTATAAAGCTCCCTGATTTCCATAAAAATCTCCTCCTGAAATGACTGTCAAGGCGTGAGCAGAAGTTTGACGGCTTCGTGCGAGCGCACCATCTCGAAGCCACGCTCGAAATCTGAAAGCGGCACCCGCTCCTGAGAAATCAGCTTTTCAAGTCTGGCCCTCAAGTGAGATTTCTCGGATGCCAGAAGATCGAGCATTGCGTACCAGGTCTCGAACATCCTGCGCCCGAAGATTCCGCGAATGGTCACGCCTTTCCAAACCGCGTATTTTCCGAAATCGAATGATCGCAGCGGACGCGCCGGGATTCCGAGCAGAAGTATCTGTCCGCCATTTTTGACCATCGCGCCCGCGTCATTGTAAGCCGCCTCCGCGCCGCTCATCTCAAGTATCACATCGATGCCGCCGCCGTGTTCGTCGCGCACACGTTCGAGAAGCTCTTTCTTTTGCCCTGGTCTGGCGTCTTCGTTGGTGTCGAAGCAGAAATCCGCCCCAAGCTCTCGCGCTGTCTGAAATCTGCCGGCGAGCCTCACAGAATCGAACCCTCCCTGCGGGTTCGAAAAGTCGGTTATATAAATTCTGGTCGCGCCCAGCGCGCGGGCAACGGCAGTCGCCATCAATCCCTGAGCGCCGCATCCGAGAACTGCGACCGTTTTGCCTGCGACATCGCCTTCCATCACCGTATGCACAGCGTTGCCGAGCGCGTCGAGGAAAGCTCCGAATCGCGGCGGGATGACATCTCGCCCGCCGAATTTCTCAAGGCTGATGACGTTCTCGCTCGGCACGACGACGTATTCAGCGAAAGCCCCGTCCATGTGTACGCCCTTGACTCGGATATTTTTGCAGATGTGACGCTGGCCCGTGCGGCACTGTTGGCAGTGTCCGCAGCTTATGTGCATCTCGCTCGTCACGTAATCGCCCACGCGAACGAGTCCCGGCGCGACGTCCTCGCCGACCTCTACCACCTCGCCGCAGAATTCGTGGCCGATGATTATGGGTTGATACTTATCGACCTCGCCCCCGTTATAGACCAGCATTTCATCTCTCATTCCGGGTCGCGCAGTGATCTGATAAATGCTCTGGTCTGTCCCGCATATCGAAGCCGCCTCGACTCGAATTTTTACGTCCTGATGGCCAATGGCTGGCTCCGGCTCGCTTTCAGTGAAGAGCAACCCATCCTCGGTCAGAGAGGGTTTCTTGAGTGCTTGCATGTTTCCTCCCGAATGGAATTCTACCGGCTGTCATTCATACCAACTCTGAATATCCACCTCGGCACGGCTTGGCAATACTTCTCGAAGCTTTCGCCGAATGACTGCCGCAAAACTGGTTCCTCATAATAAACCACGCGAAGATGAAATGCGAACAGCACGAACAGAGCATAGAGGGCGAGATTCGCCGACTCGAAAAGAACGGCTTCGCCTGCGAGAGCCAGCCACACGCCGACATACATAGGATTTCTTGTGAACTTGTAGAGACCTCTTACGACAAGCTCCTTGGGAGGATCGATGGGCGCGGGCGTGCCTTTGCCGTGCCGTCCGAAATCCCACGCGCACCAGACATAAATGATCGCGCCAATGGCAATTAGAGCAAGCCCTGTGAATCTGAAAACCCCGAGATCGAGAGGAAACACAGGTTTCATTTTCAGAATCAGATATGGCCCACCGACAGTCACTACCCCCAGCACGACGACCAGAGTGAAAATCAATGTCTTGATTGCGGTCACTTTCGCACCCCTGCCTGATTATAGTCGGCGGCAGCAGCGCGAAAAACATGTCAAATAATTTTTTGCATTGCAATCCCTGCCTTTCGCGTCATGTAAAAATGGGAGATGAAGCGCAACTCTTCACTCTTCATCACGACCCATCATCTATTTGTCGTTGAAAGGGCCGAGCGAAAACGCAGCCGAAAACAACATCCAGCCAAAAAGAAAAGGAGAAGTCACGATGATTATTTCAGTTATAAATCACACCAGCGGTCAGCTTACTGACGAAGAAGTGCAGAATGCGATACGGGCCATCAATTATCAGATCACGGAAGATTTCGAGCCTTACTGGTCACTGGGCGCTCGACTGCGCCTCGAAGGAAAAATCGGCAAGCCAAACGCCAACACGCTGGCCGACATACGCGGCGATGCGATCCTTTACCTCTGGGATCAGGTCGATGTGAGCGGCGCTCTGGGTTATCACGACACCAACAATCGCGGGATTCCTTATGGCTTCGTGTTCACGCAGCTTTCAAAAGAGTTAGGCGAGCCGTGGACTGTTACGCTCTCGCACGAGGCGCTCGAACTGATCGCAGACCCGGAGGTAAACCTCCTCGTTCAAGGCCCGCACCCGGCCAACAAAGCTCCTTTCGTATTTCACTGGTACGAAATGTGCGATGCAGTTCAGGCCGAAACCTACAAAATAGATGGCGTCGAGGTGTCGAATTTCGTGCTGCCCCTCTATTTCACGGGCGGCGAAGAGACCGGAGGAAGGAATGATTTTCTCGGTAAGTCTCATGGCGGAAAGACGCTGAAATCCTTCGGAGTCAACCCCGGCGGCTATGTAGGGTTCTTCAATCCATCCAACAACAAACACGAAACTTTCTCGCGCAAGAATGATGAGGTCGCTGAAGATCGTCAGGCCATCAAAGGCACGGCGGCTCTGGCGCGGCGGGCGATTCGCTATCAGAGATTCGCAAAGAAAAAAACGAGAACCCGGAGCGCGTAAGCGCATCGGCAGATGAGGGCGGAAAAAGAGAATGGGCTTTTTCCGCCTTCATTATCTTCGAAACGATCCTCCCAACCCGCGTTTCCCTTCGATGACAGTTGCGATTCTGCGCGTCCGCGTTCTAAAATCCCCGGTTTAGAGAAACAGTCGAATCTGCGATGATGGAAAATCCCCCGCGTTTTGCAGAGTTGCAATTTGACAGCTTCGAGCCTCTACTTTATAGTGTGCTCGATTTTTTTGACGACCATATAAGTAGTGGTCGCGCAGACGGCCACGGAGCATCGGATGTTCAGACTGGAAAAACTTGAGATAAGCGGCTTCAAATCATTTGCTGATAAAACTACCCTCGCATTCGGCGAAGGCATAACCGCCGTGGTAGGGCCTAACGGCTGTGGCAAGTGCGTCGCTGGAAATACTCTCGTGACTCTTGCCGACGGGCGAGATGTTCCCATTCGCGAACTCGTTGAAACGGCGTTGACGGATTCAAACGGTGTTGAAACTCTCGATGACGGACTCCTTACACGAGGGAATCCGCATAATATCGAGATACTTTCTCTCAATCCTGATACGTTGCGCCTTGAGACTCGCCCAGTGACGGCTTTCATCAAACGAGAAACCACCGCGCACTTATTGCGCATTCGCACCCGCTCAGGGCGCGAAGTCACTGCCACGCCTTATCATCCTCTTTTCACTCTGGAAAACGGTCGGATGCGAACACTCAAGGCAGAAGAGTTGGAGCCAGGCGTGCGCCTGGCTCTTCCGCGACAATTACCTGTACGAGGCGGCGAAGTGGACTTGTCCCCGCTATCGATTCTTGAGCGATTTGATGGCGACGACAATATCTACGTGCCATATTCCGAATCATTACGCGCCTGGGCAGATGAAGGACGCGAAAGGTTTGGCCAGTGGAGCAAATGGGCAGAAGCAGCGCAAGTACCAGCAATAAAGCTTAGAGGCTTGCTCGATCATCAAGCCATCGGTACAGACTCTCTTTTGAAACTGGCGCGAGCAGCCGAGCTTATGCCGCCACTCGATGGGCGGCTCAAATCTCAAGGCAGCGGTCAAATCAGTTTGCCTTCGTCCTTCACCCCCGATCTTGCCCGTTTCCTCGGCCTGCTTGTCGCAGAGGGTCGAAACACCAATTCCAATCAGGTCTGGTTCGTCAACGCTGATCCATTAGTCAATGACGAATACGAACATCTGGCTAATAAACTTTTCGGGGTTCAAGTCCATCGGCTGCATTACAAACCACGCGCTGAGGACGGACTGATTTACTCGCGCGCTCTGGGCAAGGCGCTTGAACGATTGTTTGATTTCCCGATCAACTCGACTTCATCCGAGAAAGAAATACCTGCGCAGCTATTCGAAGCCGATGTGGAAACGCAATGGGCTTTTCTGTCAGGGCTTTTCGAAGGCGACGCTTATATCTGCGTTCGGCCACTGGCTGGGAGAGCAAACCCGCTCGCGTATATAGAGTTCGTTTCCGCAAGTGAGGATCTAGCCCAACAGGTAGTCTCTTTGCTTATGAGGCTGGGTGTTTTCGCTTCGCTCAGGCCGAAACAGAAATACGCCAGCAACACGGTTGAGAAACGGCGCAGGACTTACTATGCAGTTTTGATATACGGAACAGAACGGTTGCGACGTGTGGCTCGATCCCTCTCTTTCGTAGGAGAGAAGAAGGCTTCTCTTGATGCCATGCGTGAACTCACTGCGGCTTCCAATCCCAACCATGATCTCGTTCCAGGCGTCACTCCAATTGTCAAAGATGCTGCGCGTCTGGCGGGCGTCAACGTCAAGGCCAGTCGTCGCGATAATCCGAAACTTGCTGCATACATCGAAAATCGTTGCGAAGCGAGCAGAGACGGATTGCTGGAAACTGTTGACGCGATCAAGCGGCTGGGAACTACGCCTGAGCGCGCAGGCGAACATCTCGACAGGTTATCGCTTCTCGCCAAATCTGATATTTACTGGGATAAGATTACAAGCGTAGAAGAAATCGAACCAGAAGAAGAATGGGTCTATGATCTGAGCATCGCTGAAACGCATAACTTTGTCGCGGGAAACATCATCGTTCACAACAGCAACATATCCGATTCGATCTCCTGGGTGCTGGGCGAGCAGTCGGCCAAGAACCTGCGCGGCGCGAAGATGGAAGATGTCATCTTCAACGGCACTCGCGACCGCAAGCCTACAGGCATGGCCGAAGTGATGCTCACGCTCGTCGCGGTCGAAGACATTCACGAACACGATCAGACCGATCCCGCTGAAGAAGACGAGAGCCGATTCGATCAGGCTGTCGAGAATGCCGAACGCGCAGCCGATGCCGCTCGCGCTCTCGTCGAAGAGATGACCGAAAAGGAAGAGCCGCCTGCTCAAACTCAGTCGGAAACTCAATCACTAGCGCCGGAAGTGAGCGAACCCGATCAGCCGTTAGATGAGAACGCTTCGTCGGAGGCTTCTGCATCGATCACTCAAAATGACGCAGCGACTTTCGTGGTTGAAGGAAGCGCGGAGCAGATCGAAGAACAAAAACCACAGACCAAAAAAACGGAGCGCCATCGCTCCCCGCACATGCGAAGGCGAAAGAAAATCGTCATCTCAGCGGGCGAGCGCATAACCATAGGCCGCCGCCTCTATCGCACGGGCGAAAGCGACTACCTGATGAACGGGCGACCGTGCCTGCTGCGCGACATTCAAGACCTTTTCGCAGGCACAGGGCTTGGCGGCGCGCACTATGCCATCATCGAGCAGGGACGCATAGGCCAGATACTTTCATCCAAACCGCTCGACCGGCGCGCGCTCATAGAAGAAGCGGCGGGAATTACCAAATTCAAATCGCGCAAACGAGCCGCTGAACTCAAGCTCGAATCGGCAAAGCAGAATCTCACTCGCCTCAACGACATCATCAGCGAAGTCGAGCGTCAGGTCAACAGCCTCAAACGTCAGGCCCAGAAAGCCCGCCGGTACCGTCGACTGCGCGAGGAAATGCGCGGCCTGCAAAAAGTAGTTTTTGCCGCAGATTATTTCCGGCTCACCGAAGCCAACGACCGCATAGCCGCAGAGCTTGAAGAGGCCGAAAGCCTTCAACGCCAACTCGATCAACTTCTCGCCGAGCGCGAATCCGAGCATCAGGCAGTCTCGGCTCAGGCCCGCGAGGTCGAAGACCATCTGACCGCGCTTCGCCAGCAGGCCGCCTCAATCGAGCTTGAAGCCGACCGCGCTCGCAATCGCCGCGCTTTCGAGCAGCAACAGATCGAAGAGATGACTGCGCGCATACAGGAGCTTGAACGCGATCAAAGCGCCATGCAGGAACGCCTCACCCTTCTCGATGCGGAGGCCGAACAGCGCGGGCTTGATCTTAAAGCGATTGAATCGGAGTTGACCTCTGAACAGTCTCTCCTGCTTGCGCGCGAGGGCGAGTATCAATCGGCTCTCGCTAAACTGCGCGAAGCCGAAACGGAAATAGAGCGGCTCCGCCAGCAGACGTTCATCGAAATAGGCCGACTCGAAAGACTGCGCAACCTCAAGGCTAATATCGAAGACTCTCTGCGCAAACTCGATCTCAAACAAGCGAGCCTCAACGCGGAGCAAGAGCGCGCGCTCGCGCGGCTCGAAGAAGCTTCCGGTCAATACGCGCGGGCAAGCGGCGAGGCCGAGGAGAGCCACACCCGACTTGCCGATCTCTCGAATTCAATCGCGCAGCGCACGACCGATATCGAAGGGCTTCGCACGCGATGCGCCGATCTTCGCTCTCAACTCGAAAACACGCATTCGGAGCGGGCATCGGGCGAGCATCGACTGGCTTCGCTCGAAGACCTCGACGCGCATCACGCTTATTACTCGGATGCTGTTCAATATGTGCTGTCGCCCGAACAGGCGGCGCGAATAAACGCGCTCGGCACGCTCGCCGATTTCGTAGAGGTCGAAGCTCAGTACGAGCGGCTTGTCGAAAGCCTCCTGGGACGCGAGCTTCAAAGCGTGCTCGTCCCGACCATCGATGACGCGCTGGGAGGAGTCGAATCGATCAGGACCGAAGAACTCGGACGCGGCGCGTTTCTCGTCGTGGGACTTCACGGCGGCGAGGGCGAGCCGGATTTCAAACCTGAAAACGATTTCATAGAAGCAGAATCGGATCGACGCGATGAAGAAATACAAACGATGCCGAATCCATCCTTCATCGCGGATGAGCCTGAGAGCGCGCAGCGATTCGAGCTTGAGGTGTTGCGCGCAATCGATCTGCTCGGCCTGAGACCTGAAATCAAAGCCATAGTCGAACACGCATTCCCCGATAAATGCAATGCCGCCGTCGTGCCTGATATCGAAGCCGCGCTTCAACTCTCGATTGAAAACCCGCATCGGGTTTATGTCACTTATGAAGGCGAGCAGGTCGTAAACGGAAGGCTGATCGTCACCGCCTCTCACACAAAAGGCACCTCGCTGCTCGGACTCAAGCGCGAGATAAAACAACTGCGCGTGCAGACGGCGGTGCTGCGCGAGGATGAAGAAAAACAATCCGTCGAGCTTGCGCAGGTGGAACACCGACTCACGGAGCTTGAAAACGAAACCGGGACGCTCGACCGCGAACTTCGACAACAGGAGAAGGATTCAGCCACGCGCGACACACAGCTTGAATCCCTTGCACGCGACCTCGAACGCGCCCGCCAGCACGTCCGCGTGGTCGAGGCCGAGATAGAACAGGCCAGGCAGGAGCAAACAGAAATGCAATCGCGCATCGAGCAGTTGGCCGGAGAGCTTGAGTCAGCCGAAGCGATGGAGCAACAGGTGCAGACGGCTCTCGCTGATGCGCAATCTGCGGCTGCTGAAATGCGCGCAAACGTGGAGAAGTTTTCTGAAGAGCTTTCTTCGGCCCGCGCTTCGGTCGCGGCGCGCGCCGAACGCTTGCACGCATCTCGATCCGATATGCGGCGAATCGCGGGCGAGGCCGAAGAGCTTCGTTCGAGAATAAATCGCAACCGGCTTGAACTCTACGAGAGCCACAATCGAATAGAGCAACTCTCTCAATCCCAGACCGAAGGCGAAAGCGCGACGGCTCGATTCGAGACGAAAAAGGCCGCGCTGTCTTCCGAGATCGAACGTCTGGCCGCATCGCTTGCCGAAGCGCGAGCGCGAGCCGATGAGCTTGGAGCCTTGTTGAGCGAGCTTCGCCAGCAATCATCGACGGCGCACGACCGGCGCGGACAGATAGAAGTCGAGCGCGCCAGGATCGAATCGGAAGCCGAGCATCTCGCTCGAACCTGTTTTACGGAACTCGCCATGTCGCTTGAAGACGTAGTGACCAGCGCGCAACTGGCAGGGGTCAGGGGTCAGGGGTCAGGGTTCGGCGGTCAGCAGTCAGCCGTTGATGAGCAGCCCTCAGATAATGAATCCTTGAGCGTGGAGTCGAAAGCGGACGAATCGAATCAACCGACCCCCGACCCCCGACCCCCGACCACTGCCCATGTCCTGCTATCCCATGCTAAAATCCATCTCTCGCTGACGGATCGTTTCCCGTGACTGCGCTCGAAGAAGAGAGGTCTGGATTGGTGATGATAAACGAACAAAGAAAAAGATCGCTTTCGGCCCGAAACATGTTCTGCCTGATTCTGGCCTTCGCTCTGATGGCTGCCCCTTCCGTGCTTTCAGCGCAGGACACGCCGCCCGCAAAAGAGCAAAAGAAAGAAGAGAAACTCCCCAGCCCGAAAGAACTTGAAAAGGCAGGCAAGAGTCAGGCTCCTCAGATGACTACGGTCGAAGCTCTCGCCGAACTGGTCATAATTGCTTATGGCGGGCGAGATCAACTCAAAAAAGTGCGCGCGGCCATTCAGGAAGAAGGAGCCATACGGCTCACTTCCGATCAGGGAGATATCACCGGCACTTACGTCGTGCGGGCGATGAGAAAAGAAAAGACCTGGCTCGATCTTATGCGCACAGACCTCGAACTCAATCCGCCTGAAACGGCGCAGCGACAGGGAGCAGCGCCTTCGGTCAAATACACCATCGCCTACAACGGCGCCAGCGTCTGGTCGGCTCAGAACAATCAGTACATCACTCCGCGGACGGAAGCCTCGGCAGCCTACCGCGCGCAACTCACTCACGATTACACCACGCTGCTTTATTACAAAGAGGACGGATCGAAGCTGGAACTCAGAGACCCCGAAACGGTCGTCGGAGTTCAGACGAACGTCGTCGATCTGACTACTCCTGAAGGAGAGAAGACCCGCTTCTGGATCAGCAAAAGCACCCTGCGGATAGTTCACCTCGAATACGAACTGAAATTCATGGAAGATCAGCCGCCGGTCAAATACCGCGTGTCTCTCTTCTACACTCCGTACAAAGTCATACAGAACACCCTCGTGCCTTCGCGCAGGGTGATGATGCAGGACGGGAAGTTCGCGCAGGAGATGACTCTCTCATCGGCGCAGTATTCAGCGAAGTTGGACCCTGAGATATTTCAGCACCTTCAGATTCAGTGAACGGGGCGCGGATCAGACGGATGCGAACGGATCGGCGCGGATGAGTCGCGAACATCTGCTACAACCCGCGCCATGTTTTGCATCCTGTCAAAGCTTCAACTGAGGAAGATTCGCCCGCCTAAGCTTTTCATTGAGATCATTCACGTCTCTGCTTTTGATTTCATTCCACCGGGCGAGAAGTTCATCGAGCGATTGCCGCGACTGATTATAAGCCGACGTGGCTTGTGTCGTGGGCGCGGCGTCTGCGCCTTCAGCGATTCCCATGATCGTATTCAACTCCCCGGCCAGTCGCGCAAGCGTCGGCTCTCCGCCGACTGCGCCCGACTGTCCGCCGCGCCCGACGACTCTCGCCCCTCCATCAAGCGCCGCCGCTTTTTTATCGAGCGCATCAATCGCATCAGCAATCGCGCCCTGTCCCGCGCGCTCTTTGATTGATTTCATCTGCGCTCTGAGGCTCGCTATCTCAGATTGAGCCGCGCGAATCCTGCTTATTCCTTCGTAACTCCCGTGCGAGACCTCGAACATTTTCGCTATGCCTTCCGCCGGAGTCGTCACACGTGGATCCATTTTTACTATAAGCATATCGGTGTAACTCTTTCCGTTGACCGTGAGCCTGACGGTGTACTCGCCTGGTAAGACAGTCGGCCCCATTGGAACGGTGGGCGTGTTGCGATAGATCGCCGAAATCGGATATGAACGCGGGAAACCTTCGGGCGGCGGGAAGTGCAAATCCCATACGAATCTCTGCATACCCACTCTCGATGAGAGAATCTGCGGCTGTCGGAACCAGTAAGTCGGATAAGCCAGTTGATCGGGGTTTATCGGCTCAGGCCGATCCGCGCTCGAAAAACGTCGCACCACTCTGCCTGATCTGTCGAGTATCTCAAGCGTGACCTCGGACGAATCCGCCTTCAAATAATAGTTGATGATCGCGCCGTCAGGCGGGTTCTCGCCCATAGGCTCTTCCTGCGGAATGGGCGTGTCGGTGTTGACGCTGCGACGAAGGCGATAAGCCATCTGAGGTTTGAAGAGATGCGCCTCAGACGCAGCGACCTGAGAGTTGATCTGACGAAGCGGGGTGATGTCATCCAGAATCCAGAAACTCCGCCCGTGCGTTCCCACAACCAGGTCATCGTTATGAACGACGAGATCGCGAATAGAAGTCGCGGGCATATTCAAACGGAGCGGCTGCCAGTTCTCGCCGTCATCGAATGAAACGTAAACGGCCTGCTCCGTCCCCGCATAAAGCAATCCTTTGCGCACAGGGTCTTCGCGCACGGCATTGACTATGCCTCCATCGGGGATGCCTTTCGTTATATGCTTCCATGTTTTTCCACCGTCGTGAGTGCGATAGATGTGCGGGCGCAGATCATCGAGCCTGAAAGTGTTGATCGCGGCATAAGCCGTGTCGTTGTCGAAGTGCGAGGCTTCCATCAAAGAAACTTTCGCCCACGATTTCAAATCCGGCGGCGTGATATTCGCCCACGTCTTCCCGCCGTCTCGCGTGATGTGAATCAGCCCGTCATCCGTCCCGACCCAGATCGTGTTTATGTCTTTGAAAGAGGGCGCAACGGTGTAGATGACTCCACGACGCGGCATTGTCGCCATATCCTGAGTGCGATAGACGCCTACGTTTTCAGGCACGTCCCATTTCTCGCGCGAAAGATCGGGACTTATGACTTCCCAACTCATGCCGCCGCTCGTGGTTTTGAAAAGCACGTTGCCCGCGAAGTAGAGAACCCTCTGATCTACGGGCGAAAACAGCACGGGCGCGGTTCTGAGGAATCGATACTTGCCTGAGCGAATCGCTTCGGGCGCGATGTTTTGCACCTGCCCGGTCGTCCAGTCGTAGCGCGTGATCTTGCCGCCGTAAATTATATTCGGATTGAGCGGATCAGCAGCGACGTAGCCGTATTCCTCGACGCCTACGGTTCGCCAGTCGCGCCACGTTATCGCGCCGTAATCTCCCCGACTCGCGACCGCAGCCGAGCCGCTTTCCTGTTGTCCGCCATAGACCCAGTAAGGAAATCGATTGTCGGTCGATACGTGATAGAACTGCGCCGTCGGCTGATTGTACCAACTGCTCCACGTCTGGCCGCCGTTGACCGTAATAATCGCGCCCTGATCCGTGGCGAAGAGCATGATGTCGGGATGGTCGGGATTGATCCATATCCGATGATAATCATCGCCTCCGGGCGCTCCCCTGAATGCAGTGAAAGTTTTTCCGCCGTCAGTCGATTTGTAAGAAGCGATGTTGGCGACGAAAACTATCTCTGAATTTTTGGGATGAACTTTGAGTTCAGCGAAGTCCGACCCCCGGCCCCAAAGCCTTGTGTCGCCGCTCAACTTTCGCCAGCTTTCGCCCGCGTCGTCGCTGCGATAGACGCCGCCCATCTGAGGGTTGGCATCTACGGTCGCATACAAAATATTCGAATTGCTGCGAGAGACGGCAATTCCTATGCGCCCCAGTCCCTGCTCGAAGGTCGGCAGGCCTCGCGTCAGTTTTTTCCATGTGTTGCCGCCGTCCGTAGATTTGAACAATCCGCTTTCCGGCCCCTGCCACGCGCCGTTCTCCCACGGGCCTTGCCTTCCTGCCCACAGATCAGCATAGATGATTTGCGAATTCGCGGGATCGAATTCGACCTGTATCGCGCCTGTGTTTTCATCTTTGTATAAAACTCTCTGCCACGACCCGCCGCCATCGGTCGAGCGATAAACGCCGCGTTCTTCGTTCGGGCCATAAGGATGGCCGAGCGCGGCTACGAATACGCGACTGGCATCTTTCG
This sequence comes from Blastocatellia bacterium UBA7656, assembly GCA_002483445.1. GTDB lineage: Bacteria > Acidobacteriota > Blastocatellia > UBA7656 > UBA7656 > UBA7656. The sequence goes on from DLHY01000145.1 coordinate 56,980, forward strand.
GATCGATGATGACCGAGCCTATCTGTTGCGCGTCCGTGAGTCCCGTATTGCGCCACGTCTTTCCTCCATCGGTCGATTTGTAAATGCCGTTTCCGGTCGAAAGGTCTGGGCGCTGCAATCCTTCTCCGGTTCCAACATAGATGATACTTGTCAGGGCTCAGAACATCGTG
>DLHY01000086.1 GCA_002483445.1 Blastocatellia bacterium UBA7656
CCGACCCCTGACCCCTGACCCCTGCTTATGAAAACAACTATCATTGCATTGATCGCTTTTATGATGCTCGCTTCACCGTCGCAGGCCATCATCATTCGTCACGACCGCGACGACGCGCGTTACATCGAACTCGGATCGCGCTATCCGGCTGTCTGTTTCGTCGGGCGTGATGGCGAAGGCACGCTGATCGCGTCTGATTGGGTGTTGACAGCCGCGCACGTCGCCGCAGGAATTCCAAAGAATTCCATGAAGGTCACTTTCGACCGCGAATACCGAATCGAAAAGATAATCATTCATCCGGACTGGCGCGACGGAGGGCCGAACGATCTGGCTTTGATCAAGCTCTCAGAGCCGGTTTCAGGGATCAAGCCTGTTTCGGTTTACACCGCGACGGATGAAGTCGGGAAAATAATCACTTTCGTCGGGCGAGGCGACACAGGCACGGGACTGACAGGCCCGCGTGTGATGGATCGCAAAAAGCGCGGAGCGACGAATAAAATCGAAGCGGCGGATGAGCGTTGGCTCTACTTCACATTTGACGATCCCGCGACGGCCACTGACATGGAAGGCATCAGCGGGCCGGGCGACAGCGGCGGCCCTGCGCTGCTGGAAAAAGACGGGAAGCTCTACACTCTCGGAGTGAGCGTGTGGGGCAATCCGGGTAAGAACGGTCGCGGGACTTATGGAGCGAAGGAAGGATACACGCGATTGTCTCAGTACGCTCAGTGGATCGCGCAGCAGATCGCGGGCAAGCGATAAACACAGGCTCAAAGCAATGGAACATTGAGCCTGTGCCGTTATAGAGTCAGCGCAAAGGTTTTTCTCTGCGTAAACTCTGCGTCTTGTATGTTCGACAAGCTGCCAGCTTGTCGTTGCTTCGAGCAACGGACTGTTGATTTCCAGCAGCGAGAGGCGAAAGCCTCCGGCAAGCTGGCAGCTTGCCGGACAACGCCGCGCCTCTGCGTCAGGAACCACTCTCGCTGTTTATGCTTATGCAAGACGCTATAATTTTCACTCCCCGCCGTTCTCTCCAACAGCCGCGCGCACATAAGCGAGGTACTCGCGTTCGGGCAGCGCGCCGACGAATTCCGTCGTCTCGTTGACGACGATCTTAGGCACGCCGCGCACTCCGTAGCGATGGGCGAGATCGGGAAACTCGGTGGCTTCGATAACATCAGCCGTAACGCGAGAGCTTTCAACTGCCATCTTGTGGGCCAGACTGGCCGCTGCCGGGCAATACGGTCAGGTCGGTGTTGTGAATACCTTGATGTGAACGTCTTCTTCAAGCGTCGCCAGAAACTGGCGCGTCTCTTCCGAAAGATCGGTCTCCCCTTTTGAAACATCTACCAGATCGGAAATGAAAGACGAAAACTCATAGCCTGACGGTATGCCGAAAAATCTGACGCGCCCGCGCGACGCGCCTTCGATCACAAATGCCGGAACTCGATCAATGCCTAAAGCGAATGCTTCTTCCCTGGCCTTGCTCAGTTCATGAACGGTGAGTTTTACATGGTCTGAGAGCGCGGCGACTTCTTCGAGCAGTTGGCGCGTAGGCTCGCACGTTTCGCACTGTTCTCGTCCGGGGACGATGATCGGCGAAGGCTGCTCGGTGAACATTATGATTTCGACATCGCTCGTGATGTTTTCATCGAAATGATTGCGGATCGTCTCCTGATCCTTTTCAGATATGATTGCCATCTGTTTCTCCTTTTCAAAGTCTGGAGTCTGGAGTCCGGAGTCTGGAGTCAGAAGAAATCTCCGGACTTGTGCCTGACTTTCGACCCTCATGTTTTATGTTGTCAAATTTTGTTGACCCGTCATCGCGTCGATTTTTTCCGCAAGCGCGAAGTCGCGCTCGGTCACTGCGCTGGCGACGTGCGTCCAGTTGCGCAGCGTCACTTCGTTGTAATGGATATGGATGTCGGGATGATGATCGACGGATTCGGCAACGTAGCCCACGGCGTTTGCGAACATCAACGCCCGCATGAAATTTTTGAAGCGATAAGTTTTCTCGATGCAGCCTTCGCCCTTCGACCATCCATCGAGTCGATTCAACATCTCTTCTATCTGCGCGTCGCTCAGTTTCGTCATAACTCAGTGAGTCGGTATCTTCTGCGGGCCGGTTGAGTTGAAAACATGCCGCACTTGCCCGCCTTCAAGAGTCGAGACCGCGATGGGGATTTCGTGTGTTACATCGTCGCGAGAGAAGGATTTGACCGTGACTTTGACATACTCGCTTCGATATTTCGAAATCACGGCTTCAGCAGCGGCTTTGACTTGGGACTCAGGAGCCTGAGAGCCGACTTTGATATTGATAGTGATGGCGCTTTTGTCCGACGCTCGATCTTCTCCCAGCACGACGAATGTTTCGGCTGGGCCGTGAACCGGGGCGTCGTGAGCGCATCCGACAGCCAGCGCGGCGACCGCGATCATAACAGCCTTGAAAATTCTCTGCCTTCCCATCACATCTTCATTGTGAAACCCGCAGGGCGGCGCGTCAACCTGAGAAATCTCGAACCGGGCTGAAACCTTTTCAAAAGAGCCGCCACTAACAGGGCGTTACTAAACAAGTGACGAGTGACGAGCGACAAGTGCTTTCGTGCATTCTCATCACTCATCACTCATCACTCATCACTTACAGAAAAGGAGTCTCTGGTTATGAGCAAAAAACTATTCCGCTTTGCTGCTCTGGTGATCGCTTGTCTTACGTTGAGTCTTGCGGCTTCGGCTCAGGATTTTCAGAAATCTTATTCAATCGGCGCGGGCGGCAAAGTTCGCATCAGCAGCGTGTCGGGCGACATCACGGTTAAAAGTTACAACGGCGATTCGATTCAGGTCTCCGCATTCAAAACGGGACGCGACCGCGAATTGGTCGAGGTCGAAGACCTCAGCAGCGGCAACATGATCGAGTTGAAATCGCGTTACCCTGAACAGTGCAACTGCGACGCCAGCATACGGTTCGAGGTGATGGTTCCTTCGGAATCGAAATACGATTTCGAGAGGCTTTCGACCGCAAGCGGCGACATCTCTGTGACAGGCGCGAGAGGCGCGCTCACGGCCAAGTCCGCAAGCGGTGATGTGAATGTGACAGGTTTTTCGGGCGAGGTGAGAGTCTCGACCGCAAGCGGCGATATTCATATTTCGGATGTTAGCGGCTCGGTCAACGCTCGCGCGGCAAGCGGCGACCTCAATATTCAGATAGCGCGGCTCGAAGGCACAGGGCCGATGGAATTCTCGACGGCGAGCGGCGATGTAACCGTGTCGTTGCCTGCTGACCTCGACGCAGAGGTTGCGATGTCTACAGTGAGTGGCGCGCTTGAAACCGATTTCCCGATAGAGGTGAGAGACCGCAAGCGCGGATCAGGTCGTCAGGCTTTCGGGCGTGTAGGCAACGGCTCGCGAACGGTGAAGATATCGACTGCGTCGGGCGATGTGAGATTGAAGCGGCTTTAATCTCAAAGGGTCGCCCCACGGCGAGGCGCGGCCTTCATCTCGAATTGTTTTCGGAGAATCAAGGAGCGAGAAGTCGTTGATGTAGAACAGGCTGCCAGCCTGTTCACTCGCTGATATTATGAAAACCCACGACAGGCTGGCAGCCCGTCGTACTTTCTCGGAGGAGTAAAAATGAAGATATGCTGGTTGCGAGTTGTTGTGGCATCTCTGGCCGTGGGGCTTGCGCTTGCAGGCGCGGCTTCGGCTCAGGACTTTCAGAAAAATTATAATCCCGGCGCGAACGGGCAGGTTCGCATAGGCAACATATCGGGCGATGTCGAAATCACGGGCTACAATGGGAGCGCCGTTGTAGTCACGGCTTATAAGGAAGGCCGCGACCGCGATGTGGTCGAGATAGAAGACCGCAGCAGCGGCTCTCGCGTCGATGTGCGGGCGCGTTACCCCGAAAATTGCCGCCGCTGCGATGTGAGCGTGCGCTTCGAAGTGCAGGTGCCGCAGTCGATGAGCTTCGATTTCGACGGCATCTCTTCGGTCAGCGGCAATGTGCGTGTCCGCAACGTGACAGGCAGCCTTCGCGCATCCTCAGTGAGCGGCACTGTTCGGATCGAAGATGTGACCGGAACCGTGAGCGCGTCTTCGGTGAGCGGCAATGTCGAGGTCGATATCAATCGATTGGAAGGTTCGGACGACATGAAGTTTTCGTCAGTGAGCGGCAATGTCAATGTGAGAATGCCCGCGGGTTTGGACGCTCAGGTGAGCATGTCGACGTTGAGCGGATCGCTCGACACGGATTTCCCTGTCGAGGTGAAAGAGAAGAAATACGGGCCGGGTCGTTCGGCCAGCGGTCGCGTGGGCGACGGCTCGCGCCAACTGCACATGTCGAGCGTATCGGGCAGCATCAGCCTCAGACATTCGAGGTAGTTTTCAGTTTTCAGTTCGCGGTTTTCAGCTAGAGTCGAATGGTCAGAAATCAGAATCAATACGCTGCTTGCTGAATTCGATCTTCCCGGCTCTTGAGCAAAGCGCCTCAGGGCGCTTTTTGCTTTTTTTCTGTATAGCAGATCGAACAGAAATGGTATAGAGTGTAAAAAAACGGAGGCAATCAAGTGGCTCAGGAAACCGCAGGAATTCCAGAAGCAAACATAGATGTCGCTCAGGAGCGTGAGAAGCCGCGACTTGTATCTTTGCTGTTTTATGATTTTGCAAATAGAACTGCTAATGGAAAGTTCAACCTTTCAGGTATTTTTGATCGTATCGCCGTAGATGCCGAGAAAAAACGGACACGTTCTTTTGGAATGTTTGTTAAAACGGCAGAAACACACGAAGGGATTATTCGCATACTCATACTCGATCCTAACGGGCAACTCATTGCCGGGCTGGATTTTGGTTTGGCCGAGAAAGAATATCCAAAGGACGAGAAATACCACATAGCACAAGCGTCAGGGGGGATTGAATTCGATACCCCTGTAGAGGGGCTTTATTGGTTTGATGTTTCGTACAACGGCAAGTCGCTAGGCGGAACCGCATTACAGGTAGACTTTGCGAGATCGGAGAATAAAGATGGGAACACAGTTAGTAACTCTTGAGCAGGTGGTTACTTATCATTCAGAGAAGATAAAATTTAGCGGTCGCGTCGATCAACCACAGTTCACGGGCGAAATCACCGATGCGCGCAACACTATCAGTATTTCCGAATATGTAGAGCATGATTATCAATCAATAGTTCCTTTCGAGGGTATGTTTGCGGGTAGCAGCTTCTGGAATGACCTGCCTGAGTTTTTGGAAGAATACTGGCGAGAGATTGATGAGACTGTAGAGACAGATTAAGTGTACATCCTTGACACTAATATGCTGAAATTCTATTTCGAGCAACCGCAGAACTACCCTGATATGGTGCGGCGTATAAGGGATGCTGATGCTCGCCGCTTGATTTGTATTACCGTCGTTAATGCCCAGGAGATACTTCATCATGCGGTCAACGCCCTTAAGGATAGGCCAGACCAAAAAGAGCGCGTGATTCTGCAATTATACGAAGACCTCTTTAATCTACTGGCATTCTTGAGACACATACCCGTACTTCCATTTGATAAAGACGCATATCGCCGCTTCGTTGCTATTAGCCAGGTGCAGACAGGTATCGGCACACGAGACAGGCGAATAGCAGCTATCGCACTTGCTCGTGATGCCACTGTTGTTACAGCCAATCGGCGGCACTTCGATTTGGTTCCTGAATTAAAAGTAGAAGACTGGACAATCAATCCATCTCAATCAGCAACACAAGATCAGGATACCACCGTTCCTTGACAGCCTCGCGCGCAATCGGTTAGTGTACAGTGTTTCGTTCAGAGATAAATTTTCGACAGGAGTGACCGAAGAAAGTGAAGCCCGATATTCATCCCAAGTACATGAAGACGAACGTTCATTGCGCGTGCGGCGAGACGTGGGAGACGCGCTCCACGAAATCTGAAATCCGGCTCGAAATCTGCTCCAATTGTCATCCCTTCTTCACCGGCAAGCAGAAGCTCATCGATACAGCCGGTCGAGTGGAAAGATTCAATCGCAAGTACGGTCGCAAAACCGAAGCTTAAACGTTTCACAACCTGGAACTGGTTGCCGGACGCTGACTAGAGCAGCATCAGGCAACCAGTTTTTCTTTGCTGGCGAGGAAGTATGAAAGAAGAACAAATAGTGGTAGGCGGACAGGCCGTCATCGAAGGCGTGATGATGCGCGCGCCGCGCTCTTACGCCGTGGCGGTTCGACGCCGCGACGGGGAGATAGTTTCTATGGGAGAGCCGCTCCCTGCGCTTGCAGAAAAATATCCGCTGCTCCGCGTCCCCGTGCTTCGCGGCTCGGCGGTGCTGCTGCACTCTATGTACCTCGGCATCAAAGCCTTGAACTTTTCGGCCAACATCACTTTTCACGAAGAAGAAAACGACTCTTCGCAAAAGAAAGCGAAGAGCAATTCCTCGGCAAGCGCCGTCGGCTCGATAGCCCTGGCTATCCTGATCAACATAGTGATGTTCATCGTGCTGCCGCTCGTTCTGACCAACATGATATTCGTTTACCTCGGCGGCGGAACTATCGGAGCAGGATCAGAAAGCGGCGCCTGGTATGCAGAGGCATGGGCATGGCTTCAGGCTGCGATGAAGCCCGTTCGCCCGTCAGTCGCTTTCAATCTCGTCGATGGATTGATACGCATGACCTTCTTTCTGATTATGATCGTCACCTTCTCTCTTCTGCGCGATATACGCCGCGTGTTCGAGTATCACGGAGCGGAACACAAAGTCGTTCACACCTGGGAAGCGGGGGAAGAGTTGATAGTCGAGAACGCCCGCCGCAAGCCGCGCCAGCATCCGCGCTGCGGCACGAGTTTTCTTATGATAGTGATGATGGTTTCGATCATCGCTTTTTCTGTGATCAAATTCGATTCGCTGTTTCTGAATTTTCTGGTTCGGCTTGCGTTGATTCCGCTCATAGCCGGAGTTTCTTATGAAGTCATCCGCGCATCGGCGCGAAGCCGCGCGCAGTGGTTCTTCTCCATCATCACCCGTCCGGGAATCTGGCTTCAGAACCTCACGACCAGAGAGCCGGACGACAGTCAGCTTGAAGTCGCCCTGTTCGCATTGAAAGAATCACTCAGGCTTGAGCCTGCGGCGCAGGAAGAAACGGCGAAAGCGGCTTGAGGTAGAACCGTCGGCCAGCCTGTTCACGCACGGAAAGCATGAAAATTAGAGAATCCGCAGGCTGGCAGCCTGCTCTACATTTTCCGAGGCTTTATGTTCGATAAACTGGACACGCTCGAAGAAAAATACGAAGAACTGACGCGGCAGCTAAGTGAGCCTGAACTGCTGGCCGATCAGCAGCGGTATACGCGGGCGGCCAAGCAACATCGCGACCTCGAAGAAATCGTTTCGAAGTATCGTCAGTTCAAATCTCTCGACCGCGGCATCAACGATACGAAAGAGATGCTCGAAATCGAAGAGGACGCGGAGATGGTCGAGCTTGTTCGCGCGGAGATGGTCGAGCTTGAGCAAACCCGCAGCCGCGTCGAAGAAGAGTTGAAGGTCCTGCTTATCCCCAAAGACCCGAACGACGAAAAGAACGTCATACTCGAAATCCGCGCTGGCACGGGCGGAGACGAAGCCACTTTGTTTGCCTCCGAGATCATGCGAATGTACGCGCGATACAGCGAGCGACAGGGCTGGAGGGTTCAAACGCTCGACGTGTCGGAATCAGGCATCGGCGGCATCAAGGAAGCGATCCTTCTGATCGAAGGCGACAAGGTTTATTCAAAGCTCAAGCACGAATCGGGCGTCCATCGCGTTCAGCGCGTGCCTCAGACTGAAAGCTCCGGGCGGATTCACACCTCTGCCATAACGGTCGCCATACTTCCTGAAGCCGAAGAGGTCGATATTCGCATCGATCCGAAAGACCTTCGCATAGACACCTTTTGTTCTTCAGGGCCGGGAGGTCAATCGGTTAATACGACTTATTCGGCTGTGCGACTGACTCACCTGCCTACGAACACGGTCGTCTCGATGCAGGATGAAAAATCGCAGATCAAGAACCGCGAAAAGGCGATGCGAGTGTTGCGCTCTCGATTGCTTGAGATGGAGCAGCAGAAACAGCATAACGCCATTGCATCGGAGCGCCGCTCGATGGTCGGAAGCGGCGATAGATCGGAGAAGATTCGCACTTATAATTTCAAGGACAATCGCGTGACCGATCATCGCATAGGCTACACCGCGCACCAGTTGGATCAGTTCATGGAAGGCGACATAGGCGAACTCATCGACGCGCTGGTGGCGCACTTCCAGGCCGAAAAGCTCAAGACCGAGGCCGAAGCCGCCGCTTAGATAGCTCCTGGCGAAGAGCCGGTCGAATGAGCCAGCACTATAATAAAACTGTTTTTCCAGGCCAGCCGTAGATACCTTTGCAATCACACTCTCAGGAGGGCCGAATGAATCGCAAATTTGCGTCCGCTTTCTTCACTATTATTCTCCTCTCGTCCGCCGCTTTTGCTCAGACAGACAAGATCGATGATTGGGTCAAATCTGAGATGGAGAAACAGAAAATTCCCGGTCTGTCGATAGCGGTCGTCAAAAACGGCGAGATCGCGAAAGCCGCGGGCTACGGATTGGCGAATGTCGAACTCAGGGTCGCGTCCCGCCCTGAGACCATTTATCAATCAGGCTCCATCGGAAAACAGTTCACCGCCACTCTCGTGATGATGCTCGTCGAAGAGGGCAAGATGAGCCTCACGGATCACATCAGCAAATACATTGCGGACGCGCCCGCGATCTGGAAAGACATAACCATACGCCACCTGCTCACGCACACATCAGGCATATCGAACAATCTCTATAACCAGATCAACATGCGTCAGGACTATACCGAGGATGAGCTTGTCAAAAAGATCGCCTCGATTCCGCTCGATTTCCAGCCCGGCGAAAAATGGAACTACTCCAACCCCGGTTATGTCATGCTCGGCATACTCATTCACAAGGCGACGGGCAAGTTTTACGGCGACCTGCTGCGCGAAAAGATATTCGCGCCGCTCGGTATGGATACCGCGCGCGTCATCAACGAAGCGGACATCATCCCGAACCGCGCAGACGGATATCGATCGGTCAAAGGCGAATGGAAAAATCAGCAGTGGGTTTCGCCCGCGCTCAACACGACTGCCGATGGCAGCCTTTATCTCACCGTACTCGATATGGCCCGCTGGGACGCCGCGCTCTACACGGAAAAGCTTCTGAAAAAATCGAGCCTCGAATCGATGTGGACACCTGTAAAGCTCAACGACGGCAAGACGCGCAATTACGGCTTCGGCTGGGCATTCGCTGATGTTAACGGTCACAAACTCATAGAACACGGCGGCGCGTGGCAGGGATTTACGACTCACATCGCCCGATACGTCGATGACCGACTGACGGTCATCGTCCTGACGAACAGCGCCGGAGTCAATCCCACTCGCATAGCTCGCGGCATTGCGGGGCTTTATAACCCGGCGCTTCAACTGCCTGATCCCAGGGAGATCAAGGTCGCTGCCAAAATACTTGATGAATATGTCGGCCAGTATGAAGTGGCTCCCGATTTCATCATCTCGATCACGAGAGAGGGAGACAAATTGATGGGCGAGGCCGCGGAGGAACTGAAGTTTGAGCTCTTCGCCGAATCGCAGACGAAATTCTTTCTCAAGATAGACGAGATTCAGGTGACTTTCGTGCGCGATTCAGTCGGAAAGGTCACGCACCTGATTTGGGGTCAGGGCGTTGACCAGGAAGCCAAAAAGATCAAGTGAGCGGTTTGCCTGTCCTGGCATTGCGCACATTCGGGAACTCGCGAATGATCGAGTCATGCAGGCAGGATGCCTGCGCTCCCAGGTTTCGATGTGCCTACCATAGCGGAAGCCATTGCTGAAGGCGCGCGATTGCTGCGCGAAGCAGGCGTCGATGAAGGTCGGCGCACGGCCTCTGTGCTGCTCGGCCATGCCCTGTCTGTGGATCGCGCTCAACTAATCATCAGATCGAACGAACAGATTGATCAGTCGCGCTTTGAAGAGTTCAGCGATTTCATGCGTCGCCGCGCTGCGGGCGAGCCTTTGCAGCACATCACCGGACGGCAGGAATTTTACGGTCTCGATTTCGCAGTCAATCGAGATGTATTGATTCCGCGCCCTGAAACGGAATTTCTCGTCGAGCGAGTCATCGCCCTCTCGCGCAATCTTTCTGCGCCTCTCATAGTCGATGTCGGAACGGGGTCGGGCTGTATCGCGGTCGCGCTCGCCCTGAACATCGCAGACGCCCGCATCATCGCCACTGACATTTCGCCGTCGGCGATTGAAGTGGCTCGATTGAATGCGCGTCGTCATAAGGTCGAAGAAAAAATAGAATTTCTCGAAGGCGATCTTCTCGCGCCGCTCGCCGGTCGTGAAGGCGCAATCGATATACTCGCTTCGAATCCGCCTTACGTTCCCCGGTCCCGACCCGACATGGTTCAACGCGAAGTGCGTGACTGGGAGCCAGAGGCAGCTCTTTTCGGCGGTGAGGAAGGAATCGATTTTTATGGCCGTTTGCTGAATGAAAGTCGCCCGTTTGTAAAAACGGGCGGCTGGCTGGTCTGCGAGATCGGCTACAATCAGCTTGAAGCTATAAGCGAGATGATCGATCCTAAGGTGTGGAGTCTCGTAGAAGTGACTGAGGATTTGCAGGGCATTCCGCGCACGCTGACCATTAAAAAAGTGATGAGTGATGAGTAATGAGTGATGAGCAGGAATACTCGTCATTCACTACTAAGGGAAGCGGAAGTAAATATCATCCCATGTATCTCAAGCCTGATTTGGGGCGCTGTGACAAGCGATACTACTGGTGAATTCGTTCAGCCTGAAGATGCGCTGCAAAATGTTCGACAATCTGCCAGATTGTCGTTGTTTCCCCCCGCCGAGGCTTTTCACACTCCACGACAAGCTGGCAGCTTGTCCGACATTTCCCAAATTCGACATGGGATTTTATTTCGTTCCTCTTCCCTAACTACTCATCACTCATCACTCATCACTATTCATTCATCGCCTAGCAGATCGCGCAGGCGCTCTCCGTCTTCGCGCTTCATTGACGTGAACTCGACGCCCATTCCGATCCCCTGCTGGGCGTGTATGACGATGCCTTCCGTTTCGATCAGGTGTCCGCCAGGAAGGTTGAAACTGAGCTTGAGCGGCGTGCCTGCGGGCGGGATCGCGGAACTGGTATCGATGAAAACTCCGAATAGGTGAATGTCGGATATACGAGTCTGAGCGCGCACGCCCTGGCCTTCATATTTCACTTCTAAAATCAGAGGCTTTCGATTCGTCCTTCTACGCTCATCTCCCATAGCATCCTCCCCACTGACGTTACAGGATTAGTGTCCGCCGTCGCTTGAATCAAATCAAGAGAAATAGCGAAAACTCTTCGCGCTTGTGTTTTACGTTTCGCCCGTTGCGCGGTAGTATCTTTTTTCCAGAATCACAACGGGAGGATCAAGGATGAAATCGACGAGACGGTTCGTTCTTTCGCTCACAATTCTTGTCGCCTGCTCGGCTTTCGCTACGGCGCAGGATGCCGGTCAGGTGCTGAGGATTTCGGTCGGGTATAACACTCAATATAACACTTTGAAAAACTCGCCTTCGTTTGGCGCAGAGAAGCTTGTCGAAGTCGAACGATTGGGCAAGCTGGCGCAGGAAGCTAACGCTGCGCGCAGATATGGCGATGCGGTCAAGCATTACCTGCACGCGATGACGCTGATGCGGGGAGCCGAGTGGACTCCATCTCGCGCGCTCTCTTCGGCGCTCACCTTGAAACTCGACCGCGCCATCGTGGAGCCTGCTCAAACAGTTCGTTTGCGGTTGGGCCAGATATTTTCGCTCGATGAAAAAATCGAATCGAAGCTCGCCGCCACAATCGATTTGAACCGATTGCAGGGAAACGTTGTCATCAAAACGCTCAAGACAATAGACGCAATCGAGCCTGATTTCATAGCTCATCCCGCCGAGATCGAGGTGACTGTTCCCGATGTCGAAGCGGGCAATTATCGAATCTCAGTGACTTTGAAATACGCGGGCGCGGCTGAACCGATAACGAAAGCGGCTTCTGTTCACATCGAGCGCGGCATCGCCTCGCTATTCGCCGAAGCGAAAGAGAGATCGACTAAACTCGAAGCGAAGCTGCGAGATGCGAAGAAAGACAATCTGCTCGCCGCTTTGCCTTCGGCTCAGTATAGAATCCGTCTGTTCGATATGGCTTCGGCTTCGGAGATAAACTTCGATCGGATAAATTTCAGCAGCGAGTTGAAAGAGGCTGTCGGGTTTCTCGACGAGATCGAAGCCGGACGCGATCCTTTCGCCGCGCGACGCGGAGACATGCGAAAAGCCTACCAGTCGAAAGTCGACGACACGTTTCAGCCTTATCGAATTTATGTTCCGACTTACTACGACGGATCGAAACCTTTCCCGCTCATCATCGCTCTTCACGGAATGGGGGGCGATGAAAACAGTTACTTCGATCAATACCTGCAAGGCGCGTTCAAAGTGGAAGCGGAAAAGCGCGGCTACATCGTCGCCTGTCCCAAAGGCCGCCAGCCCGCTTCGATGTATCTGGGCGCGGCTGAACGCGACGTGATAGACGTGCTGGAAGAGGTGCGTCGGGCGTATCGAATCGATGCGGATCGGATTTATATGACGGGCCATTCGATGGGCGGATACGGAACGTGGTCGGTGGCGATGAATCATCCCGAAGTTTTCGCCGCGCTCGCTCCCGTCGCTGGCGGGGGAAATCCTGCGGGTATGTCGAAGATCGCTCACATCCCGCAACTGGTCGTTCACGGCGACGATGACAAAACAGTTCCCGTAGAGCGTTCGCGCGTAATGGTCGATGCCGCGAAGAAGTTGAGCATCGAAGTGAAGTACCTGGAGATTGCGGGCGGCGATCACGTGAGCGTCGCTGCGCGGACTTTCATCGACGTGTACGACTTCTTCGACAAGCACAAGCGAAAGCCCGCGGCGAAAGCCGCCGCAGGATCGAAGCCCAAGTGAAGCAAAACAACTCAAATGCGCAAAGCCACGAAACCCTCTGTCAGAGCCGGTTTCGTGGCTTTCGCGTTTTGATGGGGCGAAAAATGAGCTTTCTTCCACGCACTCGTCTTGCCCTTGTTGATTCATTCACTCACCCTCTCATCAACTTGTCCTGCTTTTTTTAACCAGCCAGTAAACCGGATAGCTCAAGGCGAGGAGTCCGAGCGCATACAAGCTATTTCGACGGTCGCTCACGACGGCCCCGATGAGAAAAGCAGCGGAACCCGCGAGCGTAAGCGCGGTCGTTACGGGATAGCCCCACGCGCGATAAGGCCGCTCGCGTTGAGGCTCGCGGCGGCGAAGCGCGAATACGGAAATATAAGACATCAGATAATTGACCACGAAAAAGAAAGCCAGCACCGCGATGATGTTTTCAAATATGCGCCGAGAGTTTTCAAACGCGCCTCCGATGATGAACACCATAGCCGCTATCGTGCTTGCGAGAAGCGCGAGCGTAGGCGTGCCGCCTTCGTTGACACGAACGAACTTTGTCGAAACGAGTTTGTCGCCGCCCATCGCAAACAATACCCGCGAGGCCATCAGATGATAGGCATTGATCGCGCTCAACATCGAAATTATCGTCAGCGATTTTATGATCACTCCTCCGCGTTCGCCAAAAATCGCGTCAGCCGCTGCGCCCGCAGCGAGCGTGTTCCCGGCTATTTTGGAAATCGGCAGCACGTAGACCAGCGCGATGTTGACCAGCATGTAAATTGCCATGATCGCCAGCACTCCGCCGAACATCGAGCGCGGAATGTCGCGACGCGGGTCGCGCACTTCTTCGGAAAAATAAATCACGCCCGTCCATCCGTCATAGGTGTAGATGACCGCCTGAAGCGCGAGTATCACGGCGAGAAAAGTCGGCGCGGCAAACGTCGCTGGCTCCGTGTCGTTTGAAGTTTTCCCTCCGAGTATGAAGCAGGCCGCGATTAGGGCGACGAAAGCGAGAGCTTTGAAAAGGCTCGTGATGTTTTGAGCCAAGCTGCCCCATCGAATGCCGCGCCATTGCAGAACCGCAAAAACTATAACCACGGCGAGCGCGATGCCGATCTTGCGATCTGAGAGAGCAGGGAAAAGATCGCCGAGGTATTCGCCAATGACTATCGAGACTGCCGCGGCTGTGCCGCACGTCGAGAGCCAGTCGCTCCATCCGACGACGAACCCGGCGTAATCTCCGAGCGCGTATTGCGCGAAGACGTATTGCCCGCCTGAGCGCGGAATCGTAGTGCCGAGTTCGGAAATCGAGAACGCGCCGAGCAGCGCGTAGATTCCTCCCGCAAACCACACGCCAAGAAAAAGCCATGTGTTTGGCAATTGAGCGGCAACCTCTCCCGGAGTGCGAAGTATGCCCGCGCCGATGGTGTTGCCGATGATGACCGCAAGGCCGAATCCGACTCCGAGTATGCGAAGCAATCGCCCGCGCTCGATGGCCGCTGCCTGATTTTCAATCACAGCTTTGTCGTTGCCTTTCCCCGCGAAGAGTTGTACACATCAAACGCAGGCGGAAATTATCTCAGGCTCATAGAAAAGGCAAAGTCTTTTATGCAGCTTTCGTTGTTCGACGAAACCGAAAGGCAAAGGGTCGCGCCTTTCCGTAAACAATTACTAAAGTGGATCGGCAACAAGCAGCGATTCGCTCACGAAATCGTTTCTTACTTTCCCGCCGAGTTTGAAACTTACTTCGAACCTTTTTTGGGAAGCGGCGCGGTGCTGGCCACCCTCGCGCCTCGGAACGCAATCGCTTCGGATGCTTTCGAGCCGCTCGTGAAAATCTGGCAGACTCTCAGCCGTAATCCCGACACGCTCAAGCGATGGTACGCCGAAAGATGGCAGTCGGTGATGAGCGGCAAAAAGGTCACGGAGTACGAGAAAATAAAAGCGTCTTACAACGCGCGCCCGAATCCGGCGGACTTGTTGTTTCTGTGTCGCGCCTGCTACGGAGGCGTCGTTCGATTTCGTCAGTCGGACGGATACATCTCGACTCCGTGCGGCATTCATTTGCCAATTCGACCCGAAGCGTTTTCTGCTCGCGTCGATGAATGGCATCAGCGCGCAGGAGGAGCTAAATTTTTTCTACTCGATTACCGCGAGGCGATGGAGATGGCCCGACCGGACGATCTCATCTATTGCGATCCGCCTTATTCTCACAGCCAGACGATTCTCTACGGAGCGCAATCATTCGATCTCGAAAATCTCTTTCAATCTATAGCTAGATGCAAGAAGCGAGGAGTGCGCGTGGCGTTAAGTATCGATGGAACAAAACGCTCAGGCAATCTCGTCTGCGATATTCCTATTCCTGAAAAGCTTTTTGAAAGAGAAGCGTTCGTCAACTGCGGGCGTTCGATGCTCAGGCGATTTCAGATGGGCGGGCAGACGCTCGAAGGCGAAATAGTAGCTGACAGACTTCTGCTGACTTACTGAATCACGCCATGGGTTTATCGGGCAGCGGGGCGGTCGCGAAGAAGTCTTCGTAAACACGCCGCGCGTACTCATCGAGCAGTTGATCTACGCGCGCAGGGTCGGGCGAAGCGACTATCAGCCCGACGTGATGTTTCTTGTCCAGTCGCCACACAATCTCAGGGTCATCATAAGCGGAAGTGTCAGGCCGCTCCTGTCGCGCAAGCGATATGAGTATGCCTGCGTAATCGTCTCTGTGCGGGGGCAGTTCATACTTGCGCTCGCTGCCGCAGATTTCTATACTCGCCCACTCGCGCCAGAGATTTATTCCTGTCGCCGCTTCGACAGTTTCAACGATGTTGGCTCCGCCGACGCGGGCGGCGGTTTCGAGAAAATAAAACTGTCCGTCGTCGCGGCCACGGATGAACTCGGTGTGAGTCACCCCGCGCACCAGCCCCAGAGCCTTTATCAAATCCTGATTGAGCGCGATGAGTGATTGAGCGTCCGGGTTATCGCGCGGAATCTTTCGCGTGGTGAAGACTCCTCCTCCGTGGGCTACGTCCATAGGCGGATGACCGTACTTGTGCGGCACGGCGAAGACAGCCTCCATCTCGCTCACAACGGAATCGACATGAAAGATATCTCCCGGTATGTATGTTTCAAGAACGTAAAACGACTGCTTGTCGCCCAGAGCGTCGAGCGCGGGCCATAGCTCATCACTGCTGTAGATTTTTTTGATGCCGATTGCGGCGGCTTCCGAGCGGGGTTTGAGAACCCAGGGCGGAGGGACGCGCTCCATGAACTGTCGCAATCGATCATAGTTGAGTACGTGAATGAAATCGGGAACGAGTATTCCTTCGTCGCGAGCTTTGACGCGCATCGCCAGCTTATCGCGAAAATAGCGGGCAGTGGTGTCGCCCATCCCTGGGATGCGCAGGTGTTCGCGAAGCAGCGCGGCTGTTTCGACATCGTAATCATCGAGCGCGACTATTCGATGAAATTCCACAGTGCGCGCAAGGTAGCTGATGCCCTTGATTATGTCTTCGCGCTTGTACTCGTTGGGCATGTAGTAGATATCGTCAATCGCCTCGCGCGGCCAGTTGGCATCGGCGAGCGACTGGACGGTGACGAGCAGGACTCGGCAGCCCTGGCGACGGCATTCGCGCATAAACTCCGCGCCTTTTTCATAGCCTGTTACGCAAAGAATGGTCGGTTGATCGCTCACGCAATAGCTCCATTGATTGTGAAGTCAGAAGCCAGAAGTCAGAAGCCAGAATATGTTTGCTATGAATCTGACTCGTTACTTGTGACGGCTCGGCCTCTGCTGATTTGAGACCTGGTGATTATACAATCTGCGCGGCGGGTCGCGCGATAGCTGCGCGAAGGAATAAACCGCTGGCCGGATGGTATATAGACGGCGAGACCGGCGAGGTTGCGGTTTGACACTCATCCGGAGTCGTGCAACACTCGCGGCAAACAGGAAACGGAGTCGAGCCATGAAAGAAAAAAAGCGGATCGTAATTCTGGGCGGAGGATTCGGCGGCGTCTACGCGGCCAAGTACCTTGAAAAAGCTCTTGGCCGTAAAGACGATTTCGAGATCATTCTTATCAACAAAGAGAATTATTTCGTCTTTCAGCCGATGCTGGCCGAAGTCATATCGGGCGCACTGGGAATACTCGATCCGGTCAACCCTATCCGTCACCTGCTGCGCAAGACTCAACTGCACGTGCGCGAAATCGAAGGAATAGACATTGAGAACCGCACTGTCACCGTCAGCCCCGGATTTCGCCCGCACGCTCATAAGGTTCCTTTCGATCATCTCGTCCTCGCCATGGGAAACGTGACCGATTTTCGCGGTATGCGCGGATTGCCTGAACACGCCATCCCGTTCAAGAACCTCGCCGATGCGCTTTACCTTCGCAATCACGTCATACGCGCTCTGGAAGAAGCAGCCATCGAGCAGGACGATCTCGAATTGCGAAAACAACTGCTTACTTTCGTCGTCGCGGGCGGGGGATTTTCAGGCGTCGAGGTCGTTGCAGAACTTAATGATTTCGTGCGCGGAGTGGCGCGCAAGTATCGAGGTCTCGATCCTTCCGAGATTCGCGTCGTGCTTCTTCATTCTCAGGATCGCATACTGCCTGAAGTGAGCGAAAAGCTCGCCGTGTTCGCTCAAAAGATTCTGCAAAAGCGCGGCGTCGAGTTGCGCCTGCACACGAGGCTTGAAGCAGCCACCGGACAGGAAGCCATACTCGCAGACGGCGAGCGCATCCCCACGCGCACGCTCGTATCTACCGTGCCTTCGTCGCCTCATCCGCTGATTGAAACTCTCGATCTGCCCAAAGGCAAAAACGGGCGATTGATAGCCAATAGTTTTTTGGAAGTCGAAGGCGCTCCCAACATTTGGGCCTTAGGCGATTGCGCGCAGGTTCCCGCGCCTGATGGCGGATCAAGCCCGCCCACTGCGCAGCACGCCATTCGACAGGCAAAGGTTCTGGCAAATAATATCGTCACTTCGATTCGCGGAGGCGAGAGGCAAACATTCGGTTTCAAAGGGCTGGGCAAGATGGGGTCATTAGGTCATCGCTCGGCTGTGGCTGACATATTCGGGATAAACGTATCGGGCATTCTCGCGTGGTGGATGTGGCGGACGATCTATTTGATGAAGATGCCCGGTTGGGGTCGAAGATTGAAGGTGGCAGCCTCGTGGACGCTCGACATGTTTCTGCCCGCGGAACTGGTCGAATTGAAACTCAATCGCTCGATGAGCCTCGCGCAGGAACATTTCGAGCCGGGCGAAGAAGTTTTTCAGCAGGGCGATCTCGGCGACCGGATTTACATCATCATCAACGGTCAGGCCGAAGCAGTGCGCGAGGAAGAAGGCTGCAAAACGTTGCTTGCGCGCATCGGCCCCGGTGAATACTTCGGAGAGATGGCTCTGCTTCGCAAGACCACTCGCAGCGCGACTGTTCGATGCACGGCCCCGATGGACACGCTCAGTTTGCCCCGACGCGAATTCAGCCTGCTGACGGCCTACCTGCCTGATCTGCGCAAGAGCCTCGTAGAGGTGATGGAGAAGCGCACCCACGACAATCAGCAAAGGTTGAAGAAGGCCGAAGGTCAGTAGCAGAGTCAGTGTTTTCGAGTCTTGAACTCGACATCCCGATAAACTTCTCGAAGAGTCAGTGTGCAGTTTATCTCTGGCAGATGAAGATGTGAGTCTATGTCATTGACCTCGGTTTGCGACCAGGTTCCGTCAGATTGTTTGTTAAACAGGGTTATATGAGGTCTGTGTTGAGCGATGAGCAGATATTCCTTAAAGCTTGATATGGATTTGTACCAGGTGAATTTGTCTCCGCGATCATTCGCCTCGGTGCTGGGTGACAGCACTTCCACAAGCATAACGGGATTGACCAGAAGATCGCTTCCGTTATAGTTCTCTAACTCCACTGTTCCGCAGACCACGCTTCCATCCGCGTATCGATAAGGCGGCGCTGCCGGAACCTTGATCTGCATATTGTTGGTGAAGACGCGGCACTCGCTTCCCTGCAACTGCGATCTCAGGATTTCGAACATGTTTCCCATGATCTGGTCGTGGCTGATTGAGCCTCCGCTCATGGCAAATATTTCGCCTTCCCAGAACTCGTACTTGATGTCGGAAGCTCGTTCTATCTCAAGGTATTCTTCCAGCGTGTACAGGCGGTTCGGGTTTGCAGACATATTCACCTCGCTCAACTGGTCATGGTGTCTTCTCAAAGCGCAATTTTATCACACAATGCCGCGATGCGATCATCAACCTCCGTTACAAATTTTTTCTGCCGGAGTTAAACTCTGACCCTTGTATTTTTTGCGCCGCTTCGCGAGAGAAATGCTACAGAAAAAGTTGTTGACATTTTTCATCGATCTAAGCGATAGTCTCACTTTACGTTTACTGAGGAGATTTCACAAATGACTTTGCTCAGAGGAAAAAATACGAAGGCCACGAGTCGCGCGATCCATCTGTGGATCGAACAACGCGCGTGTGGCCATGCGTCCTTTGGGCCGAGTGCCTGCCTTAATTCATTGAATTTACGGCTAGATGGCGCGTTTTCCAGAGGTAGCATGATATCGACAGAGATAGTCGATTATAGCCACAGCCGACATTGATGAAGCGGGAGCGGATCTCCCGCTCCCGAAATCTCAAAAGAAAAGCTACTGAAGAGACATAAGGAGCGGGCGATTATCGAGCCTTGGGTTCGGTCGCTCGCCCTTTATGTTTTTTGACAATTTATTCGCCCTTTTATCGCTGATGAATAGGTGTGAAATACAACCTATTCATCAGCGAAATAGTACACGTGTGCGCTGAGGTGGCCGAGTGGAAAGGCGGCGGTCTGTAAAACCGCAGGTACTGGCGACCAATCGGAGGTTCGAATCCTTCCCTCAGCATTGAAGGGGCGTGAGGTAACAGGAAGCCTGAAGGTCTCCAAAACCTTTCGTCCGGGTTCGAATCCTGGCGCTCCTGTGGAGGGCTCGCTCAACTGGTAGAGCAGCAGTCTTGAAAACTGTCGGGCTGCGGCCTGTGAGAGTTCGAATCTCTCGCCCTCCTTCACGGGGAGATGTGGGTGAACTGGTAAAACCGCTGTCCTGCTAAGACAGAGCCTCGCGAGGCACGCAGGTTCGAATCCTGCCATCTCCGTAGCAGGGGTCGGTGGTCAGGGGTCAGGGGTCGGTGAAGCGTCAGAGCATTAGTGTTAAATCTTCATCAAGTATCCGACTGGCGTTTGCTTGTTGAAAAGATCGGATCGCGTCGGGAGTAAAACTGACCCCTGACCACCGACCCCTGACCCCTGACCCCTGCTCAAGGGCCTGTAGCTCAGATGGAATGAGAGCGCAAGTTTGCGGAACTTGAGGTCGCAGGTTCAAGTCCTGTCAGGCTCATTTCGGGCCGGAGTGGCGCAACTGGCAGACGCACAGGTTTCAGAAACCTGGTCGTGAGAGTTCGAATCTCTCCTTCGGCATCATTGCGGATGTGGCGGAACGGTATACGCGCAAGGTCGAGATCCTTGTGGGATGAGTCCCGTGGAGGTTCAAGTCCTCTCATCCGCATGTTATAGCGGCTTGCAGATGTGTGAACAGCGAAAGGGGTTCCTGACGCAGAGGCGCAGAGACGCAGAGTTTACGCAGAGAAGAGTCTTTGCGTAAATGAAAAGCTCGTTGCTTTTTCTCTTTCCTGTTCATTCAACCGAAAGCCGCCGTAAGGCAAAAGGGCAAAAGTTCTGCGGAAGTGGCGTAACAGGAAAACGCGGCAGGCTCAAACCCTGCTGAACTTTCGTTCACTGAGGGTTCGACTCCCTCCTTCCGCACTCGCTTCGTTGGTCCAGTAGGAAGGACGCTGCGCTGCCAGCGCGGAAGCGCGAGTTCGAATCTCGCACGAAGCTTCCTCTACGCGCGTAGCCAAGTGGTCAAGGCATCGGTCTGCAAAACCGACATCACGGGTTCGACTCCCGTCGCGCGTTTCACGGGCCGGAGTGGCGTAACTGGAAAACGCGCGGCGCTTAAACCGTCGTTTGGTTGAGGGTTCGACTCCCTTCTCCGGCATCGAGGGGTGTTGGGCAAGAGGTTAAGCCGCGGCTCTTTCAAAGCCGAAATCATGGGTTCGATCCCCATACACCCTATCTGTGGCGGACGTAGCTCAACTGGCAGAGCGCGAGTTTGTGACACTCGTCAGTGCGGGTTCGAGTCCCGTCGTTCGCCCTTCGATGGGAGATCGTCTAACGGGCAGGATGTCAGGCTCTGACCCTGATGGTTGTGGTTCGAATCCACATCTCCCAGTTCGGGTCCCGTAGCTCAGGTGGGAGAGCGCATCCCCGACAAGGATGAGGTCGATAGTTCAACTCTATCCGGGGCCATGGGGAAGGCAAAAGTAAAAAGGCAAAAGGCAAAAGTCAGTGTTCAACCGTTTGTCGCCTTTGCAAAATTTCTTTCTCGAAAACCGAAACGAGTTCGGTTCGCGAATTCGTCGCTTCACTATCAGGCGTCGTGGTGTAAAGGATGCACATCCGATTGTCGATCGGAGGGACGCGGGTTCGAGTCCCGTCGACGCCGTTGAATAAAGCGGATGATCAGGTTTTTGCCTTTTACCTTTTGCCTTTTTCCTTGTTCACGCCCCTGTCGCTTAAATGGTAAAGCCCTCGTTTTATAAACGAGCAAAGCGCCAGCCAGATAAGCTGGTCATCCGGGTTCGAGTCCCGGCGGGGGCATCGCGGGCTTGAAGCTTTAACAGTGAAGCACCTGCCTTTTAAGCAGGGGAACGGGGGGCGGTACCCCGCGGGCCTATGACGGAATAGCTCAGTCGGAAGAGCGGCGGTCTTACAAGCCGCAGGGCGCGAGTTCAAATCTTGCTTCCGTCATCAATGGGTTTATCACTCTGGTGTAATTCAGTGGAAGAATGCCTGCCTGTTAAGCAGGAAGTCGCTGGTTCGAATCCAGCCACCAGAGCCAGTTTCGGGGTGTAGCTCAGTTGGCCAGAGCGCCCGGCTTGGGACCGGGAGGCCGCAGGTTCAAGTCCTGCCGTCCCGACTTCGAGGGGTCGTAGTTCAATGGCAGAATGCTGCGCCTGCACCGCAGCGATGTCGGTTCGAATCCGACCGATTCCACTTCGCGCCCGTAGCATAATGGATCAGTGCGCTTCTCTTCTAAAGAAGTCGGTGCGAGTTCAAGTCTCGCCGGGCGCTTTGAGATAGATTGTGAATGTTGCTGTATAGCAAAGTGTGAAATCCAGACGAAAAGGAGTTGATAAGCCAATGAGTAGCTCATTACAAGTTTCATTTCTTCCTTGGGCCGGTTTCGAGCAAAGCATTGTGATTGGACCAATCACGTTCTGGCCTTACTATAAAGAGGCGGATCAAAGAATTAATGATCCAGAAGTCAGGCTACATCTTGATAGACACTTCAAGAGCCATGTAGACCATCAGGGCAGTCCCGTCAAAACGATAACGGTTTGCTCCTATGGAGACTCTGGATTCCGCCCGTTGAATGATGAACAAACAAACGACTTGAGGGATGCCGTCAACGCTCTCTTATTCGCCTCAATCGCGCCCCATATTAAGAACGCAGTTGAATCAGGGAATCACTCATTAGGTCCAGCAACTGCTGATGTCTTCGAGTGGATCTCTTTAAATTTCGTTCCCGGCATCGACCATCTTGCGGTAAGAGCAGGGAGCTTAACACATATGGGATTAAAGATTGACAATATCTTTTTCTCGAAACCATGGGCAACAGGAGGAATGTTATGGAAACCCTCAGCATCTCTTGTAGACGGGTTGAGCGAATGCTTTGCTCCAGAAGTAGCTCCAGAAGCAAGAGAATGTATCTTTCGAAGCTTGGAGTGGTTTCGAATGGTGCATCTGGAAAACAATTCTGTTTCAGCACTAGCTAAAGTCGTGATGATGGTGATGGCCTTTGAAGTTCTGCTTCAGTTTAAAATGAGCAAATGGAAATTCGTGGCTGCCGTACAGAAGTGCCTTGCGCACGAGGAATCATTCAAAGGTTCTCGGCCAAATATAAAGGGAGAGATGAAAGAGCTTACTTTGGCAGATTGCTGGGCATGGGATTTCTACGAACTCAGAAACCGCATTGTTCACGGAGCCAAGATTGAGCCCAAAGAATTTCAATACAGTAGCGAATGGACACATGGGACAGTTGCGGACGTTGTTTTCTTAGAATGTGTGAAGTACGAGTTGTTCAAGAATAAATGCATTGGAAATGATAGAAGACAATCATGCAGAGAAATCTTTCCTGATTCGAGTGATGAGGAGATTTCCAATCTTGCATCAATAGTTGTTTTGGGAAATAGAATCCTTCAGCGATCACTCGGCTGGATAGGATGAATATACAGAAAGCGGGGCGTAGCTCAGATGGACGAGAGCATTCGGCTTCGAACCGAAAGGCCGCAGGTTCAAGTCCTGCCGCCCTGACTCGTGATTTGAAAGTGACAGGCGAAGAGAAAACCGTTTCTCATCACTCATCACTCATTACTCATCACTATCAAGGTTGGGTAGCTCAGCCAGGTAGAGCAGTGGATTGAAAATCCATGTGTCGGCGGTTCAATTCCGTCCCCGACCACTTTGTGCGGAGTCAGCTAACTGGAAGGCTGCCAGTCTTTGACACTGGTCATTTGGGTCCGAATCCCAACTCCGCAGTTGGGCCGTGAAGAGAGCCGATGACCAAATTGAGAAAAGCGAGGTGATGCGCATGGAAAAAAGCACTCATAAAGTTGAAGTCGTTCCTGTGGTTTTAGAGCCGCATCCAAACGCGGACTCTCTTTCGATTGTAAAAGTCTTTGGCGGCTATACGGTTTGCGTCCGAACTGACGACTGGCAGGACGAGCATATAGGCGCTTACATTCCGCCAGACTCAGTAGTTGATAGCTCAAGGTCTGAATTCGCATTCCTCCAGGGCCATGAGCGCATCAAGGTCAAGCGTCTGCGCGGCATAGTTTCGATGGGGCTGCTCATCCCTGCGCCTGAGTGGGCAAAGGCAGGAGACAACCTGGCGGAACATTTCAATGTGACTCATTACGAGCCGCCTCTGCCAACGTCCGCCAGAGGAGATACTGAAGCCGCGCCGCAAGGTTATCGCCCGGTTTATGACGTGGATTCTCTGCGCCGTTTCACTCATTTGTTCGTCGAAGGCGAGCCTGTGTGGATAACGGAAAAGATTCATGGTGCGAGCGCCCGGTTTTGTTTTGCCGGTGGTCGGATGTATGCGGGTAGCCGCACGACCTGGAAGAAATTCGATGAGAACAATCTGTGGTGGAAGTGCCTTGAGCAGCGCCCGGAGGTGGCTCAGTTCTGCGCCGAGAATCCTCAGATGACCGTCTACGGAGAAGCGTATGGCAGCGTGCAGAATTTGAAGTACGGCGCGAAGCCCGGTGAAGTGAGGCTTGCGGTTTTCGATATTCTGAATTGCAGCGCATGGCTTGATCCGGAAGCTGCGTTGGAAATCGCGCCGCGCCTTCCTTGGGTTCCTCGCATTGCGACCGGACTCAGTTTCAGTGTCGAAACCGTTCTCACCCTCGCCGAAGGGCCAAGCCTGGTTTCAGGCGCGAGCCACTTACGGGAAGGCATTGTAGTAAAACCGATGCGCGAGCGCAGCGACCCCGAAGTAGGGCGTGTTTGTCTCAAGGTCGTATCGAATGCCTATTTGGAGAAGGCATAGATGTTCGCCGCATCCATTACTTTAGATCAGGAGGTGTCAACAATGCTGCTCAGAAAATCGAAGATAATCGCCATCTTGAAATCAAGCCTCGCTGGTCTAAAGGCTAAGGCGTCAGGCTTCCAACCTGAAGAGGCGGGTTCGATTCCCGCGCGAGGCTCCAACAGTTCAACCCTGCGAGCAAAGGCTCGCTCATAACTTGAAAGGTAGAAGCGAAGTATGGATATGAAATTGCTTGAGAGCAAATTCCTCAGACTTGGCGCGCGTGTTGCGGTCGGAGAGCATGTAAATCGTTTTCGCTCTCCTGCTCCCTTTACAGTTGACGTGCGCGAAGATGGAAAGGGTGAATACTTCGATCTTCGAATCAACCCTTCTGTTGAGGTTGAATTTGAAGTCATCGACCTTCGCCCCGATCTTCGACACCTGTTGTTGCTGGCTCGCAACGGGTCGCAGAAAGAAAAATTCCTCTGCGGCCACGACGAGCGACACTGGTTCGTCGCCGCTGTTCCGGGCGCAGCCGTGTCAACGGTCAATACAGCGATGCTCGCGCTGAAACCGCGAGCGGTGAGAGCAGAAGAGACGCGACTGAAGTTGAAAACGAAAGATCAATTTCGTCGAAGAAACGCCGCTTTCGTTCGACAGGGCGAGTGGTTCTTCATCCCCGCGCCTGATTTGCGAGTGGATGAAAAACTCATCCTGCGAAACGAGCCTCTCAGCCGCGGAACGGGCAGCAAGCCGCACGTCTGTGAACAGGTCTTCAGAAGGATCGGCATCGCCGTCTACGTCTGCCGCCAGCATCCGTATGGGCTGACGGAGAAGGAGTATCGAGAACAACTCAAGGATTTTCCTCACACTCGAAACTACGACTGGCGTATGATGCAACGCAGTGCGGTGGTTTATGCGCGAGGTCGAGTCTCGCACTCTGATCACAAGACCGTTTATCTCGGCGTGTGGCACAGGGTCTTGATGAACACTGAAAACGAAGCGCCTTCGATGAGTCACGTCGTGTTTCTCGATTGAAGACGCAACGTAGAAGCAGGAGCATGTCGGCCTGGGTTTCGCCTCCATGCTCCTGTTTCAAAATCGCTCACGGAATCATCAAAGAAAGGAGTTGACAGGTAGAATAGTCTGGCAGCCTGTTCACGACCTGAAAGTATGAAGATATGAGAACCCGCAGGCTGGCAGCCTGCTGTACATTTTCGAAGGAGGCGCGAGTTAATGAGTAGAAATGTTTTGTTGTTGAATGCGTCGTATGAGCCGCTTGGAATAATCGGCATCCCTCGCGCCATCCGATTGGTGTGGAAAGGCGTGGCGGAAACCATCGAGTTCGACGGCGACCGTGTGCTTCGCTCTCCGCGCTTCACGTTTCCCGCGCCGTCAGTCGTCAGGCTCATCGCCTACATCGATGTGCGCGGCAGGCAGGGGCGCGCGGCGGGTCAGCGATCCCGCATATTGATGCGCGACCGCTATCGCTGCCAGTACTGCGGCAGAAAAGGCACCTCGTTCGATCTCACTCTCGATCACATTCTGCCTCGCTCGCGCGGAGGCGAGACGTTGCCTGAAAACCTCTGCGCCGCATGTCAGGCGTGCAATAACCGCAAGAGCGACCGCACGCCTGAAGAGGCAAGGATGCCTCTGCTTTCCAACCCTGCGGCGCTTCGCTACGGGCTTGATCGCGCGGCGGTTTATCACGCCGCAGAGTCTCGCCCGGAGTGGCGCAAGTATCTCTTCCTCGACGACGCAAGGGCAATCAGCGCGTGATGCCCTTTCCGGTCAGCCGTCGCGCACCCTTCCCTCCAGCGCGGCGGTTGACCGGCGCGGCGGGGACTGTGCTGTGATACAATCCAGCAACCCCCGTTTCGAGGAGAGAGCATAATGGCCGCAATTGAATTCACACTCAACGGAACTTCTCGAAGCGTAGAAATCGAAGACGGACGATCTTTGATGGAATCGCTTCGCGAGGATTTCAATCTGATTTCGCTCAAAGACGGTTGCAGCCCGCAGGGTCAATGCGGCTGCTGCACTGTCATCGTAGACGGTCGCGCCGTCGTGTCTTGCGCGATGCCAGCGCGCAACGTCGCGGGCAAATCGGTGCTGACGATAGAAGGCTTCAGCGAGCGCGAGCGCGAGGCATTCGCTGAAAGCTTCACTGCCTGCGGCGGCCTGCAATGCGGATTCTGCACTCCCGGCATAGTCGCCCGCGCAAAGAATCTGATCGATAAAAATCCCGATCCTTCGCGCGATGAAATCAATCGATTGCTCAGTATGCACCACTGCCGATGCACGGGCTATGTCAAGATCGTCGATTCGATCCAACAGGCGGCAGCGACGCTCAAGGGCGACGCGGCGATTGAAATCGATAAGACCGGGCGAGTGGGAAAAAGCTCTCCGCGTTATGAAGCGCGCGAATTGGTTCTGGGCGAGCGGCCTTACATCGATGATATGAAATTCCCGAATATGCTGCACGGAGCCGTACTGCTTTCGCCTCACCCTCGCGCATTGGTCAAACACATCGACACCGCCAAAGCGAAAGCCATTGAGGGCGTGATGGCCATCGTCACAGCAGCAGACACGCCGGGTGAAAGATATCAGGGACTCATCTACAAGGACTGGCCCATCTTCGTCGCTGAAGGCGAAGAGACCCGCTATGTCGGAGACGTGATCGCGGCAGTCGCCGCCGTGGATCGTCGAACTGCGCGCCGAGCGGTTGAAGCTATCGAAGTCGATTATGAAATTCTCGAACCCGTCACCGACACGGAAGAGGCTCTCAGAGCCGATTCTCCGAAGATTCACAAAAAGGGAAACCTTCTGAGCAAGTCCGAAATCCGTCGCGGCAACGTTGATGAGGCTTTGAAAAATTCGGCTCACGTCATCACCGACACGTTTCAGACTCAGTTCATTGAGCATCTCTTCCTTGAACCCGAATCGTGCATTGCGATGCCTGAAGGCGACGGGTTGCGGGTTTACACTCAGGGGCAGGGCGTGTTCGATGATCGACGTCAGATCGCGTCATTTATGGGAATGCCGCAGGAAAAAGTTTTCGTCACACTCGTCACCAACGGCGGCGCATTCGGCGGCAAGGAGGATATGAGCATTCAGGCTCAGACCGCGCTTCTGGCTCGCGTCACCGAAAGCCCGGTCAAACTGACTTTGAGCCGCGAAGAAAGTTTGCGACTTCATCCCAAACGCCATCCGATAAAGATGACTTACACAATCGGCTGCGACGCTGAGGGCCGCATCACCGCCGTGCGAGCTAGAATGATCGGCGACAAAGGCGCTTATGCGTCGGTCGGCTCGAAAGTGCTTGAACGCGCAGCTGGTCATTGCACAGGGCCTTACCGCGTCGATAACGTCGATGTCCAGTCGCTCGCTGTCTACACCAACAATCCGCCGTGCGGAGCTATGCGCGGATTCGGAGCGAATCAGGCGGCGTTTGCAATCGAATCGCTCCTCGATATGCTGGCCGAACGTGTCGGCATCGATGGATGGGAGATTCGCTATCGAAACGCGCTCGACATAGGCGACCGCTTCTGCACGGGCCAGCAGCTTGAATCGAGCGTCGGGATAAGGAAAACCCTCGAAGCCGTGCGCGACATTTATCGAAGCGAAAAGTATGCAGGCATCGCGTGCGGCATCAAGAATGTCGGAATAGGAAACGGATTGCCCGAATACGGCAAAGCGATGATCGAGATCGAAGCCGATGGCGCGGCGAACATCTACACAGGTTTTACCGAGATGGGTCAGGGACTTTTCACGATCCTCGTGCAGACCGCGTGCGAAGAGACGGGACTTCCGCCGACGGCTTTCAACCGCGTTGAAGCAAGCACCAAATATGACCTGGATTGCGGGCAGACGACAGCTTCGCGGGCGACGTTTTTGGGATGTCGCGCAGTGCAGGAAGCTGCATGGAAACTCAAGGCTGATCTCAACGGCGGGCAGATGAGCGATCTTGCGGGCCGGACTTATTACGGCGAGGTGAAGATCGATGATACGACTTCGCTCGAATCGAAGACAGAAAAACCCAAGACGCATTTCGCTTATGGCTTCGCCACGCAGGTCGTGATTTTGGATGACGAAGGGCGAATAAAGAAAGTAGTCGCCGCGCACGATGTCGGGCGGGTGATGAATCCCGCGTTGCTCGAAGGCCAGCTTGAAGGTTCGATTCACATGGGATTGGGTTATGCGCTGACTGAAGAATTCAGAGTCGAGCGGGGAGTGCCGCAGACGATGACGATGAATTCTGTAGGACTCGTCAGAGCGCGTCACATGCCGGAAGTGGAATTGATAATGATCGAGGATCGCCACCCTGATGGGCCTTATGGCGCGAAGGGTGTAGGCGAGATAGGTCTGGTGCCGACAGCCCCGGCTGTTGCGAACGCGCTTTGTAAATTCGATGGCATCAGGAGATTTTCTTTGCCGATGAAAGACTCACCCGCAGCGAGAGCGATTCGCGGAGGGAGATAGGAAGCGATGGAAGGCAAGAGATTGATTAAGTCGATTCGTCTGAAGAACCTTCTTTCATTCGGGAGCAAAGGCGAAGAGATCGAGCTTGAGCCGTTGAATGTGCTGATAGGACGAAACGCTTCGGGCAAGTCGAATTTGATTGATAGTATCGGCTTGTTGCACAAAGCACCCACGAATTTTGCAAGCACAATCCGCGAGGGCGGAGGTATTAGCGAGTGGCTTTGGAAGGGTGCTGAACCAAATCCTGTGGCTGAGATTGAAATAGATATCGGACATCCTGAAGAAGAATCATCGCTTCAACATAAAATCTCCTTCACAAGAGTTGGCCAAAGATTGGAGATCGTAGAAGAGTTCATAGATTACGAGTATTCCATCGATGCTGATAATATGGCGACTACCCAAATTTACCGTTATCAAGGCGGTAAAGTAGAACTTTTCGGTCAAATTATTTCTGAAGAAAATATTAAGTTTTCGGTAGCAGCAGAGATGTTTGGCCATAAAGGGCTACCTAAAGACCTATTGTCGAAAGTGAATGAATCTGTATTATCCAAATTAAAACTCCCAAGCCAATATCCTGATATAGCTTATCTAGCAATAATGCTTGAACAAATCAAAATATATAAGCATTGGGATACTGAGCGGAATTCATCATTGAGAAGACCTCAAAGTGTTGACTTACCGGATGACTTTCTTCTGGAGGATGCTAGTAATCTCGGCTTGGTACTCAATGATCTTCATCTTAAACGCGCCAATAAAAAAATCGTTAATAACTTGAAAGAATTCTATAACGAGGTTGAAGATTACTCGACCAAAATTCAAGGAGGCACTGTACAAATCTTCATTCACGAAGAAGGACTCTCTCAGCCCATCCCCGCAACTCGCTTGTCAGACGGAACGCTTCGCTATCTTTGCCTGCTCACGATTCTTTGTCATCCGTCGCCGCCGCCGCTCATCTGCATCGAAGAGCCGGAGCTTGGTCTTCATCCCGATGTGCTGCACACTGTCGCCAAACTTCTCATCGAAGCTTCGCAGCGCACACAACTGATCGTCACAACGCACTCTGATATTCTTGTCGACGCGCTCAGCGAAACGCCCGAAGCAATCCTCGTATGCGAACGTGATATTGATGGAACTCACTTTCGCCGTCTTGATCGTGATGTTCTCAAAGAGTGGCTTGAGAAATACACTCTCGGCGAACTCTGGCGGATGGGCGAGATTGGGGCGGTCTGATGGCGCAAGAGATTCGCGTTTATGTCGAAGGCGGCGGCGACTGGAAGGAGAATAAAGCGCGGCTTCGTCAGGGATTCAATGAGTTCCTGAAAAGCATTGTCAGGCTTGCCCGCGGAAAGAGAATCCGGTGGGAGATCATCGCCTGCGGCTCTCGCCAGTGGGCCTTCGATGCGTTTCAAACCGCGCTTCGAACCCATCCCAACGCATTCAATGTGCTGCTTGTCGATTCTGAAGGCCCAGTAAAATCAGAACCTCGCAAGCATCTCAAGGAACGAGACGGATGGGACTTGAGCAAAGTTGATGATGAGCAGTGCCATCTTATGGTTCAGGTCATGGAATCCTGGTTCATCGCAGACATCGCTGCTCTTCAAAAATACTTCGGCAAGAGATTCCATTCGAAGTCGATTCCGAAGAATCCCAATGTTGAGCAAATTGACAAGAAAGAGGTTGAAGCTTTTTTGAAAGATTCTACGCGAAAGAGGAACAAGAAAGGGTATGACAAGGATCGGGATGGCTCCAACCTCCTCAAGCTCATCGATCCCGCTAAAGTCCAAAACGCCGCGCCGCATTGCAAACGACTCTTTATCACTCTTCGGCAAAAAATCGATCAGCAATAACTCTCGGCTGCTCGCAAAATTTTTCGCCTCGAAGTAATTCATGATTTCGAAATCGCTGCCAGCCCCTCTCTTAGAAAATTGATCTAGCCTTCATCCGACCACCGACCACCGACCACCGACCACCGCAGAGTTGCTCATCACACTCTGAAGCCTTACGATAGAAAGAACGATGAAGCTGAAAAATCATCAAGGATCGATTCTCCTAGTGTCGTGCTACGAGCTTGGGCATCAGCCCGCAGGCATCGCCTTCGCTGCAGGGTTTCTTCATCGCGCGGGATACTCGACTACGGCGATGGATGTTTCAGTAGAAGGATTCGACACGGAAAAAATAAAACGCGCCCGCTTCGTCGGCATATCAGTTCCGATGCATACGGCTCTGCGACTCGGCGCGCGAGTGGCTCAGGAAATAAGACTACTCAACCCCGCTTGCCATATATGCTTTTATGGGATGTATGCCTCGCTCAACTCCGATTATCTGCTCGCGGAGGTTGCCGATTCCATAATCGGCGGAGAGGTGGAACAATCGCTCCTCGATTTAATCAAAGCGATTGACGCGGGCCGCGCTACAGATCTGGCCGGAGTGACGACACGAAATAAAAAGTCGCTGCCGGTGCTTGAGCGATTGAACTTCGCCGCGCCTGATCGAAACGCTCTCCCGTCGCTTGATCGATATGCGAAGCTCAGTTTCAAAGGCGAAGAGCGGCTTGCCGGATATGTGGAAGCGAGCCGAGGGTGCCTGCATCACTGCGCGCATTGCCCGATCCCGTCTGTCTACGACGGACGATTTTTCGCCGTGCCGCGCGATATTGTTCTGGAAGACATTCGCGGACTCGTTGAACAGGGAGCGCGTCACATCACCTTCGGCGATGCGGATTTACTCAACGGGCCGACTCATTCTCTGCGCATCACTAGCGCGATGCATGAAGAATTCCCTGATCTCACTTTCGATTTCACCGCGAAGGTCGAGCATCTTATCAAGCACAAGGATCTGTTTTCTGATTTCGCTCGCTCAGGGTGCGTCTTCGTCGTCTCTGCGGTCGAGTCTCTGAGCGACACTGTGCTTTCCCGTCTCGATAAAGGCCACACGCGAGATGATATCTATGAAGCTCTCCGAATAGTCGGCGGCGCAGGTGTGGCTTTTCGCCCGTCGTTCGTCGCTTTCACTCCGTGGACGACTATTGACGACTATATCGATATGCTTGAGTTCGTCGAGGCGAATGATCTGATCGATCACGTAGACGCCGTGCAGTATTCGATTCGATTGCTCGTGCCGCCGGGATCGCTTCTGCTATCGCACGCGGATGCTCAGACGTGGATCGGGCCTTTGCATCAGGAGTCGTTCACTTATGAGTGGCGCCACGCGGACGCGCGGATGGATGAGCTTCACAAAGAAGTCAGTCAGGCGGTCGAGATAGCGGCGACGAGAAACGAAGATGCAGTGGAAACTTTTTATCGTGTGCGCGAGATGGCTTATGCTGTGATGGGAGACGCGCCGCCTGTGCGACTGAAAGAGATTTCGCCTCTGCGTCTGCGCCCGCCGCGCTTGACCGAAGCATGGTTTTGCTGAGCGGAGCCGACGCGGGACCAGTTCGGCCCCCTCGAAAAAAAATCAGGCGTTTGAGCTTGGAGCTTTGCTCTCTCGATAGTTTATAATCACGGCTGCAATAATAAAGGTAGAGCAAGCTGTATGGTCTTTGAATAAATGATGCGACCACGATCATTCCCCAACGATTTACTTTTGAAGGGGTAAAAACCGTAGAGACACAGAGACGCAGAGCAGGCGCGGAGACTTCTCTGCGTAAACTCTGCGCCTCTGCGTCTCTGCGGTTAGACAGCCTCACGCAATGGAGCCGATGAATTATTCCGGAGATTCCCAACCTGATCGTGGTTCTATTAAATTCTCAAAAGACCATTCAACTTGCTATGTTTCAGGTTTCGCGATGATGAGTTTCAGCGACTCATTACAGGGAGGAAAAATCATGTCAGCATCGATGGAGATAAGAATCAGGGCCGATGTCGACCCGCAGGACGTAAACATCTGCCGGTTCACGGTTGATCGCCCAGTTCACGAGGGCAGCGGCACGTTCACCAGCCAGAAAGAAGCTGCAGGAAGCGTGGCTGAAAATATCTTTCGCATTCCCGGCATCGCGAAAGTCGAAGTCAACGACAACGTGGTCGCCGTTACTCAGGCAGGCAGCGAGGACTGGCGGCAGATAGGAAAGCGGATCGGCTCGGCCATTCGCACTTTTATCAATCCGCCTCCGCCTGTCGCTGAAGGCCAGTTGCTCTCCGCTGAACAGTTGAGAGTGCGCATTCAGCAGGTATTCGACGAGCAGATAAATCCGGGAGTGGCGTCTCACGGCGGATTCGTCGAACTGCTCGACGTTCAGGACGACAACCTCTACATTCGCATGGGCGGAGGATGCCAGGGCTGCGGCGCGGCGGATGTCACTCTGAAGATGGGGATCGAGCGACTGATCCGCGAAAGCGTGCCGCAGGTGCGCGAGATATTCGACACGACGGATCACGCATCAGGACAGAATCCTTTCTACGCTCCGTCGAAGTAATGCCGTTTCTTGTCTTTCGTCCCTTGTCCTTTGTTTCGGTCTCTGGTACTAATCGGGCCTGATGCAGAGAACCAGGGACGAAGGACGAACCTATTGATGACCACACCTGACCAGACGGCCCCGCCAGTAACAAAAAAAGAAATACTCGGCTGGTGCATGTACGATGTCGCGGACTCGGCTTTCACCACCGTCATAGTGACTTCGCTCTATGCGCAGTACTTCAGCAAGATCGTCGTCGGCGATCCGCAAAAAGCTGATCTGCTTTGGGGATACTCGGCGGGTATTTCTGAAGCGATCATCGCTTTGACTGCGCCGATACTCGGAGCGATAGCCGATTTTTCCGGCAGCCGGAAAAAATTTCTCGCCGCCTGCGCGCTTATAATAATATTTTTCACTGCATCGCTCTACTTCGTCGGCCCCGGAATGGCGACTCTAGGAGTCGTGCTTTACGTCATCGCCAACATCGGCTTTGCCGGAGGCGGCATCTTCATCGACAGCTTCCTTCCGGGAATCTCGAATGAATCCAACGCAGGCCGGATATCAGGCACGAAGTGGGCATTCGGATATCTGAGCGGGCTTGTCAGCCTTGGGCTGTGCGTCGTGCTTGGACTCTCGGATGCAGTCGAAGCGAACCCGACGCAGGCACAGTTGTCGCTGGCGCGGCTCATCCCCGTGTTGGTCGCCGCGTACTATGCGATCACCGTGATTCCGACCTTTTTATTTTTACGCGAGCGCGGCGTCAAACAGCCGTTGCCGCCGGGCGAGAGCTACCTGACCGTAGGCTTTCGCCGTTTCAAGCGGACGCTGGCCAATATCCGCCGCTACAAAGAGTTGTTCAAGCTGCTGATCGCCTTTCTCGTTTACAACGATGGCGTGGTGACTGTGATTTATTTTGCGGGGCTTTATGCAAGTGGCACGCTGAACTTCACGACCGCAGAGTTCGCCGTTTTGCTCATAGTGATGAACGTGGTTGCGGCGGTCGGAGCTTTTGCGTTCGGCTGGATCGCGGATCGCATAGGCCAGAAGAGAACCATATTCATAACGCTCGTGATTTGGCTTGCGGCTGTCGTGCTGGCTTACTTTTCTTATTCGAAGCAGAGTTTTTATGTTGTCGCGGCCTTTGCAGGCGTCGGGATGGGATCGTGCCAATCGGTCTCGCGCAGTTTGTTCGCGCTGTTTACGCCCAAAGAAAACGCCGCCGAGTTTTCTGGTTTTCTCGGAATAGCGGGCAAGGCTCTGGCCTTCCTCGGCCCGATAGTCTTCGGCACGGTGTCGAATGCTACAGGCAGCCAGCGTCCGGCTATCCTGGCCATCGGCGCGTTTTTCATCATCGGCATGATTTTGCTCTCCTTCGTCAACGAGCAGCGAGGCAAAGAGGCGGCGAAGATTCCTATTCTTGAATAACAGGTCGAGCATCCTTGAGGAACTCGAAAGCGTTTGATCAGGCAACGAAATAAGACATCAGTAATGGAGCCGTCGATTTGTGCAATCACTAGCTCGCATCACTTCCTTTTTGTTCGGAGACCCGCGCCGCGCGTCGCTCGAACACCGACTGTTCAACACCATCAGTTTGCTCATCGCCACAGCGAACACAGGCGGCGCGTTGCGCTATCTCGATTTCAAAAATCAACTCAGCCTGTTTCTGCTTCACCTCCTGAGCGGGATTCTCTTTCTGATTTTTTATTACTGCTCCCGATTCAAAAACGCATATCGCTTTTTGTACTGGCCCTTCGTCCTGCTCATCGTCGTTTTCCTCTTCGCCAATATTTTAGACAACGCCGGATCATTGGGCGGCGCGCACTATTACCTCATCCCCGCGCTTGTGATAGCCGTCGTGCTTTCCGCCAAGGCGAGAAACACTGCCATCGCCATTTTGCTCTTCGCTACGATGAGCGTCGCTTTGCTGATGATCGAGCGGCATCATTCTTCGTGGATCACTCCACAGGCAAGCGATGAAGAGCGACTGACGGACGTTTTGATCAATTTGGTCTTCGCCCAGATTTTCGCCGGGATTCTGGTGATGGTGTTGAGCCGGAATCTCAACGAGGAACGAAAAAAATCAGACCGCCTTTTGCTCAATGTTTTGCCCGAAAGCATCGCCGAAGAATTGAAGAGACGTGACCGCGTAGAACCGCTTCACTACGCCGATGTCTCGGTGCTGTTCACGGATTTCGTCGGATTTACCCGCATAGCTGAAGGACTCAATTGCGAAATTCTTATAGAGGAACTCGACAACTGTTTTCGCCAGTTTGATCAGATCGCAAAACGGCACAATCTCGAAAAGATCAAGACTATCGGCGACGCTTACATGGCTGCTGGCGGATTGCCCGCAGTCAATCGCACTCACGCTATCGATTGCGTGCGTGCCGCGCTTGAAATCGAGCAATACATGGAAGAGATGGCAAAGAAAAAAGCGGCGGAGAATCAGCCCTACTGGCAGGTGCGAATAGGGATTCACACCGGGCATCTGGTAGCGGGCGTGATAGGCCAGGAGAAATTCTCTTATGACGTGTGGGGCGATACTGTTAATACCGCGAGCCGTATGGAATCATCAGGCGCGGCAGGCCGGGTCAATATTTCGTCGGAGACTTACGAGCGGGTGAAAAATTTCTTCGAGTGCGAGCATCGCGGAAAAATCTATGCGAAAAACAAAGGCGAAATCGATATGTATTTCGTCCGTGGGATTCGCCCTGAGATGGTTCGACCGGACAAAACGCCGAATGAGAAATTCTTCGAGGAGTACGGGCGGGTTCAGGAGTCAGGGGTCAGGAGTGAGGAGTCAGAAGGGTAAAAATTTATGGCAAGACTTACACTGTTGAATCTGTTGTTTGTCGGGATGACGATTTTGCCTACTGTCTCGAATCTCAAATCAACTGCTGATGAAAACACAACTCAGCAAAACGCAGAGTCGAAAACTCAGATAGTTCTTCTCGGCACAGGCACGCCCAATGCCGACCCGGATCGCTCCGGGCCTGCGGTTGCAATAGTAGTAAATGACACGCCCTACATAATCGATTCAGGGCCGGGAGTAGTGCGCCGCGCCGCTGCCGCTTTCAGAAAAGGTGTCCGGGGGCTTGAGGCGAAAAATCTCAAAACCGTCTTCATCACTCACCTGCATTCGGATCACACCGTCGGGCTGCCTGATCTGATGTTCACCCCGTGGGTGCTTGAAAGAAAGGAACCGCTTGCGGTCTACGGCCCGCGCGGGATAAAACAGATGGTCACTCACCTGATGGCAGCTTACCGAGAGGATATCGCTATCCGCCTCAACGGGCTTGAGCCTGCCAACCGAACAGGCTATCGGACAATCGCGCACGAAATAAAACCGGGCGTCGTTTACAAAGATCAGAACATTACCGTGAAAGCTTTTCCCGTCCGTCACGGTTCGTGGAAACATGCGTTCGGCTACAGGTTCGAAACCGCGGATCGCGTCATCGTCATATCGGGCGATTGCGCCTACAGCCCTGAAATCATAGAAAACTGCGCGGGGTGCGATGTGCTGATTCACGAGGTCTATTCTCAAAAAGGCTTCGCCACACGCCCTCCTGAGTGGCAGAAATATCATTCCCAATTTCACACCTCGACCCGTCAGCTTGGCGAGATCGCTGCGCGCGCGCGACCCGGATTGCTCGTGCTTTATCATCAACTCTTCTGGGGCAGGCCGGAAGAAGAAGTCCTCGGCGAGATTCGGGAAGTCTTCAGCGGCAAAGTTGTGTCGGGTCGCGATCTGGATATTTATTGAAACGCGCGGGGGCAACGATGGATGTGACTTTTGAAGATATCGAACGGGCCGCCGACGCGATCAAAGGCGTCGTCCGGCATACTCCGCTGGAACGTTCACGCTGGCTGTCGGATGAGAGGCGAGAAGTCTCACTCAAACTCGAATGCTTTCAGGTGACAGGCTCGTTCAAGATTCGCGGCGCGATGGCCCGAATAGCTTCTCTCAGCGAAGAAGAACTTTCACGCGGGATACTCACGGTCTCAGCGGGAAATCACGGACTGGCCGTCGCTCATTGCGCCGAAAGATTAGGACTCGATGCGACTATTGTGGTTCCGCGCACCGGCTCGCGCGCGAAGATCGAAGCCATCCGACGCTACGGGGTCACGCTCCTTGCGCGCGGTGAAAACTATGACGAAGCCGAACGCGAAGCGCGAGAGATGGAGCGCGCATCAGGCAAGGTTTTCATCTCTCCTTATAACGATCCGTGGGTGATAGCGGGGCAGGGAACTGTCGCTATGGAAATACTCCGTGATGACGCGGATATCGATACGCTCGTGGTTCCCGTAAGCGGCGGCGGATTGCTTGCGGGCGTGTTGATAGCCGCGAAGGCCATCGATCCGCGCATAAAAGTTTACGGCGCGGAGCCTGCCGCTTCGCCGACTATGAAGCGATCTTTGGAAGCGGGCCGGATAGTCGAAATTGAAGAAGAAGCGACCATAGCCGACGGGCTTGCAGGAAACATCGAACGAGGGTCGATCACTTTCCCCATAATCGAGCGACTGGTTGATGAAATAGTTTTAGTCGAGGAAGAGGCTATCAAACGAGCTATCGCGCGTGTGGCTCGTGAGGATCACTTGATAATCGAAGGCGCGGCGGCCACTGCTGTTGCTGCGCTCGATGATATGCCCGCATCGGGCCGACGGGTTGCGGCTATAGTGACAGGCCGAAATATCGCGATGGACATTTTCGCTGATGTCGCGCGCAGGTATTGATCAGGCCGCTTTCTTCCGCCCGGTGTGAAAAACATAAACCGGGTCTTCGACCTCGCCGAGCTTTACGGCAGTCCAGACTATTCTTTCATCCTCGTTGTGCGAAAGTATCTGGCCTCGGACGGCGAACCCGTCCGAATCGGTTTCTTCGACCGTTATTGCCACCCACTGATCAGGATAGATGCGATTTATTTCGCTGATGGAAACTATTGAGTTGTGGCCGAACATGCGTTTGATCTCCGCTTAGTCACGGGGTTGAATGCGCTCATTGAGCGGGCTGCAAGGGGACAACCTTTGGGCTTCGATTCGCGGGGCCTGGGTGAGCTTCTTCCGGAACCTTCACTATGATTTTAACCTGCGGTGTCAAGAGTTCCTGCTTCGTCATCTTCAAGATTGTTCTCATCAACGGGAATTTCTTCTGGTTGAAGAACAACAACTCTGCCATCCTGCCATGTGGCAATGGGATTTCCTGCACGCTTGTGATCGAGCAGGGCGTGACGAACAGCGCGACGCACAATCTTTGTAATACTCTCCGCATTTCTGATAAGCATATCTTCGGTCAGTTCAAGTTTTATGCTCATTTTACAACCTCACAAATCCTCTGCCACTTATCAGGCCAATAGATAGTTGAAACATTATTGCTGCGCCCGGTTGCTATCAAATCGGGTTCGGACAAAGATACATCAAACACCATCCACTCATCCGCCTGCGGCTGATATATCTCGAAAAAGTTCCGAATGCCCATTCGATACCGGCGACGAATCACATCTTCAGGAACATCATGCCCGCCTCTTCGCGCTCGCTCCGCCACGCGCTCGATAGCAAGCTCCGAGCTTTGCAGCCAGAGAAACAACAGATGAAACTCGAAGCCCTCTCGCTTTGCGAGATCGATCCAGCGTGCAGGCGTTCGGCCTGAGAGCGTGCTTTCAAATGCGAATGTTCTTCTCTGCTCAATCAGGTTTCGCGTGCGACGGAGCATCACTCGACCGGCTTCCATCGCTGCGCTTTGAGGCTCGAATGCTGAAAGCCCCTCGGCGATAGTGTCGGCGTTGACGAATCCATCACTCCGAAAGCATCGCGTAGAAGAAACGGCGCAAGCGTTGATTTGCCTGCGCCGCTCGGCCCTGCGATAGCGATGATCTTTGGCGGCAATGTGTATTGGCTCATGTCGGGCATCCTGAGACGGTTTCTGCATCGAGCCGCTTAACGAATCACCTCTATGCTCGCCCCAATATTCAGCTTCGACCATACTCGTTCCGCAGTCAGCGCAGTTGCTTTTAGCTGCAAGGCCAGAGCAAGACAACATCGATCTCCGAGCGACAAGCCATATTTCTTCGTCGCAGGACGAAGCGAAGCGGCCAGCATTGCAAGGCTTGAATCGAATGGGATTATTTCTATGCCCAGCAGATCAATGCTGGTTCGCGCATCGTCTTCGGGAACGCCAGCATCGATGAGTTTGCCTATGGTCTCGCAATAGTTGACGGCGTTTATTGTGCAAACGGCGAGAGATCGTTCGACGCGTTCACTTCCAGGCTCTTCGTTCAACAATGCAAGCAGCGCAGAAGCGTCAAGAACATAGTCATTCATTGGCCGCCTCTTTGCGTCTTTCGCGGCTCAGTTCCTTAACCAGAGATCGACCCTTCCTGATGTGCTTGCGCACTATGGCTCGCGCCTCTTTTATCGCTTCCTTCCTGGGCTGAATGCGCATCTCGCCATCGACAACTCTGACGATGACCTCATCGCCCGGCTCAAGACCGAGCTCTTTGCGAAATTGCGCGGGAATGACTATTCGACCGTCTTTGGTTATCTTCGCGCCTATGCTGTTCATAAATCACCTCATGATTCAGATGTCGAGATTTTTGACCTCAAGCGCGTTGTCTTCGATGAAGCGGCGGCGAGGCTCTACGGCGTCGCCCATCAGCACCGTGAACATCTCGTCGGTTTCAACCGCATCGTTGACCTGAACGTTGAGCAGTATGCGCGTATCGGGATTGAGCGTCGTCTCCCATAGCTGCTCAGGGTTCATTTCGCCCAGCCCTTTGTATCGCTGAATGTGTATGTCTTTTTTGGCTGCGGCCATGATGTGATCGAGAAGTTCGGTTCGCGACTCGACTGTTACCTGACTGCCGTTTTCAGCGATGATGAAAGGCGGACGGCTGAGGTCTTGAAGGTCGCCGTAAAACTGCACAGCCTTCTGGAACTCAACGTGAGTTGCAAGCTCCCAGTCTATCAGCACTCTTCCGTTTCCACGCGAGCGGGAGACGACCACTTCGAACGTGCCATGCTCTTCGTCTTCTTCAATCTGAGTGATGTAATTTTCCTTTTCGAGCGCGGAGGCGACCTTCTGGAGAAGCTTTTCTTTCTCGAACACCTGATGGAGTTTCAATCCGCCGCCGGATTTCGTCACGCCATCCGGGCCTGCGAAAGCATCGATTACGATTTCGACAAGCTTGCGGTCATGGAGTCGGCGTTCGAGCTTTGCGAGATATGTATCAAGCTCGGCGAGTTTTTCGAGCATTTTTCTCAACTCTGCGCCGCGAAGTTCGGCTTTCGTCGCTTTCACTGTGACGGTGACGTTCTCGGTTGCTTTCTTCATCAGAAATCGCGAAAGCTCTTTTTCATCGCGAAGGTATTGTTCAGAGCGGCCCTTCTTGACTTTGAACAGAGGCGGCTGCGCGATGTAGATGTGACCGTGATCGATCAGTTCAGGCATCTGGCGATAGAAGAAAGTCAGAAGCAGCGTGCGGATATGGCTGCCATCAACGTCAGCATCGGTAAGAAGAATAACACGATCATAACGCAGCTTCGAAACATCGAAATCGTTTTTGCCTATTCCGGTTCCCATGGCCGTGATCATCGCGGCGATTTCCGAGTGAGAGAGCATCTTGTCGTAACGGGCTTTTTCGACGTTGAGAATTTTTCCCTTCAGCGGCAGTATCGCCTGCGTCCTGCGGTCGCGTCCCTGCTTTGCGCTGTTGTGAACGAAAACGCCGCTTGCCAGAGCGAAATTGTGTGTGCCGGGAACCTCGAGATCGTAAACGTCAATTCGCTCTTCAAGTTTTTCGATGGCGACAACTCGATGGTTGTGATAGGCGCTTGCTGCCTGAGCCAGTGTTTCTTCGCCGCGCCAGGGCATCAGCGAATCATCTGCTGTCAATTGATCAGCAGGCTTATAACTGCCGTCGCGCAGCATGAACAAATGATCCGGCGTGCAGACGAGTGATTCGCCGTTATCCATTATCACGCGAATCACTTCAGAGTTTGTCTTCGTCATCCGCACATTGATGATGCGTTCCAACCCGATGGTTCCATCTTTGCGAATGGTATAGCAGAAATGCTCTTTACCTTCGGCCTGCTCTGCTATTAGTTCTTCGAAGCTTAAAGCGCGCCCATCAGCGAGGGCTACCTTTGTATCGCCAGAGAAGCACCCGCCGGCGCTGTCGCCCTCGACGATGAACAACTCGCACAGCTTGGGGTCTTTTTCGGAGCAGTCGGCGAGCTTGCCCGGCAATGCCCACGAATCCAGTGCGCCTTTGCGTCGGGTGAGATCGCGGGCCTTGCGCGCGGCCTCGCGTGCGCGCGCCGCGTCGATGGCTTTGGCTATGATTTTTTTCGCGACCGAAGGATTCTCTTCGAAATACTGACCGAGTCCTTCATTCATGAAAGTCTGAACCGGCCCCTTCACGTCCGAATTCAATTTCCCCTTGGTCTGTCCCTCGAACTGAGGCTGAGGCAACTTGACGCTGATGACGGCGACAAGCCCCTCGCGCACATCTTCGGGCGCGAGCTTTTCGTCATCTTTTTTGAAAAGCCCTGCTGACTTCGCGTAGTTGTTTATCGTGCCTGTAAGCGCGGCTCTAAAGCCCGTCAGGTGCGAGCCGCCATCTACGGTATTGATGTTGTTGGCGAACGAGTGGACTATCTCCGAATAGCTGTCGTTGTACTGAAGGGCGATTTCAACGCCGAGAGGGTCTTCTTCTGTCGCCAGTTTTTCGAAATATATCGGCTGCGGGTGCAGCACGTTTTTGTTTTTGTTGAACAGCTTGACGAATTCGGCGATGCCGCCGCGATAGAAAAACTCGTGATTTTTCTCCGTTCGCTCGTCGGTGATGGTGATGCGCACGCCCGAATTCAAAAACGCTTTCTCGCGCAATCGCTGCGAGAGCGTGTCGAAATTAAACTCGGTGACTTCGAAAATTTCAAGGTCAGGCTTGAAGGCGACTTTGGTTCCCCGCTTGCGGGTCTTGCCGGTTTGTTTCAATCTCCCCTGCGGGATGCCTCGAAGGTATTCCTGTTCATAGGTAGAGCCGTCGCGCCAGATTTCAAGTCTCAGCCATTCGGAAAGAAAGTTCACGACCGACACTCCCACGCCGTGCAGACCGCCCGATACCTTGTAAGAGTTGGTGTCGAACTTGCCGCCCGCGTGAAGTTTGGTCAGAACGACTTCGGCTGCTGAAACTTTTTCCTGCTGGTGAATGTCTACCGGGATGCCTCGACCGTTATCTACTACGGTTATTGAATTGTCTATATGAATGCTGACATCGACGCGGTCGCAATAACCGGCCAGAGCTTCGTCAATCGAGTTATCGACGACTTCATAAACCAGATGATGAAGTCCGAGGTCGCTCGTCGAACCGATGTACATCGCGGGACGTTTGCGCACGGCATCTCTTCCTTCAAGCACCGTGATCGATCTGGCATCATACGTTTCTTTTTCTTTGCTCACCATCTTCTCCTCCGAACATGTACAGCAGGCTGCCAGCCTGCTGGTTCCCGATTCTTCTACTTTCCGCGCGTCAACAGGCTGGCAGCCTGTTCTACCGGGCGACGCCTCCGTAAAAGTCTATAGAGTCCGGATAGTCTTGAGAGTCCGAACCCTCGATTATTTTTCATACTTTCAGGGCGTCGTCTCTGACGATATCAAGGACTCCTCTTGAAAATAATTTCCCGGACATCTTTTCGTTTGCGTCATAATGCGGCGTTCGGCTCTTTTCCATCATCGACCCCGATGCCCGCAAAGCCCTCTTCGCTCTCGCGCTCGGCGCGTCCCCGTTCGACGAGATAAACCGAAGCGCGGTCGCGATAGCGATTGGCAATCGCTCGGCGAGAGGTGCTGATGAAGGTCTGAGCGCGGCCTTCAATCTCGCCGAGTAGCGCCTCGATTCTTCCTCGATCAAGCTCTGCATCAAGATCATCGATGATTAAAACGGGGCTTTCTTCGTAAACGGAATTATATATCTCGACCTGCGCTAAATCAAGGAGTAATAAGGCACTTCGCTGCTGTCCGGCGCTCCCGAAACGATTGAGTTCGCGGCTGTCCGCCTGTATTTCAAGATCGTCCCTGTGAGGCCCGATCAAACAGTGTCCGACAGCGGATTCGGCTCCCAATCGCTCTTTGAGACGCAGGCCGTAAAGCCTCCTATAATCGCTCAAATCGCCCTTGCCTTCCATCTGCGAGCGATAGCGCAGGGTTACGCGCTCGGCTCCGAAGATAGCCCGCCCGTGATCGTTTTCATCAAGCACGCGGTTCAACCGCTCGACGTAATTCGTCCGCGCTTCGTGAATCGCCGCGCCCAGATCTACAAGCTGCTCATTCCATGCTTCGATCTGATCATGAAAGGCGGCGGGGTTCGAGCTTGACGAGGCTTCCTGAAGCAGACGGTTTTTTTGTTTTATCACATGATTGTATTGCGAAAGGGTAGAGAGCATCGCGGGTGTGAGCGAAACGACGCCGCGATCCAGGAATCGACG
This sequence comes from Blastocatellia bacterium UBA7656, assembly GCA_002483445.1. Taxonomy (GTDB): domain Bacteria; phylum Acidobacteriota; class Blastocatellia; order UBA7656; family UBA7656; genus UBA7656. The sequence goes on from DLHY01000086.1 coordinate 43,991, forward strand.
TCGCTCGCTCGGAGTGCCGCGAACCACTTCCAGTTCTTCGAGCGAAAAAGCGAACACATCGAGATTTCCGAGGTAGCGCACCACCGGCTCGCGTTTGCCGTTTACGAAAAGCTCTTTCGCGGATTCGGTCAGAAGCAGTTGAAGCTGACGGGAAATCGAGCGGGTATGCACTTCTCCGCGAAGCAGGCACTCGCGGCTGTCGAAGCGGATGCAATCGCGAACCTGAGCAGTGCGGAAGGATTTCGTAGTCCCCAGCGTGTAGATGGCTTCGAGCCAGTTGGTTTTTCCCTGAGCGTTATCGCCGTAAAAAATGTTGAGTCCTGAGCCGAATCGAGCCGCGCCTTCGAGATTGCGAAAGCCTGTCGCTTCAATTCGGGCGAGTATCATTCAACGATGTTAGCACAAAGAACCTTCATCGTCATGAAAGCCGTTTGAATTCGTTAAATTGACGCGCAAGTAGTATGTTAGTAGGATATTCCTGAAGTTTTCTTTCGGTCTTCGAAGACCTGGGGAGTGTGACGATGAAATTGTGCCAGGTATGCGGGCGCGAGTTTGAAGACAAAATTCTCTTCTGCCCTTTTGACGGCAGTTCGCTCATCGCCAGGACCCAGCCGCAGGATCGCTTCATCGATACACTGTTCGACGAAAGATATCGCATCACTGAAAAAATCGGCGAAGGCGGTATGGGCAAGGTCTACAAGGCCCAGCACATTCACATGGATGTGAGCGTCGCAATCAAAATACTTCATACGCATCTGGCTTCGGATCAGAATACTTTGAGCCGCTTCAGAAGAGAAGCTCGCGCGGCGGCTCAGATCGTTCATCCCAATGCGGTGAGAGTCATCGACTTCGGCGTAGAGAGAGAGACCGGCACAGCCTATCTCGTGATGGAATTCCTCGAAGGCTGCGATCTCCGTCAGCGGCTCAAACAAAGTCCGGTGATGGATTTCGAAGAAGCAGTCAATGTGTTTCGTCAGGCCTGCGCAGGCGTTCACGCGGCTCACCTCAAGGGCATCATCCATCGCGATCTGAAACCCGACAATGTGTGGCTGCTCAGGGCCGAAGAGAAGCAGGAGTCAGTCAAGGTTCTCGATTTCGGAATCGCCAAGCTCCGTATGCTCAAGGAAGACGCTTCGATGGCGGTCACGCAGGCCGGTATGGTCATAGGCACGCCGCACTATATGTCGCCCGAACAGTGCCGCGGCGAAGAACTCGATCCGAGGGCCGACATCTACAGTCTGGGAGTGATTTTTTTCGAGATGATCACGGGCGATGTCCCGTTTCAATCGCAGACTCCTCTGGGCATTGTGCATAAACATATCTTCGAGCCGCCGCCCGACCCTCGCCAGCGAAGATCGGACCTGCCGGAACAGGTGGCGATGGTGCTTCTGCGCTCGTTGAGCAAAGAGAAGGAAGGTCGCCAGAGTACGGCCATCGAGCTTGCCAGCGAAATCGAGCAGGCATTTTACTCGGCGGGATTTCAGTTTCGACTCGGCGCTTACACGATGCAGTTTTCGTCCGCGCAGATGACTTCGGGCATTCCGTCCGACACTTCATTCTCTCCGCCTTCGATGCCGGGACAGCGAATAGGCGGGCCTGTATCGACGAGCGTCGATACGCTCAACAAGCAGTTGAAAGGAACTTCTCCGATGTCATCCTCTGTTAAGGGAACCCTCTTCGGGTCGGCATCGGAGAGAGCGACACCCGTGAGCGGGCTGTTTCAACTCAAGGATGAACAGGGGAGGATAAGCAAGACGAAAATATCTCTCATCGGCGGAATGTTCATCGTGCTTGCGCTGATAGGAGTCTGGTTCGTCGTCCTCAAACCCAAGCGCGCTCCCGTCGCGAATACGAACTCCTCGATTGTAAATCCGCCCCTTCCGCCAGCGCCGGAAGCGCCGCGCGATATGATTCTCATCCGCGGCGGCTCGTTCACGATGGGAAATAATAATTCCACAGACGAGGCCGAAAAGCCTGAGCAGATGGTTACAGTCAAATCCTTCTATATCGATAAGTATGAAGTGACCAATCAACAGTATTACGAATTCATCCGAGCAACCCGCTACAAGCCTCCTTCGCACTGGACCACGGGGAAGTTCGAAGAAGGGCGGGAAAGCTACCCGGTCGTCAACGTGGACTGGAATGACGCGAAGAAGTATGCCGAGTGGGCGGAGAAGAGGCTGCCTACCGAAGAAGAGTGGGAGTATGCGGCCAGAGGCGATGACGGACGGCTTTATCCCTGGGGAAAGCAGTTCAGCAACTTCAACGCCAACACCAGAGAGAGCGGCAAGGGAGATGTCACTCCGGTAGGGAGTTTTCCTTCCGGACAAAGTCCGTTCGGCGTGTTGGATATGTCGGGCAATGCTCTCGAATGGACGGCGTCAATCTACATTCCTTATCCAGGCAGCAAGGCGAAAGCGAAAGAAGGTCATGTGGTGCTTCGCGGGGGAGACTGGGTCGAGGAGCAGAAATATGCCACTGTTACAACGCGCGCGCTTCAGAAGCCTGACTTTTACCGCAACTACATCGGCTTCCGATGCGCTAAGGATGCGCCATAAATCAGAGAGGGTATATGATTCGGTTCAATCATACAGGTGGGATCATTCGATTCGCTTCGGCAATCGCTCTGACATGCCTGATCCTTATTTCCAGTTCAAACGCGCAGAGAGTCCTTGAAGAAGAATCCGTAAGAATCGAGACGAAGGCGAGAAAAACATCTCTGCGCCCCAAAGGATCTGCTGTTGCATCGAGGCCGGGAGTCAACGGAGTTCTCTTCGTGCTGACCGATCCTGAAGACGCGCAGGTGGTCATAAAGCGCGGGACTGAAATCGTGCAGCAGGGCCCCAGCAATGCGGGCCAGTTCCGCGCCGAAGTTCCGCCCGGCCCTTACACGGTCGAAGTCAGCGCCGACAAATACGCGCCCGCAACGCTTCGGACGAGTGTGAAACTGTCAGGCACCGACCCTCTTATCGCAGAGCTTGTCGCACAAACCGGAAGCATCATACTCGGCCCTGTCGAAGCCGACGCGACGATTCTCATCGATGGACAGAAGCCCGCATCAGTGAAAATCAAAAAGGCTGAGAATCAAATCGAGATCGAAAACATTCCATCGGGCCTTCACACGCTTCGCATATCGCATCCGACCATCGCCGACTGGGAAAGGGCCAAGGTCCCCGTCCGTGGGGGCGCGATAAGCTACATCACGCCCAAACTCGAAATTGCGACGGGAGAGTTGACCGTCACGACCGCGCCCGGCACCTCGGTCTATTTGGACGGCGAGTTCATCGGCTCGACGACTGCCGACGGACGCCTCAACCGCACGAATATGAAACTGGGCAATCACGAAGTCAAGCTGGCCAAAGAAGGATACGAGGAACACAAGGAGTCTCACGTCTTTGAATTCCGCAAACCTGTTCGAGTGGAGCGCGCGCTTACGCCGCTGCCGACCTCGGCTGAGTTCAGCGATGATTTCGAGATACTCAATCCCCGCCGCTGGAGCGTTCCTGCGGGGTGGAAAGCCGAAGCGGGCGCTCTTCATCTTGCCAACGCCCCTGTGCCGGGATTTCCCACAGGGATACGTTATCGCAATTTCCGCATGGCATTTCACCTCAAGCTTGAAAACGGCGGGGGGGCGGCCTGGATAGTGCGGGCGAAGGATGCGAAGAACTATTACCTGTTTTATCTGTCAGGACCCCAAGGGTTGATACCGAACCGATTCATCACCTACATAGTGAAGGACAATCGCTTCGACGCGATGGACTTCTTCCGCTCAGACCCGCTCATAGAGCAGGCAGTAGCAGGCGGCGAATACGATATCGAAATCGATGTCAACAACGATGTCATCACGCACACGATAAGATCGGCGGCGACAGGCAAAGCCGAAAATCTGGGTGTCTTCAAAGACCCCGGCAATACTTTTTCGCTCGGCAATATAGGCTTTCGCACCGTTGGGACAGAGAGATTCGCTGTTGACGATCTCTTCGTTCAACCGCGTCCATGAGTGTATGATACGGGCTTGATCTAAGGTCGCAAAAACTTTGAAGAAGCTTGTTTCGTATCGCGTTTGTTTTCCGTCTTGATAAATGGGCGGGGTCATCAGGATCATCTTCAACTATCATGATGACCGATTGGCAAACGATAAACCCCGAAACCTTAGCAACCCACTCCCCAGGGTTGCACGACGGCGCAGGAAATTCAGATTCAAGTTCTCCACTAGCTCACAAAGGAGGCATATTATGCTTAAATGGTTTAATCAGACATCTGTTCGGCTGGTTGCCGTTTTGATACTTTCGCTCGTGCTGATTGGGCTGAGGCCCGCAATCAGTTCTTACGCTCAATCCACTTCAGGCACTCTGGAAGGCAAAGTCTTCGACCCTACGGGAAAACCCCTCGGCGGGGTGAAGGTGACTGTCATCAGCGAAGTCAGCGGAAGCAAACGCGCGACTTTGACCGATGCCGCAGGCTTTTACAGCGTTTCATTTCTGCCTCCGGGTCTCTACACCGTCACCGCTTCGCTCGCCGGATACACGGACGGCGGAGTGAAGAACCTGCGCATACCCCTTAACGCGACCACTCCGCTTCGCCCTCCCGATATCACTTTAGGCGCAGCGACGCCCGCGCAGCCTACGCAGCCTACGCAACCGACTCAGCCGACGGCTCCGGTAACTCCGGCTGCCGTGAGCGGCGAGACTCTGCTCAATCTGACTGACGCATCGCGGGGGGGGAATTTTTCCGAGAAACAGATTGAAACCCTTCCCTTAGGCGCCGCGGGCGATCAGCGCACCTTCGATGACCTGGCTTTGCTCGTCGCCGGAGTCGCTCCTCCTCCGTTTACGCCCGGAGTGCGCGGCCCCGGCATAGGCTTCGGCATAGGAACTTCGGGACAGTTTTCGGTCAACGGTTCGCGCGCAAGGTCGAACAACTTCACCGTAGACGGCTCGGACTTCAATGACCCGGACGTGGGCGTTCGCCGTCAGGGATTTCTGGCGCTCGTTCCTCAGCCGATAGAATCGATCAGAGAGTTTCAGATTTCGACCCTGCTGTGGAGTCCCGAGGCTGGCCGCAATTCCGGCTCTCAGGTCAATGCAGTGTCGAAGGAAGGCGGGAATGATTTTCATGGGCAGGCTTATGGATTCGTCACCGACTCGGCTCTCAACGCGAGGAACTTTTTCGATTACACGGGAGGAGCGAGCGGCGGAGAAGATGATTTCCGACGCACTCAATTCGGGCTGGTAGTCGGCGGGCCGATCAAACAGGAGCGCACTCAATTTTTCGGCAGCTTCGAACGACTGGACGTGCGTTCTTTTACCGAACAGCACTTCGCAACCCCGACACTTGGGGAAAGACGCTTCCTCGGACTGGACCAGTTCTCCGTCCTTGGCCCCAACCCCTTCAACCCCGGCAACCTCCTGCTCTTCGGCACCGCTTTCGGAGCCACGCCGCTCGGACTCAATGTCCTTTCATTCTATCCTCTGCCGAACAATCCCGGCGGGCCTTACGGTAATAACACCCGCACGGAAATTCTGCCTGCCGACGGAGACGGGTCGATTGTTTCATTCAAGATCACCCATCAGGTCAATGAGAAAAACTCGCTCAACGCCCGGTACAATTTCACAGATGACACTCGCACTTTGCCGAGCGTCAATCGCGCGCTGCGTTCTTCAATCGAAGCCCAGACGCGCACACAGAATTTTTCGTTGATCTTCGATACGCAACTCACCATCAGCCTTTACAATCAGGCGCGTTTCTCCTACGGGCGCACCAATCTGGATTTCAATGAGCTTGACTTCGGCCCGTTCAACCTGATTGCCGACACACCGACGCTCGTCAATGTCGGCGGCACAATCTTCGAGCTTCCCTCTTCGACAGGAGTCATCGGCGAGGTCATCATCGAACCGTTCAGCCCTGTGGGAGTCAATTCCTACACTTTTCCGCAGGATCGCACCAGCAATACTTTCCAGTACGCCGACACTCTTTCGTGGAATTATCTTCAGCACACGTTCAAATTCGGAGCCGACATCAGGCGAATACAGTTCAACAATCGTCAGGATCGCAACTTTCGACCGCAGGTCGTATTCGGCAACGCGATACTGACGACCGGATCCCTGGAGTCGAACCAGCAGACGCTCTTCTTTACGCGCGACCCGCAGCGTTTTCTGCTTGAAGGAGTCAATCTCGCGGCTTTGGGCCTGCCGTCTTCCGTATTCCAGACGCTTTCATTCGGCCCGCCCGATTCGACAATCGGCCTTCGAGTGACCGAGTACAATTTCTTCGTCAAAGACAATTGGAGAGTGCGCCCCAACCTCTCATTCGATTTCGGCGTGCGCTATGAGTACAACTCTGTGCCGAGAGAAGTGAACCGGCGCATTGAAAATGCGCTCTCTCTCGATGGCATTCCCGCAGAAAACTCTCCAGCCTCCAATCCGCTTTTCACTCAGGCATTCAATCAATCGGTTGCGGCCTACAGGAGAGTGCTTGGAGACCGGACGGGCATCTATGAGCCTGATCGCAACAACTTCGGGCCTTATTTCGGATTCGCCTGGGACCCGTGGAAGGACGGAAAGACTGCTGTGCGGGGGGGCTTCGGAGTTTATTATGACGCGATACTGGGCGCAGTCGTCAGCCAGTCGCGCAACGTGTTCCCGAATCAGATTCCTATCAACATCGAGCCGAGCTTTACGGGCGACTTCGATGTTTTCTTTCTCAACAATCCGGCGTTCTTCGGCCTGGGACCTATCCCGCTCATACAACCCGGCACGGGGAATCAGCTTGGCGGAGGGCCGGGCGATTTCATTCCGCTCGTGGGCGCGGTGTTTAGACAGAATCGCGGGGGAGGCGGACTCTCCTTCACACTGCCCGAAAAAGACCTTCGCACCCCTTACACTCAAAGATGGCACCTGACCCTTGAGCGTGAGGTGTTCCGGGACTACGCCGTCTCGGCTGCTTATGTGGGAACGAAGGGAACGAAGCTGACGCGGCTGACGACTCCGAACCTCGGCCCCAATGTCACCCCGTCAGTGAATCTGTCGACTCGCTCCAATACTTTCCCGTCTCCTCTGGTGCTTGGCATCTGCCAGTTCCTCGGTTGCAGCCTCAGACCGCCGCGCCCCGTGCCTGAGCTTGGCGCGTTTCAGATTTATGAGAACTCGGCCAGTTCCATCTATCACTCCATGCAACTGGAAATGCGCAAGCGGTACTCTCGCGGCTATCAGTACACGATTGCCTACACCTGGTCGCACGCGATTGATGACGTGTCGGACATCTTCCCCATAGCCGGAGCGCCCGTGATCGCTCAGAATTCGTCCAACCTGAGAGCGGAAAGAGGAGATGCGAACTTCGACACTCGCCAGCGGCTTTCGGCCTCCGTCGTCTGGGACCTTCCAATTTATCGAAACGAGACGACGACAGCGGCCAAGATTCTGGGCGGGTGGCAGATGTCGACTATAGTTCAGGCGCACACGGGCCAACCCTTCACCCTCAACGTTCCGTTCGACGTGAACCTCGACGGCAATCTCACTGATCGCCCGCGAACGACGAACGGACTGGTCTTCCTTGACGGGCATGGGAGACAAAAAGTCGCTTTGGCCAGTGGCAAAACGGTGTTCGACTTTTTCGCCCTTCTCGGACAGGACGGAGCCGTAGGGAGAAACACAGTGAGAGCCGACAACTTCATCGCGTGGGACGTGGCATTGGTGAAGACTTTCCGATTCACCGAAAACCAGAATCTCGTATTCCGGGCCGAGATGTTCAACGCGCTCAACCGGGCTAATTTCGGAACGCCCATCCGAATCATCAACAGTCCGGGATTCGGCTCGGCAGTCGATACGGTGACGCCTGCCCGACAGATTCAGTTCGCGCTCAAGTACAGCTTCTGAAGATGAGGGAGCGCACGTCTTGATTGCATCGGCGTGCGCTCCCGGATCAACAAGCTTTCGTTTTCAATGGCCCTGAACGCGACACCCGATTCTTGCATCAGACACTTCTTTCGAGTACCATCTTTGCTGGTAGAGAAACTGGTCTTTCAAAAAAAAATCAGGAGGAAAGCTCATGAACATTTCTGACACCGAAGCGCTCAAGCATCAGCTAATGGTCAACGACGAGAATTTCGCCGCACTTGTAAACGAACATCAGGAATACGAAAAAAGATTGAGCGAGTTGGCCGCGCTGCATTATCCGAGCGCCGAGGAGCAGATGGAGGAAATCACCCTCAAGAAGAAAAAGCTCTATATAAAAGACCGGATGGAATCAATGATGCGCCGCTACCGCGAACAGCACACGGTAGCAAGCCATTGATCAGGATTCGATAAAGACAGAATCGAATCACAATTGGTTACTCAACGACCGACAGGGCCGCACAGTTGCGCCTTACCCGCTCGGAGTAGCCAATTTTGTTTTTATAATCGAGACTCATGGCAAAAGAAGGCTTACCATACATCATTATTTTTCTCGTTCCCGCTCTTATCTTCTTCGCCCTCCAGTGGTGGGTCGCAGCAGGTGCCTTCCTGTTCCTGATCGCTTTCATGATTTTTTTCTTTCGCGACCCGCGCAGGGAATCTCCGTCGGATGAACATCTCGTTTTGTCTCCTGCTGACGGGCGCGTCGTTATGATCGCTCCCCTTGATCGAGGCGTCGAGAATTCGCCCACGCAGGTTTCGATTTTCCTCTCGCCGCTCAATGTTCACATAAACCGCACGCCGATAGCGGGCGAAATCATCGATGTGGTTTACAAGCCCGGAGCCTTTCATGTGGCTTCGCGCGACATAGCTTCCATAGAAAACGAGCAGAATGTCGTGACCGTTCGAGGGCGATATGTCACGATAGTTTTTCGCCAGATAGCCGGAGTCGTCGCTCGCCGCGTGGTCTTCTGGAGAAAAAAAGGCGACCGCGTTGAGATGGGCGATAAAGTAGGACTTATGAAATTCAGTTCGCGTATGGATGTCGTGATGCCTGATGAAGTTGAAATCCTCGTCGAGCGCGGCCAGAAAGTCACAGGCGGCATCACGGTGATCGGGCGCGTCAGGGAAACGCAAAACTGATTTTTGTCCTTTGTCATTGGTCCTTTGTCCTTTGTTCGAAAGACATAATGACCAGTGGCAAAGGACGAAGGACGAACTATGGCCAGAAACGGAGCGGAAGAAAAAAACATGCGCCGACGGTGGCGCAAAACCGTTTACGTCATCCCCAGCGTTATCACTACGGCGAATATTTTCTGCGGATTCTATTCCATAATGGAATCGCTTTTGGGCGTGCAGTCGCTTTCCGTAGGGCAGGTCGAAGCGGCGACAGAGCATTTCAATCGCGCGGCGCTCAACATAGGCTTTGCGACTCTGTTCGATTTTCTCGACGGCAGCATAGCGCGGCTGACGAAGGCAACTTCAGAATTCGGCATCGAGCTTGATTCCATCGCCGACGTTTTATCCTTCGGCATAGCGCCCGCGCTGCTCGCTTTTTCGTGGGGCTACGGTCAGGTGGCGGGGCTTCACAAACTGGGCTGGGCGGCTTCGTTCATATTCGTCATCTGCGGCTCGCTCCGCCTTGCGCGATTCAACGTTCAGGCGCGCAATCCCAATCCGAATCTCCCTCCGAAAAATCCTAAGGACAAAAAAGCGTTCGTCGGAATGCCCATACCTGCGGGCGCAGTCCTTCTGGCCGCGATAGTTCATTTCACTCCCACGCCGATAGCTCACAAACGCGGATTCGAGGTTTCAGCCTTAGGGCAACATGTGACAATCGACGGAATGGAGTATGGAGTGGCGCTGCTTGCGCTGATGTTTTGTCTCTCGATGCTGATGGTCTCGACCATACGTTATTCGAGCCTCAAAAACATTGGCTCGACTAATTATCATCCGCGAGTGTTGATACTGGCCATCGCGCTGATGGTGATGCTCATCTGGTTTTACTCTCAATGGACGCTGCTCGTGATGGCGGTTTTCTATTCATCGCACGGAGTCGTCCTCAAGCTCTGGTCTATGATACGCCCGCGAAGAGCGGAAGCGGAGCGCGCAGAGCTTGAGCTTGGCCCGACGACGCGAATGTGACTCTATGGTTTGAGAACTATCTCCGGTCGTTATTGTGTCAATGTCTCAACATGCCCAAATCGAAGAAGACCTTGAGCGGCTGGACGAACTCGAACTGTTGGAGATGACCTCGCGTTCGCGTCAGGCGATTGCTGAAGGCAGGACTCTCTCTCTCCAGCAGGTCAAGGCGCGGATAAAGAAGCAACAACCTGTGAGGCGCACGAAGCGAATCAGGCGAAGAATCAAACGAGAAGAATCATAGCGAGCGATCACGCAAGACGAGCGGCCACCTCGCGGGCGAAGTAAGTCAAAATGATATCCGCCCCGGCTCGCTTTATGGCCGTGAGCGATTCCATCACCACCCGGTCTTCATCGATCCATCCTCTTTGAGCCGCCGCCTTTATCATCGCGTACTCGCCCGATACCTGATAAGCCGCAACCGGCAGGTCGAAACGCTCGCGCACCGCTCGAATGATGTCGAGATAAGGAAGCGCAGGCTTGACCATCAGAATGTCCGCGCCCTGTTCGATATCAAGTTGGGCCTCGCGCATCGCCTCGCGCGAATTGGCCGCATCCATCTGATATCCTCTTCGGTCGCCGAACTGCGGGGCCGACTGCGCCGCTTCCCGAAAAGGCCCGTAAAACGCTGATGCGTATTTCACCGCGTAAGACATGATCGGAATACTTTCAAAGCCCGACTGATCGAGCGAGGCGCGAATCGCAGAGACGAATCCGTCCATCATATTCGAAGGCGCGATGATGTCGGCTCCCGCTTCGGCCTGAGATACTGCCGTTCGCGCGAGCAGTTCGAGCGAAGGATCGTTTAATACTTCGCCCTCCTCGACAACTCCGCAATGACCGTGATCGGTGTACTCGCACAGGCAGTTGTCAGCGATAACTATAAGGTCTCGGACTTCGCGCTTGACGGCGCGGATGGCCCGCTGAGTGATGCCGTCTTCAGCATAAGCCTCCGAGCCGAGCGCGTCTTTTTCGTCAGGCACGCCGAACAGAATCACCGAGCGGATTCCCGCGCTGCGGGCGGTTTCCACCTCGCGCACAAGCTCATCGATTGAGAGATTGAAGCAACCGGGCATCGAACTTATTTCACGTCGCACTCCCTCGCCCTCGCATACGAAGAGCGGATAGACGAAATCATCGGGCGTGAGATGAGTCTCGCGCACCATAGCGCGGAGGGCTTCCGTGCGTCGCAAACGTCGGGGTCTTTGAATCAGATTCATCGTCGTTACTCCTTGCCGGGGTCGAGGCAAATCTGCTCGAACTGATCGAAGAGCGATTGTTTCGACTCCTTTGCTTCGCTGTTTCTTTCGTAGTGTAATAGAATTTTTCCGATTGTCACAGTCAGGAGAGATTTATGCAGGATGATTTTCGTTTGAATGAATGGCTTGTGCAGCCTCAACTCAATTCGATTTCCGCGAACGGCAAAACCCTTCGCCTTGAGCCTAAGGTGATGGAAGTCCTCATCTGCCTGGTCGGGCGAGCAGGTGAAGTCATCTCGAAAGACAGCATCATTGAATGTGTCTGGGCTGATCGCTTCGTGACCGATGAGGTGCTGACCACTTCCGTTTTCGAATTGCGCAAAGCTCTCGGCGACGAGGCCCGCAATCCGCGATTCATTCAGACGATTCCAAAGAAAGGCTATCGCCTCATCGCGCCGGTCTCTTTTGAAATCTCAACGTCCGGCGACGATGATGAAAAAAGTTCTCCGCTCATGCGGTTGAAGCGTTGGTGGAAGCCGCTGGCTGCGGGAATGGTTTTCAGTTTGTTGATCGCTGTCGTCGTTTTGAAAACAGGTTTCGTGACTTTGAAAGAAAAACAGCGCGCGCCGCATCAGGTCAATACGGAAGCCTACGGCGAATATCTCAAGGGGCGCAATCTCTGGAACGACAGAACCGAGGAAGGATTGAATCGGGCAATCGCGCACTTCAAGCGAGCGATTGAACTTGACGCGAGTTTCGCTCTTGCATACGCCTCGCTCGCCGATTTCCATCATCTGCTTGTGAGCCACAACTACCTGAGGCCTGAAGAGGGTTATCCGAAAGCGAAAGAGGCTGCGATGAAAGCCCTCGAATTGGATGACCGTCTGGCCGAAGCGCACGCCGCGCTTGCTATAAGCCTGCTCGTTTATGACTGGAACTGGGCGGATGCTGAAAACCATTTCAAACTCTCCGTTGCGTTCGATGCAGATTGCGCGCAGGCTCACAATCTCTATGGCCAGTATCTCTGGGCCGCCGGACGACTGGATGAAGCTCTCACGGAAGCCAATCTCGCGCGCCAGCTTGATCCATCCTCGATAAGCGCGCACATGACCGCAGGAGATATATTCTTTCGACTTCACAGGTATGATGAGGCGATGGAAGTCTATGAGAGCGCCGTTCGCATCAATCCGTCTTACTTCTGGGGCCACAAGGCGCTCGGACACGTCTACCGAAAGAAGGCGATGATGAAAGAAGCCGAAGCCTCTTATCGAAAAGCGATGGAGCTTTCCGGGATGCCCTCTTTCGCTGAGGTGTCGCGCGGTCTGGCAAACATGGCTAAAACAGGAGACGCGCGTTTTCTGCTCAACAAGATGAGTTTTATGTTGAAACAGAAATATGTCCGGCCTACACACATAGCGTGGCTCTACCTGGATTTGGGAGATCGTGATCGCGTCTTCGAATGGCTTGAGCGGGCCTACATAGAGCGCGACAGCATTCTGCTTTTTATCCGAATGGAGGAAAGCTGGGAGCCGCTGCGAGGCGATCAGAGATTCATCGATCTGATGAATCGCGTCGGCCCAGGCCCCCTGAAGCCTTCCTGAGCGAATCCTCAGAAAATCCTCAACCGCTCCTCAATACTTTTCTGCGCGGAAACGATTAACTCTTACGCAATGGAAACGAATCTTCCGAGGAGGGGAATCATCATGAATTGCGTTGAAGTAATCGGGCGAATATCACTTGTGTTCCTGCTGACCCTGAGCTTTCCGCACTCCGGGCAGGCGCAGAATCGAGTGGAAGAAGGCTACGTGACCGCAGACGATGGAGCGCGATTGTTTTATCGAAAAACGGGCAGCGGAAAACAGGCGGTCATCATACCGCTTGGATTCATGCTCTTCGAAGATTTCAAGCGACTGGCCGAGGGGCGCACGCTGATTTTTTACGACATGCGAAATCGCGGTCGCTCCGACTCTGTCGCCGACACATCAAAGCTGACCATCCAGCACGACGTCGATGATCTCGAAAAAATCCGGCAGCGATTCGGGTTCGACAAAATCAGCCTGATTGGCGAATCTTATCTCGGAATGATGGTGGTGATGTACGCGATGCAGCACCCTGAGCGCGTTGAGCGATTGATTCAGATAGGAGCAGTGCCGCGTAAATTCGGAACCGAGTACCCGGCGAATCTTATGGCCGACGACGCAAGCACGGTTCTCGATCAGAACGAAGTCAACAATCTTCGCAAGCTGAGGGCAGAGGGCTATCACAAATCCAACCCTAAGAATTATTGCGAGAAAGAGTGGCTCGTGACTCGTGTGCAACTGGTCGGAAAGCGTGAAGACGCTCCGAAAGTCGGAAACGGATATTGCGATCATCCGAACGAATGGCCGATCAATTTAGATCGGCACTTTCAACATCACTTCGTATCGGTTCAGAAACTCAATCTGTCAAAAGAGCAGGTGGCGAAAGTTTCAAATCCTACTCTTACGATTCACGGCACACGGGATCGAAACGCGCCTTATGGCGGCGGCAGAGAGTGGGCCTTGACTTTGCCAGACGCCAGGCTCCTGACCGTAGAAGGCGCGGCGCATCTTCCGTGGATCGAAGCGCCCGACCTGATCTTTTCTTCAATCGATACTTTCCTGAAAGGTCGCTGGCCCGCAAAAACAGAGAAGGTCAAGGCGATAGAAAAACAGTGATGGGCTATACTCTTCGCTTATCAATAAACTTCCGGGTCAAAGGCGGTAGCCGCCGCTCCGCCTCTTTCCGCTGCGCGCATCACGCCCGTATCATCGATGTAAAAAGACCTGCGGCCTGTTACGCCGAAGTTTTCAGGCACAGCCGTCGCCTCAAACCCGTTTTGTTTCACCCGCACATCGAACCGGTAGCCGCGCAGTTTTCCGCGTGAAGGATCGTTGAGAAGTCCCATTTGAACAAGCTCATCGAGCGAAGCATACTTGCCACCGTCCTGAGCGTAGTAAGCCATTTCAGCGGTCGAGATAGAGCGCAGCCGCGCTTGAGCCGCTATCTCATTGGCCGCAAGCACCTGCGGCACCTGCCCGACGCCGGTCTTATCGCCATCCGTCAGTTTGCCCGATTGATCAGGAAGTTTGATCTTGCCCGACTCGTCCTGCTTGACGTTTATCGCGCAGCCCGCCATCGAGATCAAAATGAAAACGATCAACACTTTTTTCATGACGCCGCCTCAGAATAAGGTATAGCAGGCTGCCAGCCTGCTGTTTCCCCGATCTTCATGCTTTCCGTGCGCAACCTGGCAGGCCGCGCTACATCAAAAACACTTCGTATTTCGCGCCCATCCTAAGCCCGCCGACTCGCGCGGGCAATAGTAGTTTTCGTTGTGCCTCAAACATGGCTTTGATATAGTCAGGGCTGCCTCGCCGGAGAGCGGAGAACTTACCAATGCTCGCCAAACCTGTCTTCGTCCTTATCGCTTACCTTCTGGGAGCCATCCCATTCGGCTACCTTCTGGTGAGATTCATCTTCACCAGCGGCGAAGATATTCGCCACATAGGATCGGGCGGGACAGGCGCGACCAACGTATCGAGACGAGCCGGATTTGCGGCAGGCATTCTCACCGTCGCGCTCGATGCGCTCAAAGGCGTGGCGGCGGTGTTGCTGATGCGAATAGTTGCGGGAGACGATTATCTGTGGGCGGGCGCGGCTGCGATAGCGGCAATCGTCGGCCACATCTTTCCCGTCTTTTTGGGCTTTCGCGGAGGCAAGGGAGTCGCAACAGGCGCGGGCGTGTTTTTAGTGCTTGCCCCTGTGCCGGTGATGGCGGCTTTTGCGCTTTATATCATTACGGTGCTGATGACGCGCTATTCATCGCTCGGATCGATCATCGCGTCTCTTTCGATTCCGATTTTGATTCTGCTTTTTTACGGATGGCTTTTGCCTTCAAGCCCTCATCCACAACTCTGGATCATGGTTGCGACGACCGCGCTTGCGGGCGCGCTGATCGTAGCGAAGCATCACGAAAACATCCGCCGTCTGGTGAGCGGAACTGAAACGAAGCTCGGCTCGCCAGCCGCAAGCAGAAGCGGTGACCGATGAGCGAACGAACATCGAAGCGCGTTGCCATCATCGGCGCGGGAAGCTGGGGAACGGCGCTCGCTGCGATTGCCGCGCGCAATCATCACCAGGTCAGCGTGTGGGCGCGCGAGCGGGAAGTCGCCCGACTGATCAGCGACTCTCATCGCAATCCGTTTTATCTTTCCGATTTCGCGCTTGCTGAAAACATCACGGCGACGACTTCGATTGAAGAGGCGTTGATCGATGCGGACTTCGCCATCATAGTCGTGCCTTCTCATGCGATGCGCGAGATCATGCTTGGAATGCGCGATCATCTGCGAAGCGATGTGGTTCTGGCGAGCGCGACAAAGGGAGTCGAAAATGGCACGCTGATGCGGATGTCGGAAGTGATGGCGGATGTGTTGAAAGAAAAATTCGCGCCGCGACTCGTCGTCCTCTCAGGGCCGAGCTTTGCGCGCGAGGCGATGCGCGGAGACCCGACCGCGATAGTTGCTGCGTCTGCGGATCGCGAAGCTGCCGAGATGATTCAACGCGAACTCAGTTCCGGCGCGTTTCGCGTCTACACCAACACGGATGTCGCGGGAGTCGAGCTTGGCGGCGCGGTCAAAAACGTCGTGGCGATAGCTGCGGGCGTCGTAAGCGGAATGGGGCTGGGGCATAACTCCACTGCGGCTATAATCACTCGCGGGCTTGCCGAGATAACGCGACTGGCCGCAAGTCAGGGCGGGCGGGCCGCGACGATGGCGGGACTTGCGGGGCTTGGCGATCTGGTGCTGACCTGCACGGGAGACCTTTCGCGCAATCGCCACGTCGGTGTAGAGCTTGGGCGCGGGCGAAAGCTCGATGAGATACTGGCTCAAATGCGCGAAGTGGCCGAAGGCGTCAGGACCACGCAGGCGATTTATGAACTCAGCCGACGCCGATGCGTAGATATGCCGATCACGGAAAGCGTTTATGCTTTGCTCTATCAAAACAAGCCCGCGCGCGAAGCAGTCACTGAACTGATGGCGCGACCGCTCAAAGAAGAGTGAAGGACTTGCGAAATCGTTGTAGAATTCCGAGCGCCCCCGCGCAGCTATTTTAGGAAAAGGAGAACATACAATGTCCAATTATCCTCCGAATTATCCTCCGGGCGGTCAGCCCCCCGGCGGCAGCTATCCTCCACCTCCACCCGGTTACCCCGGCGGGCCTCCTCAAGGCTGGCAGGGCGGCCCTCCAACGGGTTATCCCGGCGGGCCTCCGCAGGGCTATTACGGGCAGCCGCCGAGGAAGAGCAACAAGGCTTTGATGTGGGGGCTTATCATCGGCGGGGCTGTTCTGCTCATAGGCGTCGGCCTTGCCGTCTGGTTTGGATTCTTCGTCAGGGGCAAGTTGCAGGAAGCAGGGATCGATCCGGAATTGGCGCAGAAACAACCCGCGCTGGCAGCGGCCAAATTCGCTGTGGCGATCAATCCCGATCTGGAAATAGTTTCCATCGATGAAGCTAAAGGACGCATCACCTTCAAGGAAAAAAAGAGTGGCAAGACCTTCACTGTTTCCACCAAAGACGCTCAGGCCGGAAAAGTCACTGTTAGCGAAGAAGGCGGAGACCAGGTCTCGATTGAAGGAAAAGGCGACGACACGGGCGGTTCAATCGACATAAAGTCGAAGGAAGGATCAGTGACGATTGGCGGCGGCTCTGCGGCGAACCTTCCCGACTGGCTGCCTGCTTATCCCGGAGCCAGTATGCAGGGAATTTACGCAGTAAAAAACAGCGAGAGCGAAAGCGCGGGATTCAGCTTCACGACGGATGACGCTCCTCAGCAGGTGGTAGATTTTTACGAATCGGCTCTCGAAGATGCCGGAATGAAGGTGACGACGAACAACCTCAAGCAGTCCGGCAGAGACTACAGTTCACAGGTCATCGGCACGGACTCCGACAGTAAACGCTCGGCCTTCATAAACGCGATGGCAGAAGGCGGAAGCACGAAGGTTACGATGAACTATACCATCAAGCATTGAGCCGCGAGATGAAGTGTTTTAACTGTGACCGCCGATGAGTGAGAAATTCGGCGGTCATTCCATCATTCGCCGATGTGGTAGAATCGCTCTCACACGGAGACGCAAGCTTATGAGCATGGATTCGACGCGGACATCGATACAGCCGATCATTCTTCACTCAGGGCCGATCCTTGAGAAGGTGAGCGACCGGGAGTTTTTCGAATTCTGCCGGTTGAACCCCGATCTGCGCATCGAGCGCACAAGCGATGGAGACCTGATAATCATGCCGCCCACAGGAGGAGAAACCGGAAAGCGCAATTTCGAGTTGACGGGTATTTTCAGGGCGTGGGTCGAAGCGGATGGAACAGGCATCGGGTTCGATTCATTGACCGGATTCACTCTTCCCAGCGGCGATAAACGCTCGCCTGATCTCGCCTGGTTACTCCGCTCGCGCTGGGAATCATTGACTGAAGATGAACGCGAAGAATTTCCTCCCTTGTGTCCTGATTTCGTCGTCGAGCTTCGCTCGCGCACTGATGATTTGGACGACCTCCAGGCAAAGATGGAAGAGTACATCGAAAACGGGGCGCGATTGGGTTGGCTCATCGATCCGAAGAAAAAGAAAGTCTACCTTTATCGCCCTGGCGCGGAAGTCGTTTGTCTGGATGATCCCGAAACCGTTTCAGGCGATCCGATTCTTCCCGGATTCGTTCTCGACTTGAAACGAATCTGGTAGCGAAAAATTTTTCAGCAACCGAGGACGATCAACGAAGGAGCTAGAGTGACGCCATACGATAAAGCGAAGGAAGCAGCCCATTACATCAAAGAAAAAATCGGCGACCGCTCGCCGCGCGTGGCCGTCGTTTTGGGATCAGGACTCGGCGGAGTGGCTGACTCCATCACTGATGCGGTCGAGATTCCTTACCCGGAGATTCCCAACTTCGTCCACTCGACTGTAGAAGGCCACGCGGGAAAATTGATAGTCGGTTCGTGCGCGGGAACGGATGTCGCAGTGATGAAGGGAAGGGTTCACTTCTACGAAGGCTACTCGATGCAGGAAGTGACTCTGCCTGTGCGAGTGTTTGCGTTGATGGGCGTGCGATCTTTGATGCTGACGAACGCTGCGGGCGGCACCTCGCCTCATCTTTCTCCCGGATCGCTTATGATCATCACTGATCACATAAACCTGATGGGAGATAATCCCCTTCGCGGGCCGAACGATGAAAGATTCGGCCCGCGCTTCCCCGATATGACGAGCATCTACACCCGCTCTTACATAGCCGCCGCGCACGAAACGGCCCGCGAGATGGGGCTTGTGCTTGCCGAAGGAACTTACCTGGGGCTTCGCGGCCCGTCCTATGAAACTCCTGCGGAAGTCAGAATGCTGCGCGATTTGGGCGCGGACGCGCTCGGAATGTCGACGGTGCCTGAAGCGATAGTCGCGCGTCACGCAGGTATGAAGATACTGGCCATCTCGTGCATCACGAACGTGGCGGCGGGGCTTTCACGTTACGAGATAAACCACGAAGAGGTGATGGAAGTAGGCGCGCGCGCAGGCCGACAACTCGCTGATCTCGTAGTGCGACTCATCCCGCGCATAGTGGCGATTGAGAATCGCTCGCGGACGCCTAAGGCTTGATCACTCGCGGCTCGCCCCCGCTTTTGAGAGTGATGCTGGTGGTGTTGGGCCTTGAGGCGGTGGCGGAACGTCTGGCCAGCATGTGAACGCCGGGTTCGGTCGTCTCGTCGAGCAGGAGCAGCCCTGAGCCATCCTCGCCTGCGCCGAGTTTGACGCGAATCGTTCCATTCTTATCGAGGAGTCGAAAGACGACTTCCCCGCTCTGCTCCACATTGAGGCGCGAGCGAACCTGACCCTGCTCGCTCACTAGCTCGATTGCCTGTGCGCGAATCACTTTGGGGGCGGGCTGCGAATCAGCTATGACGGGTTTATCCGTTGCGGAGCGAAACAGGACGATGCCTGCTGCGATGAGGTTTATGCAGGTGAGCGCGATCATGAACTTGTGCGCTTTGATCCGGGCTGACCATTTGAGAGCGGACGGTTTTTCACAGATGCGGCCTTCGTTTGCGATCATAGATATCTCCTTTCATCACCGTTGCATGTTGATAGTTCGTTTTGTTAGACGCAAGCCCGCTGGTTTTTCTTCCATCGAAATAGAAACGCTGACTCCGAGCAAGGCGAGATGATAGAATAACCCTATGATAATCGGCATCAGCGGAGGAACCGGGTCAGGCAAGACCACCGTCGCGCAGAAGATCATCTCTTCGGTCGAGCGCGACACTGTGGTTTATCTTCAGCAGGACGCTTACTATCGCAACCTCGGCGATATGCCTTTGGAATTGCGCCATCAGGTCAACTTCGATCACCCCGACGCTTTCGACACCGAGTTGATGATCAATCACCTCCAGTCCCTTCACGCGGGCGAATGCATCAAGCAACCTGTCTATGATTACGCGACACACCTGCGGCGCGCGGAAACGCTAAACGTAGAACCGCGCTCGGTCATCATCATCGAAGGCATACTCGTTTTCGTCAATCCAGACCTTCGCGCTTTGATGGACATGAAAATCTTCGTCGATACGGACGCTGACCTTCGCTTCATTCGCCGATTAGACCGCGATGTGCATGAGCGCAGCCGCTCGGTCGAATCGATAATCAAACAGTATTTGACCACAGTGCGCCCGATGCACTTGCAGTTCGTCGAGCCGTCCAAACGATATGCCGACATCATCATTCCTGAAGGCGGCTACAACGACGTGGGCATCGATCTGATAACTGAAAAGATCAGAACCATACTTGCGCGCTCGGAGCAGGCCGAGAGCGCGTACTCATAAAGAATTTGAACGAGAGAGGTTTTAAGAGCAGTGGAGAACGAAGCAGGGAGTATTCGATTGACGATCACAGACGATGAGCTTATAGAGATGGCGCGGGAAGCGCGGCTTGCGGCGCACGCGCCTTATTCGAATTTCGAGGTGGGCGCGGCATTGCTGACTTCAGACGGTCGCGTTTATACGGGATGCAACATCGAGAACTCGACCTACAGTCTGACGATGTGCGCCGAGCGAGTTGCGGTATTCAAAGCGGTGAGCGAGGGAGCGAAAAAGATTTTGAAGATAGCCGTCGTCGCCGATCATGAAAAGCTAACGCCTCCGTGCGGCTGCTGCCGCCAGATGATATGGGAATTTTCCGTGGAAGATACGGAAGTGATACTGGCGAATCTCTCAGACGACGTTCAGAAGTTTCCCATCAAAGAGCTATTCCCGCGTGCATTCGATTCAAGCTGGTTGCAGGTGAGTTGAACGCACAGCGACTATCCGCAAGCGCGTCTCACTCCGGGAAACTGTCGAGTTGTGTGTACAACTCCGCCCGCGCTTCTGAAAGATAAAAATGTCACATCGCCCGGTTTTGTCTTTTTCAGAAGGGTGAAATATACTCCCTCCTGAGAAAAAAGTCTGGAGTCGAGAGTCTGGAGTCTGGAGTCTGTTATTTGGAGTCGTCACCTGTTTTCCATACTTTAAGGGCGTCGTCAATGTAGAGCAGGCTGCCAGCCTGCGGGTTTCCCCAGCAATTCTCAGTACGAAA
>DLHY01000053.1 GCA_002483445.1 Blastocatellia bacterium UBA7656
CCAGACTCTTTTATCACGACTGAGTAATTTCCATTTACACAGCAACAAGAAAGCGCGTCAGCAGTGATGCCAACGCGCTTTCTTGTTCCAGTAATGATGGCGGAGCCGACGGGATTCGAACCCGCGACCTCCGACGTGACAGGCCGGCGTTCTAACCAGCTGAACTACGACTCCACACTAAATTCTCAATGGCAACTCAGCGCATCGCGTCTCGTGGTGGGCGGTACGGGATTCGAACCTGTGACCCCCGGTTTGTAAGACCGATGCTCTACCGCTGAGCTAACCGCCCTGCAAAGCAAGTGGTACTATAGATATCATCACTTGTCGCTGTCAAGCAGGAACTTGACCCTTCAAGCGCCTTTACTGTAGCCTCAAATGGAAATCTCCAATCGATTTTTCAGGAGGTGAAAGCATGTCATCCGATACCAGTACCAACGAAGGCAATCAGGATACTCAGGCGGGCGCGGCTGATGAAGTGAGGAA
Organism: Blastocatellia bacterium UBA7656; assembly: GCA_002483445.1. Classification (GTDB taxonomy): domain Bacteria; phylum Acidobacteriota; class Blastocatellia; order UBA7656; family UBA7656; genus UBA7656. The sequence goes on from DLHY01000053.1 coordinate 484, forward strand.
AGCCTTCTCTGCTCTCCCCTTAGGCGAAAGATTCTCGACTCTGTTCAAAGTAGAGATCGATCTTCTGGGAGATGTCGCCGAGACTGTGCTTACGGAAGCGTCTCGCGCGCTCGATGAAATATGCGATGTAGTCATCGGCCCAAGACCGAGCGCAACTGATGCGAACCCATCTGATCAGCCTGCGCAATAGCAGCGCAAGCCGTCAGCCTGCGTTTCTTTTACAAGCGACGGCGCTACCCGCTGTGGCCGTCATCCGTGGGGGTGTTTAATGAGCGAGAGCCTTGATCTTAAAGAGCCGCTTTTCAAACTCGTCGTCCGGTTCAGCAACGGCGAGACGATAAATCATTTCGTCAGCCATCAAATCGATCCGAGCCTCATCCGCCCGGAGACCCGTTACGCCGTCATCTCTTCCGTTTCAGTTCAAAATCCCGCCGAATGCACCGATATCACCGTGATCAATCTGCGCGATGTGACCTTCATCAAAACCGAAAGCGTTACAGTCGAGCAGTTGACCACCGAAAAAAGAAAGGCTGGGATCTTCGCGACCGGAGGATTGAGCGGCGAAGAGAAACTGCCCAAATCGCTGGCTCAGGTGAAATTCGTCTAGCCCGTGGAGTCCACTCGATGCTCCATCGCACTCAATTCCGAAACAAAGCCATCTCAACAGCCATCCTCGTTTTTCTGCTTCTCATTGCCGGAGCCGCCCGCGCGCAGGAAAAAATCACCGACTTCGATGCGACCCGCGCTTACTCCCACATGAAACGGCTCTGCGAAATAGGCCCACGCCCGCCCGGATCGGAAGCGATCAGAAAAGCCCAGCAGTACATAATAGGCGAACTGAAAAGCTGCGGGCTGAAAATTACTCAAGACGACTTCGTGGCCGAAACGACTCGCGGGCGCGTGAGGATGAAAAATATCATCGCCGAACTTGCGGGCGAAAAAAACGAGGTCGTAATCATAGCGGGACACTACGACACCAAATTGCAGGAGGGTTTCATCGGAGCCAACGACGGCGCGTCAAGCACGGCGGCTGTGCTTGAGATGGCTCGCGTGCTGGCCGGGACGAAGCCTGAATACACGCTCTGGTTCGTCTTCTTCGACGGCGAGGAGGCTTTCGTCGAATGGGGAGCCAACGACGGCAAAGACAATACTTATGGCAGTCGTCACATGGCCGCGCGCCTCACGGCAGACGGCGCGATCAAACGAATCCGCGCTTTGGTGTTGGTAGATATGATCGGAGATAAAAATCTCGATCTGCTTCGCGACGATGAATCGACGCGCTGGCTCGTGGATGTGGTCTGGGAGACTGCGCACCGTGTCGGCTATGGAAAGCACTTCCTCAAATCCGAAAGCGCGTATGCGGACGATCACATCCCGTTCAAGGAAGCAGGCGTGCCTGTAATCGATATAATCGATTTCAACTACGGCCCGGACAATTCCTACTGGCACACCAATCGGGACACGCTCGACAAGGTTAGTGGCGAGAGCGTCAAGATAGTAGGCGACGTTGTTATTCGCTCGCTTCCTGAGATATTCAAACGATTGAGTGAACACAAACAGGACTAATGCTGGCGAACAACCGAGAGCGAATCACCGATGGCTTCGACCCGCTAACATCTAACATCTGATATCTAACATCTCTTTCGAGGAGGCGATCATTGAAACGCATTGCAGTCATACCGGGCGACGGCATCGGCCTTGAAGTCATCGGCGAAGCTGTCTCGACCATCGAGCTTGCCCGCGATCTGTTCGGCCTTGAAATTGCGCTTACGCATTTCGACTGGGGCGCGGAAAAATATCTCGCCACTGGAATTACTATGCCCGAAGGCGGGCTTGATATGCTCGCTTCCCGCTATGACGCGATTCTTGCGGGCGCATTCGGCGACCCGCGCGTGCCTGACAACAAACATGCCGTAGACATACTGCTCGGCATGAGATTCGGCCTCGATCTCTATATCAATCTTCGCCCGATCAAACTCATCGATCCGCGACTCTGCCCGCTCAAGGATCGAACTCCCGCGGACATCGATTTCGTTGTGCTGCGCGAAAACACCGAAGGGATGTACTCGTTCGTCGGCGGCAATTTCAAAAAAGGCACGAGCGATGAGATAGCCGTTCAGGAAGAGATCAACACGCGCAAGGGAGTCGAGCGCATCATCACAGCCGCCTTCGAATACGCTCGCGCGCACAATCGCAGGCGCGTGACGATGAGCGATAAATCAAACGTGCTGACCTACGGCCACGATCTCTGGCAGAGAGTTTTCAAAGAAGTCGCCGCGCGCTACACCGATATCGAAGCGAATCATTTTTATGTTGACGTGCTGGTGATGTGGATGGCGCTCGATCCTGCGCGATTCGATGTCGTTGTGACGAACAATATGTTCGGTGACATCGTGACTGATCTCGGCGCAGCGTTGCAGGGCGGATTGGGGATGGCTGCATCGGGCAACATTCATCCCGGCCACGTTTCTCTATTCGAGCCTGTGCATGGCAGCGCGCCGCCGTTTGCGGGAAAAAACGTAGCGAACCCCGTCGCTTCCATTCTCACCGCCGCGATGATGATGGATTATGTAGGATTCAACGAAGCCGCCACCGCGATTGAAGTCGCTGTCGAGAAAGCTGTGCGTGAAGGCGAGACGACGAAAGACATCGGCGGAAATTTATCGACTACCGAAGCAGGCGCGGCCATTAGAAAACGATTGAAAGAATCAGTCGGCAAATAGCGCGACTTTCGGTTGAATGAGCAGGGAAGAGAAAAAGCACAGTTAAACAAAGCCTCTTCTCTGCGTGAACTCTGCGTCTCCGCGTCTCTGCGTCAGGAACCCCTTTCGCTATTCATGCATTTACAATCTGCTATAAAACCGATCCCTGAACTCATCTATCAACGCTTCTGCGAATAGACCTCCCTGAGTATTTTTTTGGCTTTCTCTATCGTGGCCTGCGAAGCTTTGCTGTGAGAGCCGCTGTTGAATGGCGGCTGCGGATCGTACTCGATCAGGAGTTGAACGGTCTGAGCCATTTCTTCGCCCCGTTCGAGCGCGACGAGCGAAAGAGCCATATCTATTCCTGCTGAAACGCCCGCTGCTGTAATTACCTTGCCCTGACGCACGAATCGTTTATTGACAGGCTCCGCGCCGAACATCTTGAGAAAGTTGGTGGCGTTCCAGTGTGTGGTCGCCTGCGCGCCTTTGAGCAAACCCGCCGCGCCTAAAATCAAAGACCCCGTGCATACTGATGTCGTCCATTTTGTTTTTTCGTGCAGTGTGCGAATCCACTGAAGCACTTCCCTGTCGCCTAATTGCGCAGTCGCATCGCCGCCGGGTATGAGCAGTATGTCTGCGGCAGTGATATCGGCTATTGCGTATTCGGCGTTGAGCATGTGAAGGCCGGAATCGGGCTGCACGAGACCGGCTTTTTTGGCGGCGAAGCGCACCTGCGCGCCGGGAACACAGCGCAGAACTTCGTAAGGGCCGATGGCATCGAGTACGGTCATACGGTTGTAGAGGTAGATCACGACGTTGAGCGGGTTATTCATCTCTTCCTCTCTTTCGTCAGCGTGAGTATGGCCAGCAAGATTGATACCTGTGGCAGCGATGGAAGCAGATTTGAGAAAGCTGCGACGCGTGGTGTGAAGTCTGGTTTTCGATTTCATTCTGCCTTGTCTCCTGAAATGGTAATGCGTGCAAAAAGCTTATTATTGCGCGTCGAGAAATTCAAACTTTGCGCCGGAGGCGCAACGAGAAGGTAGCCAGACGTGCAACGTCTGGGTTACGGCAATTCGATTATGCGCTCTGAAGGAGCGCCAGAATCTTCTGCCGCGTCTCCAACGCGGGAAAAATCGACTCGCTCGTTCCAGAGGTTTCACCTCTGGCTACCTTCTTCGTGCCGCTTCGCGGCAACCGGCAATTCCTCATTGCCAGCTTCCTCCGTTGGAAAAGCTTTTGCGACATCAGAAGCGAGAAGCACAAGATTCGTACCCTTGCGATATCGCTCCGCATATTTGCCGCGCACGCCGCCCTTGAGCAGCGTCTTCAGGTCATACTCAGGTCGCAACTCGTCTTCCATCTCAGGTGAAGTCTCCTTCTTCATAATCTTTTCTCTCCTCGCGCGTCAATTCACGCGCACTGATAATTCGGATGCTGTCTCTAAGCCAGCATATCGTTAGACCGATTTGTTGGCGAAGTCATCTCTTCGAAAGTCGTTTCATAGCTCGATAGTAAAAGTATAGATTGTGCTTTTCTATCTCTTGCTTTTCTTTTTGTCGGGCCTTGAAAGCATCATAGATGGCCGCAGCCACAGGAAGACCGAGTCCTAAACCTATCGAAGTATACTTTGGGAGTAATTCAGCACGCTCAATGAAAAAGGATAATATGCCACCTCCTATGGATTTAACATCGACAGCTTTGCGTGCGATCAAAGTGATCAAATAGCTACTAGATTTCACTTTATCTTCTATATCTTGAATCCCTGGTTTTACCTCTCTAATGAATATCTCATCCGCTTCGACTGAAAAATCCTTATCCCAAGGGGCTGATGAAATCTTTGTAGCATAATTTGAAATTCCACTGCGAAATCGAATTAGATACTTGTCAAGTTCCTTTCTTATATCGAGGATTTCATCGATAGACGTGTCGTCAAATACTGGTAGTCTTCGAAGATAATCTGACGCCAGCGCGCTATGTTTGGACTGATTAACGCGCACTGGCGAAGCAGATATCTTTCCATCTTCTATACCACTTCTGACGAGCGCACCTGTTGTATCATCAAAAAGCGGGTACGTGGAATTGCCCACTATGGCTTTGGATACTATTTCCAAAAATTCTTCAACGAGAAGGTAGCCGCCTTCAACAAGCCTCCCCTGCTCCTCCATATCCACAAGATACTTATACTGAAGTCTTTGAAAGGTATGTAATTCTAGCAGATTTGACTTTATGGCTTTTTCTATACCTTGTAGATCGTTTTCTTGTTTTAAGACGGGATGCCTGTCTTTCCACCCTTTACGCATTTGAGATAATGCGCTTTCATATTTTTGCCTCGCGAGCAAATTATTTCTATCAGCAAATCGTTTACTGAATAATTCCTTTCCTATTCTGGCTTTCTCAATCAATTCTCCTCGTTCTCGTTCATCAGCGGCATAAAAATCGATATGACTTTCAAGAAAATCTATGAACTGTTTCGTTGATAGCTTCCCTTGCCTAAACATGGAAAGCACTTGTGATGTTGTAAAACTGCACAACTTTACCCGGTCAGCATATAAAAGTGCTGCCCTCAGTATTTGTAAGTCACTTTCTAAATCAAGCCCCTTTTTTGACAGGGTACCGATTGTGATATGAAAAGGTTTATCTGTCATAACTCAATTCATCCTCCCATGCCCATTTCCTTTTGCGCGGTTTCGCGTCTCTACCCGGCGGCTGTATTCCGGCAGTCTATCGATCAGGTGACTCTTCACCCGGATCAGTCTCGCTTTCGTCGAAGTCATCTCAAGCAACATCTGTCTGGCATCATTATCAATCGGGAGATGCGCGGCGACGAAAAGCGATAGCTCTTCCGCTTCTTCGGGAAAGCTCACATCCGTAGGCGCGTCCATCTCGCTGAGCGATTCGGCTGCGGCGAAAAATTTCTTCGCCGCTTGAGTCACTTCATCCACGAGCGAAGTCAAATCAGTTTCCATCTCCATGTCGTCCGAGAATGTTTCGACCTTCGCTATCAGAAACGGAGTGAGTTGCTTTAGCTCGACCACACGGTAGCGAACCACGCCGGTCGTTATCATATTCAGGCGGCCTTCTTCGAGCGGCATCACCGCATTGATCTTTGCCACGCATCCGACGCTTCCAACGTCGGGCAGAGTTTCGCGGTCTGCTTCGGCATCGCTGTGATACGAAAGGCCGAACAGAGCGCCGTTCTCGACGGCAAACTTCATCATCGCTTTGTATCGCTCTTCGAATATGTGCAAAGGCAGTATAGCTCCGGGAAAAAGCACCGTCGCCAGTGGGAACAGGGGAAGCTCTTCGAGCCTTTCCATATCTTCAATCTGCATACGGGGCATTATAACACCCGCGCGAAAAAGGCCGAACCCGGCTCTTCAGCCTTCCCTGAAAAGGGGCTTAGGAACGAATGATTGACTCGGAAAATTCGCTATGATACTTTCCAAACATAAAGATGATCACCGGATTCAACACAGATGTGAAATATGAAGGCCGCGTTTATCACGTGCAGACGGAAGACCGCGGGGATAAAAATCCGGTACTCGAATCGCTGGTTTACCTCGGCGGAATCATCATTGCCAAGAAACAGACTTCCTACGGCGACGATCTGCGCGAAGGCGCGACCGAAGAGGTGATCGCCTCGCGCCTCAAGAAGCAGCACCAGATAATCATCGCCGCCATCCGGGCCGGAAGGATAGACGACCTCGTGCGCCAGTCGGCCAAAGAGATGGATGAGCAGGACGTGCGAAAAGCTCACGCTAAACTGAAGAGCGAGCCGAAAAGCGAAGGCCCGCCCGCGCTGCCCGTCGAGCCTGTCACTCCGGTCGCGCCTCCGCTCAAGCCTGAAGCGACCCCGCCTCGCGCTGCGTCTTCAGGCGGGCTTACACCTTCGGGCGGGCTTGCCGCGCCTGTTGGAGCCGCCAAAGGCAAGAGCGGATTCCTCAATCTCGATGAAGTGATTTCGGATTACCTCAAACGAAATTCCGAGCAAGGCAAACTCGATCTCAAGGTCATCACCCCCAATGTGTTCACCGCAGGCAAGAGCGTCGGCCTCAGAGTTCAGGTCTTTCACGGCGAGATGCCTGACCCGGACGCGGTAGTGACGATCAAGATCATAGGCACGGCCTTCAAGCCGCAGGTTTATATCGGTCGCGCGGGAGTCGACGGGATTGCGAGCTTCTCTCTTCTGCTTCCGGCCTTCAGCGCGGGGACGGCAGCGATAGTCATCGAAGCGCAATCGAAGAATGGCCGGGGCGAGTTGAAACAGTTGATTCGAAGATCATAGTAGGGAACAGGGAACAGGTGACAGGTGACAGGGAGCCGGACGTTGTAACGAGCAATTCCCATTTCAAACTTGCCCAACCAGGATTTCAGGAAAACGGTTTATTCCCTGTAACCTGTCACCTACTAAAGAGGGATCGCTTGGTTATCATTGTCAACGGAGAAACGAAAGAAGTCGAAGACAGTATCGCTGTCGCTGATTTGATAATATCGCTCGGCCTGAAGCCGGAACGTCTGGCGGTTGAAGTTAATCGCGCGATCATCCGTCGGGCCGCGTGGAGTAGCGCTCTTCTTGCCGAAGGCGACAGAGTTGAAATAGTCAATTTCGTCGGAGGCGGCGAAATTGTAATGCCTCAGTTATGAGAGGAAAAAATGAGCAAGCAGCCCATCTCATTAACACCCTGCTTTAGCTGGGTGACGAGCGGCGCTCCGGCACCTTTAACCGTTTCAACGGTTTTGCGGTCGAAAACGGTTGAAACCGTTCGGAAGATCACGCACCTCGATGAATCGAGGTGTTGATGAGAGTCTTTCTCTCCTACCATAACTGATGCATCGCGCGAAATATCAAAAACGATTGGATGAAAAAATGTCAGACACATTCGTCATAGCAGGACGCCGGTTCAAATCGAGACTCATACTCGGAACCGGGAAATACGCAACCAATGATCTGATGGTCAAAGCCCTCGAAGCGTCAGGCACCGATATGGTCACAGTTGCCGTCCGAAGAGTCAATCTCGAAGACCGCTCAAAAGAATCATTCCTCGATCACATCGACACGCGGAAGTATCATCTGCTGCCGAACACCGCCGGTTGCTATACGGCTGAGGATGCCATCCGCACCGCAATGCTTGCGCGCGAAGCGTTAGGCACTGAATGGATCAAGCTCGAAGTCATCGGCGATGAGCGCACGCTTTTTCCCGATAACGACGGATTGCTTCAGGCTACACGCCATCTTGTTCGTGAAGGCTTCATCGTGCTGCCTTATTTCAATGATGATCTGATAGTGGCTCGCCGCCTCATCGATGCGGGCGCGGCTGCGGTGATGCCGCTTGCGGCTCCCATCGGGTCTGGATTGGGCATTCAGAATTTCACCAACCTGCGAATACTTCGAGAACTGGTTACGGAAGTTCCGCTCATAGTCGATGCAGGAGTCGGGACGGCATCGGATGCGACTCTTGCTATGGAACTTGGCGTAGACGGCATACTGATGAACACAGGCGTAGCCGGAGCGCGCGACGCTGTGGCGATGGCTGAAGCGATGAATTACGCCGTGCGCGCCGGAAGGCTTGCGTATCTGGCTGGTCGAATCGAGAAGAAACTCTACGCTACAGCATCAAGCCCGACCGCGGGGATGATCGAATAGAGAGTGAGCTTTGGCTTGCAGCGCGACACTCGAACTAAGGCTCGTGGCCGAAGGGTACAGACTCATCGCGGGCGCTGATGAAGTGGGACGCGGCGCGATGGCTGGCCCTCTGGTCGCCGCCGCTGTGATACTCGATCTCACGGATGCGCCCGACGGGATTGATGATTCGAAGAAGCTCTCGCGGCGCGAGCGCGAGCGGCTCTCAGTGGAGATAAAACATCGCGCAGTCGCTTTTTCCATAACCCGAATAGAGCCGCCGGAGATTGATCGAATCAATATTCATCGCGCATCGCTTCAGGCCATGGGGCTGGCAGCAAAAGCGTTGCGCCCTCTACCTGAGTATGTTTTAATAGACGGGAAATTCAAGGTCCCCGATGCCACCTGCCCCCAGATGTCAGTCATAAAAGGCGATGGTCTTTCGATCTCGATAGCGGCAGCATCGATCATAGCGAAAGTTGCGCGCGACGAGTGGATGAGAGAGTATGACACCGAGTATCCCGGTTATGGTTTCGCCACTCACGTCGGCTACTGCACCCGCGCGCACAAGCAGTCGCTCGCGCGGCTTGGCCCATCGCCCATTCATCGGATGTCCTTTCAGGACGTGCATTCATATCAGTATCTTCTTGACTTGACCGGCGAAGAAGACCCGGCGTGAGACCTTCTCCCGGTTCGCACCCCGTCCCTGGTCAACGCAGAAGAGGCAAGCGAGAGGCTCAGGCCTCAGGAGGGGCTATGTCAATCAACAAGTCTAAGGTTTTGCGCACCGCAGAAAAATACGCGCTTCAGGGCAAAATACCGGCGGCGATAGACGAGTATAAAAAAGTAGTCACAGCCGACCCTACAGACCTCACCACCATAAACACCTTGGGCGATCTCTATGTCCGCGCAGGCAGGATTCAGGACGCTATTACAAACTTTTCCCGTATAGCCGAGAGCTATCGCGAGAGCGGCTTCATACTGAAAGCCATCGCGATGCTGAAGAAAATCTCCAAGCTCGATCCTACGAATATCGAAACGGCTATGAAACTCGCCAACCTCTATTCGCAGCAGGGACTACTGGTCGAAGCCCGCCAGCAATACCTTCAGGTCGCCGACGCTTACGCCCGCGCCGGTCAGACGAGAAAGGCTCTGGAAGCCTATCAGAAGATAGCCGACCTCGATCCTTCAAATACTTCCGTGCGTATGAAACTCGGCGAGATATATGCCCGCGAGAAACTGTTCGATCACGCGCACGATTCGTTCATCATGGCCGGAGCCGAATTCCTGCGCAAAGGCGACACCGAGCAGGCGCTCAACGCAAACCTGAAAGCAATCTCGATCAACCCCGAAAGCCGTCAGGGACTCACCGCCATTGCCAACATCTACACTCAGATGGGACAGCCAGACAAAGCGATCAACATTCTGTGCGACGCTTTCGAGAAAAACCCCGGCGATGTCGAACTGCTCACCATTCTGGGCCGCACTTATCTTTCAGCCGGATTCATGGATGACGCCGAGCGCACCTTCCTGAGCCTCGTTCAACTGGATCGCAATCGATATAACTACCTGCTCGAAGTCGGGCGAATATTTTTGCAGCGCGGAGAGCTTGATCGCGCCGCCGAACAGATCGATGGATGCCTCGACGTTCTGATATCGAAGCGCGAAGAGGACAAGGCGATAGATTTTCTGCGCCGCGTACTCGACCGCGAGATGAATCACATCGGATCGCTGAGACGACTGGCTCAGATTTTCCAGCGCATTCGTGAGGATCACAACCTCATAGCCACGCTCAATTCTCTGGTCGAAGCCGCGTCGAGCAAAGGCGAAGAGCCTGTGGCCATAGGCGCGCTCAAGGAACTGGTTCAACTCGAACCCGATGAGCCGATGCACTTGCAGAGGCTCTACAATCTCGGCGTGCAGGGCATAAGCGAACCCGGCTCGCCGGACGTGCGCGCGACCGGGCCTTTCGATTATCAGGCGGCGGCCTTCGATGATACTTTCGTCATCCGTCAGATTTCCGAAGCCGAGATGCTTGCCGGTCGCGGACAGGTCGAACACGCCGTGATGATACTTCAGGGCATACTCGCGCACGTTCCCGAAAATGTTCAGGTGCATCTCAAGCTCAAAGATATCTATCTTCGCGCGGGTATGCTGGACAAGGCTGCCAACGAATGCTTCGAGCTTGCCCGCATACATGAGATCAGAGGAGAAAGCGCGCGCGCCAGCGATTATGTCGCCGAAGCTCATCAACTCAATCCTCTGCTCGGCCCTGCGCCGCAGCCGCACTCCGGCGGATTCGACACGGGCTGGGCGGGCAACTCCGCCGTCGGATATGAAACCGGATTCGGCTCTTCGATGGTCGATGAGCCTCTGGCTGCCGACAGCGGATTCGAGATAAACGATGATCTCTCGCAGGGGTTCGATCTGAGCAAGTATGTAACCGGCGAACTTCCGCCTGAAGATGACTTCGCCGTTCCTCAGCAACAGATCGAAGAAGATTATTTCGCCGCCGCTCCCGCGCAGGAAACCATCGAGCATGACTTCTATGCTTCAGCCGAGGAGCAGGCGTGGACGCCTCCTGGTGAACCGCAGGCATTCCGGTTCAGCGATTCTCTGGTCGGTAATTCTTATGACGCGCAAAGCTCTGCGGGCGATTTCATGTTCAGCCAGTCGAGCGATGCGGATTCAAGCGATATACCTGAAAGATTGCGCGACGAGCTTGACGGAGTGGATTTCTACCTTGCTCAGGGGTACACCGATATAGCGCGCGATACGCTCGACCGATTGCAAATGGAATTCGGCAACCATCCGCAACTCGTAGCCCGCTACCGCGAGCTTGGAGTCAACATAGCGCCCGATCCTGTTCCTGTGAGTTCTCACACAGAGGCAGCCTTCGCCGATTCTTTTGACTTTCAACCTCCGGTCGAAAGCGCCGTCGGGCAGGATGAGTATATCGATGATAAGGATTTCGGATTCAGCTTCTCTGAAGACTTGAACGTGAACGTCAACACCGGGCCGCTCAAGGAAGTAGCGCCCGCGCCGGTCAATGAACTGGTCGTGGATGTCGCTCGCGGCACGAAAGAAGGCGAGAGCAAAAACATCCTGCCGATCATCATCAAGAAAGAGTCCGGCCCGCTTTATCCCGATCTGATCGTTCAAATGAATACGAGCGAGTTGCTCTCTAACAGCGCCTTCGATCTCACGCAAACGCCTTCCGGGTCGATACAGATACCCGACGAAGTATCTATAGGCACTGCCGAGTTGATCGACTCAATCGTCAGCGACATCGATTCGTCGTTGAGCGGCTTTCAACAGCGCGCCAAAATGCCTGCCATCGAATCGATTCCCGATCCGGTTGAAAAAAAGGAGTCGCCTCGCGCAGAGCCTGAGCCGTCTGCTTTCGACTCGTCGGTTGATTTCGGCTTCTCCATGATGGATGACGAGTCTGAGAGAGAAGAGTCTGCGGAGATGAAAACGCCTGCCTCTGATCTTCAGGATTTCTTCGAAGAGATAAAAGAAGACACAGGCAATCTCAGCCAGCCGCTCGATTATGAAACTCACTACAGCCTCGGCCTTGCCTACAAGGATATGGACTTGACGGATGAAGCGATTGAACAGTTTCAGATGGCTGCAAAACAGGGCGACAGCGCCACTCAGTCGATTCAGTGCTGCAACATGCTGGGCGTGTGCTTCAGGATGAAGCGAATGCACAAAGTCGCCGTGATGTGGTTCGAGCGCGGATTGAAAACACCCCTGGGGTCTGAAGATGAATATCAGGCCCTTCGCTATGAGATAGGGCTTTGCTATGAAGAAGCAGGCGATATGGACAAGGCGCTTGATGCCTTCATGGAGGTTTACGGCACAGACGTAAACTACCGACAGGTGAGCGAAAAGATAAAGCAGTTGCAGTCGCTGCGAACCGCGTGATAGATTGCCTGAGAGTGAATCGCCCGCGGGCTATTCACTCCCATGCAGTTATGTCGGCCAAGCTCACAATAATTTTCTTCATACTGATCTGTTTCGAGATAGGTCTTCTGCTGGTCATACTTCCCTGGATGGATCGCCCTTCCTGGTCTGAAAACTTCCTGCTTGTGTGGACGATAGAAAAACTCAACTGGCCCGCGCTCGGTCATTTCGTATCGAGCGGGTATGTGAAAGGCGCGATAACCGGGGTGGGATTGCTCAACATCTGGCTCGGAATCCGGGAAGCGGTCAACTTCAAAAAGACCGCCCGCGCTATCGAAGCGGCGCGGCAGGGTGAAGAAGTTGATTCAAAATAGCTCTCCTTTAGTCTACCTCATAACTGATCGAAGCAGGTTTGCGCAATCGAGTTGCGATTTGTCCGCGCTCGTTTCATCGCTGGATCGCGCTTTTGAGGCCGGAGTCGATATGGCTCAACTCCGCGAGCGCGATCTGTCGGCAAAAGATTTATTTCTGCTCGCCCGCCGGGTGACGCGATCCGCCCTCAGACACAAAGCGCGGCTCTTGATCAATGATCGCGCCGACGTTGCGGCAAGCCTGGGCGCGGGCGTGCATCTGACAACGCGCTCGATGAGGGCTGAAGCAGTGCGAAGAGCCTTCGGCAGCGAGATGCTCATCGGAGCCTCGACACATTCGATGAAAGAAGCTCTGGAAGCCGAAAGCGGGGGAGCAGACTTCATCGTGTTCGGCCCTGTGTTTGAAACCGCGAGCAAGAAAATCTATGGCCCTCCGGTCGGGCTTGACGCACTGGGCGAAGTCGCTTCGCGATTGAAAATCCCCGTGCTTGCGCTGGGCGGAATAAACCTCGACAATTTCAAATCCGTTCTTGATCGCGGCGCGCGAGGAGTGGCAGCCATATCGCTGTTTGCCGACGCGGAGGATTTGAAAGCCGTGGTGCAGAAGATAAAAAACGGTTAAGCTCTGTCGAAAAAATTGGTCGGGAGGAACAGGTATGAAATCCATAAGGCTGATTTTGAGCGCAGGCTTTGCTATAGCCTTTCTCGGAGCGCAAACGTCAGCGCAATCCCTGCACGACATCGAGTCACGATATCAATCATCTTTCAGGGCTTATGAAATTCGCCCCGGCGTGATGATGGTCGCGGAGACTGCGACGAGCGGGCAGATATCCGAGATCAGGATCAACAGCTTTGCCGGACGCGGGGAATCGATTCATTTGGGCAATCCCCTGTCAGCGTATCTGGTCAAGGAAATCATCGACGAACTTGTTCCTGTGGAACGGCGAGGGGATCAGGGAGAATACTTTGGTTTGACTTTCTATACAGGCGGTTCGTGGACGGCGGGCTATGATTATGAAAATGTTTCTATAACCCTGATGGGCAGTATTATCTTATGCCCGAATTCTTCATCTGACACAACTCCTCCGGCAAGCAGAGCGAGAAAGAACAACCCATTTCAGAGCGCCGAGGTGATCATAATCAAATGGAAGAATGTGAAGACAAACTAGCAGGCAAGAACAAACGATGCTCACGGTCTTGACGATAGCAGGTTTCGACCCTTCGGCGGGCGCGGGAGTGCTGGCCGATATTAAAACCATCGCCGCTTTCCGTTGCTATGGCGCGGCTGTGGTCACGAGCGTCACTCATCAGAACACCCGCGGGGTTTTCGGCGCGGATCATCTCTCCGATACATCGGTCACATCTCAACTCCGCGCGCTCTTCGATGATTTTCAAATCTCTTCGATCAAGACCGGAATGCTGCCGAGTCGTGAAGTGATAGAAGCAGTCGCCGCCACGCTCTCTGAAAAAAACATCCCTCACCTCGTAGTCGATCCGGTCATCAGAAGCACGAGCGGCTATGATCTGATCGATAAACGGGCTGTTCGCTCGCTCATCGAAAAATTATTTCCGCTCGCCTCTGTCGTGACCCCGAATCGTGCCGAAGCGGAACTCATAACCGGCACGAGAATTGAAAACGCGGAAGCGATGATGAAAGCGGCTCGCGTGATCGGCGATCTCGGAGCGCGCGCCGTGCTGATAAAAGGCGGAGATATGGAAGGCCAGACGGCTGTGGATTTGCTTTTGGACGAGAGCGGCGAAAACTTTTATTCAGCCCAAAGAGTTCATTCTCGAAACACGCACGGGACAGGCTGCGCGCTCTCTTCCGCGCTTGCCTGTCTGCTTGCGCTTGGGTATCCGCTCAGGGAAGCCGTGTCGATAGCGAAGCGTTATATTACTCAAGCCATTCGTTCGGCCCCCGGTCTCGGCCAGGGTCACGGCCCGCTCAATCACTTCCCGCCGGATTTTCAGATCGAGTAGCGATTTTCCACGCTTTTCAATCTTTTGTTTTCGGGCCGAGGCTGAGAAGAATACCGTGTCAGCTATGGGGCGCATCTGGTATACTCTTGCCGCCTTGGGCGGGTTGGTTGGAACTTCACACTCACAAGCGGCTAGAGAATTCTTACTAGGCAGTGAAAAAATCGAGCAATAGTATTTCTTTTTTTGCTGAAGGAGAGCGAAAACGAAAGCATGAGTTTTGACGCCAGCCAGTGGACGGTCGAGGAGTTGCTGGCTCGATGCACCCAGCAGCCGATTGATGAAGCAGCCTGGAGGGAATTCGTTCGCAGGTTTCATCAGACTATTCGCTCAAGCGTGATGAGAACCTTTCACCGCATGGCGAAAGGAGAGGCGGATCGCGGCCCGCAGTTTACCGATGAGCATTCGGAAGACCTCGTGCAGTCGGTCTATGCAAAGCTGGTCGAAGATGATATGCGCGCGCTCCGTCAGTTCGAAGGGAGCCACGACGATTCGATTTATCAATACCTGGTGATAATCTCGGTGAACGTCGTTCGCGATCTGTTCCGTGAGACCAAAGCTCAGAAAAGACCAAAGATCAGCTACTCGCTCGATCAAATGATCGAAGACAACGAAGGCCCTCCGCCTGATGATATAATCAGCGGACTTGACGGATTGCCGATAGGCAGAAGTCAGGCATCCTTTACCACAGAAGAGATAGAAAGGGCGCTCAACAGAACCATCCGGGACAAGAATCGCGACCGCGATCTGCTCATTTTTCAGTTGCGTTTTTATCAGGGAATGAAGCTTGATGAAATCGCCCGCGTTCTCGGCCCTGATGTTACCAGCGCGAAAATCGGAGCGATTCTCAATCGAATGATCAAAAGGCTCAAAAGCGCGCTGGAAAAAAGTAGCCGTCGATGACTTCACTCGCCTAGCAGCCGGTCGGCTCCGCGACTCAACAATTCTTCAGCGAGTCTCTCTCCGATCTGTTGAGCATCCACAGCCTTCCCGCTATCTTCTCCGCGCACGATTTCCGATCCGTCAGGGCTGGCGACAAGCCCGGTTAAACTCATTCTCTCGCCTTCGATCTTTCCCCAAGCCGCTATCGGAACGAGGCATCCTCCGCCAAGATGCTTGAGGAAAGCCCGCTCGGACTGGCAGGCAAGTCGCGTCGGCTGGTGGTTCAACACTGAGGCTATTTGATTTATCTCGTCGTCATCCGTCCGGCTCTCGATGGCGAGCGCGCCCTGCCCAGGGGCGGACAGCATCACGTCCTGGTCGAGGTACTGGGTTATCCGATTTTCGTATCCGAGCCTTTTGACTCCCGCCGCTGCCAGCACAATCGCGTCATAATTTCCCGCGTCGAGTTTTGCGATCCTGGTGTCGACGTTGCCGCGCACGGGATCGGTTTGAACGTCTGATCGCGCGGCGCGAAGCTGGGCCACGCGGCGAAGGCTGCTCGTTCCGATGAGTGAGCCTGATGGGAGATCGCTGAAAGATTTTATGCCCGCCCGCGCCAGAAAAGCGTCGCGCGGGTCTTCGCGCTCGCAGATGGCCGCGAGGTGAAGCCCCTCAGTGAAATCGGTCGGCAGGTCTTTGAGGCTGTGAACCGCAAGGTCGATTTTTAGTTCGAGCATAGCGTCTTCGAGTTCTTTTGTGAAAAGCCCCTTGCCCTCCTCGCCCAGTTTTGGCAGAGACACATCGAGTATGCGGTCGCCTTTGGTTTTGATTACGATGATTTCTATTCTCAGGTCGGAGTGAAAGGATTCGAGCGCGGATTTGACCCAGTTGGTTTGCCACATCGCCAGTTTGCTGCCGCGCGTCCCTATGACTATCCTGCGATTCAATGCGCCTCCCTAATCTATGCGAATCATCTTGCGAAGCTCTTCGACGACCTGTGAACGGTCGCCATTGTGCGCCGCCGTTCGCAGATGAACTATGATGGGATGAGACAGTTTGTTGACGAGCGAAGGGATCAGCACATCGCGAATGGCCGCTTCCTGTTCCTGGGTGAGATCGCCCATGCGTTTGCGATTGCGCTGGAATTCGCTCAAGGCCAGTTGCGCAAGGATTTCTTTCACTTCGACGACGCTCGGTCCTATATCCATCGCGCGAATGTGATTTATGAAATGATGCGCTTCCGCGTCTATTATGACTTCGGCCTTGCGGGCTTCCGCCTGGCGCCCGTCGATATTGGCCCGGACTACGGATTCGAGATCATCTATGTCGAAGAGGAAGGAATTTTCAAGGCCCGCGACATTCGGATCTATATTGCGCGGAACCGAGATGTCGATAAACAGCACGGGGCCTTTCCGTCTTGAGCGCAGCGCGCGCCTCGTCTCCGCCGCGTTTATCACGCACGCGGGAGCGCCGGTCGAGCAGATGACTATATCGACTGTAGGCAGCACTTCATAAAACGATTCGAACGCAACGATGCTGCCGCCGAAGTTGCGGGCTACGGCTTCGGCTCGCTCAGGCGTGCGATTGGTGACTATTATATTGCTCGCTCCTTCTTCGACCAGATTGCGCGCGGCAAGCTCGCTCATCTCGCCCGCGCCGACGAGCAGAATCCTTTTTTCCGCGAGAGAATCGAAAACCTTCAGCGCAAGCTCGACAGCTACTGAACTGACCGATACTGGGCGATGCGAGATTTCAGTCTCGCTGCGAACGCGCTTTGCGACCGAAAGCGCGCGATCCATCAACTGACTGAGCATACGACCTACGGTTCCGGCCTGGACTGCCTGACGGTAAGCGTCTTTTACCTGTCCGAGTATCTGCGATTCGCCCACCACCATCGAATCGAGGCTCGATGCGACGCGGAAGATATGCCTGATGGCTTCGACTCCCGCGTGGCGGTAAATGTGATTGTCTATGATAGCGGGCTGGAGATCATGAAAATCGCACAGGAATCGAGCCAGTCGGTCTATGCCTTTTTCCGGGTCTGCTGAAGCGGAAGCCACCATTTCTATTCGATTGCAGGTCGAGACGATCAGCCCTTCGTCCAAAGTGTCGTGATCGACGAGCTTCGAGAGCGCGTCCGTAAGCGACGAGTCGGCGAATGCCAGTCGCTCGCGCATCTCAACCGGCGCTGTCTTGTGGCTCAATCCTACCAGTACGATGTTCATGAGATTTCAAATCTCAAATCCGATATATCAACTGAACGGGTGCAGCGTCCCCAGAAACCGCACACCCACCAGGCTGAAGATTACGATCATAAAGCCGACTATGGATGCCAGTGCGGCGGTGCGACCGGCCCATCCGCTGCTTCGGCGCGACTGAATCAGCGCAAGATATATGAACCAGGTGATGATGGAAAATATCTCCATGGGATCGCCGTGCCAGTAGTGACCGTCGCGTATGCGCTGCCAGCCCATGCCAGCGGCGATGCCTAAAGTCAGCATGATGAACCCGACGGCCATTGATTTGAAGCTGATCGAATCACAGGTGTCGAGCGAGGGCAGGCGATAAAAGAAAGTGCCGAATCGTTTGAGCCTGAGTTCGCGCTCCTGTATGAGGTACATCAGTCCGGCTCCGAACGCTATGAAGAAAGCCGAGTATGCGAGGAGTATGAGACCGGCGTGAATCGGAAAGAGGAAGCTTTGAAGAGGGCCTTTGATCGCAGGGCTTGCGTCGGATTGAGGAGCGACGGCGGCTATCGTGGCTATGACAAGCACTATGGGAAAGATGAATGCCTTGAGCGCGAGGGCGTGAGACCATTTCCACGCTATGAGGTAAGAGACCACGAGCGCCCAGGAGAGAAAGGCGAACATCTCCTCGGTTCCTGCTATAGGGCAGCGATCAAGACTTATTCCGCGGTCTACGAGCCAGGCAGTGTGTGTTGCGAATGCCAGCGCGAGAGGAAAGATCATCCATCGGCGAAGCGTGGGCTGTTTGCTGGTCAGAGAAAAAATAGATTCTGCCACGCATAAAGCGTAGCCTGACAGGATCACAAACCATAAATAATCCATAGGGCTGACTCCAAAGCCGGAGCTTGATGAAGCTCAATTGTACTTCGAAGTCAGACCCTATGGCAACGAGTGCGACTTAAAGCGCTTCGAGCGTGCGCAGCGAGTCGAGATTCGAGAGCGTGATTCTCTTGCGGGCGATCTTGATCATCTTGTCCGCCTTGAGTTCGGCAAGAGCGTTGGTGACGGTCTCGCGATAGACGCCCAGCATGTCGGCCAGATCCTGATGCGTGTACCCGGTCACCTGATGCGACGAATCCTTGAGCTTGAGAAGCAGAGCCGAAAGCCTCGATGTGACAGGCTGGAAGGCGGATTGCTCCTGCTTTCTTTCTTCCTCGACCAGTTTCGGCCCGACCTGCTGCAAAACATTCAACCCGATATCGGGCGTAGCGAGCAGCTTTTTGATATCGCCGGGGGTCAGGAAGATGACCGTCGATGGCTCGACGGCTTCGGCCTGAGCGCCGAGCATACTCTGACCGAGCAGCGGCTCATCGCCGAAAACCGTTCCCGGCCCGACTCTCTTCACATCAAACCGGTTTCCGTTTTTCGCTATGCGGAAAATGGTGGCCGAGCCGCTCTTGAGATAATAAAGCGCCGTGCCGCGCTTCTCGATCACCTTGCCCGGTTTGAACAAAGCTCTCTGAAGATTGTTAATGGTGTTTTCGACCGAAGGGTTGTCAGGTCCTATGATATCGCTGAGCCTGAGATAAGCGACTTTCGCAGACAGATTGAACGCAGCCATAGAACGCATCTTGTCGCTCGGCCCCTTCGTTCTGCGTCGCTTCTTTACCACCCCGTCTGATTTTGCGCGTGCTTTCTTTGTACCTGTAGCCAAGTTGTCACCTCTTTCTTCTGGGGAATGGTCTTTGGGTATTAACAATAAACTGCTGAGGAAACTCTAGCGGCAAAATCAGCAGCGGATATCGTATATTTATTCGTTGTGAACCGTCCGGACACCGCGTTCTGTGCGCGTTCCGCGCTCACTTTTCTCGTTTTTTACCGTACCAGATTCTACTATTACTCAAGCACGTCTGTAATGTTACAGTAATAAAAACGCGCCGTCAGTAATTTGCCCAACGATAAAGCAACAACTGTTGCGCGAAATTGCATGTGTAAGCGAAGATCGCGCGAATCGGGGCGGAATGCCTCACGCGGAAGCAGCCTTCTCCCTGCCGTCCGTGTTCGCAAGCAGAAGACAGAATGCGGCAGTAAGCCCTGCCGGGAGATAGAAAAGCCACTTGTCGCCTAGATGGTTCATGGCAAACCCCGAAAGAGCGGGGCCGGTCAGGCTGCCTACACCGAAGGCGAGCGAAAAAAGCGACGTTGCCGCGCCCATCCGCTCAGGTCTGACGAGGCCGCCTATCATCGAAAGCCCTATAGGATACAAACTCCCGGCCAACGCGCCGAGCAGGGCGGCGGCGACGATAAAGAAACCCCACTCGGAGCGCAAAGGCATCAGGGCGAAGACGACGGCCAGCGCCACAGAACAAATCAGCAGCGTCCGGTGTTTGCCAAAGCGATCTGCCGCCCGACCAATCGGAACCTGACTTATCAGCGTGCCGATTATGACAGCCGTCACTATGCTCCCCATCTTTTTCTCTTCGATGTTGATCGCTTTCAGATAGAGCGGAAACAGCGTCACCATGGAAGACATCAAGTAGCCGTAAAGCGCGCCTGCCGCTACCGGAGAGATGAGCCTTGCCGAAAACACGCTCAACACTCTTTCTGTCTTGTGCGAGTTCGCCTGCGACGCGGGGATGAACAATGCGGCAAGCAGGGCCGCTGCGATGCTGAAAGCGAATCCGCCATAGAAAGGCAATTCCTGCCTGACGCCGAAAAGCAGCACCCCAGTCATAGGCCCTGCGGCCCAGCCAACCCCTACCGATAGCGCGTAGTAACTCATTCGGCGCGCTCTCTCGTGTGGCTCGCTCATCCGGCTTATCATCGTTTCAGTGGCGACCGATATCGCTGCTGCGCCCGCGCCTTCTATTGCCCTTGCAAAAAAGAAAAGCCACACATCGCGTATCACCGCGAAAGCGAGAATCGAAATTCCGTAGACGACAAGGCCGCCTATCAGTATGGGTTTCGGCCCTATGCGATCAGTAGCCGCGCCTGCCGGAAATGAAGCCAGAGTGAAAGCGGCGAACATAGTCGTCCCGACAAGCCCGACCAGAAATGAATTCGCTCCACGCTCGGCAAGCACTATGGCTATGAGCGGAGCCACAAGCCCCACGCCGAGATAGCTGATCGCGACGCTCGTGTAAATCGCCCAGAATGCTTTTGCTTTCGACACCCTTCCCCCAAAATCAAAGGCGTGACGATAACATTGTTCTACGCAGGCAGGCAACGAGAGCCTGCGCGAATGTGCCAGGAGGGCGCAATGAAAAGAGTGGCTGAGGCAAAACATCCCCTGTTCGCTACTGGCAGGTCGAACCAGGAAACCAATTCAGCAGGATAGAATGCCCGATGCAAAGATCGGTCAAGAACGCTCCTGGAGATGCCGTCAGGGCCGACGAGGCTGAACAGCAAGGCGCTGCAAGCGATCTCGCATCGAACAGGGGTATGACCGGCGAAGTGATTTGTGCAGCAGAACCAAAGAAGCTGCACGTAGGGTGATACAAGCAAGATTGAAATCAATCTGGGCATCGTGGGAAATAGAGAATGCGTAAGATGTTGGCATTGATGACGGTGTGCTAACAGCCAATGGCAGGCATATTGGTACAAACTATGCCAGGTAGCTGTTTGATTTTCAGCCCTGCTTTCAACTGCACCCGAATGCTTGTCGCAAGGTCATCTGATTTTCGGCTCAAAGGACGGAACCCTCTATGAACGCAGATAAAATGGATAGAGAAAAGCCTGAGAAGATTCCCGGTTTTTCTCTATCCGCACCCAGCGATGAAACAAATTTGGGACTCATTGTTCTTTGAGCAAGAAATCACGCAGGGGCAAGAGTTTGAATGCCCCCTTCTATCTTGCGGCGAAGCTGCGCGGTGTCGAATAGAAACCAGATCAATTCACACCCTCGTCAACACAGCAGTCATTCACGGTCTGGTAAACGGAAATAAAGGGGAAACCCTGCCGTCAGAATTCTTGACCTGAAGCATTACCGTTTCACCATGATTGATCTTCTTGGCAAGTTTCTTGCCAGTGAGAATATTTATGTTTTCGGGATCGCGTCTCGTCTTCCGCTCTACCCCGTTCATAATTATGACAGCACCCGCATCGAAGTTCGTTCCAGCAACTACTACATGCTTGCCGCTTGTGAACGCCAAATTAATCATAGGCAGCGTTTGTGGTGCAAGCGAGGCCGTCGCCGTGAGCGTGAAGTTGGCAGTGACGCTGGCACAGTTGGCTATGGCGATGAAGTAGCATCCCTGTTGCAGAGGCGGCGAACTCGATGGCGTGATGATGATCGTCTCATTGCCCGACAGACTCGTTGAGGAATAGTCTGCAACAGCCTGCCCGCCTGATATGGCGACCATCTGGCCGAATCGAACGAAGAGGTCGACATCCTGATTGCCGCTCAGTACGATTCTCAACTCCGTAGTGCCGCTTGGGACTTGAATCGTGTACTGGGTGTTGCCGAGGGCACAACTTCCCGCAGGCGCTCCTGCTATCTGCGAATTTGTGGCTACACCTGATGTCAGCGGGGTTCCTCCGCTGCATCCGCTGGGAGGGCCGCCGCCGCCGGTCACTGTCGCCGTGAGCGTGAAGTTGGCGGTGACGCTGGCACAGTTGGCTATGGCGATGAAATATGTCCCTTGTTGCAGAGGCGGCGAATTCGATGGTGTGATGATGATCGTCTCATTGCCCGACAGACTCGTTGAGGAATAGTCTGCAACAGCCTGCCCGCCTGATATGGCGACCATCTGGCCGAATCGAACGAAGAGGTCGACATCCTGATTGCCGCTCAGTACGATTCTCAACTCCGTAGTGCCGCTTGGGACTTGAATCGTGTACTGGGTGTTACCGAGGACACAACTTCCCGCAGGCGCTCCTGCTATCTGCGAATTTACGGGTACACCTGATGTCAGAGGCATCGTGCCTTCAGATGGATTGATTTCAGCCTGGGAGGGATACAAATGATGTTCTGTCTTTCCCTGAGTGGTATAGGGTTTCGGAGATTGCTGGTTGGGATCTTCTACATAGTGTTTGATCTGGTGGGCCTCAGCCGCCTCCTCTATCGCGCTTCCTTGAACATAATATTTGGGTTCATCAGTAAGGGAGGTATATAGCTTTGTTTTCTTCGTGTCGTCTGTTTGCTGAAATACTGCCAATGGATGATTGTAGGCATTCACTGGGAAAATTGCCTGAGCGAAGCCTGCCAGTCCCAGGATTAACAGAATGCATCTGACTCTGAATGTTGAAGCAATGTTTCGTGACATGGGAAGCACCTCCAGTGCGAAGTAATATATGTTGACAAACGTGTCGAGTGCGGCGAGGAGCAATTTTTTTCGATGCACCTCACCTGATGAAGTCAGCCTGAAGGGTAGACTTCGAATAGCAAGAATAGTTCAGAGGTCAAAAACAGCACCGTATTTGGTGGTTGCAGTTTTCAACTAAAGCGGCCAAAGTCAACCTTGAAAGTCCTTGGAACCCACTCACCTGTATTTTAGACAGTTGCAGCAGACAAAGTGAGCCGTCCTGTGCGCTCAATCTTATAGTGCAGGTACAGGGCCTTTTATTTCATGTTTTTTCCGATCAGCGAGGATTTTTCTGATTGATTTCTGAAAACAGGCGGAAGTGTCGATTATCAACCGCTGCCTGACAGTCAGGGTTGGTTGAATGAGCGCCAAACCAACCCTGACTGCGTTACTCATGTTATGGCTTTCCGCCAGACTCGACTGCTTTCAGGACTTATGCACTCTCGGATCGGTCGATTTCTCTGTCCGGGCGACTTCGTAACAACTCCGCAGAAAACTCAAGGAGCGACTTGAACAAAAAAGGCCGGATCATTAACATTCCTTTGATCTTCAGTCCCGCTTTCACTTGCATCCTGTTGACGTACAGGCCGGATATGACCAGAGACCTCGGAGATTTTCAGACGCCTGATAGTCTTGTCGAAGAGATAATCAAACTCCTCAACACGGGGGGCCAACGGTGGCCGAGAGTTCTGGAGCCTACGTGCGGCAGCGGCGGATTTATAAAAGGACTGCTCCGCTCTTCATCTCCGCCGCGGGAGATACGCGGATTCGAATTGCAGCCCAGGCATTTCAATGAGGCTCGCCGACTGGCTGCAACATCAGTTGCATCTCGCGTGGTCGTTCAAAAGGCGAACATATTCGATATCGATTTCGGGCGCGATATAGGGTGGAAAAGCGACGGGCCGCTTCTTGTGATCGGCAATCCGCCGTGGGTGACGAACGCTCAGCTAGGCTCGATGGAGAGCGCGAACCTCCCGCGCAAATCCAATCTCAAAAAGCTGAACGGCCTCGCTGCTCTCACGGGCAGTTCGAATTTCGATCTGGCCGAATTCATCCTCCTCAAGCTAATCCGCGAGCTTGCCGGCGAGAACCCGACACTGGCGATGTTGTGCAAGACGAGCGTCGCAAGAAATGTTTTGCAGTTCGCTTATGACAACTCGATTGCAATACGTCAGGCGTGGCTGCGTCGAATCGATTCAAAAAAATATTTCAACGCAGCAGTCGATGCCTGTTTGTTTTATCTCGAACTGCAAAACTCAAAGCCGTGTTATGAAGCGGCGGTCTTCGATGATCTTCAAAGCCAGCAGCCTGAAACCGTTCTCGGTTTTGCATCGGGCAGAATGGTGAGCGATGTGAGGAACTACGGGAAAACCGCTTTCCTCGACGGTAACTGCCCGATTGTCTGGCGTCAGGGCGTCAAGCACGACGCCGCATCTGTTGTGGAACTCAGACGGGAAGGGAACCGCTTTCTCAACAAACTCGGCGAAGAAGTCGTCGTCGAAGCCCGATACCTTTATCCTCTCATCAAGAGCCGCGATCTTTTTCACTCGACCGGGCCGCGGCTTTGGGCGATCATCGCGCAGCAGCGAGTGGGCGAGGACACGGAGAAACTCAAATACGAAGCGCCCTCGCTTTGGCGCTATCTCGAAAGCCACGCCGCTCGCTTCGACCGTCGCAAGTCTTCGATCTATCGCCGTCGTCCGCCGTTTTCCATATTCGGCATAGGCGATTATTCTTTCTCGCTCTTCAAGGTCGGCGTTTCAGGTTTTCACAAATCGCCGCGCTTTCACCCGATAGCGCCCGTCGAAGGTCGCCCGGTGATGCTCGACGATACCTGTTATTTTCTTTCGTGCCGCTCTGCTCGACAGGCCGCGCTCATCACCGCGCTTTTGAATCACCGCTCGACTCTCGATTTTCTGCGCTCTGTTATGTTTACCGACTCGAAGCGGCCCGTAACGAAAAAACTTCTTCAACGCATAGACCTGTCAAACCTGATCCGCCGCGTTGATCGTTCGGAGATAATCGAATCGGCGGAGGCGGAACTCAGGCGAATCTCTTCGGATGGGCTTTCTTCAACTCTATGGCCCGATGATCTTTCATCGCTGATAATCGATTTCGAATAGCGCGCGGATTTCATTCAAATCTTTTTCGAGACCGAGCGCCAGCGCGAGTTTGATCCGCGCCTTCTGCCCGTTGAGAAATCCTGCGCGTATCACTCCGAGATTGCGAAGCTGTTTCAACCCGCCTTCGTAGCCGTAGCTCTCAAAAACCCGTCCTCGAAGGCAGCGCGACGCCGCGACAACAGGAATGTTTTTTTCAATCGCTCTCTTTATTCCCGGCACACACTCCGCCGGGACGTTTCCCCGACCAAGCCCCTCGATGACCAGCCCTTTCGCATTTGCATCAAGAGCCGCATCGATGAGAGTCGAATCCATCCCGGCGACCAGCTTGATCAAAAACACGGGCGCGGCCAAGCGAGTCGCGTTCAAAGTCTCGCGCCCGACAATCGCGCGGCGAATGATCACCTCGCCTTTATCTATTACTCCGAGCGGGCCTAAGTCGGGACTTTGAAAAGTGTCGAACGCTTCCGTGTGAGTCTTCGTCGCTTCAGACGCCGCAAGCATGGTTTCATTCATCACCACCATCACGCCGAGATTTCGCGCTCGCTCGCTTGCGGCCACGCGAATCGCCGATAGCAGGTTCGACGGCCCGTCCCATCCCATCTCCGAACTGTTGCGCATCGCTCCGACGAAGACGACAGGCTTGGGATTACTGATCGTGAGATCGAGCAGGTATGCAGTCTCTTCAAGCGTGTCAGTTCCGTGGGTGACGACGACTCCAGCGATGTCTTCGCGCAGGAGAGTCTCGCGCACTCTGGCCGATAGTTCCATCATCAAAGGCTGTGTCATGTGAGGGCCGGGATAGCGACCGAAGTCGATGACTTCCGTCGAGGCTACGGCGTCGAGTCCCGTGACGTGATCGAGTATCTCGCGGCCCGAAAGCGCAGGCACCGCCGCGCCGATTTGCGGATCGTACTTCATCGATATCGTCCCGCCAGTGAAATAAACCGCCACTCGTTTTTTCATGTTCTCCCTTTATGCCTGCGTCACCTTTTCCGCAGCGAGTCGTATGGCTTCATCGAGCTTGCCCGTTTCAGGGCCGCCGCCCTGAGCCATTTCTCCTTTGCCTCCTCCGCGACCGCCCAGAGTTTGGCAGGCTTCCGCCATCAGAGCGCCCATGTTGAAATCAAGCGACTGCGACCGCGCGAACACCAGCCGCGCCGATTGAGCATCGCGCGAGCCGAGCAGCGCAACCGCAGGCCCGGGGTTGACTATCTTCGATGCAAGCAGGCGCAACTCTTCCGCGTCGCGGTCTTCGAAGACGGCCCGGATGAGTTTGAAATCTCCCGCCTGATTCGCGGCGGCGAGCATCTCCGCTGCTTCAGCCTTCATCGCGAGTTCGAGCAGATCGCGCTGCCGTTTCTTCAGAGACTTGTTCTCCTGAATCATTCGCGCCACCAATTCAGGCGCCGCGTCTCTCTCAGTGCTGAACATCTGAGCGATGCTCACCGCTGTGTCTGTCGCCTTTCGATAATCCAGAAGCGAGCGCCGACCGCACACGAACTCGACGCGGGTCATGCGCTTGGCGCGTTCGAATGATTTGATGGCGATGAGTCCTATCTGGCCCGCTCGCTTTGCATGAGTGCCGCCGCACGGCGACCAGTCGAAGTCCTCGACTTCGATGACTCGAACAAGGCCGCTCACCGCGGTTTCTTTTCTGAGGGGAAGCCGCGCGGCTTCTTCTTCTGTGACGAGATGAACTCTCAGCGGTCGATCTTCGAAGATGATCCGGTTGGCTATCTCTTCGGCTGCGCGCATGTGATCGTCTGCGGGAGATTGCAATTCGATATCAATCGTGGAAGTCTGCGCGCCGAGATGAAACGAGCGAGTCTCGGCTCCGCACGCCTGAACGAACGCTTGCGAGAGGATGTGCTGGCCGCTGTGTTGTTGAAGATGATCGAGTCGGCGGAGGCGGTCGATTGCGCCCTCGATGGTCTGGCCGGGTTTTATCGCTCCGCTTTCTTTGACGAGGTGAAAAATCAATCCGTCCTCGCTCTCGAAAACATCGATCACTTCCGCATCACTGATGCGCCCCGTATCGTTGGGCTGCCCTCCGCCAGTCGGGTAAAACGCCGTTTGGTCGAGCAGCACTTCGTCTCCGCGATCCCCGCTTTTCACATCAATCACAGTCGCGGAAAATTCAAGAATGTCTGAATCGGTGAAGTAGAGCCTTTCGGTTGGTTGCATGTAAATTCCTCAGAAGTCAGGAGTCAGTAGGTGACAGGGAACAGGAGACAGGGGACAGACCCGGAGATTCCCCCCCTGTAACCTGTAACCTGTTCCCTGTCACCTCCACCGAATCGATCAGAGTCGCTTTTGCGGCTTTGAGCGCGACGCTCCAGGAAGCGAACGCGCTATCGAATGATTCAAGATCGTACTTCGAATGTTTTTCAACGTCTGCGCGGGTCGGCAATCGCCCGATCAATAAAGCGAGACGTTGCAATTCGAGTTGCAGCTTCCGTTTTGAAATGCGCCGTCGCACGGGCGCGCTTCGCGGGTAAACGACAATTGATTTTTGTTCTTCCATCCTGCGCTGGGCTGCTTGCAGATAATCGGCGTTCTGCTCGATGGCTATAAAGTTTCTGCCCAGCCTGCGAGCCACCATAGCAGAAGTTCCGACTCCGGCGAATGCGTCAAGCACAGTGTCTTCGGGATGGGTCGCAAGCCTGATTATTCTGTCGAGCAGGCGCTCAGGCGTGCGACATGGATGGATGCTCGATCCGGCCGCTCGCCGCTCGCGATGAATGTCGTACCACACATCGGTCAATTCCCCGCGCCAGGGCTTTCCCGCCGCGCGACGTTTTCTTATGCAACTTCTTCTCTGACATACGTCGAATCGGTCGGGCGGGAACACGGCTTCATCGAAAGGCTGCCAGCCGTTTTCCATCGAGCAATAATTAAACCGCGACGCGCTTTCGCCTTTTGTGAGATATAAAACTGAATAGTGCGCGGGCATCAGCACGCCTTTAGGTTCGGGCAGCGAATTCCACACGATCCAGTTTTGAAGATAAAGCGAGCCGGTTCTAGTCAGATAGTCAGCAAGCCACACGCTCCAACGGGGAAGATTGATCAGAAACAATGCGCCGCCCGGTTTGAGCGTGCGCTCATATTCGACGAGCCATCGCTTGCACCAGCCGGTGTAATCGCTCCGGTCGTCGGTGTAGCCGTCGTAATTTTTGGTCAGATTGAATGGAGGATCGGCGAACGCAAGGTCGACGGTCTCAGACGGAATCGCCCTCAGCGCGTCAAGGCACGAAGCCCTGTGCAGTCGGTTGAGCAAGTCATCAGGAATTATTCTGTTCGCTTTCTGTCGGCCTTTCCACTCAATCGGATCGAATGCTTTCACGCTTGGCTCATCGAAATACTGAACCGATGCGCTCGGCGCGGACTGATCGTCACAAAGCAGGCGAATCGTTTTTCTACTCTGTGAGAGCAGAAGTATTCGCTCGAAAATTTCAGGCGGCATTCGGTCAGACGTGTCGACTACCATATCCATCCACACATCCGAGAGCGCCGCGCCGTCCTGCCGCATGAGATGAGATTTGCCGCCCCAGTCTTTCAGCGTTTCTCCGCAGTATCGGCATCGCGCGTGAGGCAGTCGAATGCGATTGATCCCGGCGCCGGGTCTCGACATCAACAGGAGACCCGTGTGTTCAGGTCTCAATCCGCCCGGTTTCTGCTCCGTCACGGCGCGTATGCTGATCCAGTATCGGAACTGAAGTTCATCGGCAAGCGCGGCGGCATATCGCGCGAGGTGCGCGGGCAGCCCGTAGACGAACATCAATCCGTTTTCTTCGAGCTTGCGCGCTGCCTCGATCAGTCGCGGCGCGTTGCGTTCGATCAATTGAGCGGACGGATCACGCCTGAAATTGAACGCTCGATATCTGTCCGCAGGATCGTAATAAGGCGCAGCGACGCACAAAGAATATTGACCGTCGCCTGTTTGCAATTCGAAGCCCGACTGTTCGGCCATTCGAGACAGTTCTTCCATGTTTTGCATAGCCCGTAGAAATAGTGATG
The DNA here is from genome assembly GCA_002483445.1 of Blastocatellia bacterium UBA7656. Taxonomy (GTDB): domain Bacteria; phylum Acidobacteriota; class Blastocatellia; order UBA7656; family UBA7656; genus UBA7656. The sequence continues at coordinate 29,577 of DLHY01000053.1, forward strand.
AGTGATGAGTGATGAGTAGCAAGTGGGGAAAGAATCAAATCAGAGAGAATGAAAACGCTCATCACTCATTACTCATCACTCTATCAGACCTCCTGAAGTTCTTCGTTTGGGGCTAAAAGACGCGGCTTCGCTTCTGTCTGAATGACGCGCGAGCCGGGAGGCACCGATTCCGTCAGCCAAACGTTTCCGCCGATGACGCTTCCTTCGCCGATGGTGGTGTCTCCGCCGAGTATGGTCGTTCCTGCGTAAATCACTACATTGTCTTCAATCGTGGGGTGTCGCTTCTCGCCGCGTATGAGACGGCCTTTTTCGTCTTTCGGAAAAGAGAGCGCGCCGAGCGTGACTCCCTGATAGAGCTTCACGTTGTTGCCGATTACGGTAGTCTCGCCGATGACGACTCCCGTGCCGTGATCGATGAAGAAGCTCTCGCCTACCTGCGCGCCGGGATTAATATCTATGCCGGTGCGCGAGTGAGCAAGCTCGGTCAACATTCTCGGCAGCAGCGGCACATCGAGTCGGTGCAGTTCGTGCGCGACTCGATAAGCGGTTATAGCGGAAACCGCCGGATAAGAAAGTATGATTTCGTCTATGCAGTGCGCGGCGGGGTCGCCGTCGTAGGCGGCCTGAATGTCTTTAGCGAGCAGGCGGCGCACTTCAGGAAGTTTTTCGAGAAAAGTATACGCGCAGTCTTCAGCCGTCTGATCGGGCGCATGGCAGGACTCTCCGTCGAGATGCTTCATGTGATGCAAGCCCTTCGTTATCTGATCGCAGAGATGTTCGAAGAGCCATCCCACGCGCTCCTGCACGCGATAGATTATGGCGTGATGAGTCACTCCGCCCGCGCTGTAATAGCCGGGATAGATCACTTCTTCGAGAGCTTTCATTATGGCGGCTGCGTCCTCGCGCGAAGGAAGCGGCATCCGGTCGAGGTGATGAATTTTCGGCGAGGCTTCATCATAAGAAGCGACCATGCGCTCCATGATTTGCGCCAGTCGATTTTGCTGCGCGGCTATGCTGAGTTTGCTCATATTCGACTCCATCGATGACAAAAAGCATCGGTCATGTTGTTATCAACGGCTGTCAAAGTCAACGCAGCCTTGCAAAAAAACTCGCGATGGGCAAGCTTTCAGGTGATGAGACAACCGTTCACTCTCACACTCCGCGGCGGAAAACGAATCCTTCTCGGACAGCGAACCGCGCTTGTCGGCGTACTCAACATCACGCCCGATTCTTTTTCCGACGGCGGAAAAAATTTCGACGCCCGACGAGCCATCGAACGCGCGCTTGAGATGGAAAGCGAAGGCGCGGACATCATCGAAGTCGGAGGCGAATCGACTCGTCCCGGATCAAACCGCATTTCTGCCGAAGAAGAACTCTCGCGTATCGAACCTGTTCTTGCAGGACTCAGAGGGAATCTGAGCGTTCCCATATCGGTCGATACATACAAGAGCGCGGTAGCCGAGCGCGCCATAGAACTTGGCGCGGAGATAATCAACGATGTCAGCGCGCTGAGGTTTGACGCAGCGATTGCAGATGTCGCGGCGCGCAGGGGCGCGATACTCGTGCTTATGCACATGCGCGGAGAGCCTTCGACCATGCAGCAAGTGGAGCCAAGCCGCGATATCTTTGCCGATATCGAAGAGGATTTCAAAACCGCCATCGAGAAGGCGGAAAGTCGCGGCGTCCGACGTGAGCGGATCATACTCGATTGCGGAATAGGATTCGGCAAAACGATGGAGCAAAACCTCTCCTTGCTCAATCAACTTGATCGTTTCAATAGCTTCGAATTGCCTCTGATGATCGGCACGTCGCGCAAGAGCTTCATCGGACGAATCACCGGGCGGCCTGCCGATGATCGTCTGTTCGGGACGGCGGCTTCTGTGGCTGCGGCCATAATGAGAGGCGCGCATATCGTTCGAGTTCACGACGTGAAAGAGATGCGAGAAGTCGCTCTGATCACTGACGCGATACTCAATGAATCCACGTAGCAAAAAAATGAGGGCCGGTCACCTCGGCGACCGGCCCCGTCTCAACCTTGTGTTGAGTCTGTCAGCATCGATCAGGGAGGGGTGATCGAGCAAATAGTGGTATCGTTTCGCGTGTCGCGGTCTTCTATCTGACACTGGAAGGTCGGAGGCAAAAGCAGATTCGCCGAAGCATTGCCTCGGAACGTAGCCTTCGACACCTTGATCAGCACTCTGCGGTCGGGGCGGTTGTCTTCAAGCTGAATCTCCATTCCCTTCTTGGTTATCTTCGTGGCCCTGCCCGTGAGAGTCGTCGTGTCGCAGCAGAACTGATAATCCCCCGTGATGGAGTTGAAGAGTACGACGCGCGAGGGGCGGGTGTCGTCCTGCAAGCGACAGTCGAATACCTGGATGGTCACTCCCAATCCGCCGCCCTGACAACTCACTGCGGTGCTTGATGAGTTTCCGGCAGCATCGGTGGCCACGCAGTTGACCGTAGTAACTCCGAGCGGGAAGCACGAGCCTGAAGGCGGCGTGCAAACTACCGTGACGCCGGGGCAGTTGTCCGTCGCCGCTGGATTCGCATAAGTTACTGTAGCACAACTTCCTGATGTGATAAGCCCTGTCCCAACTATCGGCGAGCAGGAAATCTGCGGCGCTTCAGTGTCATTGACTGTGACGGTGAACGAACATCCGGGGCCGGCTGCCGTCGAGCAGGTGACGGTCGTCGTGCCGACAGGGAAGAACGACCCGGAAGCGGGCGAGCAACTCACGGTCGAACACATTCCGTTGTCGGTCGGAGAGAATGAAACACTGGCTCCGCACTGACCCGGATCATTGCTCTTAGTGATATTCGACGGACAGGTGATCGAACAGCACGTCGCCGTCGTTATGTCGAGCGACCACGCCTTGAACGAGCCGACTGAGAGATTGCACGAATCATCCACTACCTTGAGCGACCACACCCCGTTGGGATCTTCGCCGTTGAATGCAGCCATCGCTTCTTCGGGCGCGAGGCTCGACGCTGTGCCGTTGCCCGAATAAACCCGGTCTGTGGCAAGCCCCTGATTGCATGGGAAGAAGATCAGGCAGTTCGAGTAAGGAACCTGTCCGCCGAGGTTGGCTCTGTCAAACCAGTTCGTGCCGTCGAAGGCATTGTTGGCTAACAGGGGAAGAGGCCCGTTGTCGGTCGTTATCGTCACGATTTTGCCCGAAGGAGATGTGAGCGTGATTTCGAGATCATCGGGGCTGATATGAGTGATCTCGGTTCTCAGCAGAATCCTGCCGATATGATTGCCCATCCCTGAGACGTTGACCGTAGAGGTGACCGGCCCGCCCAACTCGCCCGGCGCGCAGCCGTTGGCCAGAAAGGCAGGCAGGCTCGTGTCCATCGACGGGAAGACTGATTGAGTGGTGAAGGTGCTGGCTCCGAGCGTGGTGATGTTGAGCGACCAGCTTGCCAGATTGCCGATGTCGCCGAATGAGTCGTCTGTGATTTTAAGCGTCCACACTCCGTTGGGGTCTTCGCCTATGAACGAGCCCATCGCTTCTTCAGGCACGAGAGGCGAGGCGAGGGTGTTGTTCGAATAAGCGTGATCAGATGCCACGCCGTTATTCGAAGAGTAGGGAACCTGTCCCGCGGGGTTGGCCTGATCGTCCCAAAGCGTGCCGTTGAATACATTGTCGAGACTTCCACCATTGTCGGTCGTAAGGGTCACGACCGTGCCAGCCGGAGAGGTAAGCGTGATGTCGAGGTCGGCGCTGGCCGTGTGAGTGAGGTTCGTGATCGCGTCAACGTCCCAGATGCTCGTGCCTATGCCCGATACTGTGATCGTAAAGGTTCGGCTTCCGCTCGTGCCGCTCGAAGGGATGCGGGCAGCGGGCGATGCTGAGAAAGGCGAGGTCGTCGTCGGGCATCCTATAGGGGCCGCGGCTGCGGCCTGCGGCGAGAGTTGCAGCCGGAGGGCCTGCTGCGTTTCTTCCTCGCCTTCAGCCACGGGCCGGTCGCCGCCAAGCTGGGAAGAGATGGAGTCGAATTCCTGCTGCGCCGCGTCGATCTGGTCGCGCGTTTCCTGGCTCTGGCTCTGACTGTACTGTTCCCAGAGATTTTCGATGCTGGTTTGCAGTTCCTTCATTCGAGCGTGCATCGCCTCCTTGTCAAGTTCATCTTCTTCGACCGCGGGCGCGATGCTCCTTGCCGAAGTTGTGATTGAGGGGAGGGCGATCAATAGAGCGATGATGAGTAAAGCAACTGCGCTGAAGGTGAGGGCTGAGATTTTTTTCATAGTGATTTCCTGATGCTCCTGTTTTGGGGTGATGATGGTTAAACGGACGGCACTGATGTTGCGAACAAAGTTCGACGACACAAGCAAACCTCTTCAAACATGAAAACGGAAATATTCAAAACAGCATTAACCTTTGCTTGAGACTTACTCACGCGGAGCTTGAACGCCTGCTTGATAACACCCTGGGGAAATGCCAAATCAGCAGCGGGGATACTATATAAAGCCCGCTGAAACTGTCAAGATGTGAAAAGTTGTAAATATGTTGTAGGAACTTTTGCGCCCCGGCGCGTTGATAACCTAAAATGATCTGGCACGGTTTTCGCAAATCATTCAGCGGCCCAGTGGAGATGGGGAGTCAGTTTTGGAACAGGTAGTAAGTTTCCTCTTCAAATATCGACCGTCTCTTTTTGAAAAGAGCCAGTTCGGATTCGGCGCGTCGGTCTCCGGACTGTGGATCATACTGATAGTTCTGCTCGTCGCCGCGCTCATCTACTTCCTTTACGTTCGCGTCAACGTCCGACTCACTTTGCCGTGGCGCGTGGCTCTCCTCTCGATTCGCGCGCTGCTGATCGCGCTCATCCTACTCGTCCTGATGCGCCCAGTGATAGTCGCGCCTTCCGTAGTTCCCGGTTCGAGCTATGTCGCCGTGCTGATGGATGATTCGGCCAGCATGAAACTCCGCGACGAAGGCGACACCACCAGACTCGAAGCCCTGCGACAAGCCATGTCGCCTGCGAGTCGCTTTTACGCGGAGCTTGCCGACAAATTCAAAATCCGCGCCTATAAATTTTCATCCTCCGCCGAACGCATAAGCGACTCTCAGGAACTCACGGGCGAAGGCCAGCGCACCGACCTGGCCGCCGCTCTCGAACACGCCACGCGCGATATGGCGGGGCTTCCGGTTTCAGGGATCGTCGTGATGAGCGACGGTGCGAGCAACACTGAAGATGCGGCAAAGCTCGAAAGCGTGATCGCCTCTTTGCGCAGTCGAGGAATGCCTGTGTTCGCCGTCGGAATAGGGCGCGAAAGAATCGAAGGAGACATAGAAATCGTTCGCGCCACGGCCCCTCGCCGCGCGCTTGCAGGCTCGCCCATAAGCGCCGAAGCCTTGATTCGCGCAGGCGGCCATGATCGAAAGACCATTCGCATAGACATCGCCGAAGATGATCGCCCGCTTCGCTCGCAGGATGTTCCAGCGCCCGCGGATTCAACCTCAGTCGCTCGCGTCACCTTCACGCCTTCTACTCCCGGCATTCACCGCTACCGCTTGACCGCTGTCAATTCGGATGATCCGGTGGCGGAGAATAATTCTCAGGAGGTCGTCATCGAAATCGAGGACGCGCATCCGAAAATTCTTTACATAGAAGGCGAGCCGCGATGGGAATACGGCAAGATGCGCGAAGCCGTCGCGGAAGAAAAAAATGTCACGCTCGTTTCGCTTCTTCGCTCGGCTGACGGGAAGTATTATCGACAAGGGATTGAAAACGCCGAAGACCTGGCCGCAGGCTTTCCCAAATCCGAAGAAGAACTCTTCAAATACGACGCGCTCATCATAGGCTCGGTCGAAGCGACCTTCTTTTCATTCGATCAACTTCGCGCCATCGAGCAGTTCGTACTCCGTAGAGGCGGCGCGCTGATAGCTCTGGGCGGCGCAAAATCCTTCACCGCAGGCGGTTATCAAAACACTCCCTTCGCCGATCTGCTTCCCATCTATCTCGGCTCGCAGCCCCCTCCTCCATCTGACACCCAGACCTTCAAGGCATATCCTTCGGATCGCGGACGCGACCATCCATCTGCCCGACTTGCGGAACAGACGGACGCAAGCCTCAAGGCGTGGGAACAGATGCCCGCCATCACTCTTCCGGAAACGGCGAGCGGCATCAAACCCGGCGCTACCGTCATACTCGAAGCCCGCTCGGTGAGCGATAAGAATCGCTCGGTCCCGCTTCTCATCGAACAAAGATACGGGCGCGGGCGCACGCTTGCGCTTATGGCTTCAGACACCTGGCGATGGCGGATGATGCTGGAGTTCAAAAACAAATCATTCGACACTTTCTGGAAGAATCTGCTTCGTTACCTTGTCGAATCGACGAGGAAAAAAATCGAGGCTTCGACCCCGCGCACTTTTTATGGCCGCTCGGAACAGGTCAATCTTCGCGTGGAAGTCGCGGATGAAAAATATCTCGCCGTCTCGGATGCTCAGGTCACGGCGCGCATCATTGCGCCGTCGGGCAAATCCGCGGAGGTTCAACTCCGCCCCGTGGTCGAAGGCGGATTCGAGGGCTATGGAGGCCAGTTCGTGCCTGACGAAGAAGGTCTCTACAAAATCGAAGTCGCAGCCCAGCGCGGCAAGTCTTCCAGCGTAGTGCAGCTTGGCTCGACGCAGACGAATTTTTTAGTCGGGCAGATGAATCACGAAGCGCGAAATGCGGCGCTCAATCGCCAGCTTCTCTCTCGCGCCGCCGTCGACACCGGCGGAAAGTATTACACGCTGAAAGATACAGCCAATCTGGTCGAAGACCTCACGCACACCGAGAATGCCGCGAGCCAGCGAGTGGCTTACGATCTATGGGACATGCCGATAAACTTTCTTCTGGCCATTGCGCTGGCCTCAGCCGAGTGGCTGATTCGCAAGCGCAAAGGGCTTGCCTGAGATCGTTCGGATAAACAGGATGAGACTAACTAAACTCATGTCGATATTTTTTGCCTTGTGCCTCGCGCTCTGCTCGTGCCGGGTGAACGCGGAACTTCAATCTCAAAATGCGAATTCGCAACCCGAGCAGGCGGCATCGCAGGAGAGACGACCGCGCGCCGCAGGCGATCCCAGAAAATTCGCCGTCATCATCGCGGGCGTCGGAGGCGAAGAAGCCTACACCAGAAAATTCACCGCGCAGGCTCTGCAACTGCGCGACGCGCTGACGAACGAGTTGGGCTTTGATGAAAAGCAGGTTTATCTGCTGGCCGAGACCGCAGCCGCTGGCCCTGAAGACGGGCCGCGCGAAACCCTTCTGCGCTCGACCGCTGAAGAGACGCGCAAGGCGTTCGATGCGATCAAAGCGGCTTCCGCGCCGGATAGTTTCATCTTCGTCGCGCTCATCGGTCACGGCTCTTTCGACGGACAGCAGGCGAAATTCAATCTCGTCGGCCCCGATCTTTCGACGAAAGATTACGCCGCGATACTCTCTTCGCTGCCCGCCAAAAAAATAGTGTTCGTCAACTGCGCAAGTTCTTCGGGCGAATTCATCAAGCCGCTTTCCGCCAAAGACCGCATCATCATCACTGCAACTCGCAGCGGCAACGAGCAAAACGCGACCGTATTCGCCGAGCATTTCATCGCAGCCCTGACCGCTGCCGCCGCAGACGCCGATAAAAACGGGCGAACGTCCGTGCTGGAAGTTTTCAATTACGCGACCCATCAGACAGCCGAATGGTACAAGCAGAAAGGAAGACTGGCGACAGAACACGCTTTGATCGATGACAACGGAGACGGCACGGGCCACGAAGAGGCCACAATGGGAGACGGCGCGCTGGCAAAGACCAATTACATCGATTCGAAAACTGTGGAGCAGGCCAGCGCCGATGCGGAAGTGATCAAATTGACGGAGCGTCGACAGGAACTTGAAGAAGAGATCGAGAAACTCAAGGCGCGCAAAGGGCAGATGAAGCTGGAAGAATACGAAGCCGAGCTTGAGCGATTGTTAGTCGAGCTTGCGGAGACGAATCAAAAGATCAAAGCGAGAAAGAAGCCATGATGAGAAAACTGACAATCTGCGTTTTGATTTTTCTCCTCGGCTGCTCCTTCCGATCCGGCGCGGCGCAGGAAGCGACTCACGACACCGCTCAAAAATTTCTAGCACACGGCCTTTATAAGGAGGCGCTGACCGCTTACACCGCGCTGCTTCAGAAAAATCCTTCAGACAAGGAAGCGCGGCTCGGATTGGTTGAAACTCTGATCGAGACGGGCGATTACTCCGGGGCTGAAAAGAAGACGAAAGAATTTCTCGCCTCGTCTCCTGACGCCGGACTTCGCGCCAAACTCGGTGAAATAGAGTTCATCACGGGCCGCTACGGAGAAGCCGCTTCGGAATTCGACCGCGCGAGGAAAGAGGCGAAAGGCGCGCTGTTTTTGCGCGCATCATTAGGCCGAGTGCGCGCGCTTCTGGCTCAGGGCCGGGAAGAAGAAGCGCGCCCTGTGCTTCAGGAGTTCATCAGCTATTACAACGCGAATCAGCCCAAGTCAGCCGAAGAACTGACGCTCATATCTCACGCGCTCGTCCATCTGGAAAAATTCAACGACGCTAACGACCTCTTCATCGATGCCCGCGATGCGGATGACGCTTTCATCGAAGCCTTCACGGGGCAGGGCGAACTGCTCAACGAAAAATATAACTACGAAGACGCGGCTTCGCTCTTCGAGGACGCTTTGAAGATCAACCCGAATTCCGCAGCCGCGCATATAGGCATGGCTGAAAGCTTGAAGCTAACTTCGATTCAGGAGCCTTCGGCGGCTGTAGACCGCGCCCTTGCGGTCAATCCGAATCACACTGGCGCGCTCAGGCTTCGCGCATGGATAGACCTTGAATCGGATCGCCCCGATCTTGCCGTAAAATCAATCGAGCGCGCGCTTGCGGTTAATCCCAATGCCATAGAAGTCATAGCTATTCAGGCCGCGATAGCATATCTCGCTGATAAAAAAACTGACCTTGACGCTGCAACCAAACGCGCGCTTGCAGTAAATCCGAAAGCGGGAAAGTTCTTTGCGACGATGGCTCATTTCGCGGTCAACAATCGCAGGTATGCTGATGCGGTCGAATTCGGAAAACGCGCCGTCGAGCTTTCGCCCAATCTTTGGAGCGCGAGGACTGAGCTTGGCATTCAACTGCTTCGCGTGGGGCGCATCGCGGACGGAAAGGCCGAGCTTGAACGCGCTTTTAAAAACGATCCGTTCAACCTCTGGGCCAAAAACACGCTCGATCTTTTGGACACCTTGAGCGAATACCCGGAGACGATTCGCGGCCCGTTCCTGCTCAAAATTTCGCCTGAAGAAAATTCCGCGCTCTCATCTTACGCCGCCGATCTCCTGGAAGAAGCGCATAAAAAACTTGCCGCGAAATATCGCTTCACCCCGCGCGCGCCCATATCGGTCGAGATGTTCACCGACCACGAAGACTTTGCCGTGCGCTCGCTCGGACTGCCGGGACTCGGCGCGCTCGGAATATGCTTCGGGCAGGTGATAGCGATGGACAGCCCTTCGGCGCGTCCTCCGGGCGAGTTCAACTGGGGATCGACTCTGTGGCATGAATACGCGCACGTCGTCACTCTTCAGATAACCGACTACAGAATACCGCGATGGTTTTCCGAAGGGCTGTCAGTTTACGAAGAACGTCGCGCACGCAAGGGCTGGGGCGATAGCTGGTCGATAGAGAGATTGAAAGCGATCAAGGAAGGTCGTTTCGTCAAAATCGATGATCTCGATTCGGCATTCATACGCCCGCGCTCGCCCGATCAGGTGCCGCTGGCTTATTTTCAGGCATCTCTGGTTTGCGACTTCATCGAAGAGAAATACGGCTTCGATGCCATTTTGAAAATGCTCTCGCTTTACAAAGAAGGCGCAAAGACTGCGGACGTGTTCAAGCGCGGCCTGAACCTGGCGACGACGGATTTCGACAAAGCGTTCACCCTCTGGTTGCAGGCGAAATCCACTCCGATGATAGAAGCTCTCGATGCTGCGATGAGCGAAAAGCCTGCTCAACCGCCATCAAAGGAAGCTCTGTTGTCGGCGATCAATTCGAATCCCAAAGATTACTTCGCGCATCTGCGACTGGGCGCGATTTATAAAACGGAAAACAATGCGGATCAGGCCATCACTTACCTCAAGCGCGCAGTCGAACTGTTTCCCTACTACGGCGGAGAAGGGAATCCTTACCTGATGCTGGCCGACATATATGAATCGCGCAAACAGAAAGCAGAAGCGGCTGCGTCGCTTGAAGCTTTGACTCATTTTGCCGAGACGAATATCGAGGCATTCAAACGGCTTGCGAGATTGAAGATGGAGACGGGCGACCGTCAGGGCGCTCTCACGGCGCTGGTGACGAGTTTCTACATTTACCCGTTCGAGGCAGACTTGCACAAGCTCGCGGGCGACGTTTATCTTGAGCTTGGGCAGGCGCAGGAATCTGTCCGAGAGTTTCGCGTGCTTGTGGCATTGAATCCGCCCGATCTCGCAGGCGCGCATTATGATCTGGCGCGGGCGCTTGATTCGGCAGGCAATCGTCAGGAAGCCAAACGCGAGGTGTTGCGTTCGCTTGAGATCGCCCCCGGATTTGAAAAAGCGCAGGAGCTACTGCTCAAGCTGCGAGGGGGAAGTTGACGATTATGAAAACCAAAGCCAGAGCGTTTGCAGTGAGGGTCATACATCTCGTTCAACTGCTGCCGCAGACGAAGATCGCTGACACGATGGGGTCGCGACTTATGGAAGCGAGCCTCACGCTTGGGGCGAATTATCGAGGGTCGTACAAGGCGAAATCGCCCACTGAGTTCATCGAAAAAATGAACGTAGTCGAACAACAGGCCGATCAGTGCATCTACTGGCTCGAACTGCTGATGGAAGCTGACCTCGCGGACAAGAACACCATCGAGCCGCTCATAAAGGAAGCGGGCGAGATAATTTCCATAGCCGTCTCTCAAATAAGCACGGCCAAAGGGAAGAGGCGATGAAAAAGCTTGTTGCGAAAATCGCTGCAATGTTTGCCTTGCTCGCGCTCGCGGGCGCGGCGGCCCTACCTCAGACCACGCAGGTCGACGAGCGATTCGGCGAGCGCAAGGATGTGTCTGACAAATTCAAATTCGCGCGCATCATGCACGGCGGCTTGTTTCCCGGTATGCCGCTCGGAGATCGGGGTATGCCGTGGTCGCACGATTACCCGGAAGCGGGACTGCACTTTTCAAAGCTGCTCACAGAGTTGTCAAAGCTTCAGGTGAACTTTGAAGAGAACGAATACATTTTCAGCTTCGCTGATCCGAATCTTTTCAAGTATCCGTTCGCGTATCTGTGCGAGGTCGGAGATATGGAACTTTCCGACGAAGAGATTCAGGGTATGCGCGAATATATGCTCAGAGGCGGCTTCGTTATGGTGGATGATTTTCGCGGACGATGGGAGATGGAAAATCTCCTCAATAACATCAAGCGCGCGTTTCCTGAATACGAGGCGAAGCCGCTCGACGTTTCGCACCCCATATTCAATTGTTTTTTCTCGATCAAATCTCTGAACGTGCGCCCCACCTACGGTCGGGGCAGTCCGGTAGAGTTCTGGGGCGTAGAGGACAAACACGGGCGGCTGATGATGGTAATAAACTATAACTATGACGCGAGTGATTACTGGCAGTGGTCGAACGATCCGTTCAACCCGATAGAAGAGACGAACACGGCTTATAAATTCGGCGTCAATTATGTTTTTTATGCGCTGACGCACTGACCCCATCCGGCGAATTATTTTTTTTTGAGAAGTCGGATCGCTTCGAGCGTCCGAAGAAACAGTGGAAAACAAAGAGACTTTGGTTGGAGTGGCTGCTCAAGCATTCAGACTCCAGACTCCGGACTCCAGACTCCAGACTTTTCACGGGAGAGGTAATGGCAATAGAACAGGCTGAATTGATCGGCGAAGACCGATTGCTGGAAAGACTCATTTCGGCGCGCGATCAGATTTTGCGCGAAGTCAGAAAAATAATCGTAGCTCAGGATGAAGTCGTCGATCAGGTATTGGTTTCCCTCTTCGTCGGCGGACACTCTCTGGTCACGGGCGTGCCGGGACTGGCGAAGACACTGTTGATACGAACGGTCGCGCAGGTTTTAGACCTTTCGTTCAAGCGCATTCAGTTCACGCCCGACCTGATGCCATCAGACATCACTGGAACCGATATCATCGAAGAAGACCGCACGACTGGACATCGCAAGCTTGAATTCATACAAGGGCCGCTGTTTGCAAACATAATTCTCGCGGATGAAATCAACCGCACGCCGCCCAAGACTCAATCCGCGCTGCTCGAAGCCATGCAGGAAGGAAACGTGACGGTTCAGGGTACGACTTACCCGTTGCCCAAGCCTTTTTATGTGATGGCCACGCAGAACCCCATAGAGATGGAAGGCACTTATCCTTTGCCTGAAGCTCAACTCGACCGATTCATGTTCAACATCAATATCGGCTACCTGAGCGAAGATGACGAAGTGTCGGTGGTGAATCAAACGACATCGGTTCAGGAAATATCGTTTGATCGACAGGTGACGGGGCCGGACATACTTGCGTTTCAACGTCTCGTGCGCCGCGTGCCTGCTGCTGAGTCAGTGACTCGCTATGCGGTGCGGCTGGTCGGAGCGAGTCGACCGGCGACTGATCACGCGCCTGACTTCATCAACAAGTGGGTCAACTGGGGCGCGTCGTTGAGGGCTTCGCAGTTTTTGATACTCGGCAGCAAAGCGCGAGCCGTTATGAACGGTCGCTATAACGTGTCGGTCGAAGATGTGCGCGCGCTGGCTTATCCTGTACTCCGCCATCGAATACTTTTGAACTTCCACGCCGAGTCTGAAAGAGTGAAGGCCGACGATGTGATCAAACGATTGATCGATGCGGTGCCGGAGCCTAAGTCGGGGCTGTGATTTTATGGCTCAAACCGCAGGACAACAATTAGGCGCGCGATTCCTCACGCCCGACGTTCTGGCGCGCATAGGCTCGCTTGAGCTTATCGCCCGCGCGGTGGTCGAAGGGTTCATCTCAGGGCTTCATCGCTCGCCGCATATAGGATTCTCAACCGATTTCGCTGAGCATCGCCAGTACATGCCGGGTGATGATGTGCGTCACCTCGACTGGAAACTGTTGGCCCGAACTGACCGGCTCTACATCAAAAAATATCAGGGCGACACCAACACGCAGATTCATCTGCTCATCGATTCGAGCGCATCAATGGGCTATCACAGCGCGGAAGTCGCCAAGCTGCAATTCGCGCAGTATCTCGCTTCGTCGCTCGCTTATCTCTGCATACGCCAGCACGACCCCGTTGGCCTGATCGCCTTCGATGATGATGTGGTCGAACACGTCCCTCCGCGATCAGTGTCGGGTCATCTTCGCACCGTGCTTGGAGTGATCGAGCGGCTCTCGGCGGGGCGCGGCACTCGATTGTCCGCGCAGCTTCATCGCACGGCAGAGCTTCTCAGCCGTCGCGGGATAATCGTATTGATCTCAGACCTGTATGACGACGCCGAGAGCCTTATAAGCGGGCTTGAACATCTGCGATTTCAGGGAAATGATGTGATCGTGTTTCAGGTCTTTGATCGGCAGGAACTCGAATTCGATTTCCGCGAGCCTGTCGTGCTGGAAGACAGCGAGACAGAAGAGCAGTTGCATGTTTTACCTGATGTGATCCGCGAAGATTATCTGCGGGCGGTCAACGATCACCTCACCCGGTTGCGCGAGGGGGCGGCGCGCAATCGGATCGACTACGAACTCTTGAAAACTTCCGAGCCGCTCGACTCGGCATTGTTTTCCTACCTTGCCCGCCGCGCCCAACTTGGATAATGATTAGTGCATGGCAAGAGAGCCTTTATTTTCGGACACGGATGAAAAGACCGAACAGGTCTTGCTTGAGCTTGTTCGCGCGATGCCTGCGTGGAAGAAACTTGAGCAGGTTGCAAATTTGACCGCAACGGTTCGAGAACTTGCGATGATCGGGCTGAGAGAGCAATACCCTCATGATTCTGAAGAAGGATTGCGCCTTAGATTTGCCTGTCTCGTTCTTGGCCGCGACATAGCTATGCGCGTTTACGGAAGGCATCTCGAAACTGAGAAGGTAGCATGAGTATCACCATAATCGATGTTTTGTTGAAGGTGGTCGAAGTGTTAGACAAGCTCGGCATACCTTATGTGGTTGGCGGGTCGATAGCGAGTTCCCTACATGGCCTTACGCGGGCTACACAGGATGTTGACCTGTTGGCTCTGATCAAGCCAGAGCAGGCCAGAGCATTTGCTGCCGAACTCCAGTCCGAGTTTTACGCTGATGAACAAACCATTGTTAATGCGGTGAGAATGAGACGCTCCTTCAATGTGATACATCTGGACTCGATTTACAAAGTTGATGTTTTCGTAGCCAGAGGGTCTGGATTTGAAGCCTCTCAACTCGAACGGCGTCAGCAGAAGATTTTGCAAAACGACCCGCAGCGAATTGCGCAGGTAGCAACGCCGGAAGACACCATCCTCGCCAAACTGGTCTGGTATCGAAAAGGCAACGAGATTTCCGAACAGCAATGGCGGGATGTGAGAGGGATCATCGAAGCAAAGACCGGAACTCTCGACCTCGAATATCTCCGCCATTGGGCCGAAGAACTTGGCGTGGCGGATTTGCTCGCTCGCGCCATGGAGTGATTTACATTCTCCATTCGCTATCTCGTCGTATCGCTTCATCCAGTTCATCGATGCTCGGTCGGATGCGAAGGGGCGGCGTGACTGCGCGCTGCGCTGCCGCCACGTCTTTCAATCCATTGCCTGTCAACACGAGCAATACTCGTTCGCTGGATTTTATCGCGCCGCTTCCGGCCATCTTCACAAATCCTGCGAATGCTGCCGCTGCTGCCGGTTCTGCAAACACTCCGGTCGAGCGCGCAAGACGGACTATCGCGGAGATGATTTCTTCATCCGTGACTTTTATGCCCGCGCCTTTCGATTCGTGAATCGCGCGCACAGCTTTCGTGGCATCGCGCGGACGCCCGACATTTATCGAATCAGCAAAGGTTTGCGCCGCGATCTCGCGCACTGTGCCATCTCCCATCGCCGCATCGACTATCGCTGCCGCGCCTTCCGCCTGCACGCCTGTCATCTGCGGCAGGCGATCAATCAGGTTGAGGCGATGAAAATCTTTGAAGCCTTTCCACAAACCGCCGATTATGCAGCCGTCGCCCATGGCGACGAACACTCTGTCAGGCACATCCCAATCCAACTGCTCGGCTATTTCGAGCGCGGCGGTTTTCTTGCCTTCGGTCATGAAAGGATTGATGCCGGTGCTTCGCTGATACCAGTTGAATCTGCGCGCAGCCTCGACGCATAAATCAAAAGCTTCGTCATAACTTCCATCGACGAGTACGACCCGTGAGCCGTAGATTTGAAGCTGAACGATCTTGGCCGGAGGAGCCGAAGCCGGCACGAATATCACCGACCTCATCCCCATGCTCGCGCACATACCGGCAAGGGCGCTTCCGGCATTGCCCGATGACGCGGTGGTGATGACGCTCGCGCCTGCTTCCTGCGCTCTGACTACGGCGAGCGCGCTCGGTCGATCCTTGAAAGACCCGGTTGGATTGCGGCCTTCGTCTTTGACGAGAAGTTGCCGGATGCCGAACTCGGTGGCCAGTTGCGGGCAGTCATAAACGGGAGTCCATCCGACCGTAAGCGGCGGAACAATTGATGATTCTTCGATGGGAAGCAGCGGGCGATATCGCCAGATGGTGAAGCGTTGATCTTCGGAGAGTCGCTCGCGGGTCAACTGACGCGCGACCAGATCGTAATCGTAAAGCACATCGAGATTGCCGCCGCACTGAGCGCAGGTATAAACCAATCCGCCCGCGCCGAAACGACGCGCGCACTCAACACATTCGAATCCGATGACGTTGCTCACCGAGATCATAGTCGTGAAGTGTCTAAACTCCAAATGATGACAGTCAACGACAAAGCGCGCACAAAAGAAAGGCCGCTGCAAAGTCGATGGTATTCCCGCAGGTAAACCTTAAAGGAATGCGGATGGATCGTCACTGACTTTGCAACAGCCTTCGCTCAAACCGCGCTTTCAGCGGGAGTGATTCGCACAGGAACGAATTTATGATACGGAGTCCCGGCAATCGGGTCTCTGTCTTCCGCCGAGGTCAATTCGTTTATGTGCGCTCCCGTCCGGCGACGTTTTCCGCCCGGGTCTGGATGACGCATCCCGTATCCATGCGGAAGAGTCGCCTGCCCGCGCGGGACTGAATCCGTCACCTCGACCCTCACTGTGACCGCGCCGCGCTTCGACTCGCAACGCGCCCACGCGCCATTCCTGAGACCCGCTGCCGCCGCGTCTTCAGGGTGCAGCTTGATCGCGCCGTCTCTATCGGTCTTGCGCCAGCCGGGATCGCGATAAATCGTGTTTGCGTTGTATGATCGTCGCTCGCCTGCCACGAGTATGAAAGGATAATCAGTCGATGCGCGAGGCTCCGCCGGGTCGAGCGCGCGCACGGCAGCCAGCATCTCCGGTATCTCAAGATGAATCAGCCCGTCGGCGTGTTTGATAAAATTCCACGTCTCTTCATAATCGTTCACGCTGAAGACGACGCCCGAACGCGAAGAGAGAAACGCCTCGAACAGATTTTCGCCCAGCATCACTCCTTCGCCTTCGTGTCCCGCGCGTCGCACGGCATCAGCGTTCTTTCGGGCGAACTGATGAGCCGTCGCCCACAGGAATGCCGCGCCGCCCGCGCCTTCGGGAAGCGTCGGCCCAAGAGTGCGATACAAAATCGCGGGCGCGTAATCGGCCATCGCAGGATTCGCCCGTAGATAATTCTGAAACGCCGCGGCAAACTCCAGGCGATTCTTCCTTGCTGCTTCCGTGAGTTCAGGAAATTCAGAAGGAATCGCGCCCATCGCTTCGATCAAGCGAGTGTAAATCTCAGGCTCGGCCAGAGTGCCTTCGAGCGGATGGAAGAGCGGCTTGCGAAGATGAAAGGCGTTTTTTGGAAATTCCAGATTGAAAAAAGTCGCTTCCCATTTCTCGAACTGTGAAGAAGCAGGCAGAACGTAATCGGCCATCTCAGCCGTCTCGGTCATCGCCACATCGATTACGACGAGCAGATCGAGCTTCGCAAAAGCTTCGCGATAAGCCTTCGTGTCGGCCATCGTCACCATAGGGTTTGCGCTATCGACTACAAGCCCGCGCGTGCGTTCAGGGTGATCGCTCAGGATTTCAGCGGGCAGAATATTAGGCGGCAGCAGATTGCCTATGAACGGAAAATTTGTGACGGCTGATCGCTGTTGACGGTCGCCTTCGGGCGAATGACCAATGAGCGGAATGATCGCAGTGTGAAGGTTGTTGCCGCCCGCGCGCGCGAAGTTTCCCGTCACGAGATAAAGCAGCGCGCGGAGGTAAGCGTTGAGCGTGGAGTTGAGCGTCTGCTCGATGCCTAAATCTGTGCGAACCGCGCAACTTCGAGCGTCAGCGATCATGCGCGCAGCGCGGTAGACATCCGCAATCGCGATTCCTGCGCGATGGGCGAAGTCTTCAATCTCGACTTCGAGCAGGGCCTCGCGCACTGCCGCAAACCCGCTCGTGCGAGTGTCGAGAAATTCCCGCGCCTCTCGGTTTTCGCGAATGATGACCGAGAGTATCGCGGCCATCAGATAAGCATCAGTTCCGGGTTGCAGTTGAAGATGGAGATCGGCCATCTCGGCAGTTTCCGTCCTTCGCGGATCGATGACGATCATCTGCTTGTCGGGGTCGTTTTTGATTTCGCGCAAGACCTGTCGCGCGTTTCGTATGCCATGCGATTGCCACGGATTGGTTCCGATGAAGACGACCACCTCGGCCCGTTCGACATCTTCTGTCGGGTGACAGTTCTGTTTGCCGAAGAGTCGTCCGTCCACCCAGAAGCCGCCTGTCTTCTCCTGCGCCAGCGCGCTGTAATAATTGCGAGTCTGCATCGCCGTTCTGAGCGTCTTGCCGTAAGGCCCGCCGAGATGATTGCCCTGCCCGCCGCCTCCGAAATAAGCCAGAGATCGACCGCCGAAGGTGTCGCGCAGATGAACGAGACGAGCGGCGATTTCGCTGATGGCCCGATCCCACGAAATTTCCTCGAACGAGCCGTCCTCTCTTCGGCGCAGAGGCGAAGTCAATCGATCCCCGTGATTTTGATAGTAATTCAACCGCTGCGCTTTCTGGCAGAGATAGCCTTCAGAGATGGGATGTTTTTTATCGCCGCGAATGCGAGACATTTCGCGCCCGCGCACTTCGACCTCGATGCCGCAGTTTCGACTGCACAGTATGCAGGCCGTCGGAAGCCACTCGCTTTGAGTCGAGACCATCGATTCCTCCTCGGAACAGGCACAGCGGGCTGCCAGCCTGCTGTATCTCAAATTTTCATACTTTCAAGGCGCGCAATCTGCCAGATTGCGCCACTAAACTCCCCTTAGTCGTCAGTCGATATTTTCATTGCTGCCGCGCGGCAGGCTTTCAGAATCCGGTTAGATAGCTCTTCGTCTTTCACTGCGCGAGAGATCATCAGCCCGCCTACGCATTGAGCGATGACGGCAAGCGCCATATCGCGATCTGCTCCCGCCGGCAACACGGCTTCGATATTGTTGAGGGAACTCAGAAATTTCTGCTCATAAATTTCGCGCGTAGAATGGCTCGCTCGCGCAACGTCGGTCGTGAGCGCGGGCAGCGGACAGCCATCGGCGACCTGATCGCGGTGCGTGCGGCTCAGATAACTGAAGATCAAATCGCGCAGTGGATCATCTGCCGCAGCGCGCCGTGAAGAAGCTCGCAGATTTTTTTCTCCGCCGAGAGCGGTTACCATCGCTTCGGCAAAGAGAGCTTCCTTCGAAGGGAAATGAGCGTAGAATCCGCCCGCCGTCAGCCCAGCTTCATTCATCACCGCATCGACTCCAACCCCATCATAACCGCGCTGGCGAAACAGCCGCGCCGCCGCGCTCACGATCCTTTTCCGAGTCTCCGCCTTATGCTCTTTCGGGTAACGCACCGTCGCATTATATGACGAGCGTAATATAATGACAAGAAAAAAATATGCCGGACAGATATCATCATCCGGCATTCATCATCGGTCATCCGTCATTCGATGATCTCCCAGCGGCTTTGATACTTGTCCAATTGCTCGCGTGTGTAGTCGTCAATCGGGTGATCGCGTTCAGGCGATACGACGTGCTTAGGCTCGCCGCAAAGTTCGGTTGAAAAATATCTCTGGCCGGAATCGCATATCATCGTCGCTATGCGCTTCATTTTCGGATGAGCGCGCGCCAGCTTGATCGCGGCGACGACGTTTGCGCCCGAAGAGATGCCGCAAAAGATGCCTTCCTCGCGGGCCAATCTTTTGGCCATCTCGATGGCTTCATCGGATTTGATCGTCACTATTCCGTCGAGCAGGCTCAAATCCAGATCGCGCGGAACGAACCCGTCGCCTATGCCTTCGATCTTGTGTTCGCCCCACACACGGCGCGCAAGCAGCGGGCATTCGGCAGGCTCGCCCGCGTAGAGTTTCACTTTCGCGTTCTTCCGTCGAAGATAGCGGCCTATGCCCGTGATCTGTCCGCCTGTTCCCTGAGTCGCAACATAAGCGTCTATTTTTCCGCCCGTCTGCTCCCAGATTTCCGGGCCTGTTGTTTTGTAGTGAGCCTTGATATTGTCGGGATTGTCGAATTGTGAAGGCACCCAGTATTTTTCAGGACTCTCAGCGCGAATCTCCTGAAGTTTCTCAAGCGCGAGATCGACATCGGATTCGCCCCCCGGCGTGTAGACCATCTCAGCGCCATAAGCGAGATCGATCTTCTTGCGTTCTTCGCTCATGCCTTCCGGCATTACGATGATGCACGGGTATCCTTTGACCGCGGCGACGAACGAGCAGGCTATTCCGGCGTTGCCCGTCGAGCATTCGAGTATCGTCATGCCCTTTTTGAGATCGCCCCGGCGTTCAGCCTTTTCGATCATGTTGAGATAGATTCGATCCTTGAGCGAACCCGACGGGCTGAAGTATTCGAGCTTGACGAAGATTTCAGGTTTAAGACCTTCGGTGACGCGATTGAGCCTGACCATCGGCGTGCAGCCTACGGCCTGAAGAATTGATTTTGCCGATTTTCTGTTTCGATTCCACCTGGGCATAGATTCTCCTTCGAAGAGTCTGGAGTCAGTCGAAAGCGGAGTGTGGAAGTGGGAATGCGGAGTCGATCAATTCCGCACTCCGCACTCCGCACTCCGCATTCCGCACTCGACCTGCCGACCACTGCCTTTCAAACCCGGCTACTGTAGCAGAGCTGATCGACTGAGACAATCGCCTCTGGTTGCGCGCATCGCAATCGAGCATTAACATTTCCGCGCTGAGTGGAGTCTGTTAGGGCAATCTGACAGATTGCGCGTACCCCGAAAGTATGAAAATCGGGAGACTCGCAAGCTAACAGATTGCGCCACTTTTTCCGGGAGGTTTTATGAAACGTGTTTTCAGCCTCGCGCTGGTTGTTTGTCTCTGTCTTGCGACTGCGCTATCGGATGATTACCCGCGCTCTGATTCCATTGACGCCGTGCATTATCGAATACGACTCGATCTCGCGGACACGAGCGATCGGATCGAGGGCGAGGCGGAAATACTTTTTGCCGTCACCCGCGATTCCGCCAAAGAAGTGACGCTCGATTTTGCAGGCATGTCGGTCGCGGGTACTCCCTACGTGATCTTTG
>DLHY01000104.1:0-7391 GCA_002483445.1 Blastocatellia bacterium UBA7656
CGCCTTGCGAGTCTCGCCCAAATCGGCATAAGCAAGGCCGAGGTTGCCAGTCGCGTTGCCTTCATAATCACGCTTCTTCAACCTGCGGGCAGCGGCAAGTTGAAACTCAAGCCATCTGATTCGCTCGCGTGGATGCTGGCGCAAATCGAGAACGTATACTCCGGCAGTCGGGTACTCGATGCACATCTGCGCTGCCTCTTCGTCACTTTCCATCAGCGATTCGGCCCACGCCCATCCTGCTTCTATGTTCTCGCGTTCCAGATCGAACAGAGCCACCCCGCGTTTGACTGCCTCGCCGCCTTGCAGGTAAAGCTCTGTGGTTTGTGCGAGCGTCTGACAGTAATGTTGGGCGTGTCGTTGCTTCGCCGCATCGCGCTCAATATCGCTCAATCGTCCATCGGCAAATATTCGGGCGAGGTCGTGCAGGCTGTAACGACTGCTCGCCGTGTCATACTCGATCAGGCTGTATGTCAGCAAATCGCCGAGCGCATCGTTTGCCGCGTCCTCTTCCATCTCCCAAACCGCTGCCGCCGCGCTCTCATCAAAAGTCTTCGCAAAGACCGCAAGCATCCGCCATCGCCTTCGACTCTCTTCGTCCAATAACTCACAGCTTTCATTCAGCACAACATCAACTTCCTTCAACTGACTGAGCCGATGCCTGGCATCTCTCAACCGCCGCGCATAATCAGCCGGAGATAAATTCCTCCGCTCGGCTATCGCGCTCGCCGCCACTCTCAACGCAAGCGGCAGACGCCCGCACAGCCCCGCTATCTCGTCCGCCGCGTCGCCGATTCGCTTCGCTATTGTAAGCAACAACTTTCGCGCATCTTCGAGCGGCAGCGCGTCGAGGTCTTTGTCATAAAGCCCCGGCAGAGTGAAATGCACGCGCGAAGTCACTATCAACACGCAGCCCGCGGGCGGAAGGAGCGGCTCGACCTGTCGGCGGTCTTTCGCATTGTCCATAAGGATGAGCGCGCGTTTGTTGTGCAACAGCGAATGATAAATCGCGCTCAACTCAGCTTCCGATTCAGGCAGCTTCGCCGTCGAATGATAAGCGCGTATTACATGCGCCATCGCGTCTGCCGATGAAAGAGGATTTGCGCTCACGCCTCTGAGGTCGAGATAGAACTGAGCATCCGGGTAACGATCCATTATGATTTCGGCCAGCTTGAGCGCGAGCGCGGTCTTGCCCACTCCGCCCTGCCCGCGCAAACCGGAGATAGCAACACCCTGTTGGATATTTGCCAGCAGGTCTTCAAGCTCTTCCGCGCGGCCCGTGAAATCGCGCGGCGGCGCAGGTAGCTGATGCAGAGGGGAAGGGTCACGAGTCTCCGGCGCGTGGATGTGTACGTGCTTGACTTGAACGATATCGCCATCAGCATCGATATCAGTGATCTTGTCGCCGCCAACGACATCGCCCTGCGTATGATTTGCAATCAAATTTTTATCGCCGGTGTTGAGGATGCTGTCTTTGACTTCGCCTGCTGAGATGTCCCGCTCGCTTTGCGGTTTCTCTTCAGGAGGATCGTCTTTGGCGCGCGATTCTTTTATGGCCATAATGATCGCGGCAAGGAATGCAAGCCCCAGTATCGACCATACATAATTGCGATAAGGCTCAAGAATCCTTTTCAGGTCATCGCTCAACACTTCGACAGCCACTCCGCCGAGAAAAACGATCCCGGCGATGAGCGCGGCGATGATCCACCTTCGTTTTCGCTGAGGGGCAGAAGTCACTGGGCGGTTCCTCTCCGACTGTTAGTGGAAGAAATCAGGGAACTGCTGTGTGCGATTTCACATACTACGCCCGCCTCGTGAAGGCTTCAAGGGATGCAATAAAAAGTCGGACTCGCAGAAAAAAGCGATGGATTGAAGCGGAAGCCTTCTGTTGATCGCCTTCTTTTCCTTAGTCCAGTCGTTATGTTGATTGAAAAAATAACGTGCAAACCTACATCCTGCGCCCCGGCGGGGCGCGAGAGGCGTTTCGGCTCTCATCCGGTGGCTTCACCACCGGCTAATTTCCTTCGCGCCTCCGGCGCTGATCGTTTACGCATTAATTCTTCAAAGAACATCAAGGCACAGAACCCGGACTCCGCGCCGCGTCAGCGACGGTTGAGTCTGGCATTATACTGCCAACGGGCATAATTTGCGCTTTTGGCAATACGGCTAAAATCGTACAACAGGCTGGCAGCCTGTTGTGGGGCGGGGCAACAGGCTGGCAGCCTGTTGTGGGGCGGGGCAACAGGCTGCCAGCCTGTTGTACGATTGCGACCCACAAAAGCTCAATTTGTGGCCGTGCTTAGTAACGACCCGGCCTTGAAAGACCGGGCTAAGTTCAGAGTGCCGCTACGCGGCAGAAATGCCCCTGGCTTTTTTGCAGTCAAAGGAAACATGATCCACAAATCTTTTCACGAATCCGAGACTCATCGATCCCATAATCGCACACCTCCCTTTCAACTCGCCTTGATCAATCCTTTGCCTTTCATCACTTGTCACACGCAGGCGAGTGGCACGGCGGTTGATCTTTATTTTCAATTACGGCTCAGGAACGGAAGATAACAGCGGTTTCGCAACTCAGAACTGGCAAGGGAGATACTGATGCAATCCATTCGGCAGGACATCAGATTCGCAGTGAGGATGATTGCCTGTTACATCCCTGCGCACAGAGCGGCTCAGATCGATCCGATGGTTGCGCTCAGGTACGAATAGGTGACAGGTGACAGGGAACAGGTGACAGGGAAGAACGAGCCGAATCCCTGTTACCTGTCCCCTGTTCCCTGTCACCTCATCAGGAGGATTTATGCAGACATTAAAACAAGACCTTCGCTATGGCCTGCGGATGCTGGTCAAAAGCCCTGGCTTTACAGCCGTCGCTGTTTTGACTCTCGCCTTAGGCATCGGCGTCAACACTGCGATCTTTTCTCTGCTCAATCAGGTGTTGCTCCGCGCGTTGCCTATCCACGAGCCTGATCAACTCGTCATACTTTCTTCTCCCGGCCTCAGGCTGGGACACGTCTACAGCGACACGCACGACGGCGCCCAGGCGTTTTCATATCCGATGTATAAAGACCTGCGCGACCATAACGAAATCTTCAGCGGTCTGCTGGCGCGACACAACATATCTCTCAACATCTCTTATCAGGGTCAGACCGAACGCGCAGACGGTGAGCTTGTTTCGGGCAATTACTTCGACACTCTGGGAGTCGGCGCAGCCATCGGCAGAACTTTTTCGCTGGAAGACGACATCACACCGGGCGCTCACACCGTCGCCGTGTTGAGCCATGGATTCTGGTCTCGCAGATTCGCTTCAGACCCCGCTATTTTGAATCAAACCATGACGATCAACGGTCAGGCGATGACCATAATCGGCGTGGCGCGGGCAGGCTTCACGGGGGTGCAGGTCGGGCAGACGCCGGACATTTTCATACCCATCACGATGAAAGCTCAGATGACGCCCACTTGGGACGGACTCAGTGACCGGCGGGATTACTGGCTCAACATTCTTGGAAGGCTCCATGCCGGCGTCAGCCCGGAGCAGGCCACATCGGCCATGGCCGCGCTTTATCGCGGATTGCTCGAAAGCGAGTTGCCTCTTCAAAGCGGCATCTCCGCACAGGACTCGGAACGATTCGTGAACAAGCAGCTATTGCTTGGAGACGGCTCGCGCGGGCGGCAGATACTTCAGGCCGATACTCGCGCGCCGATAGTGACGTTGATGGGGATGGTCGGCTTCGTTTTACTCATCACCTGCGCGAATCTGGCAAGCCTGCTCATCACTCGCGCAGTGGCGCGGCAAAAAGAAATAGCCGTGCGTCAGGCTTTGGGCGCTTCTCGCTGGCGGCTCATCCGACAGTTGCTCGTCGAGAGCCTCGTGTTATCGATAGCCGGGGGACTGCTCGGATTGCTCGTCGCCGTTTGGACGCTTGCCGGGTTGCTGCAATGGATACCGCCGAGTCAGGGGATGGGCGGACTTTCGACCGAACTTGATCTCAATCTGCTCGCCTTCAATTTCGGCCTTGCGGTGCTGACGGGAATATTTTTCGGTTTGATTCCGGCGTTGAAAGCCACGCGGACGAATCTGGTGACGGCATTGAAGGATCAAGGCAAAAATGTATCAGCAGGTGCTTCGCACTCAGGGCTTCGCAAAGGGCTGGTCGTCGTGGAAGTCGCCTTGACGATGGTGCTGCTGGTGGCTGCGGGATTGTTGGCTCGAAGTCTTTACAATCTCAGAAAAGTCGATATCGGAATTCGAACGGATCGCATCCTCGCCTTTTCCATATCGCCTGAGCTTAACGGCTACACCCCCGCGCGCTCGCTTGCTCTCTTCGATCAGATGGGAGACGCGCTTGCCGCATTGCCGGGAGTCGAGATGGCAAGCTCCGCTCAACTCGGCGTCTTTTCGGGCAGCAGTATGGGAGGGGGCATAACGGTTGAAGGCTACACGCCCTCGGAAGGCGAAGACATGCACGCTTTCCGAAACAACATCGGCCCCGGATACTTCGCCACGCTCGGAGCGCCGCTCGTCGCGGGGCGCGAGTTCACACGTCAGGACACGGCTCAGAGTCAGAAGGTCGTCGTCATCAGCGAGTCGATTGCGCGATCATACTTCAGTGATAGCAATCCCATCGGGCGGCGTATGAGGTTTGGGTCAGGGAGAGGCCGCCCGCTCGACCTTGAGATAGTCGGCATTGTGAAAGACAGCAAGCACGCAAACGTGCGCAATGAGCCGGAGAAATTCGTCTACAGCCCTTACGCTCAAAGACCCGGCGTCGGGGAGATGACTTTTTATGTTCGCACGGCTCAGGAGCCGGGACAGATGGCGGCGACGCTTCGCGAGGAGGTAGCGCGGCTCGACGCGAGTCTGCCCGTATTCGATATGAGGACGCTCAGAGAACAGATCGATGAATCGATATTCAGCGACCGGTTGATGGCGATGCTCTCATCAGCTTTCGGACTGTTAGCGGCTCTGCTTGCTGCGATAGGAATTTACGGCGTGATGGCCTACAGCGTGACTCAGCGCACGCAGGAGATAGGCATTCGGGTCGCGTTAGGCGCGCAGCCCGGTAACGTCTTGAGTATGATCGTCCGTCAGGGCATGACGTTGGTGGTGATCGGAGTAGCCATCGGACTTGGAGGAGCATTTGCGTTGACTCGACTGCTCTCAGACCTGTTGTTCGGCGTGAGCGCAAACGATCCGGTGACGTTTGCGGCCATTGCCGTATTGCTGGCCGCGGTTGCGCTCATGGCTTGTTATATCCCCGCTCGGCGGGCGACACGAGTCGATCCGATGGTCGCGCTCAGGTATGAGTAGTGGTCAGTTGTCAGTTGTCAGTTGTAACAATTCAGCCGCGTTAGCGGCGACCTGACTGTAGCCGTGTGCTTTAGCGCACGGGATTGACGCAAGCATTTGTTCGCGTCGCGTGAGCGACGATTGAGTCTTTGCAAGCGATTCAACCGTCGCTCGCGCGACGAGATCGTGGCGACTTCGATCCACCGCGCACTAAAGTACGCGGCTAAACTCAACTGCCGCTAGGCGGCTCAGGAGTTATTTTCAGTTTTCAGTTCGCCTTTTGATCGCGCGCCCACTGGCGGACACGGCGCAGCCACGAGGTGCTTTTCATCGTCTGGCTTTCAGTGAGAAAGCGGGTTGCGATTTCAGAGGTGAGCGGCGGAAACGCGAAGCTGTTGGGAGTCTTCCGATACTCGTCGTCTTCGAGTCGAAAGAAGGTGATTGATGTTCGGTCGAAGCGCCAGACTTCTATCACGCCGACTGCGGCGAAGAGCGGAAAGCGGTCGAGTGATTCGCTCGTTATATCGATTTCGATGATGAGGTCAGGCGGCGGGTCTGAGGCGAGATCGATTTCGTCTTTGCCTCTGACTGATTCGGCGCTCTGGATATAGAAGCAGGAGTCAGGCTCGAATCCTTTCTGAAGGTCTTCGCGTCTGAAGGTAGTAGAGCCGAGCCGTTCGATATCAATATCCATTTCTTCCGCCAGCACTTCGACCAGCGCAGCCAGCGCGCGGTTGGGTTTTTCGTGACGCGGTGAAAGCACCATAATCTCCAGCCTCCCGTTATCGAAGGTAAAACGAGTACCGCCCCTTTCGCCGTGTTCGGCGATTATGCGTTCGTAGGTTTCCCAACTGATCCCGTAAAGGGTGACGAGTCTTTCGGGCGGGCTGACGACTGTTGCCATGATGAACTGCTCCTTCGTTGATATGCGGGCATTTTAACGCGCTGCGGGTTTCATATTCCAGCACGCGCGCTGTTTTTTCTGTATGGCGATGAGGCTCGCGCCTGTTCAGGAGTTGATGAGGGGCGGGTGTTCGCCGCAGGCTGAAAGTACGCGGCGAAGATTGATGACTTAGGCGCGGTTGAGTCGCAGAGCCTCGACGGTTGCGCGTCCGGCTGGCGTGAGACCGATGATCTCCAGATAGTTTGCGCTCCAGGTAAAATGCTCTGACTATTTTTGTCGACGTGGATGAAACAGCGGCGTGAGTTTGCGCGTGAGCGGATCACGGGCTTTGACCTTCGTATGTTTATGATTGTTGCAGCCCTGACAGGACAACGCGAGATTATTCGCCTCTGTTTTGCCGCCGCGATGTTTGGGAACGATGTGTTCGATGGCGAAAGAATGCGTCGAGTAACGCGCCTGACTGAGACAGTATTCACAACATCCCCGTGCGCGGACGACGACGAAGCGACGCAGTTCGGCGCGGGAACTAGACATACTCCGGCTCAGGAGGTTCGAGACCCAGTTGCTCCATCAGGTCAGCGAGTGGAATGCCGCGCAACTGCGCCAGTTCAGCCAGACATTTCAATCGTTCGACATCGAACTGTTCCATTTGTTGAGTGAGCGCGAGAAGTTCTGCGCGCTCTGCTCTGGCGAGTTTGCTGCGGCGGCGTTTTCTGACGAGAGCATCGTAACGCTTCCTCTGTTGCGCCGGGAGATCCTGATTGATTTTGAGAAACAACTCGGTCTCTCGCTGTGAAAGCACGGGAGCATACTCTCTGGCTTTTGTAGCGAAGAGTTTTGCGAGGAACTCTTCAAGCTCCGATTTGGACATCTGCAAAGCAGCGTTGAGCAACTGTTCCGCTTCGATCTCGATAGTCGGCATAAGGAAACCTGTTTGAATGAAATCCGCCCGATTTGCGGGCAGGCACAATGATACGCCAATGAGGGTTGTTGAGGCTAACTGCGGCGAGTGAATAACGACTCGATCAGCCGCCGGAGTGTATTACTCTTCCGCCTCGCCCCGCCACTCTTCCAGTTGCTCGCGCACTTTTTCAGCGTAAGGAGATTCGATCTCTTCGCGTATCTTCAGCGCAGCTTTCGCGCATTCAATCGCCCTTGCGCGCTCGCCGAGTTTATCGAGGCTCAGACTCATATTCCATA
>DLHY01000104.1:7513-62588 GCA_002483445.1 Blastocatellia bacterium UBA7656
ACTCTATCGCCTTGCGAGTCTCGCCCAAATCGGCATAAGCAACGCCGAGGGTGCCAAGCACGGTGCCTTCTCTCATTCTGTCACCCAATTCGCGGAGAATCGCCAACGCCTGCTCGCAGAACTCTATCGCCTTGCGAGTCTCGCCTAATAGGATATAAGAACCGCCGAGGTTGCCTACCGCAGTACCTTCACTTCGCCGGTCACCTATCTCACGGGCGATCTCAATCTGTTGCGCGAAGAACTCTATCGCCTTGCGCATCTCGCCCAAATCCCTATAAGCAAGGCCGAGGTTGCCCAACGCATAGCCTTCACCTCGCCGGTCGCCTATCTCGCGATCAATCACCAATGCCTGCTCATAAAACTCTGTTGCCTTGCGCGTTTCGCCCAACGCGGCATAAGCAAGGCCCAAGTTGTTCAGCGCATAGCCTTCTTCTCGCCGGTCGCCTATCACCAACGACTGTTCATAAAACTCAATAGCCTTGCGCGTCTCGCCCAAAACGAAATAGGCAAGGCCAAGGTTGTTTAGTACAGTGCCTTCCGCTTGCCGGTCATCTATCTCGCGAGCAATCACTAATACCTGATCGAAGAATTCGATAGCCTTGCGCATCTCGCCCAAATCCTTATAAGCAACGCCGAGGTTGCCCAATGCATAGCCTTCATAATCACGCTTGTTCAATCTGCGGGCAGCAACAAGTTGAGACTCACTCCATCTGATCCACTCGCGCGAATGTTGTCGAAGATTAAGCGCGTATCTTCCGGCATCCGGGTACTCAATGCACAACTGAGCCGCCTCGTCGTCACTTTCCACGAGCGATTCGGCCCAAGCCCATCCCGCTTCTATGTTCTCGCGCTCCAGATCGAACAAATTCACCGCGCGTTTGACCGCCTCGCCGCCTTGCCTATAAAGCGCGTCGACCTGTTCAAGCGTCTGGCCATAATGCCGCGCGTGGCGTTGCTTCGCCGCATCGCGCTCTTCATCGCTCAATCGAGCATCGGCGCACAATCGCGCGAGGTCGTGCAGCCAGTATCGGCTCTCCTTCAACTCGATCATGCTGCGCTTCTTCAATTCGCTGAGCGCATCGAGCGCCGCGTCATACTCCATCTCCCACACCGACGCCGCTGCCGCAACATCAAAACTGCCGGGAAACACCGCAAGCGCGCTCCATAATTTTTGCTGCCCCTCGGTGAGCAGGTCGCAACTCAGACTGATCGATGCATCGATCAAATCCATCAGCTTTCGGGCATCTTTCAATCGTCGCACGTAATCCTCAACCTTCATCCCGCTTTCGGCTATCGCGCTCGCCGCCAGTCTCAACGCAAGCGGCAGTCGCCCGCACATCTCCGCTAAATCCGCTGCTCGCTCGTCTATCTCCAAAGCGATCTTCAACAACAACTCGCGCGCATCCGCGGGCGTCATCGCGTCCAAATCCGTCGTCTTCATCCCCGGCAGCGTGAAATGCTGGCGCGACGTTACTATCATCGCGCAGCTTTCAGGCGGCAGAAGCGGCTCGACCTGATCGCGCCCCTCCGCGTTATCCATCAAAAGCAAAACCCGCCTGCCGTCAAGGACTGATCGATACTTACCTCGCAATTCGTTGTCGCTGTCGGGCTGACGATAAAGCGGCTCGTAAGCGCGAATCACATGAAGCATCGCTTCATTTGAAGTGACCGGCGTTTGATGATCTGTGACTCCTTTCAAATCGAGATAGATTTGCCCGTCCGGGTAACGCGGCTTGATCGCTTCGCACACCTTGAGCGCGAGCGTCGTTTTGCCAACACCGCCAAGCCCGCGTAATCCCGAAATGGTCGCGCCTTTTCCGATGTTGGCGATCAAATCAGAAAGTTCTTCTTTGCGGCCCGTGAAATCCTGCGGCGGCGCGGGAACCTGACGCACCGACGAAACGACGAAGGTTTCACTTTGATGAACGTGTTGTTCTATCTTGGTCCCGTAGACGACATCACCGTGGGTGTCGGTCGGGTTTTGATCACCTGTGATAACGCGGCTGTTTTTTATATCCTGTCCAGCTGACACATTGCGCTCGATTGTGGATGAATCCTGATTCGACGGCGGCGCATCCTTATCTTTGCGTGATTCTTTGATTGCCACAACTATCGCTGTGATGAATGCCAGCGCGAAAACTATCCATACCCATTTGCGATAAGGGCTGAGAATTTCTCTGAGATGGTCGCCGAGAATTTCAGTCGCCGCTCCGCCAAGAAAGGAGACGGCGGCTATGATGGCCGGGATGAGCCATCCGCGTCGCGGCTTTGCGAGTAACCGGGATGTCATAGCGCGTGACCTCTTCAACCGAGAGCCAGTGTGTAAGATGTCACATACTACGCTCCTGACAGGAGAGCTTCAAGAGGTGTGAGGTAACGGCTCGGTTATGAGATGAAATGCAGGTTTCACTTTTGATGGGTGACTTGACGCAGAGAAGAGGCTGTTCCCTCTGCGTAAACTCTGCGCCTCTGCGTCCCTGCGTCGAGACCCCCTTCCGCTTTTTCAGTCAAAGGCGAACAAGAGCCTCTCCCTTTCCATTTCCGGGATACCTCAGTCCCACAACCGCACACCACGCCCGCCTCTTCAATAATCAAACTCCGTCAACTCAACGATTCTCTCTCCCTCCCCGGATGGCACACCGCTTGTCTTTCTTTATCCGGTCGCTATTTCGTCATCAAGAGGAAACTTTATGCAGACGCTCGCGCAAGACCTGCGATACGCCCTTCGAATGCTCAAGTCTCAGCCCGCTGTCATCCTGATGGCTATTATCGCTCTGGCTCTCGGCATAGGAGCCAACACAGCCATCTTCAGCGTCATCAATGCCGTACTTCTGCGCCCGCTTCCCTACCCCGAATCGGATCGTTTGGTGATCGTAGAGCAAAGCCTTCCCAAACTCGGTCTCAACCTCGCTTCAGTTTCTGGAGGCGAGTTCATCGATTACACCGAAGGCAACGAAGTTTTTTCCCAGGTCGCAGGCTACACCGATATCAGCCTCAACCTCACAGGTCACGGCGAAGCCGCGCGCATTCAGGCCGCTCGCGTCTCAGCCTCCCTCTTCCCGCTGCTCGGAGCCTCGCCCCTGCGCGGTCGCCTGTTTTCTCCTGACGAAGATCAGCCGGGAAAAAACAATGTGGCTCTCATCAGCCGCGCGCTCTGGCAAAATCATTTCGGCAATGATGCGAACATCATAGGCAAAACTGTTCGCCTCGATGAAAAACCTTACACCATCATCGGAGTGATGCCTTCGGCGATTCGGTTCCTTCACATCGAATCAGCCTTTGCCGAAGCGACTGATCTGTGGATTCCGCTGGCGATGACCGACTCGGAAAAACAGGGACGCGCCGACAGTTTCGATTATGGAATCATCGGCAGATTGAAGCCGGGAGTTTCGCTCGCCGAGGCTGAGGCCAATATCGAATCCGTCGCCGAAAGATTCGAGCAGCAGCGCCCCGATATCTATAAAGGCGATTTGGAAGTCACGGCTTCCGTTATCAAACTCGAAGAGCGGCTCGTCAAAAGAGTGCGTCCTTTTCTTCTGGTGCTTTTAGGCGCGGTCGGCTTCGTGTTGATGATAGCCTGCGCCAATGTCGCAAACCTTCTGCTCGCTCGCGCCGCCGCCCGACAAAAAGAGATGGCCATTCGCTCGGCTATGGGTGCAAGCGCCATGCGCATCGCTCGACAGTTGCTCACGGAAAGCGTGATGCTTGCGCTGGCGGGCGGAGCGGTCGGGTTGCTTGTGGCCGCGTGGGCAATCGATCTTCTGGCGAGGTTCGGCCCTGCGGACGTGCCGCGACTCGACGAGATCAATCTCGATCCTGCGGTTTTAGGTTTCACTCTTCTCGTGTCTATGCTCACGGGCATCGTGTTCGGCCTCGCTCCGGCTTTTCAGATTCGTCGCGTCAATCTCAACGAAGCTTTGAAGGAATCGTCAGGCCGAACGAGTCGCGGGCGCGAGGGAAAAAGATTGCGCTCGATGCTCGTCGTCTTCGAAATCGCAAGCGCGATGGTTCTCCTCATTGGAGCGGGGCTGCTAATCCATAGCTTCATCCGATTGCTTCGCGTCCCTCCGGGCTTCAACCCCGAAGGCGTGGTCATTGCGCAAACGACTCTGCCGCGAGCGCGCTATCCTGAACCTCGGCAGAGCAAAGCCGCGCATCGTCAGGTATTGGAACGCCTCGCTTCGCTTCCCGGAGTCAAAGAGGTCGGCGCGGCTTCGACCCTTCCGCTAGTCGGAGACTGGACTATCGGATTCATAATCGATGGCCGCAGCGCGGATTCGATCAACATAGCGAACGGCTCGCTTGTGAGCGAGGGTTACTTCCGCGCGATGGGAATCGAGTTGAAACGCGGTCGCGCGTTTACGGGAGAAGACCGCGAAGGCGCGTCTCTCGTGATTGCAATCAATGAGACGATGGCCCGCGCCTTCTGGCCCGATTCGGATGCCATAGGCAAACGAATCATGTGGGGTGGCTGGAGAGACACCTGGCTCACGGTTGTCGGAGTGGTGGCCGATGTGAAGATATCCTCGCTCGAAGCTGAGACCAAACCGACGATCTACATGCCGATGTTTCAATACCCGCTCGCGCGCCCCAACACGGTTTACATAGCCCGCACTTGGGGCGATACGTCCTCTCTCGCTTCAGCCATGCGAGCGGAGATCAGAGAGGTCGATAGCGAGCTTCCGGTTTATGACATTCGCTCGATGAACCAAATCATCAGGGAATCGGTTTCGCAGCGGCGATTTTCGATGATGCTGCTCGCGGTGTTCGCCTGCGCCGCGGTGCTGCTTGCAGGCGTGGGAATCTACGGAGTGATGTCGTATTCGGTCACGCAGCGCACGCGAGAGATAGGCGTGAGAATGGCTCTGGGAGCCTCTCGCAGCGATGTACTCAGAATGGTCGTCGGTCAGGGAATGGCTCTCGCTTTGGCAGGCGTGGGAGCGGGTCTGGCTGCGGCAATGCTGCTGACACGGTTGATGGACACTCTGCTTTTCGGTGTGAGCGCGACCGATCCGCTGACGTTCGCGGGAGTCGCCGCGCTTTTAATCCTTGTGGCTTTGCTTGCGTGTTATGTTCCTGCGCGACGGGCGGCTCGCGTAGACCCTATGGTCGCGCTTCGATATGAGTAGGTTACAGGTTACAGGTGACAGGGATTGATTCGTTCTTCCCTGTCCCCTGTTTCCTGTCACCTGTAACCTCATCAGGAGGATTTATGCAAACGCTCTGGCAAGATATTCGTTTCGGCCTGCGGATGCTCATCAGGAAACCGGGCTTCACTCTAGTTGCCGTCATCACGCTCGCGCTTGGCATAGGCGCGAATACGGCCATCTTCAGCGTCGTCGATGCGGTGTTGCTTCGCCAGCTTCCCTACCCGGAGGCGGGCAGGCTCGTCTTTTTGTGGTCGACGTTGGAATCGCGGGGCGTGCCTCAGTCGAGCAGTTCGATGCCTGATTACCGCGAATGGAGAGATCAGAATCAATCTTTCGATTCTCTGGCCGGGTTCTATTACGGCGACTTCAATCTCTCGACCGCGGGCGGCGAGCCTGAGCGCGTGCAGGGCGCTTATATCACGCACAATTTATTCGACACGCTCAAAGTCGCTCCCGCACGGGGACGTTCGTTCGCACCCGACGAAGATAAATTCGGGCAGCATCGCGTCGCGCTGCTCAGCCACGGACTCTGGCAGCGACGTTTTGCAAGCGACGCGAATATCGTCGGGCGCTCGATCAGACTGGGCGGCCAGAGTTTCACCGTCGTCGGCGTGATGCCGCCTGCGATGCCCTTCTTCGATAATACTCCCGAAGTCGAATTGTGGACGCCTATCGCTTTCGCCCCCGGTGACAGCCTGGATACGCGCAACAATCACTTCGTCAATCTGGTCGGCAGGCTCAAAGAGGGAGTCACTCGCGAGCAGGCGCAGGTGGACGTGAGCCGGATCGCGCTTGCTATGGAAGAGATCGACCCAAATAACAAAGGACTCGGCGCGTTGATCGTGCCTGTGCAGGAGCAGCTTGTCGGCGAGTCGCGCACAGCATTGCTGGTGCTGTTGGGAGCAGTAGTTTTCGTCTTGCTTGTTGCATGCGTCAATGTGGCGAATCTATTCCTGGCTCGCGCTTCAGCGCGCGAGAAGGAGTTGGCTGTTCGCGCAAGCCTCGGCGCAAACCGCGCACGATTGATTCGTCAGATGGTGAGCGAGTGCTTGCCCATTGGACTCGCGGGCGCGGGCGCGGGATTATTGATTGCAAACTGGGGAATCGATCTGCTCTCGTCGCTGCTGCCCGCGTCATTGCCGCGATACAACACAATCGGCGTCAATGATCGTGTGCTTGTTTTTACGTTCGCAGTATCACTGCTGACAGTTCTCGTATTCGGATTGATGCCCGCGCTGCAAACGGTGAAGGCGGACATGCGCGCGGCTCTCAACGAAGGCGGGCGCACGGGGACGGGCAGCGTGAGGCAGTCTAGGTTGCGCCGTGTGCTGGTCATATCCGAAGTCGCGCTGGCTCTGGTGCTTCTCGTCGGCGCAGGGTTGATGGCGCGAAGCTTCGTCAGGTTGCGCGAAGTGGATACGGGTTTTCAGGCGCGAAATGTTTTGACTATGCGCGTGGCGCTGCCCGACGGGAAGTATCCGATCCCGATCAACGCCAGCGATCCACAGCATCCGGCGGGCATGGCTTTCTACGATCAACTGCTCACGCGCGTCGAAGCATTGCCCGGTGTGAAAGCCGCGACCGTCGGAACTATCCTGCCTATGGGCGCAGGCAGCGGGTGGGGCAAATATCTAAGCGTCGAAGGCCGGCCCGCGCCGCCTTCGATTGATGAGGTTCCGCTCGTCCGCTTCGCGCTCATAAGCCGCGACTACTTCAGCACATTCGGCGTCGCCCTTCGTCAGGGCCGCGCCTTCACTGATGGAGACGATGAGACGTCGCAGCCCGTCGCCGTCATCAACGAATCTCTCGCGCGTCGTTTTTTTTCAGATGAAGACCCCGTTGGAAAGACCATATGGATGGGCGTGCCTGAACACCTGTTGCCGCCTGATCAGCAGACGCCCGAAAATCGTGTTCCGCGACGGCTCGTCGTCGGAGTGGTAGCCGATGTGAAAGGCAGTAGTTTGAATCAACCGGTCACGCCGATGGTCTATGTTCCGCTTCATCAATACAGGCGCGAAGGCTGGGCCAACACTCTTATGCTCGCGGTTCAAACTGAAGCTCCGCCCGAAACTCTTGCCTCGGCGATCACCGCTCAGGTGCGCGCGCTCGATCAGGATCAGCCCGTGAGCAGCATCAGAACAATCGATGAACTCGTCGAGCGATCTCTTTCCGATTCGAAGTTCACGTTGATTCTCCTCGGCCTGTTTGCCGCAGTAGCGATGGCGCTGGCAAGCATAGGAATCTACGGCGTGATGTCGTATTCGGTCACGCAACGCACGCGCGAGATAGGCGTGAGAATGGCTCTGGGAGCCAATCGCACGGATGTGCTGAGAATGGTCGTCGGTCAGGGAATGATGGTTTCGCTCATCGGCGTCGGGATCGGACTCGGAGCGGCTTTCGCACTGACTCAATTGATGGAGAGTCTGCTCTATCAGGTGGGGACGACCGACGCGGTGACATTTATCGCTGTATCGGCGCTGCTGGTCGGGGTTGCAATGATCGCCTGCTACATTCCTGCGCGACGTGCGACGAAAATAGATCCAATCTCCGCGCTCAGGTACGAGTAGAAGAAGTGTGGGAGTGTGGGATTATGGGAGAGCGAAGAAAATCTCCCCCCTATTCCCCTACTCCCACACCCAAATCCTTGACAACCTATGTAGTAAGCTATATGAGTAATTATCTACAGTTGAGATGAAGGAGGGTTATGAGTCCGAAATCGTATATCTCCTACACGGCGGCGGTCATATTGCAGACTTTGGCAAACGGCTATCGACATGGATTCGACATCATGGACGCAACGGGGCTGCCGAGTGGAACGGTTTATCCGGCGCTGCGCCGACTGGAGGAGGCGGGGTTTGTCGAGTCCCGTTGGGAAAAGGAAATCGTGGCGAGGCGAGAGCAGCGACCGCCGCGCAAGTATTACGATCTCACCGAGGAAGGGAAAGAGGCGATGGAAGAAGCTGTCAGGCGATATCGACTGCTGGCTCAATCCGCGCCGACTCCCATCCGCAAACCCAAACCGGAGCGAAGCTGAAAGCCTGACCCGGTTCGACCGCTGGATTGCGAAAGGTTGATGTGATGTCTTTTTTGAATCGCGCGGCGGGAAAGCCGTTCAGGTTGCATCTGTGGCTGATCCGCGCAATCGGCGTGATCGTGCCGGGCCGCCTTCGCCGAGACTGGCGCGGAGAGTGGGAAGCAGAACTTCGCGCGCGCGAAGCGATGCTCGAAGAGTGGAACCGACTGGATTGGCGAACGAAAACTGATTTGCTCCGACGTAGCGTGGGCGCGTTTTGGGATGCGCTATGGTTGCAAAGTTATCGATGGGAGGATGAGATGATTCAGGACATACGTTATAGCATCAGGACGCTTGCTGCGAAACCGGGGTTTACCTCGGTCGCGCTGCTCACCATCGCGTTGGGGATAGGCGCGAACACTGCGATATTCAGTCTGGTGAACGCGGTGCTGTTCAGCCCGCCGCCCTTTTCTGAACCCGAACGGCTGGTGATGGTGTGGGAGGATGCTTCCTTCGCAGGCTTCTCTCGCAACACGCCCGCTCCGGCGAATTACTCCGACTGGAAGACGCAGAATCAGGTCTTCACTGATATGGCCGCGGTCAGCAGTCAGGGCTTCAACCTCACGGGCGACGGCGAGCCTGAAAAAGTCGAGGCTTATAGAGTCACCGCCAGATTCTTCCCGCTGCTCGGAGTGAATCCCGCTCTGGGGCGCGTCTTCAACGCCGATGACGATAGACCCGAAGCTGCCAGAACAGTCGTTTTGAGTTACGGTCTCTGGCAAAGTCGTTATGGCGGAGACCGCGACATCGCGGGCAGAGCCATTCTCCTCAACGGCGAGAAGCACACTGTCATAGGCGTGATGCCCGCGGGGTTTCAGTTCCTCGAAAGCCATATCAAACTGTGGGTGCCTTTTGCGGCGACTGCTGAAGAGATGGCCCAACGCAACAGTCATTACCTCCATGTCATAGCGCGATTGAAACCTGATGTCGCCTTGCCGCAGGCGCAAAGCGACATCGCCGCGATTCAGGAGCGCATAGCCCGCGATTACCCAAACGAGGCGGGCCGTCTCAAAGCTTTCGTGGTTCCTCTCAGCGAAGAACTTGTCGGAGAAACCGAGCGACCGCTCCTCGTGCTGATAGTCGCCGTCGGGTTCGTGCTGTTGATCGCGTGCGCAAACATCGCAAGCCTGCTGCTGGCTCGCGCAATCGGAAGAACGAGAGAGATAGCCGTGCGTTCGGCTCTGGGAGCCGCTCGCGGGCGAATCATCCGTCAGTTGTTGACCGAAAGCGCGGTGCTTTCCGTCGCGGGCGGCGCGCTCGGCCTGCTGCTGGCAACACAGAGCTTCGCTTTTTTGAGACGATTGATTCCCGACGGAATGAAACTCAGCGCGAATCTGAAGATCGATTCAGAAACGCTTCTCTTCACGCTCGGCGTCTCGCTCGTCACAGCCGCCGTGTTTGGCCTCGCTCCGGCGATTCAGGCTTCGCGGGTGGATTTGAATGAAGCGTTGAAGCAAAGCGGTCGCGCAGGCGTGAGCGCAGGAAATCGAAGATTGCAAAGCGCGATGGTCGTGGCCCAGATGGCGCTCGCGCTTGTGCTGTTAATCAGCGCGGGACTTTTGATTCAAACCGTGATGAAGCTGCGCGGTCAGTATGATGACCTGCGACCTGAGAGTTTGTTGACTGTGAGGACGCGGCTCTCCGAGAACAAATACGTCGAACACGCGCGCAGGGCCGCTTTTTATGATCAGGCGATTGGTCGCGTGCAGTCATTGCCGGGAGTAGTCTCTGCCGGGTACACGACCAGCGTGCCGCTCGAATGGAAAGGCGGAAGCACCGGGTTCGCGATTGAAGGACGACCTCCTCAACCCGGAGAAGTCAACGACGCGCTTCATCGCCAGATCAGCGCGGATTATTTCCGAGCGATGGGCATAGCCCTCAAAGACGGGCGTTACTTCGAAGAGACCGACACGAATCAATCGACGCCTGTGGCGGTCATCAACGAGACTATGGCCCGTCAATTCTGGCCGAATGAAAACGTGCTGGGCAAAAGGTTCAAGCTTGGGCGGGCTGATTCGCAACGCCCGTGGATGACGATAGTAGGCGTCGTGGCCGATGTGCGGCAGATGGGAGTCGACAGGGCGGCCAAAGCCGAGATGTATTTCCCGTATCAGCAGATCACCTCTCATTCATTTCTCACTCCGCGCGATCTGGTCATACGCGCCGCGGGCGATCCGATGTCGCTCGTCTCGGCGGTGCGCGAGGCGATTCACGCCGTAGACCCCGATCAGCCCGTATCGAATATTAGAACGATGGAGGAAGTGCTTGGCGAAGAGATGGCCGGACGGCGGACTGGAATGACGCTGCTCGCCGTGTTCGCTGGTCTTGCGTTGTTGCTGGCAGGCGTAGGAATTTACGGAGTGCTTTCGTATTTCGTCACTCAGCACACATCAGAGATCGGCGTGCGGATGGCGCTTGGCGCAGAGCGAGGGGACATTTTGAAGATGATATTGAAGAAAGGCATGAGCCTCGCGCTCGTGGGCGTAAGCATAGGTCTTGCGGGCGCATTCTCGCTGACACGATTGATGGCGAGTCTGCTTTACGGAGTTGAGGCGAGCGATCCGTTGACCTTTGCCGGAGTGGCAATGATGCTTGCGATGATCGCGGCTGTGTCGTGCTACATACCTGCTTGGCGCGCCACGCGCGTAGACCCGATGTCGGCTCTCAGATACGAATAGTGGTCGGTGGAGCGAGTGCGGAATGCGGAGTCGATCAATTCCGCATTCCGAATTCCACACTCCGCATTCATTTGAGTATGCCGTTGAGATTGAGGGTGAAGCCTCGGAGTGATCCTTCGCCTGAGATTTCTGACGGGTTCGCGATCACTTCGACCACGACGCCGGGGCGGTAGATGTGAACTTTTTTTTCTACGGGATCGATGAGCCAGCCTGCTTGCGCGCCGTTGGCAAGGTACTCTTCCATCTTCTCCTGCAAGGTTGAGAGCCGATCTGATTTGGAGCGCAGTTCCACGACGAAGTCAGGACATACGGGAGCGAATTCATTTTTCTGGTCATCAGTCAGCGCGTCCCATCGCTCGCGCCTGATCCATGAAACATCGGGCGAACGTTTCGCGCCGTTGGGGAGAGTGAATCCGGCGGAAGAGTCGAAGCCCACGCCCGTGCCATCTTTTTCGACCCATGCCCAGAATTGCCCGGTCAGGTTGAAATTTCGTTTTCCGCCTTCGGAGACGACAGGAGCCATAATGATCACCTCCCCCGCGCTGTTCATCTCAATTCGCAGATCGGGATACTCGGCGCAGAATCGCGCGAACTCCTCGTCGCTGTATCGATAGCGCGGCGGGCCGGGACGCAACACCACCGATTCGATATCTTCGGGCAGCGTGATTGTCATCGGATCAAAACTGACGCTCATAAATGATTCTCCGTTTCAGATGACAGCATATACGTGGCCATCAAGGAAGCGCAACGACTCGAAGCGCGGGTGACGACGAAACCGCTTCAAGATTTATGCTTCGTTTTACTTTTACCCTTTACTTACTGCTCGCGCCCATTGGCGGACACGGCGAAGCCATTGGGTGCTTTTCATCGTCAGGCTTTCGGTGAGAAAACGGGTTGCGATTTCAGAGGTGAGCGACGGAAACGCGAGGCTGTTGAGAGTCTTCCGATACTCGTCGTCTTCGAGTCGAAAGAAAGCGACCGAAGTTCTGTCGAAGCGCCAGACTTCCATGACGCCGACTGCGGCGAAGAGTGGAAAGCGGTCGAGTGATTCGCTCGTTATATCGATTTCGATGATGAGGTCGGGCGGCGGGTCTGAGGCGAGAGCGATTTCGTCTTTGCCCCTGACTGATTCGCCGTTTTGGATATAGAAGCAGGAGTTTCGAAGGTGTTTTGAGATGTTTTGAACTTCCACTTCTTGACTGCCATCTGCAAGACAGCTACAGCCTGACCTTCAACAGGAATCAAAGCCGACAGCACTTGAAACCCGTTTACGGAAGTCCAGTCAATGATGATTTCGAGCCACTCGAAAGGCTTGAGTCTCGACCTTCGCAGCAGTTGATTTATTATTCGGTGAGCGACTACTTCCTTGCTCGTGAAGTCACTGATAAGTTGGTTATCGACGAAACGAAAAGTCCGTTTGAGGTTGTGCGAGAAAGCGACATCGGTTTCAAAGCAACGAGCAATCTCAGCTAATAGCAGGTTGCGACATAGAAGGATGCCACAGACAATCTGGCAGATATAGATTTTAAGAAAAAGAAGTTGGTAGTCCCGCCTTGAGGCGGAAGCTCTGGCGGGCGAAACTTCCGGCTCAAGCCGGTACTACAAACCAGACATTTTCTTGAATTCTATAGTAGCTTGCTGAGATGGAAGTAGTCCCTTTGTCACAGGTTTGGTAAACTTCTCAACGCGTTTGAAACACATAAGGAGCCTCCTTTGTGGAATTGGTTTGTTGCAACTGAATTCTTATCACAAAGGAGGCTTCATTTTCACTGGGCATGACTCAGAGGGTTGCCAGATTGAGAATGCCCGCTCTTTGATGGTAGGCTAGGATTTTACAAAACGACATCACGCCCTTGGTCAGAGTTTCTGTCGAGGAAAACTCGGTGAGCGATTTCGATAAAGCCCGCGATGCGCTTCAACAATTTTTCGGCTTCACAGACTTTCGCGAAGGTCAGGCTGATGTCATAGAAACCGTGCTTGCCGGTCAGGATGCCGTCGTCGTGATGCCTACGGGCGGGGGAAAATCGCTCTGCTATCAGTTGCCCGCCATGATCCTGGACGGAGTGACGATGGTCGTCTCGCCGCTCATCGCGCTGATGAAAGATCAGGTCGATCAACTCTCTGCGCGCGGCATCCCGTCAACTTTCATCAACAGTTCGATCAGCTTTCGCGAAATCAACGAACGACTCTCAGGCGTGCGAATGGGGCGATACCGACTGCTTTACGTCGCGCCTGAACGCTTTCGCAGCGAATCGTTCACGCGCGCAATAGGCGAGGTCAAGATCCGCCTCTTCGCCGTAGA
Source organism: Blastocatellia bacterium UBA7656 (assembly GCA_002483445.1). Classification (GTDB taxonomy): domain Bacteria; phylum Acidobacteriota; class Blastocatellia; order UBA7656; family UBA7656; genus UBA7656. The sequence goes on from DLHY01000104.1 coordinate 20,717, forward strand.
TGAGGCTCATTGTATTTCGCACTGGGGGCATGATTTCAGGCCGGATTATCTGAGATTGAAACAGGCTGTCGAACTGCTGGGCCGCCCGCAGGTCATCGCGCTCACGGCAACCGCCACTGCGCAGGTTCGCGCCGATATCTGCGCTCAACTGGGACTCACAGAGTCGAAAATTTTCGTCGCCGGATTTGATCGCCCCAACCTCGCGCTCAGGGTCGTTCACACGAAGACTGAAAAAGACAAGCTCGTCATACTCAAACGGCTCATAACGGAGGCGACCGGATCAGGAATAATTTACACCTCGACGCGAAAGGCAGCCGAGCAGGTAGCCGCCCGACTTCAGATGTCAAACCTTCGCGCCGATGTCTATCACGGCGGGATGGAAGAATCGGAAAGGACTCAGGCGCAGGATCGATTCATGTCGGGCGAGTCTCAGGCCATCGTCGCCACGAACGCATTCGGGATGGGAATCGACAAATCCGACATTCGATTCGTCGCCCATTTTCACATACCCGGATCAGTCGAGGCTTACTATCAGGAAGTGGGTCGAGCAGGTCGCGACTCTCTGCCCGCTGAGTGCGTGATGCTTTTCAACTACGCCGATACCCGAACGCAGCAGTTCTTCATCGATGGAAGCCATCCGTCGCCCGAACTCATCACGCGCGTCTACGAAACGATAGCTTCTTTCGGCATGGAAAAAGTCGAACTGTCGGCCAGAGAGATAGCCGAGCGATTGAGAATGAAAAACGAGATGGCGATTTATTCATCTCTGGTCGTTCTGGAAAAGGCCGGTCACATCGAACGCGGGCGCGCGGCGGGAGCGCAGCTTCTCTGCTGGGCGAAGCTCTCCGTCGATGATGCGCTTGCGGCAGTGCCGGACGATTCGAATGAAGGCGGCGTGTTGCGCGATTTGATTTTCACGCGCAATATCAATCAGCGCGAGCCGACCGAACTTGACGTGGCAGGCGTAGGCGCGGCGCTCGGATTGACGGACGCGCAGGCGCGAAGGGCCATCAGTCAGCTTGCCGCGCGAGGCATCATCGATTGTCGCAACGCTTATCAGGGTCGGGGCATTCGATTGCTCGACCCACTGGCGAAGGCTCTGAGGATAGACAGGCAGGAACTTGCAGCCCGTGCCGCAGCCGAGCAATGGAAGCTTCGCCGCATGATAGATTACTGCTATCATGAAAGCTGTCTGCGCCGATTCATCCTCAATTACTTCGGCGACCGCAAGCCTCTGACCCGCTGCGAGGCCTGCTCAAGCTGCTCGCCTGAAACGTCGCGATTTATGGACGGCGTTTCTCGAAGTAAACCTCAATCGGGTACGCTGGCCCTGAGCGCGAAGAAGTCGGGCGCAGCGACTGAGATGGATCATTTCATAATCGAACACGCGCCCACGGGACGGGAGCTTCGCGCCGAGTTGAAAAGAAAAACTGCCGAGTCGCGCGCCGCTCGCGCCCCGGTCGAGGAAGAAAAACGGGCGCGCAGCCTGACTGAATCTGAAACCGTAGTGGTGAAAAAAATTCTCAGTTGCGTCGCGCGTATGAATGACAGATTCGGGAAAGGAACTGTCGCGGCGGTCCTCGGCGGCTCGACTTCCCGGCAGGTGATGGAGAATAATCTCAACAAGCTTTCGACCTATGGTTTGCTCCGGGATATGACGCGGGATGAAATCACCGACTACATCAGAGCTTTGATCGATGCCCAGTGCATAAAAGTGAGCAGCGGAGCTTATCCTACGTTGAGCCTCACACAACTGGGGCGCGATGTGATGACGGGCCGCACTGAAACGAAGATTGAGAGCAAGGAATAAAGTTAATGGAAAATTTGCAGGCAGCTACAGGAGTTCTTCAAATCAACGAGAAGGGTTATGGTTTTCTGCGTCAGGTGAAGGCCAATTTTCTGCCCTCGAATTCTGATGTGTTCGTCCCGCGCGATCTCATCGACCGTTATCGTATGCGCGAAGGGGTAGACATAATCGGCATGGCGGCTCCGCCTTCGGACATGCGCGGCAGGTCGGCGCAGCTTGTTTCAATCGAGCAGGTCAACTGCTCAAGCCCGGAAAAATACAGATCGCTTCCCGCGTTCAAAGAGCTTACAAGCATCGATCCTACCGAGCGGCTGGAACTGTCGGCGGGGAGCAATAATATGTCCATGCGAGTGCTCGATCTGATCGCGCCGATAGGAAAAGGGCAGCGCGGATTGATCGTCGCGCCGCCCAAGACCGGAAAGACCACGATCATCGAAGAGATCGCTGAAGCGGTAGCTGACAATCACCCGGAAATAAAACTGGTTGTGCTGCTCGTCGATGAACGACCCGAAGAAGTCACTCACATGAAGCGAAGGATTCGGGGAGAGGTGATAGCCTCGTCCTCCGATCAGAATTCGAATCTTCACACGCAGATCGCTCGGCTCGTGCTTGAGAGGGTCAAGCGCATGGTCGAATGCGGACAGGATGTCGTCATGCTGCTGGATTCTATAACGCGGCTGGCACGCGCGTCGAACCGCGAGACCGCTCGTCGCGGCAAGACGATGAGCGGGGGGGTGGATTCCCGCGCGATGGAATTCCCGCGCAAGTTCTTCGGCGCGGCGCGCAATGCAGAGCATGGCGGGAGCTTGACGATCATCGGCACGGCATTGATCGATACGGGCAGTCAGATGGATGAAGTCATCTTTCAGGAGTTCAAAGGGACGGGCAATCTCGAAATAGTGCTGGATCGTCGGCTTGCCGAGCGAAGAATTTTTCCTGCGATTGACATTTCGAAATCGGGAACGAGGAAGGAAGAAAAACTTTTCCACGCAGACGAGCTTCCACAGATCAACGCGCTTCGTCGCGCGCTTGCCGGGAAGAAGCCAATAGAAGCGATGGAGCTTTTGCTCAAGGGACTCAGCGAGACTAAGGACAACCGCGAGTTTTTGGAACGAATAAAAAATCTTTGATGTGCAACAGGCTGGCAGCCTGTTGATACTCTGAAAGCATGAGAATTTGGAGAACTCGCAAGCTAACAGCTTGCGCCACTTTTTGATGTACAACAGGCTGCCAGCCTGTTGATACCCTGAAGGTATGAAAATTGGGGAACTCGCAGGCTAACAGCTTGCGCCACTTTTTGATGTACAACAGGCTGCCAGCCTGTTGATACCCTGAAGGTATGAAAATCGGGGAACTCGCAGGCTAACAGCTTGCGCCACTTTTTCGGGGGAGGAAAGAGATGAACCGTAGAAAATTCATCGGCGCGGCAGCGGCGACCGCCGCCGTCATTTCAACATCGAACAGGAGAGGTGCGATGGCTCAAACCACGAAGCCCAAAGCGAAAGCTGCTCAGAAAAAAAGCAAAGTTCTCACGGACAATGCTCCGAAACCGGTCGGCCCTTACAGTCAGGCCATAATTGCGGGCAACACGATTTATGTCGCGGGCCAGGGGCCTATGAACCCCAAGACCGGCAAGATCGAAGTGACGACTATCGAAGAGCAGGCGAAGCAGACTTTCGAGAATATCAAAGCGATAGTCGAAGCCGCCGGGTCATCGATGGCGAATGTCGTAAAGGTGAATGTATATCTGGCCGACCTCAAGGATTTTTCGAAGATGAATGAAATCTATCGCCAGTATTTTCCTGCGGACTATCCGGCGCGAGCTACCATAGGCGCGCAACTGCTTTTAGGGATGCTGATCGAAGTCGAGTGCATCGCGGTGAAGTGACAGGCTAGGAGCGCAGAGAGTAGAATGGTTGTTCGAGGTTTTGTTGTATGAAAGAGGCTTTGAACAACCATTTGAAACTTGCAGTCAGTCTGATACTCACCTTCGCGCTGATATCCGTCACCGCTTTTGCTCAGAAAAAAACAAAGGCTCAGGACAAATTGCTTGAAGCAAAACTAGCCGAGTCGCGCGCCGAGGTCATTCGCGCGGCCAACGATTACAAAGCAAGCGTTGAAAAACTGATCGAGTTGCTTGAAAAAGATGTGGCCGCAGCGCGCGATACAGTCGAACGGCGGAAAAAGCTTTTCGAAGAAAACATCATCCAGAAACGCGAGCTTGAAGATAGCCAGCGTAAGCTTGCTGAGGCGGAGGATAAAGTTCTCGACGAGAAGAAGAAGATTGCAGAAGCCGACTCGGTGATAGCAGAAATAAAACAAGAGAACTCCACGAATAAAAGCAAGAAGCCCTATCGGAAAGGAGTCCTTTTAATGGTGCTTCGTCTGAATGCATTGCCTATGCAAGAGATCATTTATGCAATTAAAAAACGCGGCGTTGATTTTCTTTTGGCACCCGAAGATGAAAAAGAGTTCCGTTTGGCCGGAGCGTCGTCCGAGTTGATTAAGGTTATTTTCTCCAGCTATCGGAAAGAGAGCTAATTTCATGGTCGTGGAGTAATAGTGTGTTGATTTCCCCACGAATAATTTACCTGCACCTTGCCCCTCTGTTATGATGAGCCTATGAAATGTGTAAACCGAAGACGAAATCGAACTGTTTCATTCTACTTTCAATGGAGGAAATATGAGCCTTTATTCTGTATCTGAATATGCCACATTAAATCAACAAATATCAAAACTCACAAAGAAAATCGGAAAACTTGAAAGCAATATAACAGATGAAAATAGAGAAAAAGTTGAAAAGAAGGTCGCGTCATTAAAAAATCATCAACGTGGATTGATGACACAAAAAAACGCCATAGCAGATTTGATTTCTCGCCATATTCGAGCTTGAACTTAAATCATCAATACGCTGTTACCCCACTACCAAATCTATCGCCAGTATTTTCCGCCCGACTATCCCGCGCGAGCGACCATAGGCGCGCAACTGCTGCTGGGGATGTTGATCGAAGTCGAGTGCATCGCCGTCAAGTGATACTCTGGGGGCGCAGGCATCTTGCGTGCTTGTCTCACGCATTCAGCGCACGCCTTGCACGTTCGAAGCGTGCGCCATTAGTTTCCACACAAACTCTGTAGCCGTTTTCGTAGCAGTTTTCCTGCGGCTGTGCCGCTTTGATGTGCGGAGCGTCTCGGACGCTCCGACTACTGCTTCGTTATTTCCTGCGGCTGCGCCGCCGATTTCAGATTGAAGGAGAAGAGCGATTGCTTCTCTGATTGAACCTTTTTCCCGGCAGAGCCGGAGAAGGCGCAGCCTTCAAAAAACGAAGAGGAGAAGCTCACGGAAAGCCGCAGGCTTTCCTCACATCAAAGCGGCAGAGCCGCCGAGGGCTGCCATCGAAAAGATGCGTAGCAACTAATGGCCTGCGTTCCCAGGGCGACACCACCTGGCACAGGGAGTAGAATGGTTGTTCGAGGTTTTGTTGTATGAAAGAGGCTTTGAACAACCACTTGAAACTTGCAGTCAGCCTGATACTCGCCTTCGCGCTGATGACCGTCGTCGCTGTTGCTCAGAAAAAAACAAACGCTAAGGAAAAATCGCTCGAAGAAAAACTCGCCGCCTCGCGCGCTGAACTCATAAGCGCAGCCAATGATTACAAGGCGAGCCTTGAAAAACTGATCGAGTTGCTCGAAAAAGATGTGACCGCAGCGCGCGAAACGGTCGAACGGCGAAAAAAACTTTTCGAAGAAAGCGTCATCTCCAAACGCGAGCTTGAAGAGAGCCAGCGTCAGCTTGCCGAAGCCGAGGATAAAGTTTTCGACGCGAAGAAACAGATTAGTGAAGCCGACGGCGTGATCGCCGAAGTGATAGCCGCCGAGCAGATGGCAAAGATGAAACCTGCCGGAGCGGGCGCGTTCATCTCGACCATCGCATTCATTCGCTTCACAGGCAACGCGGGATGGAACATCGCGGAAGCGGGCAAAGTGCAGGGCTTCTTCTCATCCCGATTTGGTCGTTCCCTTCCCGTCTCGGCATTCGGCCAGTCGGTAACACATGACAAGCTGGGCTACGATCATCGCAATGCGATGGACGTAGCGGTTCATCCCGACAGCGCGGAAGGTCAGGCATTGATGGCATACCTTCGCAGCGCAGGCATACCGTTTCTAGCCTTTCGACAGGCGCTCGCCGGATCATCTACAGGCCCGCACATTCACATCGGCTATCCGTCGAAGAGATTCGCGAGGTGACCGTTGTGTTGACGAAGTGAGGTTAAAAACCATGGGCTTCTTCAACAGTATCATTCGCCCAAAAGGATAATAGGAGAGGAGAAGCAAAACTATGGTATATCAAAAGCATAGTGTTGAATTTGATGACCAGCCGCCACTCAAGTTTCTCGTTGAGCGGCATTGGTGGATACTCACGGCTCTCTACATAGACGAGCAAGGTCGAGTCTGTGAGTTGGAAGGCAAGTACTCAGAAGGGCATCCCGAACGCAGAACATTTGATCTATCACAAGTGCGAAATCCCATTGAGATATTCTTTAAAATTTGTGAGATCGAAGAGGAGCGTCAAGGGAATGTAGACGATTACCACCCTTACTACGTGAGTGCATTCGCGGATGGTCATAAGCCTAACTGCCCGATGGCGACGCCAATAAGTAGAAATGCTTTTAAAGAGCACTTTAAAAGGATGTTCAAAGGAGTCAAAATGAAACTGTCAGACGTAGGAGCTATTATAGAGGCGGAAATGGCGAGACTTTGTACGTGCGACAACGCTTCCAAAGACTGACTGCTCAATATGAACAAGCCTTTTTCATCTCAGATCCAAACCTTCCATTAACACCGCGATTGATCGCGGTGAAAAACGAAAGACAGGAATCCGAAACTGTTTTAACAGTTTTCATCGTGGAGAAAAATTTCTCGACCGCCAATCTGATGCCCAAGCCCGCAGACACAAAGAGGCGCAGCAAAAGGAAACTAAACAGTTCCCATTCTTTCGGGCGCTGTTTCCACCGCGATCAATCGCGGTGTTAATGAGAGAGTCTTGATTCACAGCTACTCGAATGATCTGGTCTCTCACCTGCGTCTGATTCCGCCTTCTCAACTTCACCATCAACGGATGATGTGATATTCTCACCTCGCTTCTGATGTAGGGCGACATCAGATTCCGTTTTCGTATAGGTCAGCTATCGGGAAACACAGGCCGTAGTCATCCCAAACCAACTCCCCATACTCCAGTTTGAAATTCGCAAACTTCTCTGGGTCAAGATACGCCCGAATCATTGGATTGCGTGATCCCCGCAGGAAAGGCTCGAAATCTATAATTCGCTCCGCCCCGTCGCTGAAGTACAGCTTCAGTCTATAGTCTGATACCTGCTCCGCGTGGACTATATCGATAACTGCGCCTTTTGGCATCTCTCTGGCATTTTGCCTGTGAGAGTCTTTCCACAGCAAGCTCAGTGGAAGTGCGTCCAAGAGGTTGTTTAGAAATTGCTTATTGCCGCGAAGCGGCACGAAGAAGGTAGCCAGATGTGAAACATCTGGAACTGTCAAACAAACAATCCCGCGTTGAAGGAAAGATTATTCTGGCGCTCTTCCAGAGCGCGGAAATAATTTGCTTGGGTCCAGACGTTGCACGTCTGGCTACCTTCTCGACGCACATTCTGTGCGAGAGTTGATTTTCTAAACACGTCCTAACAACGGAGGCGGCCAAAGCGCGAAGCGGTCTTTTTAAGGTTCCTTGAGAATGGCTCGCGCGCCCGTTCATCCCCGCCTGATTCCGCCTTCCGAACTTCACCATCTCTCGTTGATGTGATATTCTCACCTCGCTTTTGATGTCAGAAATGATCGCATCAGGCGTCAAAGGCGGCGTTTCTTCTTCAATAAAATTATGAATGTCGGAACCGAATGGCTCATCGATGCTTTTGGGTGTCAGGCCGAAAGCCTGCGCGATACCGATCTGCTTAAATCCGTCTGCGAGCGAATAATCCACGACCTCGATCTTCGCGTCGTCGGTGAGCCTCTGTGGCACAAGTTCGCGGGCGCGGGCGGCGTGACCGCAATCTTTCTGCTCACTGAGTCTCATCTTTCCTTCCACACTTATCCCGAAGTCGGAACGGCTACTTTCAATCTCTATTGCTGTCGCGAGCGGCCTCGATGGGAGTGGGAAGAAAATCTTCAAGCATCGATTGGCGCGCGTCAGGTCACGGTTCGCGAAATCCTGCGCGGCCAGACAGCGATAGATGATACAGTCGCATTGAATTCAATCATTCGGATCGAGAGCGAGAGGGAGGGGAGAGAGCTTTGAGTCCAATTCAAGCCGGGTGTCCCGCGTGCGGAGCGCCTGTCACTTTCAAAATCGGCTCATCCATCGTCACCGTCTGCGAGTTCTGCAATTCGGTCGTCGCTCGCGGAGACCGCGCCTTCGAAGACCTCGGAAAAATAGCCGATCTGGTTGAAACCGGCTCGCCTCTCGAAATCGGCATGCGCGGAGTTTATCGCGGCACTCCTTTCGAAATCATGGGCCGCGCGCAACTGGGCCATCAGATGGGCGGAATGTGGGATGAATGGTACGCCGCTTTCGCCGATGGTCGCTGGGGATGGATAGCCGAAGCTCAGGGCCGCTTCTTCATAACCTTTCAACACGAAACCCGCGAACAATCGCTCATACCTCCCTTCGAAATGCTTGCACTCGGCCAGCCCGTCGCAGCCATTTCGCGCGCCGCTCCGCTCGTCGTCGCTGAAAAAGGTGTAGCTCGACCTCTCGCCGCGAAAGGCGAAATCCCTTACAAACTCATTCCGGGCGCGGAGTATGTCTATGCCGATCTTTCAGGCCCGCGCGGCGAGTTCGCCACTATCGATTACAGCGAGATTCCTCCGCTCGTTTTCACCGGTCAGGAAGCCGCGCTCCCTGAGCTTGGAATAATCGGACGGCCTACGGAAGAGCGCGAAGCGCGTCGCGTATCGGCGCAGCAGCTTTCGTGTCCGCAATGCGCGGGGCCGCTCGAATTGCGCGCGCCCGATCAGGCGGAGCGCGTTACATGTCCCAACTGCGGGTCGCTGTTGGATGTCAGTCAGGGCAAACTTCAATTCCTCAAGATACTCGAAGGCGGCAGAGTCCGTCCTATCATTCCTATTGGCGCTGTCGGAGATTTTTCGGGCGCGAGGATGATGGTCATAGGTTTCGTGCAGCGCAGCGTCGAGTTCGAAGGCATACGTTATTTCTGGGAAGAGTATCTGCTCTATAATCCTGACGCGGGATTCCGCTGGCTGGTGCGCTCGGATGACAACTGGAACTTCGTGCAGCCCGTTCCGCCCGGCAGCGTCCTGGACGAAGGCAAGAGCGTCGTATTCGGCAACAAGCGATTCAAGCTCTATCAGGATGCCACGGGTCGCTGCGAATACGTCGAGGGCGAGTTCTACTGGAAGGTCGAGCAGGGCGAGCAGGTTCGGATGGCCGATTACGTCTCGCCGCCGATGATGCTCTCGAAAGAAGTTTCGATGATGGGCGGGCCGCAGGGTCAATCGTCTCGCATGAATTATGCGGGAGAGATCAACTGGTCTTTAGGCGTTTATCTAAAACGTCAGGATGTCGAAAAGGCATTCCGTATAGAGGGGCTTCCCGCAACATCGAAGATCGCGCCCAATCAGCCATTCCCGCACACGAAAGTTTTCAAATACTGGGGGCTGCTGCTGCTTGCGACTCTCGCGCTCGGAATTATTTTTCTGGCTATCGGATCGCACAAACTGGTTTTCACGCAGAGCTACACGCTCGATCCGGTCGAAAGCGCCGAAAAAACGCAGACCAGGTTCAGCGACACTCAGTTCGAGCTTCGCGCGAATCAGAACATCAAGGTGATGCTCACATCTCCCGTCGATAAATCATGGGTTTATGTCGAAGGCGATCTTATCAACGAAGAGACGGGACTCGTTCAGGCTTTCTCGATGCCGATTGAATACTACTATGGAGTCGATGGCGGCGAATCGTGGACAGAAGGAAGCCAGTCTTCCGAGATGCACCTCTCCGCGCTGCCCGCAGGAAAATATACGTTGAGGCTCGAAGCTCAGTGGGAGCGATTCCAGCAGCCCATCGCGCTCACGGTCAGAATCGAGCAGGGCGTGCCGCGAGTGCTGCACATGTTCTTAGTTCTGCTCTTCATCTCGATCCTGCCCATCTTTGTCGGCTTTTATTATTTCAGCTTCAACAAGCGCAGATGGGCGGACAGCGATTACAGTCCGTTTCAATCATCAGAGTGAAGAAGTCTGTGATGTAGAACAGGCTGCTAGACGGTTGACGCCCTGAAGGGATGAAAATTAGAGCCGACGCAGGCTGGCAGCCTGCTATACCTGTTGGGAGGAGTAAAGATGCTGAGTAAAATTTATCTGGGCGTAGCAATGATTCTGCTGCTGGGCTACAGCTTTGTGGCGCTGACGGGAATGGAATTCGGCGATCCTCAACGGGAGATAATTCCGCAGGATGTGCGCAACTCGCCCGGCGGCTACCGGTCGTTTCACTTCTGGCACTCAGGATACAGAGGGGGGAAATAATGGCGATAATGTTGGGGTTTCTCATTCCTATGGGGCAGCTTCCCGAACTGATAGTTTCGACGCTGGCGTTTTCGGCTATCGGGCTGCTTCTTTTCGCGCTGGCGTTCTGGATCATGGAAAAGGCCTCGCCGTTTTCGATTCGCAAGGAAATCGAGGACGACCAGAACACCGCGCTGGCCATAGTGATGGGATCGATCATAATCGGCATCGCGCTGATCGTCGCCGCAGCAGTTCACGGGTAGCAGATGATTCGCGCTCCCATTCTTTTCCTTCACGTGCTAATCATAGCCACGTGCGGGCTGGTGTATGAATTACTGGCGGGTACGCTCGCAAGCTATGTGCTGGGCGACAGCATCACTCAGTTTTCACTCATCATCGGCATATATCTCTTCGCCCTGGGAGCAGGGGCATGGGTTTCAGGCTTCATCGACCGCGAAATCGCGCGCCGCTTCGTAGAAGTCGAGTTTGCCGTAGCCCTGCTCGGCGGAGTTTCTGCTCCGCTGCTGTTTTTGACCTTCGCGCGATTGAGCTACTTCCAGGTCATTTTGTACCTGCTGGTTTTTCTCATAGGCGCGCTCGTAGGGCTTGAGCTCCCGCTGTTGATGCGGATACTAAAAGACACGCTGGATTTCAAAGAGCTTGTTGCGCGCGTGCTGACATTCGATTACATAGGCGCGCTCGTCGCCGCTCTTTTGTTCCCTCTTTTTCTCGTTCCCAAACTCGGACTTGTGCGAACGTCGCTCGTCTTCGGCATACTAAACGCCGCGGTCGGGTTGTGGGGTACGTGGCTTTTGCGCCCGTTGATGAAAGGCGATGTAACCGTGCTTCGAGTCAAGGGCGCAGTCGTCGTCGTTCTGCTCGTGATCGGCGTGATCAAAGCGGATCGCCTCACAACGCTTTTCGAGGAAGACCTGTTTTTCCCCGACACGATAGTTTATTCGCGCTCATCGCCCTATCAGCGCATCGTCGTCACTCGCGGGCGAGGCGGCTTTCAGCTTCTTCTAAACAGCAATCTGCAATTCAATTCTGTAGATGAGTATCGCTATCACGAAGCTCTGGTTCATCCTGCGATGTCGCTCAACGGCTCGCCCCGCCGCGTGCTTGTGCTTGGCGGGGGAGACGGGCTTGCTCTGCGCGAGATATTTCGTTACCCCGGAGTCGAATCGGTCACGCTCGTCGATCTTGATCCAGACATGACCCGGCTATCGGAACGATTCCCGCCGCTCGCGGAATTGAACAATCATGCTTTTTCCGATCCTCGACTGACGGTCATCAATCAGGACGCTTTCATCTGGATGGAAGAGCCTGCGGAGCCTTTCGACGTTGTGATAATCGATTTCCCCGACCCTAATACTTTCGCTCTGGGAAAACTGTACACCACCAGATTTTACAAGTTACTTCGCCAGCGGCTCACAGCCGACGCTGCGGTTGCGATTCAAAGCACTTCGCCGCTTCTCGCTCGCAAATCTTTCTGGTGCATTATGAGGACGCTCGAAGCCGCCGGGTTTTATGTGAAGCCGTATCAGGTGGCAGTGCCTTCATTCGGCGTGTGGGGCTACGGACTGGCGAGCGCGAAGCCATTTGATATTCCATCGCGCTTGATGCCGGGGCTTCGCTTTCTCGATGATCAATCGATGGCTGCGATGTTCGTGCTTCCCACTGATCTCGGCCCTGTGGAGACGGAAGTGAATCGACTGGATAATCAGATATTGGTTCATTACTACGAATCAGAGTGGAAGCGATTCGAATGATCGCGCGTTCGTTTAACAGTATGCGTTCAACTGAACAAGGTGAAAGCAGAAGAGTGATGAGCGCGACCTTCTCATTAACACCGCGATTGATCGCGGTGAAAAAAGCGAAAGGACACGCCCCGAAACTGTTTCAACAGTTTTTCTGCCCGCGCAGATGTCCTTCTCGAAAACAGTTACGAGCCTGACGAGAAACTGATGAATCAAAGAGCGGCAGGAAAAAACTGTTAAAACAGTTCAGGGATTTTGAGTCACTCTGTTCACCGCGATCAATCGCGGTGTTAATGGGAAAGGTTTCTGGGATTTCTATAACGAATCATGTCCGCACGTAATTTCACAAGGCGCGACGTGCTTGCCGCCCTGCTAGGCGTTCCCGTCGCGCTCGCTTCGTGCAACTCGAATAAAAAACCGCCGCTCCCACCGGGCGAAATAATCGGAGCTTCAGACATCGCGGGCCATCGCCTTCGTGAGCGAATAAACATCACTCCTTCCTCAGATCAATGGCAACGCGCAAAAGTCGTCATCATAGGCGGCGGAGTCGCGGGACTCACTGCCGCGTGGCATCTCATCAAGTCAGGCTTCGAAGATTTCATCCTCATCGAGCTTGAACGCGAACCGGGAGGGACAGCAAGAAGCGGCTCGTCCGAGATAGTTTCTTATCCGTGGGGCGCGCATTATCTGCCAGTCCCGATGAAAGAAAACACCGCGCTCGTCTCACTGCTAGATGAGATGGGCGCGCTCGAAGGCCGTGACCCGGCGGGCGAGCCGATAGTCGCCGAGCAGTTTCTCTGCCGCGAACCTGAAGAGCGAATTTTTTATCGGGGCCGCTGGTACGAAGGTCTCTACCTGCGCGCAGGCGCAAGCCGAGAAGACCTCGCCGAACTGGAAGCCTTCAACGCGGAAATCAATCGCTTTGCCGCTTTGCGCGACGCGCGAGGTCGCCGCGCATTCGCAATCCCCTTAGCGACAGGTTCGGACGATGCTGAGATAACTGCGCTCGATAAAATCTCGATGGCCGAATGGCTCGACCAGAAAGGATGGAATTCATCAAGACTCAGATGGCTCATCGATTACGGCTGCCGAGATGATTACGGCTCGCTCATCGATCAGACAAGCGCGTGGGCTGGACTTTTCTACTTCGCATCGAGGATGAAAAGACCGGGAGACGAAGCGCAACCGCTTATGACCTGGCCCGAAGGCAACGGCAGGCTGGTCGCTCATCTTTACAGCAAAGTGAAATCGAAAGTCCGACTGGGACTCGCGGCGATGGAGATCATCCCGACTGAACAGCAGGGCAAGCGCGGAGTCGATGTGATCGCGCTCGACTATGACGGGCAAAAAGCCGCAGGATTTCATGCAGACAGAGTTATACTCGCCGCGCCGCATTTCCTCGCGCCTTATCTCATTCGCCCTTATCGCGATGCGCTGCCGCCTCACATCGCAGAGTTTCAATACAGCGCGTGGATGGTGGCAAATTTATTCCTCAAGGACAGGCCGCCCGCTCGCGGCTTTCCGCTCTCGTGGGACAACGTGATTTATGAAAGCCGTTCGCTCGGCTATGTGGTGGCGACGCATCAGCGCGGGCTTGATTACGGGCCGACGATTTTCACGTATTATTATCCGCTGTGCGACGATGATGCGCGCGAGGCGAGGTCGAAACTTTTACAGGCCGACCGCGACGACTGGGCCGAAGTCGCGCTCGCGGATCTCACGCGGGCGCATCCGGGAATTCGCGAGATGGTTGAAAGAATCGATGTGATGCGCTGGGGACATGCGATGATAAAACCGCGACCCGGTTTCGTGTGGAGCCAGTCGCGACAACAGGCCGCTCGGCCTTATCGCGGAATTCACTTCGCGCACTCAGACCTCAGCGGCGTCGCCCTTTTCGAGGAAGCCTTTTATCACGGCCTTCGCGCTGCGGATGAAGTGTTGAAGGGGTGAAGAGGTGAAGGGGTGAAGGGGTGAAGGGGTGAAATAATGAGTAGTCCGGTCAATGAGAAAGTTTCGGAAGCGTCAGGAAACGTCGAGACTCCGGCCAGCACATCACCTCATCACCTCATCACCTCATCACCTCATCACCTCATCACCTCATCACCTCTTCACCCCAAAGCGGTCTGGCTCTTCTCCGCCCGCACTGACCTCACAGTATTCCTGGGAAGCGCGTTGTTATCTTTTTTCGCGTTGTGGATCGGGGCGCGGGCGGGCGTGCTTTATTCGGATACGCCTGACTGGGCGTGGATTCCTGCGGTGTTGTTGATCGATGTCGCGCATGTTTATTCGACCGGGTTCCGCGTTTATTTCGACAGGGAGGAATTGCGCCGCAGGCCGTGGCTTTATTCGATGGTGCCGGTCGTAGGCTTCATCATCGGCGTCGCTCTTTATTCCGAAGGCGAGCTTGTGTTCTGGCGCGCGCTGGCTTATGTGGCGGTGTTTCATTTCGTGCGTCAGCAATATGGCTGGGTCGCGCTCTATCGCGCACGCGCTGGGGAACGTGACCGCGCAAGCTGGTGGATCGATTCGATAGCGATTTATGCGGCAACCATTTATCCGCTCATCTACTGGCACACGCATCTCCCAAGACAGTTCTGGTGGTTTTTGAAAAAAGACTTCACGGCGATTCCTGAGATGGTTGATACTGTGGCCGAGCCGATTTACTGGCTCGCGCTTGCAGTCTATGCGGGTAATTCCATCTATCGCGCAATTCGATTGAAGGCTATCAATCCCGGCAAAGATATCGTCGTCGCGACGACTGCCTTGTGCTGGTACACGGGCATCGTCGCTTTCAACTCCGATTATGCCTTCACGGTTACGAACGTGATAATTCACGGCGTGCCGTATCTGGCATTGATTTACTGGTACGGTCGCTCGCAGCTTACGAGAGCCGGAGGGCGCGGGCCATATCGCCTGTTCGCTCACGGCCCTGCGCTGTTTTTGTTTTTGCTCTGGGCGCTGGCTTATGTGGAAGAGATGTTCTGGGATCGTGGAGTGTGGCAGGATCGCGATTGGTTTTTCGGCGAGTCATGGGAAGTCGAATCACTGAAGTTCATCCTCGTGCCGCTGCTCGCCGTGCCGCAGATCGCTCATTATGTGCTTGATGGATTCGTGTGGAGGCGCAGGAGCAATCCCGACTTCACGCTTGTCGCGTCAGAGGAGAAAGGCAGTGGTCAGTGGTCAGTGGTCGGTGATCGGTGATCGGCTGTGGTCGGTGGTCAATCATTTTATTCTGACTTCTGACTTCTGGTTTGTGACTCCAGACTCCAGACTCTAGACTCCAGACTTTTCAAGGGAGATGATTTTATGAGCCTGCCTCTTAATCAACCGATTACGCCATCGAGCAAAGGCACGGCACTGCGATGGCTGCCGTTCGTCATCATTGCCGCTGCTGCTGTTTTGCTCATAGTGAAATGGGACAGCATACCCGACCGATGGATCATACATTGGAACGCGCGAGGCGAGCCTGACAGATGGGCTGAGAAAACTCCTTTCGGCGTTTTTATGCTTATAGGATTTGGATTATTGTTGTGCGCGTTTATCGAAGCGATAGCTTCTTATGTCAGTCGCATTCGAAAGCCCGGTCGGGGACACAAAGCATCACCTGAAGCGGTCGCGGCAGTCGCCGCCTCGACCGCCGGATTCGTGCGACTCATCAATCTGACGATGGCGATGGTGTTCGCTTTCATCGCAGTGAAGTTGCCTCTGCTCCCTTCCCTCAGTCCCGTGCCGATAATCGTATTTGCGTTCGGAGCGGTCTTGATTGCGATAGTCGTGGGAGTGAGGAGGATGAAACGCGCGCAGGGAGAAATCCGCCGAATGGGTAAAGAGGGCGAATTCGAAGGATGGAACGGAGTGCTTTATCGCAATCCGAATGACCCTCGCCTGTGGGTTCCTAAGCTCATCGGAATCGGGTACACTCTCAACTTCGCGCATCGCTGGGCGTGGCCCGTGCTTATTTCGATCATTTCGATCCCGCTGATCACAGTGCTGGTGATTTTTCTGTCGGTGAGGTGACAGATGATTTTTGCCTATGATTATCGCATCGATGATCTTCCGAATGGTTTGAGGGTTATAACTGTTCCGACTGATTACCCGAACATCGTCGCGCTCTACATCGTCGTTCAGACCGGCTCGCGCAACGAAGTCGAACCGGGCAAGTCGGGGTTCGCGCACCTGTTCGAGCATCTGATGTTTCGCGGGACTGAAAAATACTCGACCGAAAAATACGACGAGATAATGAAACTCGCCGGGGCCGACCGCAACGCTTACACGACTGATGACCGCACGGTTTATCACGTCACATTTTCAAAGGAAGACCTCGAAACCATTTTCGAGCTTGAGGCCGACCGCTTCCAGCGACTCAAGGTTTCCGTCGATCTGTTCAAGACCGAAACGAAAGCTGTGCTGGGCGAGTACAACAAGAATGCGTCGAACCCTATCAACAAACTCATCGAAGTGCTTCGAGACAAAGCCTTCGACACTCATACCTACAAGCACACGACTATGGGATTTCTCAGCGACGTTGAGAATATGCCCTCGATGTATGATTACAGCCTTGAGTTTTTCAATCGTTATTATCGCCCCGAATATACGACGATGATCGTCGTGGGCGATGTCGAGCGCGATGAAGTCATGCGGCTCACGAACCGGTATTGGGGCGAGTGGCAGCGCGGCGATTACAGGCCGGAAATCCCTTCTGATTCCGAGCAGATGGAAGAACGAACCGCGCACATCCCCTGGCCTGCGGAGACCCTGCCGTGGGCGGTCGTGGCTTACAAAGGCCCTGCCTACTCGGACGAGACGAAAGACATGGCCGCGATGGAGTTGACAGGCAGCCTCGGGTTTTCAGAAAACTCTCCGCTCTATCAGCAACTCGTCATCCGCGAGCAGAAAGTCGATGCGCTGTTTTATTCCTTCGAAGATCATCTCGATCCCTATCTTCTGATCGTCGCGGCGAGGATCAAGGACTCGAAAGATATTTCTTATGTGAAGGACAAAATTACTGAAACCTTCGAAGGGTTCAAATCTGTCGCGCCCGCCGCGGCTGAACTTGAAAGCGTGAAGTCGCATTTGAAATACGGATTCGCTCTGAGCCTTGACAACTCTGACGCAATAGCCGCGGCGATGGCCGCTTACATAGGTCTTCGCCGCACACCTGAGACGATAAATCGTCTCTTCGAAGTTTACGGCCTCGTCACGCCCGACGATATTCGGGAGATGGCCGCAAAGTATTTCGATCATCGCCGTCGCACTGTTGTCACTCTCGATCATAACCCGCGATAGAGGAAGGACGCCGTGATAATGGAAAGAGTTCTTCTGCCCAATTCGTCTCCGTTAGTCAGCTTTCGATTGCTGTTCGATGTCGGATCGGCTTTGGACCCTGCGGGCAAAGAAGGAGTCGCTTCGCTCACCGCGGCGATGATGGCTGCCGGAGGGACGCGCAGGTTGAGCTATGAGGAAATCGTCAGGGCGATGTATCCGATGGCCACCACCTTTTTGTCGCAGGTCGATAAGGAGATGACTGTCTTTTTCGGCACGACTCACATAGATAATCTCGAAAAGTATTATCAGATCATTTCCCGCATGACGCTCGACCCCGGATGGCGCGAGGATGATTTCGCCCGCCTCCGAGAAGACGCCATCAACTTTTTGAAAGTGAACCTTCGCGGCAACAACGATGAAGAACTGGGCAAGGAAGAGCTTTACAATTTTATTTACCGCGATCACCCTTATGGCCATCACAACGCCGGAACGATTCGTTCGCTTGAGCGAATGACTCTCGCGGATGTGAAGAATTTTTACCGCCAGCACTATACTCGTTCGAATCTCGTGATGGGACTTGCGGGTGGCTACCCGAAAGGTTTTGATGAACGGGTCGCAACGGATTTCGCCGAAGCTCTGACCGAAGGCCAGTCATCGAAGATTGAAATGTCAGAGCCGGAGAAAATCAGCGGGCTTGAGATGAGGGTCATCTCGAAGGACACGCGCGGGACGGCGATATCATTCGGGTTTCCGATTACGGTTACGAGGTCGCACAAGGATTGGCCTGCGTTATTTGTGGCTCAGTCGTGGCTGGGTCAGCATCGTTCGAGCAATTCTCATCTCTATCAACGGCTGCGCCATATTCGAGGTCTGAATTATGGCGACTACGCTTACATCGAATACTTTCCGCACGGGATGTTTCAGTTTTATCCGGACGCTAATCTGGCTCGCAGCCAGCAGATTTTTCAGGTGTGGATTCGGCCCGTAGAGCCGCAAAACGCGCTCTTCGCGCTCCGATGCGCGCTCTTCGAATTAAGAAAGCTGGTCGAAGGCGGTCTGAGCGAAGAAGATTTTGAAAGCACTCGATTGTTTCTTAGAAAGTTCGTCAACGTGCTGACCCGCACTCAGGACGCGCAACTCGGCTACGCGCTCGACAGCCGTTACTTTGGAATCCCGCCGTTCATCGAGTATGTGCGCGACCGCCTTGAGAAGCTCACAGTCGATGACGTAAACCGGGCCATTCGCGCTCATCTTCAGGCGGATGATGTAAGGATCGTCGTCGTCACGAAAGAGGCGGAGTCTTTTGTGGAGGCGGCTTTGAGCAATAATCCTTCGCCGATAATTTATGCTTCGCCTCCCGGCGAGGACGTTTTGGAGGAAGACCGGGTTATTGAAAAGTATCCGCTTCGATTCAACCGCTCGGCGGTCGAGATCATCGGGGTTGAGAATATTTTTCAGGAGTGATTGTCGCGGGCGTCCCCGGTTTGAAAAAGTTTGTTTACATTCCAAACGAGCTTTCATATAATCACCTCGCCCGTGCTAGACAACAGACAGTCGTCGTCAGCGATTTCAATCTCGTAGGTCGGCGGACTTTCCTGGATGGTTGCAGGTCAGCGCGATCCACAGCGCATTTTTCCATCAACGCCGACACAAACGAAAAGAGCGCCCCGGATGAGACTATCTCATCCCCTTGCTCTATGATCAGACAGTTTCCATCAGCAGAGCGTCGAGAGATTGTTACTTGAGGGAGGATTACGTCTATGAACCTGCGACTTCGCGCTGCAAGCTATTCCGCTGTTTTCGCGTTCGCATTACTTTTCGCTTTCCCTTCGTCCGTTGCCGGTCAGGATTGGAAGCCCGTTGACCCGTCGCACCTCGCGATGAAAGCGCCGACGGTCGAGCCGGACGCTGACGCCGAGGCGATACTATGGGAAGTCATAGTCAACAGCGAAGACATCGATGTTGTGCTTTCGCACTACATCCGCATAAAGATATTCACTCCTCGCGGCAAGGAGAATGAAGGCACAGTCGAGATTCCATATCTCGGCAGCATACGCATAAAAGATATTGCCGCCCGAACGATCAAGCCCGACGGATCGATCATCGA
Source organism: Blastocatellia bacterium UBA7656 (assembly GCA_002483445.1). Classification (GTDB taxonomy): domain Bacteria; phylum Acidobacteriota; class Blastocatellia; order UBA7656; family UBA7656; genus UBA7656. The sequence goes on from DLHY01000104.1 coordinate 40,179, forward strand.
GATGAAAAAAGACGCCGTCTTCGACAAGACTCTGGTCAAAGCGGGCGGCCTGAAAATCAAAGCTAAAAGCTTCGCCCTGCCCTCGGTCGAACCGGGCGTGATCGTAGAGTATCGCTGGAAGGAGTTTCGACGGGTGAGCTTTTACATGCGTTTTCAACTGCAACGCGATATTCCCGTTCAGGTGGTGAAGTACTATATCAAGCCTTACCCATCCTTTCAGTACGGAATGCGTCTGGCCTGCTTCAATGGAGTGACTGTTCCGCTTCAGAAAGAGAAGAACGGATTCGTCAGCGCGACCGTCAACAACGTGACCGCGTTTCGCGAAGAGCCGCGAATGCCTCCTGAAGATCAGGTGCGGAGATGGATGCTCATATTTTATGCCGAAGACCGCAACATCGATCCCAAGCGTTTCTGGAACGAGCATGGCAAGCGAGTCTACGACACTTTCAAGCCGCTGATGAAAGTCAATGACGAGATCAGGCGCGCCTCAGCCGAAGCCATAGGCGAGGCATCCGCTCCGGAGCAGAAGCTCGAACGATTGTTCAACTACTGCCGCGCGAAGATTAAAAACGTCAGCGACGACGCATCGGGAGTGAGCCAGGAAGAGCGCGAAAAGATGAAGAAGAACAACAATCCTTCCGACACGCTCAAGCGAGGGATGGGAACGTGGGCAGATATCAATCTGCTTTTCGCGTCTCTGGCTCAGGCCGCCGGGTTCGACCCTCACCTGGCGATGCTCGGCGACCGCAGCGATACCTTCTTCGATCCGAATTTCCCCGACGATTATTTCCTTCAGACTTTCAACGTCGCAATCCGTGTCGGCGAGGGATGGCGGTTCTTCGATCCCGGAACCCCCTACGTTCAGTTCGGAATGCTGCGCTGGCAGGAAGAAGGAAACCACGCGCTGATAAGCGATCCGAAAGAGCCGACATTCGTGATGACTCCTCTTTCGCCGCCCGAAAAATCCATGGAAAAATGCACGGCGAAACTGCGCCTCTCCGAAGACGGAACCCTTGAGGGCGATGTCCGCATAGAATACACCGGCCACCTCGCCGTTCAGCACAAGGAAATCAATGACGAGGACTCGCCCCAACAGCGCGAACAGACCCTGCTCGATGCGATCAAGAGGCGAATGGCGACGGCTGAGATTTCCGACATTCGAATAGAAAACGTCACTGACCCGGTGAAACCTTTCGTTTATCAGTTTCATATCCGGGTGCCGGACTATGCGCAGAAGACGGGTAAGCGATTGTTCCTCCAACCGGCATTCTTTCAGAAAGGCGAAGGCCCGCTCTTCCCCACCAGCGAGCGCAAGCACTCGATCTATTTCCACTATCCGTGGAAGGAAGAAGATGAGGTGCTTATAGAATTGCCCAAAGGCTTCACGCTCGACAACGCCGACGCGCCCGGCCCGTTCAATGTCAATCAGGTGGGCGCTTACAACGTGAAGCTTCATTCGATCAATGATGGTCAGGCGCTCAGACTTCAGAGAAGCTTCTTCTTCGGCGGGGGAGGCTCGATTCTGTTTCCGTCGCAGTCCTATGCGAGTCTCAAGAAAGTTTTTGACACGCTTCACGAGCGCGACAGCCACACCATCACGCTCAGGCAGACGGCATCGAATCAGTGAAGAGTCGCCAGGTACAACAGGCTGCCAGCCTGTTGATGTCCTGAAAGCAGGAAAATTTGGGGGAGCAGCAGGCTGGCAGCCTACTGTACATTTTCTGAGGCTGAAATATGATCATCAAAGAAAACGCATCGCTTCGTTTACTCGCGCTCATACTTTGTTTGACTTTGACAGGCTTATGGCGATCAACTGAGGCGACTCCTGCGGCTGAGGACGCGCCGCCGTGGCTGCGTCAGGCCGCCGGGATGAGCGCGCCCGCTCAGTCGAAATATGTTCCGGCAATCGCGCTTCTGCGCGAGCAGAGCATCCGCGTGGAAGAAGATGGGAGGGTGACAACGGTCGAGCGCGGAGCGGTGAAAGTTCTGACCAACGAAGGGCGCGGCGAAGCTTCAGCCCGTATGCATTACCTGACCGACACGGGCAAGGTGCGAAATTTTCAGGCGTGGATCATCCGCCCTTCGGGAGAAGTGAAAAAATTCGGCAAGGATGAAGTCCTCGACCTCGCCGTGCCGAACGACGTTTACAACGAAGTTCGCATCAAGGCGGTTTTCGCCGGGAGAGAAGCGGATAACGGAACGATATTCGGCTATGAATGGACTGTGGAGGATCGCTCGGTCTTCACGCAGTTCGACTGGGAGTTTCAGGATCAATTGCCGACCCTCCTTTCGCGGTTCACGCTTGCGCTTCCGCAGGGCTGGCGCGCGGAGGGCGTCACATTCAATCGCTCTGCGGTCGAGCCTGCCATCAACGGCAGTTCTTACATGTGGGAATTGCGAGACCTGCCCTTCATCGAAGAAGAGCCTTCCGCGCCTGCCGTGACCAATATCGCGCCTCGCCTCGCAGTGAGCTATTTCTCTGCGACGGGAAAACCGGGACCCGCCGCGACGTTCGATAGCTGGTCGGCGGTTTCGCGATGGCTCACCTCGTTGAGCGATTCTCAGGCGACGCTTGATGACGCGCTGGCTTCAAAAGCCCGACAGCTTACCGCGAACGCAAAGACCGAGATGGAGCGAATTCACGCCATAGGCCGTTTCGCTCAAAGCATAAATTATGTTTCGATTCAGACAGGAGTGGGGCGCGGAGGAGGCTATCGCCCGCACGCGGCGACTGAAGTTTTCGCCAAAGCCTATGGCGATTGCAAGGACAAGGCCAACCTGATGCGCGCCATGTTGCGAGCCGTGGGGATCACTTCGTATCTGGTTTGCATATACTCAGGCGATCCGGCTTATGTGCGCGAAGAGTGGCCTTCGCCTCAGCAATTCAACCACTGCATCATCGCCATCAAGGTGAGCGATGAGACGGAAGCGGCGACGATAGTGAAGCACCCATCCATCGGGCGGTTGCTGATATTTGATCCGACGGATGATATGACGCCTGTGGGCGATCTGCCCGATCACGAGCAGGGGAGTTTTGCTCTCATCATTGCGGGCGACCAGGGCGCGCTTATGCGAATGCCTGTCACTCCGGCTGAAATGAACAGGCTCGACCGCGAGGCGGAAGCGACGCTCTCTGCGGACGGCTCGATAGTGGTGAAGCTGCGCGAGAACTCGTCGGGTCAATCGGCTGTCGAAGAGCGCCGAGCGTTCAGAGGCCTTGCCAAGCCGGATTACATCAAGGTGGTCGAGAGATGGATAACGCGAGGCGTGACGGGCGCGAGCATCACGAAAGTCGAGCCGGTGGATAAAATGGATGAAGGGCGATTCGCGCTCGATGTTGAATTCACGGCCTCGCGCTATGGCCAGTTGATGCAGGGACGATTGCTGGTGTTCAAGCCCGCATTGGTTTCCCGGCATGAATCCATTTTTCTGACCGAGCGAGTGCGCAGGCACGATGTCGTGCTGGAGCCTTACTCTTATTCGGAGCAGGTGAAGGTAAAACTGCCTGACGGGTTCGCGGTCGATGAAACGCCTGATCCGGTAAAAGTGGAATCCGGTTTCGGCGCGTACTCGACTGTGTATGAAGTCAAAGACGGGCAATTGCATTTCAGACGGAACCTCATCGTGCGAGGAGGGAGGATACCGGCGAATCAGTACGCGGTAGTGCGAGGATTTTTCGAGAAGATGCGCGCGGCAGAACAATCGCCCGTGGTGCTGATGAAGAAGTGATTCGCGCTTTTGGAGCGGTGCTTGACAGTCAAAGAACCAATCCCGTACATTATGGTTTCCGTTTCGGGGGCTGTAGCTCAGCTGGCAGAGCGGTGCGTTCGCAATGCACAGGCCAGGGGTTCGAATCCCCTCAGCTCCATCGATCCATCAAACATAAAACGGAAGGTCTTTCGGCCTTCCGTTTTTGCTTTGTGACAATCCTGAGAAAATTGTTCAGCCTCGCGCTTTACTCGACTGCGCAGTAGATCGAGTAAGACCGTCAACAAGTTTGTTGCCTGCGCCCTTAGCTGCAAGCGTGATTCGAATATGCGATCCTACTGCAACGCCTTATCAATCGCCTGACTGACCGGCTCGCTTTCAGGTTTGACCTGCGGCTCGAATCTAGCAATGATGCGGCCATCCTTGCCTACGAGGAATTTATTGAAATTCCATCTTATGTCGCCGCCAAATTCCGGGTTGGTCGTTTTGTCCGTAAGGTATTTGTAGAGCGGGTGAATGTCCGTGCCTTTCACCGATATCTTCGAGAACATCGGAAACGTCACGTTGTATTTGAGCGAGCAGAAACTTTTGATCTCTTCGTTGGTTCCCGGCTCCTGACCCGCGAAATTATTCGCCGGGAATCCCAGAATCGCAAAACCCCGATCCTTGTACTTGAGGTAAAGTTGCTCAAGCCCTTCATACTGCGGAGTTAGTCCGCATTTGCTTGCAACGTTGACGAGCAAAAGCACCTTTCCTCGATACTGGCCGAGGCTCGTGTCTTTGCCATCGATGTCTTTAAGCGTGAAACTGTAAACTGAATCCACATTCTTCTCTCCGTCCTCGGTGCCGCTCGCCCCGCCTGAAAGGATACTGGAAAAAACGGCGACGCAAACAACAGCCGCCGCTGCCAAAATGAATTTTGCCTTCATGCTTTTCCTCCGATTGTTTAATGCGCCGCAAGCGCGACGCTCAATATAATCACTCAACAGGCTCTGTTATTCCAATGCAAGACGGTCAGATGCCGAAATAGTCAGGCTCATTGCCCGCCTTCCACTTGATGTTGCAACCTATGCTCGGCCTCTGATCCTCATCGACTGATCGATCCGAAAGGACTGCATCGAGCGCATTTCTCAAATCCTGCCCGGTCACTGCCACGTCGTTTCCCGGTCGACTGTCATCGAGTTGCCCTCGATAAACCAACTGTCTCGATTTATCGAACAGATAAAAATCAGGCGTGCAGGCCGCTGCATAAGCTTTCGCCATCTCCTGGCTTTCGTCGTAGCAGTATGGAAATTCAAATCCCAACTCTTCGGCCATCTCTTTGAGGCTCGAAGGTGAATCTTCAGGAAAGCTCTCGGCATCATTCGAGCTTATAGCCACGATTCCAACGTCCTTGTCCCGATAGTCCCTGCCTATGCGAGCGATCTCATGCTGGATGTGCTTCACATAAGGGCAGTGGCGACAGATGAACATGACGAGGAGGGCTTTTTTGCCTTTGAAGGTATCGAGCGAAATAGTATTGCCCCGTACAACATCCGCTAAATGGAAATCCGGCGCTTCGGTGCCGAGATCGAGCATAGTGGAAAGTGTTTTGACCATGAGAAAGGCTCTCCTGATGGAAAAATTTGAGAGGAGTAATCATAAATCACAGGGCTTCGAATGTGAATCAAACATACATCGTCTCAGTTTTCCCGGATGGATGTGAGGCGGATCATGCCATCAGTTCAGGAACGCGCCCCTGTCAGGGATTGTCAAACTGTGACCAAACTATTACAGAAGGATTTGTCTGTAAGCCGTATCATGGGGCGAAGCAGATTTTCTGTTTGCGTCGAGCTTTAAAAAACGAGGAGGACGTAATGCGAGTTTTGCTCATCAACCCGGAATTCCCGAATACCTACTGGAGCTTCCAGCACGCGTTATCCTTCGAAGGCAAAAGATCGGCCTTTCCGCCGCTCTCTCTGCTGACTGTCTCCGCATTGCTTCCCGCGCGGTGGGAGCGACGGCTCATCGATATGAACGTTCGGAAGCTCAAGCCTGCCGACATCGAGTGGGCCGATATGGTGCTGGTCACTGCGATGCTGGTTCAGAAGGAATCATTGCGGCGAGTGGTCGAGCTATGCAAGGCGCGAGGAAAACGTGTGGCGATAGGCGGGCCTTATGTGACGACGAGCGTCGATAACCTGCCCCGCGCCGATCATATCTTCCTCGGCGAAGCTGAAACTACTCTTCCCGAATTCGCGCGTGACCTCGAATTCGGCGAGGCCAAGCCTTACTATCAGGCCAAAGATCGCCCGCCGCTTTCCGCCTCTCCGATTCCAGACTTTCACATCGCCGATCTAAAACGCTACAGCGCGATGTCTGTTCAGTACTCGCGCGGCTGCCCTTTCCAGTGCGAGTTTTGCGACATAATAGAAATATACGGGCGAGAGCCGCGCACAAAAAGCAACCATCAGATAATGGCTGAACTCGACGCGCTGCGACGCACAGGATGGCGCGGAACCGTCTTCATAGTCGATGACAATTTCATCGGCAACAAGCCCCAGGTCAAACGACTGCTCCCTGCTCTTTTCGAGTGGCAGGAGAAACACGCCCGCCCGTTCACTTTCCTCACCGAAGCCAGCGTCAATCTGGCTGAAGATGATGAACTACTCGGCGGTATGCAGCGCGCCGGATTTCGCAGCGTCTTTTTAGGCATCGAAACTCCGGTCGAAGAGAGCCTCCGGGAAGCCAACAAAAGACAGAACACGAAGGGCGACCTGCTCGATTCAGTGAAGAAAATTCAGAGCTGTGGAATGGAAGTGATGGGGGGCTTCATCGTCGGCTTTGACTCTGATCCTGAAGACATCTTCGAGCGACAAATCAATTTCATCAGGGAAAGCGCCATACCTCTCGCTATGGTCGGGCTGCTCAACGCTCTGCCCGATACTCAACTCTGGCGAAGGCTCAGGAAGGAAGGGCGACTGCTTGCGGAAAGCAATGGAGACAATACCGACGGCCTGCTCAACTTCGTGCCTCGCATGAATCCGGCGCGACTCGTCGAGGGTTATCAATCGCTTCTGCGAACGATCTACAGCCCCGGCCAGTACTACGAACGGGCGCTTGAGTGTCTGAAGCGGGTGCGGTTGAATGAGTCATTGCCGAATCATCGCAGCATAGCCAGCAGCATCGCGGCCTTTATGCGAATCGTTCTGAAGTTGGGCGTCCTCGATCACGAGCGCGGAGAATTCTGGCGCTTCATGCGCCGCGCGTATGCCGAACATCGAGACAAGTTTGCGGATGCGGCGAGGCTGGCAGCGATGGGATATCACTTTCGCAAGCTGACCGTCGACAGCGCGTCCATCTGAAGAAGCCATCGACAAGGCGTGAGGGTTGAGATTCGTTTTTTCTTTCACGACCGACGGCGTTGCTCGCTGCGGCGTATGCGCTCCACATCGAGGTCGCGCAGTTGAGGGCGATCCTTTCGGGCCTCTTCCACCTCGCTCTGGCCGCTGGCTCTGCGAAGCAGGCTCAAAGCGCGGTCACGAACTTTTTTTATTTCCTTGCGCCCGCCTTCGAACTCTATCTCGACGGCGGCATCATCGCCCGCGCCGATAACCCGCGAGATGGTTCCGTAAAGCATACCTGCGGGCATGGCGTAGCTGATCTCGTCGCCCATCCGGTAAATCGTGGTTTTTGGTTTGTTCATAGCTGCCTCATTCATTCTTAGGAGGTCGCGGCCTCTGCTGCTGCATACGGACTGCGCCGCATCGCGGGCATACCCATTTGCGCTGCTTGTGATGGCTGCGCTTTTTCTCCACCATCTTAATTTGACATCTGCGGCAGGTCAACGCGCAGTTCCTATTTGATCTTCTTGTCGGCGGGCAATCGCGACTCGGTGGCGTTCGTCCAGTCTTCATCGAATACGCGCTCGATGCGACGGGCCATCACAGGGTCTTCGATTATAATGCCTGCCTCGCGGCGGCGATCCAGGCTCATCTTGCGAAGGTTCTGACTGCCCACGAAAAAACTCGTGCCATCGACGACGACGCATTTCGCATGAAGTTTATAGCGGGCGAGCTTTCGCGCATGAAAATTCGGCAGCACTTCATCGTAGAAAGCTGCCAGACTGATGACTTTTATATCTATGCCCGCTGCGGCCTTGCGAAGCAGCAAGCTGAGGGCTTCCTGATCCTGAAGCTTCGCGTCCATAATGCGAATCGACCGCCGAGCCGACCCCAGCAGTTCGATAAGTTTCCGACGGCTGTTGTCGGGGCTGATGACGAGCGGCGTCTCTGTGGGTTTGAACTCGCGCCCCTGCCAGTCAGAGTCGAAGAGATGGTTAAGCTCACGGGTGATTTCGCGATCGCGCAGCAGAAGCCCGAAGTCGCGCGCATAATGCAGATTCTTCTGCGTCGGATTGAATGTCAGTATAAGAGAGTAAGCGTCATCGATGGTCAGGAATTTATAGTGATAGCGTTTGACGCGGGGGCTTGCCGAACGGGGCGAGCGCACCTCGACGCCCATCTTTACCAGGTCGTCGGCAAGTTTCTTGTTGCGCTTGATCCAGCCTTTGGATTCTTTGGCGACGAGCGCCTGAACGCGGACGTGACGCGAGACCGCCGCGCTCAGCGCCGCGCGAACTATCGGGTCATCCATGCGGAATATGGTCATCTTGATCGTGTGGCGCGCATGGTCTATGGCGTCTACGATGGGAAAAAAACTGTCTCCGGGCTGGATGATGAGCGAAAGATTTTGAACCTGATTGTAAGGCGCCATTTTTTTCAGTAGCCGAACGCCGAATAGGGGCTGCTCGTTCTCAGCTTTTATCACACGACCGATGACAAGTCCAGTTGTCATCACAGCGCATTGGCGGATGTTGTGCTTGTGGCATCAACGCGAGGGCTATAGAATTCATTGGCGGATAACAGGCCATCTTATCGGAAACGAAATCTGAAAAATTTTATGTCAACGTTATCAAGAAAAAATACCAGTCGAAAGCCTTCTTCCAAAGCTGCGCCGGATTTGCTCTCGGCTATGTTCAACACCGCAGGGGCGTTGATAGTCGTCCTCGACCGCGAAGGTCGAATCGTCCGCTTCAATCGGGCCTGCGAGGAAATCACCGGGTACAGCTTCGACGAAGCGCGCGGAAATAAGGTGTGGGATATCTTTCTCGTCCCCGAAGAGGTGGAGCCTGTCAAGCAGGTGTTTCAGAATCTTCGCGCGGGCGAATCGAGAAACCAGTTCGAAAACTTCTGGCTGGCGAAGGACGGCAACAAACGGCTCATATCGTGGAGCAACAACATCGTTCCCGGGAAAGATGGCGAGACGGAATGGATCATCGCCGTCGGCATCGATATAACCGAGCGAAAAAAGACGGAAGAGTCTCTGAGAACATCCCTCAAGGAAGTGGCCGACATCAAATTCGCGCTCGACGAATCGGCAATAGTCGCCATAACCGATCAGAGCGGAATCATCAATTTTGTCAACGACAAGTTCTGCGAAATCTCGAAGTATTCGCGCCAGGAGCTTTTAGGACAGGATCATCGCATAATCAACTCAGGCTATCACCCAAAAGAGTTCATACGCGATCTGTGGACGACCATCGCATCGGGAAAGGTGTGGAAGGGAGAACTGAGAAACCGCGCCAAAGATGGATCGATTTACTGGGTCGATACTACGATAGTCCCTTTTCTCAACGAGCGGGGAAAGCCCTATCAGTATGTGGCGATCCGGTATGACATCACCGAGCGAAAGCGAGCAGAAGAGAGGCTGATCGAACAGGCCTCGCTGATAGATCACGCGCAGGAAGCGATCCTCGTCCGCGATCTCGATGATCGAGTGCTGTTCTGGAACAAAGGGGCCGAACGTCTCTATGGCTGGACGGCGGAAGAGATACAGGGCAGACGCATCTTCGAATTCCTTTATAAGAACAGAACGGATCAGTTCGATGAGGCCAAGCGGGAATTGCTTGAGACGGGCAACTGGAGCGGAGAGATGCGCCAAGTCACCAAAGACGGAAGGGATATCAGCGTAGAAAGCCACTGGACGCTCGTTCGCGATGAGCAAAGGCAGCCCAAATCCATCTTCGTCATCAACACCGACATCACCGAGAAGAAGAAACTCGAAGCGCAATTCCTGCGCGCCCAGCGAATGGAAAGCATCGGCACGCTGGCCGGTGGAATAGCTCACGATCTCAATAATATCCTCTCGCCCATTATGATGGCATTGCGTATGTTTCAACTGAGATTCACCGACGATGAAAGCCATCGCCTTCTGGCCATGGTTCAAAAGAGCGCAGAGCGGGGCGCGGGGCTGGTCTCTCAGGTACTCTCTTTCGCGCGAGGCGTCGAAGGCGAGCGCATACTGCTTCAGCCCAAACACCTGATCAAAGAGGTCGCAAAAATCCTGGCCGACACTCTGCCCAAATCAATCGAAATAGAGTACGCAATCGCTGAAGAGTTGTGGGCAGTCCGGGGGGATGCGACGCATCTTCATCAGGTGCTGATGAATCTCTGCGTCAATGCGCGCGACGCGATGCCGCAGGGCGGAAAGATCAGCATTCGGGCAGAGAATGTGGCGCTGGATGAAAATTATGCGCGAATGAATCTCGAAGCCCGACCGGGCAGCTTCATGTGCATCACCGTCGCGGACACCGGAACAGGAATGCCCGAAGACATCATCGATAAAATCTTCGAGCCGTTCTTCACGACCAAAAAACAGGGCGAGGGAACGGGCCTCGGTTTATCGACTGTTATGGGAATAGTCCGCAGCCACGGGGGATTCATAAACGTCTACAGCGAAGTAGAGCGCGGAACCGAATTCAGAATTTACATCCCGGCAGCCGAAGCGATGCAGGCCGTACAGACAAAAGAGCAGTTCGACGACCTGCCGCGCGGGCGCGGGGAGTTGGTGCTCGTAGTCGATGATGAATCGGCCATCTGCGAGATTGCCAAAGGGACGCTCGAAAGCTATGGCTACCGCGCGCTGACCGCATCAGACGGAACAGAAGCCGTCGCGCTCTATGCTCAACACAAGGATGATGTGTCAATAGTGCTGACTGATATGGGGATGCCGCACATGGACGGACTGGCGACGATTCGCGTGCTGCAAAAAATGAATTCACAGGTGAAGATCATCGCCACGAGCGGACTCAAATCGGTTGACAAAGTTTCCGAAGCCGCCGCTTTAGGCGTGACCAGATTTTTGCCCAAGCCATACACCGCAGACAAACTGCTCAAATCGCTTCATGACATTCTCAATGGCAAATGAAAAACCTGCGTCAATTTACATCATGAAAGATCGTATATGCGCGATTTCGCTCGTTCGCGCATAATAAGACCCGATCTCATTGATTCTGTTTGTGGCTCTCCGTTTGCTCAGGATTTTTGTATGAGCAGACAAGACACATCACACGCCGCCCGCGCATTCCTCAGCAAGTCGCTTTTTTTGCTCATCCCTGTTTGCCTGCTCTACCTGTTGGCTGGCGTCACTGCCGACACCAAAAGACAAAACGAGATGAAACCCCAAGAGGTGAAGGAAGCCGAAGAGCGGCTCTCGAATCTCGGATACTGGACAGGCCCGAGGGATGACAAATTCGACGGAGCGACACGCCACGCGATGATCGCGTTTCAAAAGATCGAAGGCCGAAAACGCACGGGCGCGCTCACGGCTGATGAGCTTATCGCTCTCAGATCGGCGCGCGCGCCTGCGCCGAGCGAAACAGGCTTTGCGCATGTGGAAATCGATCTTCGCCTTCAGGTCTTGTTTATGGTCGACGCGGCGGGAGCGGTTTCTAAAATACTTCCCATATCTTCGGGCAGCGGCGAGTTATTCACCTCCGAAGGCTGGACGCGCAGGGCCATCACTCCCACCGGGCGCTTTACGGTTCAGCGCAAAATAGCGGGCTGGCGAAAAAGCCCTCTCGGACTGCTCTACTATCCGAGCTACATAGTAGGCGGCATAGCGATTCACGGCAATCCTCTGGTGCCTGTGCGACCGGCGAGCCACGGCTGCATACGCATTCCGATGTTTGCGGCAAAAGAATTCAGCGAGATGACTCCCATCGGAACCATCGTGCTTGTTTATGACTCTCATTCGGGCAATAGGCCGGATGTTCCGCTATCAAACAAGGAGAATAATCATGCGCATAGCAACTCAAACTGATCAGAATGAAAAAATCGCTGCGAGATCGCGCTCGCTGCAAACTGTCAGAGACAAACTCGAAGCCGAGCGGCGCGAGATAGGCGACGAACTCGAAAGCAACTTTCAACCGAGAGAAGAACTCGCCGAAGGATGGCAGGAACGAGACTCGCCAGCCGAACGAGAGACGCGCGAAATCGAATATCTTCACCGCGAATCGCGGCTGAATCGATTCCGTCAAATCTCCGCCGCGCTGGAAAGACTGGAATCCGGCAGCCATGGGCTTTGCTCTGAGTGCGAGCGCAGGATAGAAAAGAAGCGGCTCAAAAATGATCCGGCGGTCGCTTTGTGCCTCAGATGCCAGCAGGCCGCAGAAAGCGTGTTGGCGATTTGATGGAAGAGTCCCGTAGCGCAATCCGTCAGATTGCCTGCGCCAAAACGAGATGCGCAAACTGACGGGTTGTGTAGCTTTTTCTGATCAGCGATAGATATACGAACTGCTCTTTTTCTGATGCCACTCGACGCTGTCGATGTTTTCGGAGTCGGATGAGATTATCTCTTCGCTCAAGCGATCAGTGCTGAGGCTCGGATGGATGTTGACGTAATAGACGATTTTGCCGAGCGGGTGGGTTTCATCCTGACGGTCGAACTCGCGAACCTCGGAGTTGAATCCGTGACGCTCGAAGATTTTCTCCATCGCTTTGTGACTCGCATCCACATCGCGCGTCCTGATTTTCAATTCGAGGGAGCGATAGACCTGATCGGGTTCGAAGTGCTCAAGCACTGCGAGCAGCAGCAGCACGAACAGGCTGAAGATGATCGCCAGTTCGTATTTCCCAACGCCTGTGGCAAGACCTATGCCGAGGCTGACAAGAAGCACTGTTATTTCCTTTGGGTCTCGGATATTGGTTCGGAAGCGAACCAGAGAAGCTGCCGCGAATATGCCGAACGCGCGAGCCGCGTTGTCGCCAACCGTCATCATCAGCGCCGATGCCACGACAGCAAGCAGTATTTGCGTCTGCGCCACGTAAGGATTTCGATGCGTGAGCGGCGCTTGCCTGTACGGGCGAAAAGCAAGCAAAGCCGCAAGCAAGGCGGCAAGAGCGAGCCTAATGATCACTTTTACCGCAATCACTTTAACGCTGTCTCCATTCGAAGCTGCGTCGGGTCTGAAAACCTGTGACAGGATAGAATCGTCAGAACTCTTCGATCCCGCAGGCTGGCCCCCGCTCTGATCGGTTGTCTGGTCGAGCATGACCAGCATAAGCGGCTCGCTATTTCGGGGCGCATCGCTCGACAGACAAGCTGCGGCCACAAGAATGGAAACAGAGACGAGCACTATCCGAATGACAATAGCCTGATTGCGCGATGATCGCTCGTGCCGATGATCCGCTCGCACATATTTTGTTTTAAGATTCATCTTTCGCGTCCCCGTCAACGGCATCAATACTCAAATCAACTGTGCAAAGCAGAGACCTTTCCAAAACAAAGACTTTGCGGCGGAAAGGCCGGGGATTTGCGCAAAGTCACTCGAATAGTGCGCGAATACACTCACGCGAACCAATAGAATCGAACCTGCTGTGCGGGCATGATGAGGCGGACGGGCCTAAGCCGGGATGCGGCCTGCGAGATTCAGGCAGACAAAAATTCCCGCCCGATCGAGCCTCAATAAAAGAGCGTATGAGCGATTCATGCACTCAGTGATCGAGCGGGAATCTCAACTCACATATAAGGATTGATCACGAGACGATCTTTCACCTCACAAACGCCTCGCGCGTGAGCGACTGCGCCCATAACGGCGCGCTTCTCCTCCCACGAACGAACGCGGCCTGTCAGAGTCACTTCTCCGTCTTTTACGCCGATCTGAATGTGACTGGCTTCGCGTTCGGCTCGGCGTTCGAGGGCCTGTTCGATGACCTCGCGAATGTTTTCGGGCTTGATATGCGACGGGGCGATGAAGATTTTGTTCGTAACTCCGCGCACACCCGTGAGGTGGCGGATGGCGCGCTCGGCGTCCTCGCATTCGCGAAGAAGATCGACCGTGCCTTCAAGAGTCACCCATCCGTTCGAGACCGTCGAGAGGATGCGCTCGTCGGGAACCCATACATCCCATTCAAGCGCGCGGCGAACGGCCTGGGCTATCTCGGTGTCCGAAGGATTGGCGCTGTCGAACACGCGCACCTGAATATCGTTTGCCACATCGAGGACTCCTGCTACGCGATGGGCAGCTTCCTGCCCGGCAAGCTTTCTGGCATAGTTGCCCACCGTGCCTGTGAGCGTGACGACTCCATCCGTCACCGAGACCCCGATCTCGCTTTCATCCACGCGACTGTCCCATTTGAGTTCCTGAAGGACTCCCTGCTGAATCTGCGCGTCACTTCTTGTCGGTTTCATTGCAATCTACCTCCTTTCAGGCAGACGCGACTCCCTTATGCACGGTCTCGATCCGTCGGTCGCAGATGGCCTTCAGCGCATTGACTACATCTTCGTAAGAAAGCGTATCGGCCTGGTTATTGGCTTTTTCCGCGTGAACCGCAAGATCATCGAGGCAGACGATACCCTGAAGCGTTCCCTTGCGGTCTATGACCGGAAGGCGGCGCACTTTCTGAGTTTGAATTATTCTGAGCGCGTCGTGAATGTCGTCATCCGGTCTCGCGGCGAAAACATTGCCGGAGATGACCTCATTGACGGCGACCTCGGATGCAAGGCGGTTTCTGGTTCCGAGCGCGATCGTGATATCGCGGTCAGTGATCACGCCGATGACTTTTTGATCCGAGTCGACCACGGGCAGCGCGCCGCAATCTCCAGCCCACATCGTTGCAACAGCCTCGGCGAGATTCGCCTCCGGCCCGCATTGCTTAACCTCTGTGGTCATAATGTCGCGAACTTTCATAGAGAACCTCCTGTGCTTCGATAAAATTTTCTGCTGTGTTCCCTGTCACACAGTTTGCCTGTCAGTAAAGAGTGCAATGTTTATGCCGCGCCGAAACGCGGAGGTTGCGTTTGACCGATGGGCGAGGTTTCGCAGGATGAGAGAAGTTTCCCACCTCACCTGCGGAAAAGGGCGCAAGGAGAAAGAGGGCGAATGATAATACTGTAAAAAATGGAAGGCTCCTGTCGGCACAGCGGTTGCTCAAAGTAAACGCGGCGGGCAGTCGGCATTAGCTCTTTTAGAGTTTTCAATGAGGAAGGCGACCCCTAAATAAAGATGATCGAACTGCCCGCCTCGTAATTATCAATCGCGGGCATCACGGCCCGCTTCCAATGGTTCTTTCAAACCGCAAGGAGGCAAAGAAAATGACTACAGGAACAGGACTCGCTCCCGCAAAGGGACTTCGCAATTTGTTTGCAGCCGACCCGTTTCGCCTCTTGCAACAGAGGATGAACCGCCTCTTCGAGGAACCCTTCACGCCCCTGGCTTTTCAGGGTGAAGAACCCTTCACGCTCACAACCTGGACTCCTTCCTGCGACGTTTATGAAACCAACGGCGAGATCATCGTCAAGGCAGAGTTGCCGGGCTTGAAGAAAGAGGACGTCAAGGTGACGATAGAGAACAATGTGCTCATGATTCGCGGAGAGCGCAAATTCGAAGAAGAGGCCAAACGCGAAAACTACTATCGCATCGAGCGCAGCTATGGCGAATTCCTTCGCAGCTTCACGCTGCCCCTGAGTATCGATGCGAAGAAGATCAATGCTGAGTTCAAAGATGGGATGTTGAAGATCGCTTTGCCTAAGATGGAGGAGGCAAAGCCCAAAGCTGTGGACATCAAGGTGGTATAAGCCCACAGATACCCTCAGGAGGTGACGGGCTAAGAACAAAGCCGAATCGTCAGCAACGTAGAACCTCCTCACTTCGCTCTCGGCCCGACCTCCGAGCGCGTCCGGACTCAAAGCCGGACGCGCTCATCCCTTTTATCACTTCCAACGAGTCATAACAGACAACATTTCGGTTGACCCCCACATATAATCTTTGCTAGTATCCCGTCCGAATCATCCAGGGTGCCCCCACAACCGAGGTTATACAATAATGAAATGTCAGGGTTGCGGACACGATTATCCGGGGACGCTTACTCGCTGTCCCAGATGCAAACTTAAAAATCAGGAACGAGCGCAATCAACAGTCTTACAATTCCCTACTCCTCCTTCCGCGCAGGAAGAAAAGAGAGAATCACTTCCCGACTGGCGAGTTGAGCTTAACGCAAAATTAAAAGAAATCCGCGCCAAACGCAGCGCAACGAACACGGTCGAAGCAGTCAAGCCCAGAGCCGAACCCCGATACCCGGAAGAGCCTGCGCCAAAGCCTCGAACTGTTACATCATCTGCCGCGGCGACCGGCGCGCGACTCGCCCCGATGACTTCGACGCAATCCTCTTCAACCAACAGATCGTCCAACCCCGTAGTCGAAGCTGCGCTCAACCGCGCGCGAACCGCAAGTGAAAACGCAAGCCGCTCAGTGGGACAGGAATCTCACACCGGCGGGGCGATCAACTCAGGGGCGGTCGTGATGGGCAAGGACGCAACTGCAAAAGCTCTTGCTCCGTCGGTCGCTCCCCGCCAGGAAGAAAGCATCTCGCCCGGTCGAGTGACTCGCGCGGAAGAAAGAAGCGATTTCAGAACACACTCGACTCCAGCAACAGCAACCCGGCGAGTGGTCTCGCCTTCCTATTATGAAGCCGATGATGTCCCGGATATGAACGAAGAGGTTTCCGCCTACAGCGCAGGCCCCGCGCTTGAGATCGAACCCAGAGATTACCTGGCCGAAGAAATCAATAGGCTCCGCACGCAGTCGGTGCAGCAGACTGCGGAGCGATTGCCTTCCGTCGGCGCGCACTTCGTAATCGGCGCAATCGATCTTCTGGTCGTGGCGATCAGTTGCGCTCCATTCCTCGCCCTGATACGAATAGTCAGCGGCAGCCTGACTGAAACGGGCGCGATAGTGGCCGCAGTGTCGATGGGGATGGTGATTTCGCTCTTTTACTTCTCGCTCACTCAGACGCTTACAGGAAAAACATTCGGGATGATGTTCACAGGCACGCGCCTCGTCGACGCATACACACAGGAACATCCTTCAATAGGGCAGAACGTCCTTCGCACACTTGGCTATCTCATCGCAGTAGCTCCAGCAATGATCGGATTGTTCTGGATAGCGATCAGTTCGGACCGGCGCGGCTGGCAGGATTACATTTCAGGCACGCTGGTCATTCGAGATTGATCCGTGGTGAAAGCATCGCGCTTCAACGCCTCATTTCCTCACGCCGTCCTTCCCCGTTAATATAGTCGCATGGATGACAGTTTCCTTTCGGCTCTCGCGCGAGAAATCAAGCCTCTGATCTGCGGCAGGTCTATCGGCAGAATATCAGCTTCAGGAGCCGATTTTGTCATCGATCTGCGACTGCCCGACGGTCGCCAGGTGATGGTCTCTCTCGATCCTGCCGACCCCGCGCTTTATCTCGGCCATTATCAAAACAGAGAATCACAGTCTTCGCCCTTCGTTCTGTTGTTGCGAAAGCGGCTGGCAGGATCGAGGCTCGCCAATATAAGCAAAGAGCCGATGGATCGAATAGTTTATTTCGAATGCGAAGGCTTCGACGCAGGCGGCGATAAAGACAAAGCGACGCTTGCGCTGTCATTGACCGGGAGAACATCGAACGTTTATTTGATCGATGAGGACAGATTGATCGAAGCGCGATTATTCGAACGCGGCCCGCGCGAGAGCGAGCAGTGGAACAGGAGCGATGAAGAGTTTGATCCCAACAGTTTGTTGTCGGGTCTGGATCAATCAAGCGCGCAGGAAGAAATTCTTGAAAAGAGATTCGGCGCAGCGCCTCTCAGCCCGATGCTCAAACGGGAATTCCTCGCCCGTTGCCGCGAGCGAAATCCTTTCGAAGCCTTCCAATCGCTCATCGAAGACGCTTTCAGAAAAAAACCTGTCGCGCTCATCTACTCGCGACGACCGATTGAAGAAGCGGGAGAGCGGCTCGTCGATCTTAAAAGCGATTTTCTTCTTTCGCACTTCGAACTCACGCAGGCTCGCAATCTGAGACGGTATGAGTTTGACTCTCTTTCGGAAGCGGCAGAGCAGTTTCAGTCGGCGCGAAATCGCGCGAAGGCTTTTCAAAACGAATTCCACACAGTCAGGCGGATGATCGCGACGGAGATTAAAAAGCGCGACAAGCTCCTCGAAGCTCTCATCAAAGATCACGCGAAGCATGAAAATCCGGAGAAGTTGAAAAGAGCGGGCGACCTGTTGCTTGCCAACATAGCGACCGCCCGCGTCGAAGGCTCACGGGCGCGAGTCATCGATTACTACGACGAGAATCAATCTGAGATCGAGATTGAAATCAACGAGAGCGAGTCTTTGCAGCAGGCAGCGGCCCGCCTGTTTGCGCGTTATCAAAAATCGAAGCGCGCTCTCGAAGCTATCGAATCTCAAAAGGTCGTGGTCGAAAGCGCGCTCGGATTGTTAAACGGCGTTCTTGCGAAGTTGGATCAGGAGCCGACCCTCCGGAGCATAGCGGAGAGCAGAGAGAAGTTTGAGCGAATCACGAAGAAGAAAACCGCCGCTCCGAAATCGAAAAAACAAAGAAGCGAAAAAACCGTCGGGCGATGTTTCCGCTCTACAGATGGATATGAAATAGTCGTGGGAAGAAGCGACGCGGAAAACGATCAGGTGACTTTTCGCCTCGCGCGATCAACAGACATCTGGATGCACGCAGCCGATTATCCCGGCTCGCATGTCATCATTCGCAAAACAGGGCGCGAGCCGGTTCCTCAGCGAGCGATTATCGAAGCCGCGCAGATTGCGGCTTTCTACTCACAGGCAAAGCGCGACAGCAAAGTTGCGGTGCATTACACGGAAAAAAAATTCGTCTCCAAGCCGCCGCGCTCGAAACCGGGGCTTGTCCGACTTTCATCATTCAAGACTGTTCTGGTTGAGCCTGTTTGCAGCGTGGAAAAAATCGAATGAGATTATCCGCGAATTATGGAGTGAGTCCGGTGCGCAACATTTCAACTACCGCTTCAATAATTTCTTTGAATGAATCGTCTTTCAAAATGCCAACCTGAGCATTACTTTTTCATGACTACCCAAAAAATTTGATTGACTCTGAAAAAGAGTAGGCGTAATATCGCGTCGTTCCAACCCGTGGAGTAGTAATTGTCGAGTACACAAGCCGGGGATTGGCTTTCCTCATTATATTTGTCGCAGTTCCCAGCATAAGTGGGATAAGAGCGCAAACAAGCAGAGATTTTCGGTAAGCAGGCTACCCAAGTATGCCTTCGACAGGAGGGTATCATGCAAATAAGTTTTTTTCCCAAATTCGCTTATAACTTCCTTTCCATCCTTTTTCGTTCAGGCTTTCGCAGAAAGCTGATATGTTTGATTCTCATCTTGAGCCTACTGTCCTTACCCGGTGATCTGGCGTTGCAACAACTATCTGTACTCGCTTCAACGACCATTGAGATCGCCACGAGGCCAGTCGGATGGATCGCTTCGCTGTTCGATCTCCTCAACACCAAGCACGCTCGCCCGCAAAGACAGACGGTCGCAGACCGCATAGCTCGCGTCTCGCGTATTCGCGTCACTCCGTTCAAGACGGTCGGCTATCAGGGCGATATTATGACTTTCAGCGCGCTGCCCGTAGATTCTTCAGACCGGACGGTTCAAGGCGTCCGCTTCGAGTGGGAATCTTCCGACACGGATAAGCTCAAAATCGATAACACCGGAGAAGCCACTCTGCTCAGTCCGGGGATAGTTCGCGTGATTTGTCGCGCCGGGTCTTCGCAGGGCGCAGCTTTCGTTTTGATCCGTTCCGGCTCCCGCCCTCCTCAAACTGATTCGGAGTGGGACGCTGATCAGAATAGCTTTTCGGTAATAGGTCAGACGACGGGCAGTGGGCCGAGTGCGGAGTGGGGAGTGCAGAATGCGGAGTCGATCAATTCCGCATTCCGAATTCCACACTCCGCATTCGAAGGGTGGCCGGAGCAGTTGGCAGCAGGCGACCGTCAGGAATCAATGGGCAGCGGGCCGTCGGCAGCGGGCGGTGAAGAGATCAGCCCGGTTGAATCTTTGTTTGATAAATTTGTTCCGACCGCGTTTGCTCAGAGTTGCAATCAGGGCTTCGGCGGCGATAGCTCCGATTTTGGTTATGACGAACTCTGGAATCAGTTCAGCAATTTGATTGGCAATCCCCGCAATCGCACACTCGAAGGCTTCCCGTTAGGCTCGATCCTTCCAACGGCCAGAAATTTCAATGCCGCCTTCCCGATCTACAGCCTCGGAGGTCGCGGGCTTGGCGCGAGTCTCACTCTTTATTACAACTCCTGCCTCTGGTCACTGCATGGTTCTGCGGTCACTTTCAACCCAACTCAAGGCTGGCCTGCTCCCGGATTCTCTCTCGGTTTCGGTCGCATCTTCACCTACGGCTCAGGCTCAAGCACCAAGTATGTTCTCATCGACCCGGACGGCACTCGTCGTTATCTCGGAACGGGCAGCGATACAACATCAGCCACTTACACAACCAACGACGGCTCACACATCACCTTTGTCGGAAGCAAGTCCAACGGCGGTTCGCTCTATTTCAACGACGGCACGAAAGTAACGATCACTGTCACCAATAACCGGTTGCTGCCGACAAAGATCAGAGACGCAAACGGCAATTACATCTCTATCGGCTACAAGACCTACAACTCTTCGATTTTTCCGTGGAGACAAGCTCTCGATTACGTGACCGACACGCTTGGTCGCGCGCTTCAGTTCAACTATGACTCGTGCGCTAACCTCGTCTCAATCACAGTGCCAGCCTTCGGCACTGGCACGACCGATATTGCGAAGTTCGATTATCAAAGCATCACCATCTCGAACAGTTTTTCAGGATTGACGGTCGAGAACCGTCCTACGGGGACTGTCCCTGTGATGCGACATATCCTTTTCGACGCGACCGACACGGGATACAAGTTCGATTATTCTGTTTACGGGATGATCTACAACGTCTCGATGCGAAAGGATATGAGCATCGATGGGCAGGGAGTTATCAGCGACGGGAATGAACGAGCAGCGATCAATTTCAACTATCCGACTGTCGGCTCATCATTGACCGATGCTCCAACATTTTCACAGAGAACCGAGACAGCCACCAATGCTCCGAGCGCCGTCTATACCTATTCATCAAGCACAGGGAGCGGGACGAAGACCTACATAGTCACCCGCCCGGATTCGTCGCAGTTGCTGTTGACGCGCTCGACGACAGGCTCGAACAACGGATTGATGACCGAGACGGAGATAAAGAACTCGTCGGGCGGTTCGATGGCCAAAAGCGCATTCACATACACCAACGACGGAGCAGGCCATCCGCAGATTCAGACCGTCACGAGTTACGATGATGCAGGGACGCCGACGAAGGTGGATTTCGATTATGACAGCTACGGCAATGTGACCAACTCTCGGCAGTACGGCTATCAGATAAGCGGCCAATGGCAGGTCAGACGCAGGAGCCGATCAGTGTTCAAGACCGACACGGCATACATCAACGCCTATCTGAGAAGTCTGGTCATCGAGAGCAATGTTTACGACGCGCAGCAGAACACCAACGACGCTGATGATGTGATGATCTCGAAGGCGACTATCACTTATGACGATTATCAGGCGATGAGCGGGATGGAATATTATTCGGGTCAGCAGATGCCGCCGGGTCATGATTCGTCATTCGATCAGAACTACACGACGAGAGGCAACGTGACCGGGACGACCGAGTACAAAGACATCGCTGGGAGTCAGACGATCACACACCTGAGAAAGCTGGACATATTCGGCAACGTCGTGAAAGAGCAGATGGACTGCTGCAACGAACAGGTGATGACGATTGGGGAGGGGAACAACTACAGCGCGCCGATGAGCGTGACAAAGGGATCGGGCAGCCTGACTTTGACGACCGAGATGGTAGACGATTTCAACACCGGGCTTGTCACCAGTCAGACCGACGAGCGAGGCGAGGAGACGACCATCACTTATGACTCTGCGTTGAGGACTGATGTGGTGACATCTCCTACCGGAGCGACACAGGACGCAGGCTATAACGACTCGGCATTGACATCAACGCAGACGATGAACTGGACAGAAGGGTTGACCAACAAGAGCGCGACGACGACTTATACTTATGACGGATGGGGGCGAGTGAAATCAGTCGTCGGGCCGAACAGCGGACAGGTCAACACGACTTACGACTCGATGGGGCGGGTCTGGAAACGAACCAATCCGTTCCAATCTGGCCAGACGCCGGGAGCAGAAACGGTCAACTCTTTCGACGCGCTTGGAAGAACGACAGTCGTGACCTTGCCTGATAGTCAGACTGTGCAGACCAGCTATTCCGGTAACACCGTGACGGTGACGGATCAGGTGAATCGAAAGATGAAGCGAGAGGCGGATGGCTTGGGGCGGTTGGTGAAGGTCTACGAGCAGACTTCATCAGGCGGGACACCGACTCAGGAGACGAGTTATACTTACGACCTGATGGACAGGCTTGTAGAAGTAAATCAAGGCAGTCAGTTGAGGAAGTACAAGTACGACTCGATGGGGCGATTGCTGTT
>DLHY01000036.1:0-60626 GCA_002483445.1 Blastocatellia bacterium UBA7656
TCTGGTAACAACGGCGGACAGGGCGCAAGAACGGGCTTCAATGTCCCCGCAGGAATGTACCTTCGAGCCAAATGCAAGGATACCGGGACGTGCAACTACGTCATTAACGCAGTGAGCCCCTGAGAGCGGGACGCAAGCAGAACTCTGTTGTTAATATGGGCGGGCCGGAAGTCCGGCCCGATGCTTTTAATCTGTGAAGAATTCGCATCTGCGGTTAAAACCAGTAACAACATTGCTCAATATGCTTTATTCCATCTGCGTCTGTCCTCGTCATCTCGAAGCTGGAAGGTTCAGGGCTTGTTCCATCTTTCGTACATAGCGGCGAGACGGTCGCGCGCCTCTTTTATTCTGAAGCTCTGTTCAACCTGACTCTGTTTGAAAGACTCATAGCTTTCGATCAACAGCGGTTCAGCTTCGGCGTATCGCTTCTGCGCCATCAGGCATTCGCCGAGCGCGCCCTTGACCTCGGCCAGAACCCAGGAGTCTTTGACCATGTATCGATTGCCTGCGTCGAGGGCTTCTCGCAGAAGGGATTCGGCGCGAGCGTGTTGCCCTGTGTTGACGAATACTTTGGCAATTGGAATCAGCGTGAAATAACTGTCAGGAGACAGACGATGGAACCTGGCAACTTCTCTGTCAGCTTCTCGTCTGGCCTGCTCGCGCTCACCCTTGAGAGAATGAAGATGAGCAAGTGAAGCCAGGATATGAGATGCAACATCGCTGCGCTCGCCCTGTGATCGCAAGACATCGTCAACTGCTTTGCTGAGGAGCCGTTCTGCTTCCTCATATTTTCCACTCGCTGTGCAGATCAATCCCAGACCAAGCGTCTGGAAGTATGTTTCACTCCCTGATCTCTCCAGTAAAATGTCCAAAGATTCCTGAAAGTGTTCCTGCGCCCGATCCAGATCGCCCAGGCTGTAGTAATCTCTTCCGAGAGCCGAATGACCAAAAGCAATCGTTATATCTCTTTGTCCATATCTGTGGCGAAATAGCTCAAGAGCTTCTTGGTCGAGAGGTTCAGCAGCGGCTGGGTCTCCTTTCTTGCACAGAATCGATGTCAACTCTTGAATAATAAAAGGCAGGTTATTGCCTTCATCAGGCCGTCTGCGCTGGATTTCCAGAGCCTGCCGGATCAGCATCTCCGCTTGCTCAAGATTGCCTCTGGAGTGTTGCACTGCGCCCAGGTAAAAGAGGCTCTCTGCGACTTTGGCGCTGCCCTGGCCAAAAAGCCCGCGCCGTATTTCAAGCGAGGCCTCAAAGTGACGTTGAGCATCATCAAGAAGGCCGAGCGCACGGTACGTGTCTCCTATAGTGCCGTGAAGATCGCTCCTGACTTCCGGCTGATCGGCAAGTTGCGTATCAATTCTCCCAGCAGCATCGTTGAGAGCATCGAGCACAGTCGTCTTCGGCCCTTTGTCTTTTCCCGGCGAGTACCAGCTTGGATTGGCATATTGCAGCATACTCTGTAGAAATGCGCTGACCTGCTCGGCTTTCGCTTTTTCATATTGCGCTTTATCGCGCTGTTGTCTGGCAGCGTGCGCCTGCCACGCAGTCGCAATTATGCCTGCGATCAAAGTCATCGCCACGATGATCGCTGCAGCGACTACAACACGGTGGCGACGGATGAATTTTCCCGCGCGGTAAAACAGCGTATCGTTTCGCGCGATCAACGGCAGACCTTCAAGGTGACGGCGAATATCTTCCGAGAACTGCTCTACGGATGAGTAACGCCGCTCAGTCTCTTTGCTGAGCGCCTTCATTAATATGTTGTCGAGGTCGCCTTCGAGTTGGCGGCGCAATCTGTGGAGATTTCTTTCTCGTGGTTTGCTCATACGCCGGGGGGGGGGAGTGATGTGGGATGAGACCTCGGCTGTCATCGCTGCCTCCAGTTGAGTGAGGGCGATGCTCGGTCTTTCAGGCTCTTCTTCACAGATGACTCGCATGATCTCATGCGGCTGACGGCTCTTGAGCCTGTAAGGCCGATGACCTGTGAGCAGTTCGTACAACACTACACCGAGCGAGTAGACATCGCTTGTTGTGGTGATCTGCTCCCCGCGAAC
The DNA here is from genome assembly GCA_002483445.1 of Blastocatellia bacterium UBA7656. Taxonomy (GTDB): domain Bacteria; phylum Acidobacteriota; class Blastocatellia; order UBA7656; family UBA7656; genus UBA7656. The sequence goes on from DLHY01000036.1 coordinate 2,061, forward strand.
CTGCTCCGGGCTTGCGTAATCGGGCGTCATCATCCTTATTGCGGTGGCGGTCTGATCGAGGGACTGAGCAGCGGGATCGAGCAGCTTGGCGATTCCGAAATCGAGCAGTTTCACCTCGCCGTCACGAGTGACAAGGATGTTGCCCGGTTTGATGTCGCGATGGATCACAAGATTTCGGTGCGCGTATTGAACAGCCGCGCAGACATCGCGAAAGAGGCGGAGACGGGCGGCGGTGTTGAGGCGGTTTTCATCCGAATAGCGATCAATGGGCGTGCCTTCGATGTATTCCATCACGAAGTAAGGCAGCCCGTCTTCGGTCGTTCCGCCGTCAAGCAATCTTGCGATGTTCGGATGATCGAGAGAAGCGAGAATCTGTCGCTCGCCCAGAAAGCGGCGGATGATGAAATCCGTATCCATCCCGCGCCTGATGAGTTTGATTGCGACCTGCTTTCGATACTCATCTTCGCGCGCGGCCAGATAAACCGATCCCATCCCGCCATGCCCTATTTCGCTGATGACACGATAAGGGCCGATCCGTTTGCCTGAAAGCGATTCTTCATCTTCGCGCGCCAGAGACGAGACATCGATAAAACTTCCGGCCTGCTCATCGGCGGCGATAAGCGACTGGACTTCGCGCAACAGTGAATCGTCGCCAGCGCAGGCTTCATTCAAAAAAGCCGCGCGCTCCATCGGGTCGCGCTCAATAGCGGACTGAAAAATTTCTTCGACCTTGCGCCATCGTTCCGGTTTCATGCTTCACCGACGAGCAACCAGCGGTCAGCGAGAAGATTTCTTCGCAGTGCGTCGAGCTCAGGTTTACTTCTCTAACTCACTCTGGTCGCCTGCCTCTCCTTTCCTGATGCGACGAAAGAGCCAGGCTCGCGCCATTCGCCACTGGCGTATTATCGTGGCGGTCGAAACTCCCATCGCTTCGGCGGTCTCTTCTATGGTCATCCCGCCGAAAAATCTCAACTCGACGATGCGGCTTTTATCCGGGTCGATGGTTTCGAGTTCGCTCATAGCATCGTCGAGCGCGAGCAGGTCTACGCTTTTTTCCTCAAGCCTGATCGCCGCTTTCGATAGCGTCAGCCTCAGACCGCCGTCTCGCTTGGCAGTCTTGCGGCTTCGCGCATGCTCGACGAGGATTTGACGCATCAATCGCGCGGCTATGCCGAAAAAATGCGCGCGATTCTGCCAACGCACCTGCTCCTGGTCTACAAGCCTCAGATACGCCTCGTGAACGAGAGCGGTCGGCTGAAGGGTGTGATCGCTGCGCTCGCGGCGAAGATAGCTGCGGGCAAGGCGGCGAAGCTCGTCGTAAACCATCGGCATAAGATCTTCAAGCGCCTCGCGGTCGCCCTCCGACCATGCCAGAAGTCTGGCGGTCACGCTTTTTGCCGAATGGGTCATCATCGCAGCCTCCGCCAAGAGACCTGAACCCTGTTTACGACGAAGCATATTCCTCCTGCCTCTCTCAAGTCAAAAAGAAACTCCAACCGTGCGATTGAGTTTTGATGCGGATTTCGCATGAGGAGACAGGAGGAAGAAGTTATGAAAAAGAGCATATTGATCTTCACATCTGTGCTTGCTTTTATGATAGGGATTTCACACCTGTCATACATTCAGGATTTCAACGCGAGCAATACGGTCGCCGCGCAATCGTCGCAATGGGATTTCGGAGACGCGCCTGCGCCATATCCGACTTTACTTGGCGTGAACGGAGCGCGGCACGTCAACACGGCATCGGAGTGGTGGGGAGTCGCGCCGACACCTTCATCGCCTCTGCCGACGAGTTGTTCCAACACCACTTCGGTCGAATTGGATGCGCAGGCGACAGACCTCGATAACGACGACGGACTCTGCGGGTGGTGGTACAACCCGGTCAGCAACACGGCCTTCGCGCATTTTCTTGTGAGTGTGGCCCCTGATGCCCAGGCCGGAACGCGCTACCTCAATGTGCTAATCGATCTGAATCAGGACGGAGACTGGCAGGATGAGGAAGAATGGGCGGTTCCCAATTTTCCTATGCCGCTGCCTCCAGGAGGTTGCCAGTTTCCGGTGACGATGGCTTTAGGCGATATCCCCGCAGCTTTCCCATACTGCACGTGGCTCAGATTCACGATCACCTCGTCTCCGATTCCACCTGTCGCAAATAATCCCTGGGCGGGAACCGGAGAATTCGCCACAGGAGAAACGGAGGACTATCGCCTCTGCTGGGACCCGTCGTTCCCGCCGGGAGAAGGAGGCGACGCGCCCGGATCGAAATGTCCGGTGCTCGTCTTCAGGCTCACCTGCAAGTCCAAAGTGTTCCAGATTGATCACGGGCTGAAGCAGATATTCACTCTCTCAACAACCGGCAATGTCAGGCCGAATAATATCGAAGTGAAAACGACTGTTGTCGGGCCTTGCGATCCGGCGGGCATCTGGGACCCTGTGAAGGGTACGGTCTTCAGCACCACCCCGCCTGCCAGTGTGCTGCCTCTTCCGGCCAACCCTGCGACCGGGGACGGTCGGCCTTCGTTCACCTCTTCCGATGTACACACGACCTGCGTCAATCGTCCGAACGTGGCCAGCAGCAAGTTGTTCGCCTGGTACTTCAATACATCTCCATCTCTGGGACCGGTGGGAGCCGCCGGGAGCGCGGATACCTGCAAATGCGATGTGCTGCATGGGTCTGTGCTCTCCAACCCCTTGCTTGGAATCCAAGGAAAAGTCAAAGACGAGAGCGGAGGCAAGATAGCGGGCGCGAGCATTCTATTCGTCAACTCCGATGGCGTCGCCCTGCGGTCGGCAAAGACGAAATCTAACGGGAAGTATAAAACAGGCCAGAGCCTTCCGGCAGGAACTTACACCGTTATGTGCGAGATGGAAGGTTTCATGTTGGAGACGAAAACAGTCACGGTCGGTCCAGATAATGCCAGGGCGAATTTCACGCTACGTCGCCCGTCGCAGATAACGGGGCAGGTCGCGCTTGCCGACAGCTTCTTTGATGTCTACGCCGTCATCGAGATCACCGACCTGAGCGGCAATCTGATCTTCAAAGAGCCGACCGACCCGCAGGGCCGCTACGACTCGGAGAGGGCGCTCGCGCCGGGGATGTACAAAGTGAAAGCCTGGTCGCCCGATTTCTTCCCTGAAGAAATGAATGCTGAAATCAGAAGCGGCGCTCGCGCTGAAATAAACTTCAATCTCCGCAGGCGGCCTCCTGATTTTTATGTCACATGCACTCCATCCACGTTGAGGGCGCAGCAGGGCGCGTCAGTCGAGAGCCGTTGCGATGTGACTCCCATCAGCGGGTTCAACGGATTAGTGAGTTCTTTCCAGGCCGTAGACCTGCCTGCGGGAGTGACAGCCAGTTTCATTCCTGACTCAGGCCCGCTGCCGAATGTGCTGGCGCGGTCGACACTGAGGCTGACTGTGGGAGAAGGCGTCGCGCCTGGCTCTTATCCATTCAAGGTCGGAGCGACAAGCGGGAGCATTACTCGCTTTGCCGACCTGATGTTGATGGTCACGCCGAGGATACCTGATCCCGACTTCGTCATCTCGTGCGATCCCGCTTCGCTCACAATCCTTGAGGGTCAGTCCGGTCAGACTTCATACAGGGTGACATCGATTGACGGGTTCGCGGGTCAGGTGATGCTTGCGTGCGCGGGCCTGCCTGCGGGCGTGCAGTGCAGCTTCGATCCCAACCCGGTTGCGCCGCCCCCGAACGGCTCGGCTCTCGGCGCGCTCACCGTGAGCGTCGATGCAGGCGCGCGGCCTGGAACCTACTCGTTTCAGGTGACGAGCGTGAACACAGACGTGGTTCGAAGTTTCACCATGCAACTCACAATCGTGGGGCGATGACAGGAGCCGAGTTTCATCCTTGCCTGCAATCCGTCTTCCGTCACCGCGCCTGCCCCGGTGTGAACGATTACCCGGCTTGTAACTTCATCCGGGCGACGTTAAACTTTGTCTTTCTTTCAGACTGCCCCTTCAAATCGATTGAGCCGATGGCGAAAACATCGCAAAATCATAAGGCAGTCCGGCTCTCCCGCTGTCAAGAAAAACTTTATCAAGAGGCACAGTTATGAAATATCGCGCACTCCGTTATTCTGTCGCTTTGATGATGATCGCGCTCCTGATCGTCTTCGCTCTGTTGCAATCATCCAGAGATCGCGCTTCTGATTCAGATATCGAACGCCTCATCGCCGCGATTGAAAAAAAGAGCCAAGGGTATGATGAACCTGCTGAGGCGCACGAATTCTTCAACCTCAAACGCTCGCCCGACGGACACAGCCCCGTCCGCAGAGAGTGGTATGTGAAGGCTGTCGAGCAGGCTGAAGCGATGCCTCAGTATTCGACCGCGCTCGCCACCTTTCATCCGCCTGCGCGCAGTATGCCGAAAGAGACCCGCGAGCGATCAGACCTCGGCGCGTGGACTCAACTCGGCCCCGGCAACATAGGCGGGCGCACGCGCGCTTTGCTCATAGAGCCTGCCAATCCTTCGATCATGTATACGGCAGGGGTCGCGGGCGGCGTGTGGAAAACCACGAACGGAGGTCTGGCGTGGACAGCGCTCGGCGATATGCTGCCGAATCTGGCCGTATGCTCTCTGGCTTTCGATCCGACCGATACGAGCGTCATCTACGCCGGGACGGGCGAAGGCTATTTCAATTCCGATATGGTTCGCGGCGCGGGGATTTATAAAACGACCGATGCGGGAGCAAGCTGGACTCAACTCGCGAACACGACGACGGCGGATTTTCATTATGTCAACGATTTGGTTGTGAGTCCCAGCGATAACGAGCGCGTCTATGCCGCTACGCGGACAGGCGTGTGGACGAGCGCGGACGGCGGAGCGAACTGGACGCGCTCGCTCAATCCTCTCAACACAGGTGGCTTCACGGTTCAGGGCGGCTGTCTCGACCTTGCCATACGAACCGATCAGGCGACCGATTATCTGTTCGCTTCGTGCGGCTCTTTCACTCAATCGACAGTTTATCGCAACACCGACACAGCAGGCGCGGGAGCGTGGACGGCAGTATTGAACGAAACCGGGATGGGGAGAACCTCGCTCGCCATAGCTCCATCGGATCAGAGCATCGTCTACGCGCTGGCTTCGAGCAATCTGCCGGGAACCTATAACCTCGGATTGCTCGCGGTGTTTCGATCAACCGCAAGCGGCGATGCGGGATCGTGGACGGCTCGTGTGAGAAACACCGACGCAACGAAGCTCAACACCGTGCTGCTTTCAAACCCGATCATCGCTTTTCTGGCGGAGTGCGGGCAGGGCGGCAGTTCGTTTCTCAATCAGGGGTGGTATGACAATGTGATCGCCGTCGATCCCGTAAACCCGGATCGCGTGTGGGCAGGCGGAATCGATCTCTTCCGCTCCGACGACGGCGGGCAGAACTGGGGCATAGCTTCATACTGGTGGGCTAATCCTCCCGGCTTCAATGAGGGACCAGCTTTGCGCACCGGCCCTTACTCTCACGCCGATCAGCATGGAATATTTTTCCATCCGCAGTACAACGGCACGACCAACAGAAGGATGTATGTTACGAGCGATGGCGGCGTACTCGTAACCGATAATGCGCTGGCCGCTCTTGCCACCGGAACGAGAGCGCCTTGCGACGACAGCAATACCGGCGTGCGCTGGGCTTCGTTGAGTCGCAGCTACGGCGTAACTCAGTTCTATCACGGTCTTCCTTATCCGAACGGGATGACTTATATGGGCGGCACTCAGGACAACGGCACGCTTCGCGGAACGGATTCGGATGGAATAAACGGATGGGAAGAAGTGTTCGGCGGAGACGGCGGCTACGTCGCTATCGATCCGACCGACTCAGACAACATTTATGTCGAGACTACGAGGCTTTCAATTCGTCGCTCGACCGATGGGGGTCGCACCTTCTTCACTGCTACGAGCGGCATCAATGAGTCGAGCGGCAATTTTCAATTCATCAACACCTTCATGATGGATCCGAGCATTCCGCAACGCCTGTGGACGGGCGGAAGATCGCTGTGGCGCACATCGGACGGAGCCGCAAGCTGGACTCAGGCCAGCGCGCCTCTTTCGACGGATCGCTCGGTGTCTGCTATAGCCATCGCGCCGACCAACTCGAACCGGGTTCTCGTCGGACTGAGCGGAAGCACGGTTGGCGGAGGCTTCATCCATCGCAATGATGCGGCGCTGGCTGCAAACTTCGCGACCGCGTGGCCCGGTGTTCAGCCGAGAATCGGGTTCGTCTCGTGGGTCACATTCGACCCCGCGAATGAAAACGTGGCTTATGCCACCTACACGACATTCGGCGGGCCTCACGTCTTCAAAAGCACTGACGCGGGCGCGACCTGGGCCAGCATCGATGGCGCAGGTGATACAGGCATACCCGATATTCCGGTTCACTCAATCGTGGTCGATCACGGGGACTCACAGCGGCTCTACATCGGAACTGACATCGGCGTTTTCGTTTCGCTCGACGGCGGCGCGACGTGGGCGCGGGAAAACATGGGCTTTGCCAACACGGTGGTCGAATCGCTTGCCATCGGCAGCGTGGGATCGAACAACGTTTTGTTCGCGTTCACGCACGGGCGCGGCGTGTGGAGAGTGACTCTCGGCCCTGCTGTTCCGAAAATTCTGTCGGCTTCGGTCGTGGGCAAAAAGCTGTTCGTTTTCGGTCAGGGCTTCGATAACGACGCAAGCGTGTTTCTCAATGGCGAAAGGCAGAAGACCAAAAACGACTCGGACAGCATCAACACGAACCTTATATGCAAGAAGGCCGGAAAGAAGATCGACGTGGGCGAGAGGGTCGACCTTCAGGTGCGACTTGCAGGCGGAGGCACAACGACAGTGTTTTCCTTCACGCGCCCCTAGCGCGATGCTATATTGAATTGGCGAGAAATTCAGATATAGCTCAGAGAAGGAGGCACGAACTTTGACAACGAAGCTTTATCATATAGCTCAGATCAACATAGCTCGCATGATTGCGCCGATTGATGACCCTGCGATGTCGGACTTCATGGCGCAGCTCGACAAAATCAATTCTCTTGCAGATAACAGCCCCGGATTCGTATGGCGTTTGCAGGGGGACGACGGCAATGCGACCTATCTGCGCCCTTTCGATGATGACCGCATACTGGTCAACATGTCTGTGTGGGAGTCAATCGAACATCTCAAGGATTTCACCTATCGCACGGCGCACAACGAAGTGATGCGCAGGCGAAGGGAATGGTTCGAGAAGATGGACGGATTTTATCTGGTGTTGTGGTGGATCAAAGCGGGCTACATCCCGACGGTTGCGGAAGCCAGGAGCAGGCTTGAGCATCTCCAATCGCAGGGAGAGACGCCTTTCGCTTTCACCTTCAAGCAGACTTTCACGCCTGCGGATTGCCGCGAAGAAGATTTCGCGCCGCCGGCGCTCGCGCCCTGCGCCTAGCACGCGGAGGCGGGCGACAAGCCCGCCTCAATCCCCATCGCGCTTGCCCGTCAACTCCCTGATCCAGTCACCATAATCGTTTCTGAATGTTTCGTAATGCTGGTGAAACTGTTTGAAATCTGCTTCCGTTCTTTCCCAGTCCTTCTCATTGGCGCTTGCGAATTTTTCCAGAATCTTTTTTTGCTCGTTGAGCAGCGATGTCAATCGCTCAAGAAATCGCTCCGACTTTTCATTCGCCCCGCGCGCATTCTTTAGTCTGCCAAGTCCACGCTCGACATCCGCGAGAATCACTTTTATATCAGCCTTTTCCTCGCGCTTGTTGATCGCTTCGGCGAAAGTATTGTGAGCATCGATGAGCGCCTGCTGCGCATCATCCATTCGCTGAAAATAATCGAGGAACTGTGTGGTTGGAGAAGCCGCGAGGTTGCTCAGTTCGAGAGGCGGGCCGTCATAGTTTTTGAAAGCGGCGGCAAACGAAATGAGTATCACGGCGATGCATAAAACCATGATCGCGCGCCAGACAGTGGGAGTCGCCTTCTCTTCGGCGCGCTGGTAGGGGATGAGCACGGCGAGCGCGACGCCCGCGATCAATCCGCCGATGTGCGCGGCCTTGTCGATCTCCTTGATTGAAAAACTCAGTATGAGATTGATGGCTATCAGAGGAAAGACCCGACGGAGGATGCTCTTTCTTATGAAGTCGGGGATGTCGGAACGGCCACGAAAGGCGAATGTCGCAAGCGCGCCGAATAATCCGAAGATCGCTCCCGATGCTCCCGCCGATGTCGCGTCAGGGTAGAAGTAATAACTTGCAACTGAACCCACGATGCCTGTCATCATGTAGAGCGCGGCGAAGCGCGCCGCGCCGTAGAGCTTTTCGATCTCCTGCCCGATTATCCACAGCGCATAGTTGTTGAAGAAGAGATGAAGAAAACCTATGTGTAGAAAGATGGAAGTGACTAGCCGCCAGTACTGGCCCTGTTCGATCAACGAGTTTTCTTTCGCGCCGAATCCGACCAGCGCGAAGTGATTCGCCCCTGTGACGCTCATCCCTCCGGCCAGCCACATCAGCGCGAACATACCGAGGTTTATGCCGATGAAGAGATAAGTGAGCCGAGTTGGGCGCGCGATTATGGCGCGGAGGAAACGCTCTTCGCGCGATTCTTCGTAAACCTCAGCTTCATATTCGACCGTCTGCGCTCCGCAATGCGAACACACCACCGAAGGAGTTGGATTTCCACAGGCGGGACAGTTTCGAAATCCGGTTTCGTTCACGCTTTCGTTCAAGGCAATAAAACTATCAGAAGGGCGTCGGGCATTCAAAGAGTTGTTTTCCGAAAATGCTTCCGTTAGAATCTCTGACGTGGTGATCCGAGTGGCGATTGAGGATAACGCTCCCGCTTTTATCTAAGGAGAAATATCGAAGTATGAAATCCAGGAAAAGATACTTGGCGCTGGTTGTCGTTTTAATTCTTCCTCTCACCTTTGCCGGGGCGCATCCCGACCAGCGATTGCTGGGCCAGGGCGAAGACCAGGCGGCGGCGAAAAAGATAACCGGAGATTTCGCCGAAGCCCTGGTGATGGCCGAAAAAAATTACGCGGGCCAGATCAACTACCAGACTCTCCTGAAGACTTCCATAATCGGTATGCTGCACACGCTCGATCCGCATTCTTCCTATATGGATCCGAAGGAATTCGAAGACTTCCTCAACGACCAGCGCAGCCAGTATTTCGGCATCGGAGCCTGGATCGCGCAGCGCAACGGTAAAGTCTATATCACTTCTCCCTTCAACGGCTCTCCGGCTTATAAAGCAGGTCTCCGCTATGGCGATCAGATCATCGCCGTCGACGGAGTATCGACGGAAGGTTTTAGTTCGCGTCAGGTGTCGGAAAAACTGCTCGGCCCTCTTGGCACGCAGGTGCGAGTCAAGCTTTCCCGCCTCGGCGTGAAAGAGCCGCTCGAACACACTTTCACCCGCGCGGGCGTCTCTCTTCCTTCGATATCGAATTACGCGATGGTCGGCGACTCGATAGGCTATATAAACCTCGACCGCGGGTTCAATACCACGACCTCCAACGAAATGCTAAACGCCCTTCAGGAATTGCGCAGCCAGGGCATGAAATCGCTCATACTCGATCTGCGCGGAAATCGCGGGGGACTTGTGGATCAGGCAGCCAAAGTGCTTAACATCTTCCTTTATCGCGGGCAGAAACTCGTTTCAATGCGCGGGCGTCCGGGCGTATTTCCGCCCGTCGAACGGGCGGCGCAAAACGGCTCTCCCGATGAATCGCCGCTCGTAGTCCTCGTGAATCAGGGATCGGCTTCGGCGGCTGAAATCGTGGCCGGAGCGTTTCAGGATCATGACCGCGCAGTGCTGGTAGGCGATGAAAGCTTCGGCAAGGCGCTCGTTCAAAACGTATTTCAGCTTCAGGACGGATCGGGTCTGACTCTCACGACAGGCCATTACTACACGCCGAGCGGGCGATTGATTCAACGCGAATACGCGGGGCTTTCCTTCTACGATTACTATCTCCGCCGCGGCGACAAGGAAGCTGTGCAGACCAAAAAGACTGATGAAAAGCGCACCGACAGCGGGCGCACCGTCTATGGCGGCGGCGGCATCGAGCCTGATGTGAAGGTCAAGTTCCCCACGCGCGAATTCGAATTGCAGAGAACCTGGCTCGATTCAACTTATGAGTTCGCCCGCCTGCTGGTTGCCGGTCAGGCGCAGGGCTTTGAAGATTTCAAGATAGACCGCACCGTAGTTCACAATCATCGCTTGGAAGCGAACGAATACAGAGTCAATGACAAGGTTCTCTCGGCGTTCAAAAAATTCCTGGCCGAGCATAAGGAGTTGAAGATCGACCCGGCGCGCGTCGATAAGGATGCCGACTGGCTCAAGCGACAGTTTCGATACGAAGTAGTATCAGCGGCCTACGGTCAGGAAACGGCGCGGCAGGTATTGCTCGAAGGCGATCCGCAGTTTCAGCGCGCAGTGGCTGAGTTGCCCAACGCCAAAACGTTGGTCGATAACATCCGGCGCATGAGAGCTTCGGGCGGAAAGAATTAGTTTTTTTCCCAGGCAAAAGGGAGGCCCGAACCCTCAGTGGTTCGGGCCTTTTTGTTTCGAACGCGCGGCCATGTATTGAAAGGAAGTTGTGCTATACTCACTCCACTTGCCCGATGACAGGAGGCTGAATTGAAGAGGAAACCAATTCTCAACCAGGCCGATCTGGTGCGCATCTGGACGCGCGTAGTCTTGAGAATAGTATTCCTGATGGCAGGAATTGCCTTCCTGATCTGGATGCTCTACATCCTGCGCAAGATTTTACTGCTGTGCGTGCTGGCGGTCTTCTTCTGTTACCTGATCGCTCCTCTGGTGCGCATATTCGAACTTCCGGTTTATATCAAGGGCCGCGAAATCAAACTCCCGCGCTTCGCCGCCATAAGCGCGGTCTACGTGGTGCTGGGCGCGATAGTCTACGGAATCATAAGCTGGTTCTGGCCTTTGCTGTGGAATCAGGTCACCGATCTCGGACAGAAGCTTCCGGAATTCATCACCTCCGGCTCGGCCAGCATAAGGGATTCGCTCAATGACGCCAATAGCTGGCTCAGCCATCTGAGGCTCCCGCGCGAGTGGAGAGATTACTTTTTGGGGATGACAAGCCGCGCGGCTGAGACCATCTTCCCATTTCTGGAAACGATAGTCGGCGGCATTCTGGGCTATCTGCAATATCTTCCCTGGCTCATACTCGTACCCGTTCTGTCCTTCTTTATGCTTAAGGACGCAGCCGCTTTCGAGGAGTCAGTCGTCGGATTGCTGCCTAACGAAAGATTGCGCAAGCGCGCTCACTGGCTGCTGCTCGACGTGAGCAGCACGCTTGCCGCTTACACTCGCGCGCAGATTCTCTCGTGCATAGTGGTCGGTACAGAGGTTACGATTCTTTTCACTATATTCGGGATTCCTTACGCCGTGGTGCTGGGAGTCATTTCCGCCATACTCGAATTCATACCGCTTGCAGGGCCGCTGGTGGCAGCAGTCATCGCGTTCGCTTTGACGCTGACAACATCGCTTAATCAGGCGTTGCTGGTGGCGCTGATACTGGCCATCCTGCGCATAGTTCACGATTATTTCGTCTATCCGAAAATCGTAGGCCACGGCATCAAGATGCATCCGATGGTCGTGGTGCTTGCCATACTTGTCGGCGCTGAACTTGGAGGATTGCCGGGCATATTCTTAGCCATACCTTCAGTCGGGCTGATCATGGTCGGCTATAACCATTACAAAGCGTACAAGAGCGCCGAGCGGCTTCGCGGAGAAACCGACACCGGACGACTATCGGACATCCCGCAGGGAGAAATTTCAGTCGATGACGATTCCGCTATGGAAGGCGAACCCGTCACAGCAGATCGTGAGTAAACACATCGCCATTGTTCGCCTCGAAAGGCGGAACCGGAAAGACGACCCCTGCAATGATATAGATCGAATCAGGATGAAAGCGATTCGATCTCACGCTTGATATTGCGCCTCGCCTGAAGGTCGAATCTCGCGCGCATATCTTCGGTGAGAAAAATTCGCTCTCGTCGCAGAAAATCATCGAGGATTTTTTTCCTGCTGCGGCGGTAGAGAAAACGCGGAACCCACGAATACTCTTTTCTTATAGCCTCGCTGTAGGCCCGATAAACTTCTTCCGACGCGCCCAGTATCGATAGATCGAGATCGAGAAAAAGCTTCGCGTCTTCACTGAGATTTTCACAATGGTGATGCTTTGTCGCAAGTATCATCTCCCGGACTGCGCTTGCAGTTACGACAGGAACGGCAAGCTCTTCGAGCGAGGCGGCGGACATCTCGGCGCTCTTTTCCTCATTGTCGTTTCTTCGTGTGTTATATACCGCGTCGTGAAACCAGACGGCAAACCGGATTGCATCGTAATCGCCGATTTCGTCTTTCATCGAATCACTCAAAGCAAGCAGCCAGTCGATGTGGCTCAGATTGTGATATGAGCGATGCTTCTCCGTGTACATCTGAACGAGCAGATTGAATATAGTCTCGCTCCTGCTTTCATCTTTCGTGTAGCGGGACGAAAGAGTTTTCCATCGCTCTTTCAAAATACTCACGCCCTCGTCGCTGAGTCGAAAGAATTTTTGTTCGTGTTTCTTCATCCTGACAAATCGCGCTACTTTGAAAGCGCACGTTCGATGAAAGCTTCCGCCTCAGACTCGATCATTTCTCCTGACACTGTATAGACGCGACGAGCAAAGGCCGGGGAATTCGCAGGCTCAATATCGCGCGCATCGATCAGCACATAAAACGGAGTTCCCCATTTGCGCTCGTCTCCGACAGCGCGACGATAAGAGTAGTGCGCGGACTTTTTTCTTTTATCGCGTTTATCTGTTTCCACCACTACCGGATAGTCAATGCCTATGCGACCGATATGAATACGCATATCCTCGCGCGAGGAATACTCCGCGACTATCACCACGCCAAGCCCGCGCTCGCGGTATTTGTCCGCCAATCGCTTGATGACGTGTCCATTCTCGTTGCTGTTTTTGCACCACCCGGCGACGAAGCCGACGATGATCAGTTTTTTGCCTTCGGCAAATCCGCGCAGGTTGAAATCCCCGCCCTCGATTGTCTTTAATGTGAAATCATGAAAATCCATTGCCCGTTCGACGATGGGCGCATATTCAGGCTCATCATTGATCGGGTTGAGAGAAATCATGATCGCAGCCATCAGCATCGCGCAGATGATACGCATACCCTGACTGTAGCCAATCGAATAAGATCGGGCAAATAAATTCGCGCTGACGGTTGGAGCATCGCGCGACGTTTGAGGTAAACTTGCGTCGCTCAACATCACAACACGCCGGAGGCAGATTTTCATGAAACGACGTGCAAAGATCATCGTCCTCGCGCTGGTTTCCTTCAGCCTGATTTTCATCAACACAGTCGGCGCGCAGAAAAAAAACCGCGCCGCGCGAATCGATGACGCGGCTCTGCGTCGCGCCGATGAGCGAGCGGGTGAGTGGATAACTCACGGGCGCAACTACGCCGAAACCCGGTTCAGTTCGCTCTCGAAAATCACGGCGCAGAACGTAAGCAGTCTCGGACTCGCATGGTCTTTCGACACCGAAACCAATCGCGGGCTTGAAGCGACGCCGATCATAACGGATGGAGTCCTCTACACGACCGGAAGCTGGAGCGTCGTCTTCGCCCTCGACGCGCGAACAGGAAAGCTGCTCTGGAAATGGGACCCGGAAGTTCCCCGCGAGTACGGTCGCAAGGCCTGCTGCGATGTGGTCAATCGCGGAGTGGCCGTCTATGGCGGCAGAGTCTACGTCGGCACCATCGACGGACGATTAGCTGCGCTCGATGCGCGGACGGGCAAACCCGTCTGGCAGGTCGTGACCGTAGATCAAAACAATTCATACACCATCACCGGAGCGCCGCGCGTCGTAAAGGGAAAAGTCATCATCGGAAACGGCGGAGGCGAGTACGGCGTGCGCGGTTACGTGTCTGCCTACGACGCTGCGACAGGCAAACTCGTGTGGCGGTTTTATACCGTGCCGGGCGACCCTTCGAAGCCCTTCGAATCGCCCGCGATGGAACGCGCTGCAAAAACATGGACGGGCGAGTGGTGGAAAGTCGGCGGAGGAGGAACCGTGTGGGATTCGATGGCTTACGACGCAGAGCTTGATCTTCTCTACATCGGAACCGGCAACGGCTCGCCGTGGAACTGGCAGGTTCGCAGCCCCGGAGGAGGCGACAACCTTTACCTCTCTTCGATCCTCGCCCTTCGACCCGACACCGGCCAGATGGTCTGGCACTATCAGACGACTCCGGGCGATACATGGGATTACACGGCGACTCAGCACATCATACTTGCCGATTTGCAGATAGGCGGACGACAGAGAAAAGTTCTGATGCAGGCTCCCAAGAACGGATTTTTCTATGTTCTTGATCGCGCAACGGGAGAGTTGATTTCCGCCGAGCCGTATGTGGAAATCTCCTGGGCTAAGGAAGTCGATAAAAAGACCGCGCGCCCCGTTGAAAATCCCGGAGCCAGGTACAAGGATGCTCCTGCCATTTTGAAACCCGGCCCTTTGGGCGGTCACAACTGGCAGCCGATGTCGTTCAATCCTCAAACGGGTCTCGTATACATTCCGGCGCAGGACACTATCGGCGCATATCTGGCGGATCGAAAGTTTCAATTCCGCCCCGGCGCGTGGAACACGGGAGTCGATTTCTCGCTTCTCAAGGACGCCCCGCCGGGACTTCCGCCCGGACACCTGCTGGCGTGGGACCCTGTGGCTCAAAAAGAGCGATGGCGCGTCGGGTACAAATCGATGTGGAACAGCGGATTGCTGACGACGGCGGGCAATCTGGTTTTTCAGGGGACGGCTGACGGAAGGTTTGTAGCCTATAGCGCAGACCGCGGAGAAAAGCTCTGGGAATTCAACGTCGGAATAGGTGTGCTGGGTTCTCCGGTCACTTATGAAATCGATGGAGTTCAGTACGTTTCAGTGATGGCAGGCTGGGGCGGAGCCTTCGCTCTGATCGGAGGAAACGCAATCGCGGATATGCCTGTTCAGAGAGTGGGCCGCGTGCTTACATTCACTCTGGGCGCGAAGCAGAGCCTTCCCGATGCGCCGAAACAAAATCTCGCTATGCCTGCGCCGATTGAATTCAAAGCGTCGGCGGAAACCATCGATGCGGGGGCGGGGGTGTTTGCTCAGTGGTGCGCCGTTTGTCACGGCATAGGAGCAGTGGGCGGCGGCGTGCTGCCTGATTTGAGATATTCACAGCCGGGGATTTACAACAAGTTTTCCGAAATAGTGCTTGACGGAACTTTCGCGGGAGTCGGGATGCCGGGATTCAAAAAGTGGATCACTCGCGATGAGGCGGAAGCGATTCGCGTTTTTCTGCTCAAGCGCAGAGCCGATCTTGCAAGCGGGAAATGAGGGGTTACTTCGAGGAATCGAGTAATTCGCGCACCTTTCGAGTCAGGCTCTCGAAGGTGAATGGCTTTTGCAGAAAAGCAACGCCTTCGTCGAGTATGCCGCGATGAACTATCGTATCGTCCGTGTAGCCTGACATAAACAGCGCCTTGATGTCTGGCCGTATGCTCACCAGCCGTCTGACCAGTTCAGGCCCGCTCATACGCGGCATCACTATATCGGTAATTATCAGGTGGATCGGGCCTTGATGCTGCTCGCATATCAACATGGCTTCTCCTCCATTGGCCGCTTCCAGCACTTGATAACCGCTCTCTTCGAGTAACAACTGAGCAAGACCCCGCACCGCATCCTCATCTTCGACCAGAAGTATGGTTTCCGAGCCGCGAGGCAGGGCGACGGAATGATCCTCCGCCGCCGAGATCTCAGTCGACTCTTCCGCGTGGGGAAGATATATTTTCATCGTCGTCCCCTGTCCCGGCTCGCTGTAGACCCAGATGTGACCGCCACTCTGCTTCACTATTCCATAAACCGTAGACAGCCCCAGTCCTGTGCCTTTGCCTTGTTCTTTCGTAGTGAAAAACGGTTCGAAGATGCGCGAGCGGGTCGCCGCGTCCATGCCTGTTCCAGTGTCGCTTACAGAGAGCCTGATATAGGAGCCGGGCTGCAATTCCACATGACGCCGCGCATACTCTTCGTCGAGTTCGACGTTGGCGGTCTCCACGATGAGCGAGCCGCCCTCATGCATGGCTGCGCGGGCGTTCGCCGCCAGATTGACTATCACCTGCCCGATCTGTCCGAGATCGGCCTTGACAGGTTTCAGATTGGGTTCGAGCCGCGTGATCAACTCCACGTCTTCGCCTATGAGTCGCTTCAGCATCTTTTCGATATCAGTGATCACGGCGTTGAGGTCGAGCACTCGCGGCTGAAGCACCTGACGACGGCTGAAGGCCAGCAACTGGATCGTCAGCATAGAGGCGCGCTCGGCGGCTTTGCGTATTTCTTCCATGTTACTGTATAACGGATCGGCTTCCTCAAGGCTCTCAAGCGAGAGCCGACTGTAGCCCAGTATTACAGTCAGGAGATTATTGAAATCATGGGCTATTCCGCCTGCCAGAGATCCGACGGCTTCCATCTTCTGCGACTGGAAAAGCTGCTCTTCGAGATGCTTTCGCCCGGTGATGTCTTCGATGCTCCCTTCGTAATAAAGCACATTGCCGCTTTCGTCCCGCACTGCGCGGGCGCTTTCCGAAACCCAGATATGCGAGCCATCCCTGCGGCGCAGTTGGATATCGAAGCCCTGCACGAAGCCCTCTCGCTCCATAATCTGCTTGAATTCCCTGCGTCGTTCCGCATCTAGATAATGCTGTTCCTCGATATCTGTCGTCGCGGCCATCAATTCTTCAGCCGTATCATATCCGAATATGCGAGCCATCGCAGGATTCGCTGTAAGGAACCGACCACGGGGCGTTGTTTGAAATATCCCCTCCACCGCGTTCTCGAATATGCTTCGATACTTCTTCTCGGTCTCGCGCAAAGATTCCTCTGCCTGCACGCGCTCGCCTATGTCGGTTATCATCGCCAGCGCCCCGGCGTATTGCCCGTCATCATCGAAGACGGGCTTGATCGAAAGAATAGCCGAGAGACGGGAGCCATCCTTGCGGCGAAACCTGATCTCGTAACGGAGGGCTACACCCTGACGGTGGCGCTCTATTTTGGGAGCGGCAACAGCGCGCTCATCCTCATCCATGAACGAGAACAGGTGAGCGCCCACCATCTCTCCGACGGAGTAACCGAGCATATCAGCCATTCTCTGGTTGACGAAGATGGTATTGCCCTCGGCATCCACCCGCCAGACGCCCTCCATCGCCGTTTCTATCATCCGGCGATACTTCTCTTCGCTCTCCTTGAGGGAACGGTACGCCTCTTCCATCTGCAACATCTTGTCTTCGAGCTTGCGGATGAGAAGCTGGTTGTACTCTTTGAGGTAAACCACCTCTTCTTCGATAGCAGGCGGGGCGGCAACGAGTCGTCCTGCTTCGCGCTCGGCGATGACCTCTCGCAGACGGACGATGAAATTGGCTGGGATCGCCGGTTTGATGATGAACCGCGCCGCGCCGAGGCTCAGGGCGAATTCCTCATCCCTGGGGTCTGTGTAAGTGGCCGTGTAGAAGACAAGGGGAATATCTTTCAGTTTTTCGTCGGCCATCCACCTGCGGCACATCGTCAGGCCGTCCATCACCGGCATGAGGATGTCGGTGATGATTATATCCGGCGGGTCGCGGCGGGCCGATTCAAGAGCTTCGGCCCCGTTGGTCGCGGTCGTCACGACAAAACTATTGCCATCGAGCAGCGTCTTCAACAGGTAAAGATCCTTCTCGTTGTCGTCAACTATCAGCACTTTTGTCATGGCTATCCTCCTTCGACTGCACAGGAAGGTATCTCTCGATCTGCGACAGGAAAGTATCAGGGTTGATGGGCTTCTCGATATAGTCTGAGCATCCGGCCCCAATTATACGCTCGCGGTCGCCTGCCATCGCGTAGGAAGTCACCGCGACTATCGGCACATCTTCCATCCCATGATTTTGTCTCAACTCTCTGGCCACATCGTAGCCATCCATCGCAGGCAACTGAATGTCTAGGAGTATGAGCGAAGGCATAACCTGACAGGCCTTCTCTATTCCCTCGCGCCCGCTCCTTGCCTGCTCCACTCTATAGCCTTTCTGCTCCAGAATGAAAGTTATCAGGTAGAGATTGTTGTCGTTGTCCTCAATGATTAGAATCGTGGGTTTCATCAGTTCCTCCTGCGAACGGTAAGGTGAAAGAGAAGACGCTGCCAGCGCCCCAACGGCTTTCGACTTTTATTTCACCGCCCAACGCCCTGACCAGTCTTTTGCAGATAGCCAGTCCCAGCCCTGTTCCCTCGTGCTGGCGGGTGAGTCCCGTGTCGATCTGCTGGAAAGGGTTGAACAGCTTGCCGATGTCTTCTTCTTTTATGCCTATCCCCGTATCGATTACGCTGGCGACAATCCTCCCGTCATCAACCCGGCATTCGACTCGAACCTGCCCTCGGTCGGTGAACTTGATGGCGTTGTTGAGAAGATTGATGACGATCTGCTCGACCCTGCGCCGGTCGCTGGTGATTTGTCCCACTTCAGGCTCGATGTGAATGAGCAATGTCAGCCCTTTCTTTTCAGCCATGGGGGATGTCATGGCGACCGCTTTTGCGATTACTTCGCCTAAGTCGAACGGCCTGAAACTGACTTCCAACTGGCCGGCTTCGATCCTTGAGATGTCGAGTATGTCGTTGATGAGGCTGAGCAGATGGCGCGCGCTGTCGATGACCATAGTCAGTTGCTTGCGCTGCTCGTCGTTGAGCGAGCCTGCCATCCCCTGAAGTATTATGCCGGTAAAACCGATTATGGAGTTGAGCGGCGTGCGGAGTTCGTGAGACATGGCGGCGAGGAAAGCCGACTTCATTCGGTCGGCTGACTCAGCCCTTTCTTTGGCCGCTTCCAGTTGAGCCGTTCGCTTGGTCACCCGCTGTTCGAGGTCTTCGGCGTGGTGATTGATCTGTTTGAACAGGTCGGCGTTTTGAATGGCGACGGCAGCCTGCGCGGCCAGCGATTCCGTCAGATGGACATCCTCTTTGGTGAAAAAGTCAGGCTCGGCTTTATCGATGGAATACAATCCTATTACCTGACCTCCCGCGATAAGCGGTACCCCTATCCAGTTCCGCACATGCTCGGCTCCATCTCTGACTTCCCAGCCCGGATATTCTCTCGTATCCGGGATCAGAAGGCCTCGGCGTGATATGAGAATTTCCCGAGTTATAGGGTTCGTCCGAATATCGAAACTTATAGATCGAGTCTTTCCAGCATCACTCCATTGCTCGTAGTCGCGAAGCGCGACCACCCTGAAGCGCATTTCGTCCTCGCGCAACATGATGTTTGCCGTGTCGTAGGGGACAAGCTCGCTCAAGTAATCGAGCAGCGTCTCAAGCACAGTGTCGAGATCGAGGCTGCGAGTGAGGGCCAGATTGGCCCGACTCAGGGTGTTGGCAATCTGCCGCGCTCGTCTTTCAGCTTCATACAGGCGGGCGCGCTCCGCTTCAGCCTGCTTGTGGTCGTCGACATCCGTGAAGTTCCCTATCCACTCGCGAACCGATCCGTCCTCGTTGAGCAGCGGCACAGCACGGGCAGTGAAGTAATGATGCTGCCCGGTGGCGGCATTCCATATCCTCCCGTCCGATTCATAGAGCGAGCGATCTGTAAGCGCTCGCAACCAGAGCGTCTTGATTCGCTCGCGATCCTCCGGGTGCATCATCTCGGCCCATCCCCAGCCTTTGTGATCCTCCCAGGTTTGCCCGGTGTATTTCTCCCACGAAGGCTGAGGAACGGCGAAACCTCCCTCGCCGTCGGTTGTCCACACTATCGAGGTTGTAGCCAATACCAGTGAGCGATAACGTTCTTCGCTCTCACGCAGCGCGTCCTCCGCCCTCTTGCGCTCGGTGATATCGCTGGCTATCACCATGATGGATTCCGTTTCATCGCCATGCTCCAAAAGCGCCATGCGAATCATCCACTTCCGATGAACTCCTTCCTCTTCCACCTCGAAGGGGTGACAACTCCCTGAAGTCACTGTTTCATCGAGAGCGTTTCTGTACTTGCGCGCGCTTTCGTCCGACACATAATCGAAGACGCTCGATCCGATCAAGTCCTCTTTCCTGTAACCGGTCGGGACCCTGTTGATGAACAGAATCTTCCCTTCACTATCCGTCTTCACTATCACGTCAGGCGAATTCTCGATGAGCGATCTGAACTGCTGTTCGGAGATGCGCAGTTTCTCTTCGGCTCCTCTGCGTTCGGAGATGTCGCGGACGATTGACTGAAATTGTCCATCTCCAAGCAGCTTTGAACTTACTTCGACCGGAACGAGCGAGCCATCCCTGTGTTTCAATCTTCGTTCGACGACGAGGGGCATCCCCTCGGTAAGTTCAGCGATTCTCAGCGGATTGGAAACCAACTCTTCTTCCGTCATGAAATCGGTGACGGTCATGCTAAGGAGTTCATCGCGCGAGTAGCCGCTCAGGCTGCAGGCCCGTGAATTTACTTCTGTAAAATGCAGATTCGAATCAGCGATGAAGATCGCGTCAGGGGCTTGTTCGACAAGGCTGCGGTATCTCTCTTCACTCTCGCGCCGCGCTGCTTCGTTGAGTCTTCGTTCGGTAACATCCTGAAAGAAGCCGTGGGTTGCCACAACTTTGCCGTCAACGAATCGAGGCACTATACTGCCTTCGACCAGAATGGAGCGACCGTCTTTGGTCACGAATGCGGCTTCGACGCAAGCGACCGTTTCTCCCTCCATGACTTTTTCGAACAACCCCACACAGTGGGCCAGAGAATCCGGATGAATGGTGTCGGAGAGACTGAGGGCAGGAACCTCATCGCTGGTGTATCCGAGAGTATCGAGCCATGCCTGATTTACGAAGGCGAAATGCCAGTCAGTCGTAACGCTCTGGATAAGGTCGTGCGCGCTCTCGACAAGATCACGATAGCGTTCCTGGGTTTCGCGCAGTTCGTCTTCCATTTTCTTATGCTCGGTTATGTCGCGCGAGATGCCGATCAGTCCGATTACTCTGCCATCAGCGTCGAGCATAGGATTTTTTGTCGTCGAAAAAATTTTCATCTCGCCGTTCACCGCGGCGACCTCCTGAGACGTGCGTGGCTGGCCCGATTGCAGGATGAGGCGGTCGCGCTCGATGATCTCTCGCGCGGTTCCATCGGAAAATAACTCTGCGTCGTCCCTGCCGATAACTTCTTCGACCTTCTTTCCAATTATCGCTGCGCCTGCGGAGTTGATCATCAGATAGCGGCCCCTAATGTCTTTCGCGAAAATGGCGTCAGTCGTCCCCCCGATCACCGCGCGATAAAGGGCATGGCTTTCTGCGATCTGCTTTTGCTGCTCGCGCTGACGGACGAGCATACGCTCCAGTCCGATGATGGTCGCCAGCATCAGCACGCTTACGGCAAGCCCCGGCAACTCGCTGGCTGCGGAAAAGACCTCTGCGTTTCTTCCCATCACTTCCTGCAAAGTGAGAGATTGTCTGACTCCCATCAGCCCCAGCATCAGCGCAAGGAATCCCAATCGCCAGTCGCGCGCGCGTATGAGTAACACAATAGCCAGAATGAAGGCTATGATTCGGATTATTATGGAAACGATCAGGATAAAGTTCATGGCTGACACCTCACTCAAAAAAACATCTCTCGCCAGGGAAAAAGCGATGAGGCGCCGTAAAGCTTAAATTCAATCTGGCAGCCGTCCGGGGTAACAACACTGACTGCGTTCTGAACGGTTCATTGACTGGGAGAAGTCCGGCGACATTCTAACGAAGAGCGGGAGTTTTTCAAAGTATGAATCTTGGAAGCGTGCGCGTTATATTTTCGCGCAACTATATGACGAAATCATGCGGCTACCAGGAGATGGTACGGCATACGGAGCTTATAATTTCCTGCGGCAATGGCAGGGGAATTCGTCGCCAGAGCCTTTCGCTCTCTGCGAGGTTTCCGCAGAAATGACTCCGGGATGATATTCAGGAACACTGCGCGCCCGTCGCTCCTTCGACTCTGTAGCCAGCCTGAATCCACGCGCTGGTTCCTCCGACGACGTTCGACACATTGCTGAACCCGTGACGCTGGAGCAGGCTCGTAGCCGCGGATGATCGATATCCGCTGGCGCAAATAACAGCAGTCGGTCGCCCTGAATCAAGCTCCGGGAGCCGCTTTTCCAGTTCGGCAAGCTGGATGCTCACGGCTCCCGGCGCATGGCCGCTTGCGTATTCTCCGGGGCGTCGCACATCGATCAGTTGCAAATCCGCGCTTTCTTCAATACGTGAGTGAAGCTCATCAATCGGAATCTGCGGCACCCTCGCCGCTGCGAAACCCGACTTGTCCCATTCGTACATCCCGCCGCCGAGATACCCTTTCACGCTCTCTACGCCTACGCGAGCCAGCCGCATGACAGCTTCATCGACTTCAGCGAGGTCACCGGCGACTATGATTATCGGCGTGCCGAGGGCGATTAGCGCGCCGGCCCAGGAAGCGAACTGACCATTAAGCCCTATATTGATCGAGCCGGGGATGTGGCCCGCGCCGAAGCGCGCGCCTTCGCGCACGTCCAGAACCACATGGCCCTGCTGCTGAAGTTTGTTGACTCCTGCGGGCGAAAGCTCGGCGGGCCGCGGCAAATCTTCCAAAGCCGGAGCGCCTGCGCGATTTATCTCCGCGTCGCGCGTAAAGTAGGCCGGTACTTCAGGAAGATCGGTCGTCATCATCCGAACGAAATCTTCTTTCGACATGGGTTTGAGCGCGTAGTTGAATTTTCTCTGCTCGCCGATGGTCGAAGAAGTCTCCTTCGAGATGTTGCGCCCGCAAAGCGAACCCGCTCCGTGCGCCGGATAAACTTCAACTGAATCGTCGAGCGTGAGCAGCTTCTGATGAAGAGAATCGTAGAGCATAGCCGCCATCTGCTCGGCGGTCAGTCCCTTCGAGCCGACCAGATCAGGGCGACCCACGTCGCCGATGAACAGCGCGTCGCCCGTGAGAACTTTTTGCGGCAGGTTTGAAACCTCCGTATCGATGACGACGATGGATATACTTTCAGGCGTGTGGCCGGGAGTTTCAAGCACGCGCAAGACGACTTTGCCGAGATGAATCTCATCTCCCTCTTTCACTGCCAGGTGAGGAAAGGTCGCGCCCGCGCGATGGCCGAAGACGATCTCGGCGCCCGTTCGCGCGGCAAGCTCGCGGTGGCCGCTCACGAAATCGGCGTGCAGATGGGTTTCGATGACGTATTTGATTTCGAGTCCCTGCGCGTCGGCCTCGTTGATGTATTGATCGACATCGCGCTGCGGATCGACTGCCGCAGCTTCGCCTTCCGAACCTATCAGGTATGAAGCGTGCGCGAGGCATCCGAGATAAAACTGTTTGAAGTACATGTGATTCTCCTGTTCCGGCGACCAGATGAGAGCGCAAGCGCCACTCTCTATGGAAGCCTGCGCTCTCAGTCCTATGTTCCGCGACGATCAACGCGGATCATAACCCTGCGGATAATGCAGGTGAACATCCTGCTCGGTCGTCACTTTTATCTTTCGGAAACCCGATCCGGTATTCGAACTTCGATAAGTGATCATCCACTGACGGCTCATCAGCTCGTTGAGTTCCCTGAAGTACGGATCGAAGCTCACGAAAGAGGTTCCCGAAAAGAAAGCGTCGCCTCCGGTTTCGTCCGCAATCCGATTGAGCGAACCCTGCCCGAAGTTGACCGCCATTCGGCTGAAACTCGTAAGGCCGACCGACGGCGCGTAAAAAGTAAATACTGAAACGCCGCGACGCTGCGATTCGCGCATAGCCCTGTCGAGATCGAGCGACAGCGACGGCGACGCGCTGCGGAACCCGCGCGACGCATCCAGCCCGTCCGAGATGAGCAGTATTATTCGCCTCCCTTCGGGCTGCAAGTCGAATCGGCGCAGGGTCGCGATCACTCCCGTATAAGGATTGAACGGCGCGGACGATTCGCTGCCCCGCACGATGCGCAGAGATTCGGCGGCGCGCTGACGATCATCGGTGAATTCCTGAGCCACTTTCAGATCGCCGACCGTGAGATAGCCTGTCATCACCCGCGATCCCTGCGGCAGATTGCGAATGAAATCTTTCAATCCTCGAATCTCGTTGTTGACCTGCGACACCAGATCATCCTGTATCAGCACGGCAACCATTGGCGGCGCTTCCGACGGACGTTTGACTGAAATTATCTTCTGCGGTCGATCTCCCTCGCGCACTGCGAAATCATCGGGCTGAAGAGTGTCGGCAATCTCGCGCGTGCGATCATTGTGCGGGTGAACGGTGACGAGGATCGTCACGTCCTGTCCGCTGGACTTTACCCTCGATTTACTCTGGGCAATCGCTTCGCCTGCTCCGATGCAGAGCAAAGCGATCATAAGAAAATGTGAAATGGATTTGTGTCTCTTCATTTTGTTTTCCTCCTTTCCTGCATGATAGCCCCTTCCAGGGTCATCGTGATACTTCTCAGGCTCGAAACGCGACATGATCAAACGACTGCTGCGTCGGATTCGATCAGCGATTTGGTTCCATCTTCCGCTTTGCGTTTAGCCCGCCGTTCGCTCAGGTAGTACAAAATCGGCACGGTCATGCGCGAAAGCAGAAGTGACGCAACTTCACCGGCCATAAGCGAAATGGCAAGCCCCTGAAAGATCGGGTCGAAGAGAATCACTGCCGAGCCGACGATGACAGCCGCCGCCGTCAGCATCATAGGGCGAAACCTCACCGCGCCCGCATCGATGACAGCATCAGCAAGCGACATCCCTTCCTTCAATCTCAACTCGATGAAATCTACGAGTATGATAGAGTTGCGAACCACTATGCCCGCGCCTGCGATGAACCCGATCATCGATGTAGCAGTGAAGAACGCGCCCATCAAGGCGTGACCGGGCAGTATGCCCACGAGCGAAAACGGGATGGCCGCCATGATAGCCACGGGAGTTTTGAACGACTGGAACCATCCGACGACGAGTATGTAAATCAAAACCAGCACGGCGGCAAACGCTACTCCGAGATCACGGAAGACTTCATAAGTGATGTGCCATTCGCCATCCCACTTCATCGCGTAGCGGTCAGCAATGAAGGGTTGAGCCGCCACGTAGCGATCAAGCGAGTAACCTTCAGCCAGTTTCAGTTTATCGACGGCCTCGTTGAGCTTCAGAATCGCATAGACGGGGCTTTCTTCGCTGCCCGCAACGTCGCCGGTCACGTAAACGACAGGCATGAGATTTTTGTGATAGATGCTCTTGTCCGCCGTCTGCTCTTCGACGCGCACAAGCTCGCCGAGCGGGATCAGATTTCCGCGCTGGCCCAAAACTTTAATCCGCTTGAGGTCTTCTACGCTCGAACGATTCTCCCGCGCGAGACGGAGCGTTATGGGAACATCTTCTTTTTCCTGCGGCTGATGAATGATCCCGGCGCTGATTCCGTCGAGCGCGACTTTGAGCGTCACGGCGACCTGTTCGGCTGACACTCCGTTGATCGCCGCTTTTTCCTTATCGACCACGAAGCGATACTTAGTCTGATCCGATTCGACATAAGAATCGACATCGACTACTCCGTCGGTCTGATCGAATACGGCCTCAATCTGTTTTGCGATCTCCATCTGGCGCTTGTAGTCCGGGCCGTAGACTTCGGCGACGAGAGTTTGAAGCACGGGCGGGCCGGGAGGCACTTCGGAGATTTTGACGCGAGCATCATAACGCGAAGCTATGCGTTGAATTTCGGGACGCACCCGTTTGGCTATGTCGTGGCTCTGAGAATCGCGTTCGCCTTTGCCGACGAGGTTGACCTGAATATCCGCCACATTCGGGCCGCGACGAAGAAAGTAATGTCGCACAAGCCCGTTGAAGTTGTAAGGCGCAGCCGTGCCAATATACATCTGATAGTCGGTGACTTCGGGAGCGGTTTGAATGTACTGTCCGATTTCGCGCGTTACCGCCGCGGTCTGTTCGAGCGTCGAGCCTTCGGGCATATCGATGATGATTTGAAATTCGCTCTTGTTATCGAAGGGCAGCATCTTGACCCGCACGGCTTTGATGGCGAAGAGCGACACTGAAGCGAGAAGCAGAATGACTACGGCGGCGAGAAACGTATAACGCCATCGCGCGTCGTTGATGAGCCGCCCCATCACGCGGCGGTAAAGGCGCGTCATTCTTCCTTCCCGCGATTCGTGATCGACGCTTTCGCGCCTGAGCAATCTCAGCCCCGCCCACGGAGTGACGATGAAAGCGACGATCAGAGAAAACAGCATAGCCGCAGATGCGCCCACAGGAATCGGTCGCATGTAAGGTCCCATCAATCCGCTCACGAAAGCCATCGGGATGATTGCGGCGATGACAGCGAACGTGGCAAGGATGGTTGGATTGCCGACTTCATCGACTGCTTCGATGGCGACATCTTTGATGGGGCGTCCGCGATTTTCAGGCAATCGATAATGACGCGCCATGTTCTCGACCACCACGATTGCGTCATCGACGAGTATGCCTATCGAAAATATGAGCGCGAAGAGCGTGATGCGATTGAGCGTGTAGCCGTAGAAATAAAAGACCGCCAGCGTAAGCGCCAGCGTGACAGGGATGGCCGTCGCCACTATTCCTGATTCGCGAAACCCCAGCACGAACCAGACGAGCGCCGATACCGACAGCACCGCGATCATCATGTGAAGAAGCAACTCGTTCGATTTTTCGCTCGCCGTCTCGCCGTAGTTGCGAGTGACAGCGAGCGTCACGTCCGAAGGAATGAGCGTGCTTTTGAGATGATCGACTTTTTCAATCACCTTGTCGGCGATCTCGATGGCGTTCGTTCCCTTTCGCTTCGCCACCGAAATAGTCACTGCTGGTTGGGGGATGGGGGATAGCTCTGTCTCTGATTCCTTGTTTGCCTGACCTGAGCCGAACAATACATAGTCGGCGGGTTCTTCCGGGCCGTCTTCGATTCGTGCAACGTCTCTGAGATACACGGGGCGATCATTGAAAACTCCGACGACGACGCTAGAGACTTCTTCGGCGCTGTGCAGAAAGCCGCCCGTCTCGACTGCAAGCTGGCGATTGCCCTGCGAGAAGCTGCCCGATTGAAGTTGTCGATTCGATTGCGTGATCATCGGCGCGATAGTCGCGGGCGCGACGTTGAAAGCGGCCATGCGCGCTTCATCGAGCGTGACTCGAACCTGGCGCCTCTGGCCACCGATGATTTTCACCTCGGACACGTCTTTGATTTCTTTGATCTGATCGTGAAGTTGAGCGGCGATGCGGCGAAGCGTGAAATGATCGTATCGCGCGCTTGAAAGCGTGAGCGCGAGAATCGGCACATCGTCGATCGAGCGCGGTTTGACCAGAGGCTGACTCGCGCCCGACGGGATCAGATCGAAGTTGGCGAACATCTTCTGATTGAGCCGCACGATGGCGTTCTCTTCGTTCTCGCCGACGTAGAAGCGAACCACAGCCATCGCGTAGCCCGGAGATGATGTCGAATAGATGTACTCGACTCCCGGCACTTCCCACAGCAGTTTTTCCATCGGGCGCGTGACTCGCTCTTCGACTTCTCTGGCCGAAGCTCCGGGCATTTCGACGAACACATCGATCAGCGGCACGATGATCTGAGGCTCTTCTTCGCGGGGCAGCATCAACACCGCGCCCAGTCCCAGGAGTATTGAAGCGAAGACGATGATCGGAGTGAGCCGCGACGAGATGAACGCCCGCGCAAATTTGCCTGCAAGACCGAGTTCTTTTGCCATAGCTTTTCTCACTGCACGCGGCTGCCGTCTCTGATCGATGGCGCGCCGTCGGTCACGATTCGCTCGCCTTCGCTCAAGCCCGAAAGAATCTCCACGCGATCATCAAAACTCTTTCCGGTTTTGACGAGCCTGAGTCGCGCAATGCCCGCGTCATCGACAACGTAAACTTGTGTGAGTTGGCCGCGCTCGATTATGGCCTGCCTGGGAATAGCGACGCCCTGCTTTTGACCCGCCTGAAAGCGCGCTCTTCCGAAAAATCCTGACCTGAGATTCAGCTTCTGGCCATCAGGAAGATCGATCTTGACGGTGAAGCTGCGGCTTGCGGGATCGGCGGCGGGAACGATTTCCGAAACGCGGCCTTCTATCTCGCCTGCGCCGAGCGCATCGATCAAAACTGTAGCCTTCTGATTCAATTTCACAATCGCTATCTGCGATTCTTCGACATTGGCTTCGAGGCGGTATCGAGAGGCGTCTTCGACGGTGAGCAGCGGCACGCCCGGAGCGGCCATCTGTCCCGGATCGGTTTGCCTCGAAGTCACTATGCCGTCAATCGGCGAAGCGATTCTGGCGTAGCCTGCGTAAACCTGCGCGCCGGAAATATCAGCCTTAGCCTGATCGATCCTTGCCAGCGATTGTTTTCTTTTCGCTTCGAGGGTCTGGAGCATTTTTTCCGCGCGATCCGATTCAGCCTCGGCCACGCGCATCTTCGCCTGAACTTCGTCGAATTCCTGCGGGCTTACGGAGCGGCGTTCGAGCAGCATCCGGTATCGATTGAAAGTCGCGGAGGCAAGCTCGCGGTTTGCGTCAGCCGCCGCCTTTGCGGAGCGCGCCGCGCTGATCGAACGCTCGGCTTCATCGAGAGACTGTTCGGTTTCTCTCAGCCCCGCCTGCGCTTTTTGAACCTGCGCCGCAAGATCGCGGCTGTCGATTTCGATGAGCAGTTGTCCGCGTCGAACGCGGTCGCCCTCGCGCGCATGAAGAGCGATGACGCTTCCCAGGACTCGCGAAGAAAGCGCAATGGTGGTCGCTGATCGCACTGTCCCCGTCGCTTCGTAGTAGCTGTCGAGCGCGGATGCGGCTATCTTTTCCGTCTTCACGTCTGCCACGGACGCAGGTTTCTCGGTTTCTGCTTCCGGTTTGCGCCCGCAGGCGGAAGCGAGCGCGATAAGTAGGATCAAAGCGAGTCTCGTTTTCATAAGCAAACCTCGATCAGGATACGAACGGCTGAATATCGGTGAGCCTGCCGCTGGCGAGCAGGATTCCGGCGAATCCAGTGTAGTGATCGTAGCGCGCCGCGAGCAGATTCAATCTGGCGCGCACGAACGTCGTCTGAGCGCGAAGCGATTCGGTGATCGTGGTCAGCCCTTCACGGTATCGATCCTGAATTATTCGCAGAGTCTCGGTCGCCTGCTCGACTGCGCGGGCGGTGACCGCGAGGCGGGCGCGCGCCGAAATGTAGAGTTGATACGCGCGCACGACTTCGAATCGAATCTGATTGGCAAGCGCGTCCTGTCCGGCTTGGGCCATCTCCTCGGCGGCGCGCGCCTGATCTATGCGCGCGCGGCGGGCGGCATCGAACAGGTTGAATGTAACGCTCGCGCCGATGGTGTAATCCGAACTTCCGCTCGCCCACCCCTGACCGCTCAGTCCGAAATTGCTGAACAGATCGACACGGGGAAGAAGCTGTCCTCGCGCTCCCCGCGCCTGCTCGCGCGCCGATTGAAGACTCAATCGCGCCTGCGCCATCTCAGGCCGGTGACGGAGGGCGAGACTAATGAATTCCTGCTGGCTCGCGGCCAGGAATTCTTTTTCGACAAGCTGGCCCGTTACGTTTTGCGGCGTGTCAACGGAGGCGCCCATCGCGGCATTGAGCGCGGCCTGCGCTGTTATGCGCTCGCCTTCCGCTTGAATCTGCTGCTGTTGGAATTCCGCCAACTGCACTTGGGCGGAGAGCAAATCGGAAGCGACGACCATCCCGGCTTCGTGCATATCGCGTATGCGCTTCACTTCCGACTCGGCCATGCGGGCGGCTTCGTCGGCGACTTCTGTTTTAGCCCGCGAGACGAGCAATCCGTAATAAGCGCGCAGAACTTCGAAGGTGATCTGCTGGCGCGTTCGCTCTGTCTGCGCGTCAGCCTGCTGCTGCTCTATCTGCGCCTGATTGATTCGCGTTCGGGTCTGACGCTGATCGAACACAGGCACGCGCACAGATAGCGACGTGCGAAAATTATTTAGCGACGCCGGAGCATTGAGCGCGTCGAGCGCAAAGTTCTGCGCGGAGAATCTCCCTTGTTCGAGAAGCGAGCCGAATACGAATACGGGATTATTACTGCGGGCGAATGTCTCGTTGAACTGAACGAGCGGAAGACGACCCGCGCGGGCCTCATTCATTTTAGAGTCAGCCATCTCTCGTCCCGATGTGGTCGCTCGAATCAGCGGGTTCGCTCGAAGAGCGATTTCTACGGCTGCGGGCAATGTCAAACCTTCCGCCTGATCGGCCTGAGCGCGCGCTGTCGCGCCTGACTGCAAAGAGATGATGGCGAAGATCGCCGCGATTTTTTTCAAAATGTCTGAAATGTTCGGACGCGCTGACAGATGCATGGTTGTGCCTTTCATAACCATAGCTCCCCGTAAAGCAGTATGTAGCAGCAGCCGTGCCATAATTTACAAGCCTTGAAACTGTTGAAACACAAGGCTGCCTGTCTGGTTTCGCCAGCGCGACAGGGTATTTTCCCCGGTTCTGTTGGGGAAAAACCCTTCGGCTCAGGCCCCGTGCGACACCGAGCGCGAATCCTTCGCGCCAAGCCATCTGAGCAGTGTCATCATCACGCACCAGTCGGTGAAGGCCGACTGTATGAGATTGAGAGCCACGAACCCTGTGAATAAAAACCAATATGGACTATGAAAATATCCGAGCAGCACGCTTGCAAGCGCGAAACTCCCGGCCACGAGCCTCAAATATCTTTCAACCGTCATCTCTCATCCCTCCTTCGGAAAATCTTTTCTTGACAATGCGACTATATAGCTATATGGTTATTTAGTCAAGAATAAAATTCGAGACGGATGCGGGGCCGGAAGAGACAGGTTATAGCGGCTTGCATAAGTGTGAACAGAGAAATGGGTTCCTGACGCAGAGGCGCAGAGTTTACGCAGAGAAGAGTCTTTGCGTAAATGAAAAGCTCATCGCTTTTTCTCTTTCCTGTTCATTCAACCGAAAGCCGCTGTAAAATGCGGGGCGATGATTCTGAGGGAGAGAAGATGAGGAAACAGGCGAAGAGGAATCACAGGGAACTAACAGACGAGGCGCTGGAGTTGATAGCGGCGCGATTTCGTATGCTGGCCGAGCCTATGAGACTGAGGATACTGCACGCGATTGGCGAAGCGGAAATGAGCGTCACGGAGCTAGTCGAAGCGACCGGCGCAGGGCAGGCAAATGTGTCGAAGCATCTCGGCTTGCTGCTCGACGCCGGACTCGTGGCGCGGCGCAAGGAAGGGCTGATGGTTTACTATCGCGTGTCGGATGCGACTATATTCGATCTGTGCGAAGCTGTGTGTTCTTCTCTCGGCGAGCATCTCGCCGCCCGTCATGATGCTGTGAGGCGGTTGGCGGGCCGATGAGTCAGCGTATCGCGGCGAAGTTGGCAAGAAGTCGCAGTCCCGCGTCCTGGCTCTTTTCGGGATGGAACTGCACGCCGCAGACTGATCGGCGAGCGCAGATGGAAGGATAGCGTATACGGTAGTCGGTCAGGGCCAGCACGTCTTGCTCATCTTCGGCTTCGATGTAGTAGGAGTGTACGAAGTAGAAATAAGTTCCTTCTGGGAGTCCTTCCAGTAGAGGATGCGGGCGAAGGTTTTCGATCTGATTCCATCCGATCTGAGGCACGCGCGGCCCGTCTTCAGGGAAACGCACCACGCGACCGCGCATCAGTCCCAGCCCCGGATGAATGCCGAACTCGTGGCCCTCATCAAACATCAACTGAAGACCTACGCAAAGGCCAAGCACCGGCCTGTTTTGCTCGGCGGCTTCCATCACCAGAGCGTCAAGACCTGATGCTCGAAGTTGGCGTGCGCACTCGCCGAACGCGCCCACTCCGGGCAGAACCAGTTTTTCCGCTTCGCGAATCGCTCCCGCGTCGCTCGTTACACGGGCCTGCGCGCCGACGGCCTCGAAAGCCTTTTCGACGCTGCGAAGATTTCCAACTCCGTAATCGATGATTGCGATCATTTCAAATCTCAAATCTCAAATTCGAGATTTCAGAGAATTCCTTTGGTTGAAAGAACCCCTTCTATCCGATCAGAAATTCGCGTGGCTGCAGACATAGCTCTCGCCGTCGATTTGAAAATCGCTTCGGTGATGTGGTGCTGATTCGCTCCGTAAAGAATCTCTATATGAAGATTGCATCTTACCTCGCCAGCGAACGAGCGCCAGAAGTGTTCGACGAGTTCTGTGTCGAGTTCGCCTATCCGGTCGCGCGGGTTTTCAACGCGGTAAACGAAATAAGCGCGACCGCTCAGATCGACGACCGCGCGCGCCAGCGTCTCATCCATCGGGACATAAGACACGCCGTATCGAACGATGCCGCTTTTATCTCCCAGAGCTTCGCTGAAAGCCTGACCCAGAGTGATGGCTATGTCTTCGACCGAATGATGAGGGTCTATGTGCAGGTCACCCTTGCAACTGATTTCGAGATCGAAGAGACCGTGGCGGGCGAACAGTTCAAACATGTGATCGAGAAATCCTATCCCGGTTGCGATCTTCGCGTGTCCCTGCCCGTCGAGATCGATCTTCACCTCGACATCAGTCTCTCGCGTCGTGCGTCTTTTTTCTGCCTTCCTTGTCATTCATTTCACTTTCAGCACGGGCTGATCCGGGTGAGCCGGGTTAGGGATGACTCTACGATTGACGCAATCGAACAGCAGATCAAGTTTTTCCAGCACTGTCTGGCCGGTGATGACTTCATCGCCAAGCACCAGAGCCTCTTCAACTGTAGTGCGTCCGTTGATGTCGATATCGACCGGCTCAGTCACGTCTACAACATCGTTGCGCCCGTCGGCATATTCCGCGACGCGCTGTCCGGTTATGGCGAGGCCAAGCATCTGGACGACATGCACAGGAAGCACTATGGTCATTGAGCCTGTATCGATATGCGCATCAGCTTTGTAAGCGCGCACCTGGTCCGGGGCAAGCTGACCACCTCGCACAAGACCTTTATCAATCGCGTTCGTGAGTTTGGTTTCTGCTCTCGCTTCCCCCATAAACCCTCCTTTCATTGCACTGTTGCAATTTCTCTGAGCGAATGGATCAGGCGATCATTCTCCTCGGGTGATCCGACCGAGAGGCGGAAATAATCCGCGAGCATCGGATAGCGGCTCACGTCACGGATGAGTATATCCCGATGGTGAAGCTTTTCGAAAACTTCTCGCGGGGCGAGCGGCGCGCGGGCGATCATAAAATTCGCTTTCGACCTCACGACCTCAATGCCCGCAATGGATTTCAACTCTTCGAACAATCGCTCGCGCTCGCTGATTATCTTCTCGATCCGAGGCCGTAGCAGATCATATTTTTCGCAGGCGACTTCGGCGGCGGTCGCGGAGAAGAAATTCAGATTGTAGGGAAGCGTCGCTTTATGCACTTCGCGCGCAAGCTCAGGGGAAGCGAGCAGGTAGCCCACTCTCAAGCCCGCCATCGCCATCGCTTTTGAAAATGTGCGAAGCACGATCAAATTGGGCAACTCTTCGAGCAACGGCGCGACCGTTCGGCCCGAAAACTCATGATAAGCCTCATCGACTACAACCAATCCATCGAAGTTGCGCGCAAGACGCGCCAGGTCTTCATCTTTCAAACGGCAGCCCGTAGGATTGTTCGGCGAGCAGATAATTACCACGTCAGCGCGTCCGTTTATCGCTCGCTCACGAATCGCTTCCACGTCGAATTGAAAATCTGTGGTGAGCGGCACGCTGATGACCTCGCCGCCAAGCACGCTGACGATCTGGCGATAAAGCGTAAACGTAGGCTCAGGCAAAACTACCTTCGTGCCGACTCCCACAGTCACCATCAGCGTGGCCTGAATCAACTCGTTCGAGCCGTTTCCGGCAAGCGTGCCTTCAGGTTTCCATCGAGCGTGCGAAGCCAGTCGCTCAAGCAACGTCTGAGGCACGAAGTCCGGGTATCGCGACCACTCGCGACGGGCCAGCCTTCGCGAAACTTCCTGCTTGATCTCTTCAGGCATGTCGAACGGGTTTTCGTTCTGATTTATCTTGATTGTCGCGCGATAGGGCGGAAGCGTGTAAGCAGAGATTGCCCGCACAGCCGGTTTAATTTTTTTCAAAGGATCGTTCATAGCTTCATTCGACTCTGATCGTCACTGCGCGCTTGTGCGCGGTCAATCCTTCCGCGTCGGCCATAGCTGATATGGCGTCCGCGTTTTTTTCAATAGCCTCGCGCGTGTAGCGGATGATCGACTGGCGTTTGAGAAAATCATAAACGCCGAGCGGCGATGAAAAACGCGCGGTGCCTACAGTCGGCAGCACATGATTCGGCCCTGCGAAATAATCGCCCACAGGCTCAGGCGAGAAGTGGCCGAAAAATATCGCGCCCGCGTTTTCTATCAAAGCGGCTGCGCGCTCGTCGTCAGCGGTCATCAGTTCAAGATGCTCAGGCGCTATCAGGTTCGCCATCTCGCACGCTTCCTCAATCGAAGCGACGACGAAAACCGCGCCGTATTTTTCTATCGAAGCCCGCGCTGTCTGCTGACGCTCGATCTGAACAAGCTGAAGCGAGATTTCACGAATGACTTCGCGGGCAAGCTCTTCGCTCACAGTGATGCAGATGGCCGATGCTTCTTCGTCGTGTTCAGCTTGTGCCAGCATGTCAGCGGCGACGAATCGAGGATCAGCAGTTTCATCGGCGATGACGACGACCTCCGTCGGGCCTGCGATGGAATCGATGCCGACCGCGCCGTAGACAAGTTT
The DNA here is from genome assembly GCA_002483445.1 of Blastocatellia bacterium UBA7656. GTDB lineage: Bacteria > Acidobacteriota > Blastocatellia > UBA7656 > UBA7656 > UBA7656. Next base: position 36,759 of record DLHY01000036.1, read on the forward strand.
TTTCGCCGCAGCGACGTAGACATTGCCGGGGCCGACTATCTTATCGACGCGAGGAATACTCTCGGTTCCGAACGCAAGCGCGGCTATGGCCTGCGCGCCGCCCACACGATAAACCTCTGTGATGCCGAGCGCGTCGATTGCGGCGGCGACCGTGGGATTGATTTCGAGCGTGGAGGGCGGCGTTGTGATCGCAAGGCGAGCGACACCAGCTACCTGAGCGGGAACTGCGTTCATTATCACCGAAGACGGATAAGCCGCGCGCCCGCCTGGAACGTAAAGCCCTGCGGATGAGACGGGCAGTATTCGCTGCCCGACCATTGCGCCATCTTCAAGGGTGATGAGCCAGTCGCGCTCGCGTTGATGAAGGTGAAAAGCGCGGATGTTCGATATGGCCTGACGAAAAGCCTCGACCACTCGCGCGTCAGCGCGCGATGCCGTCGCGCGTATGAAATCAGAATCGACGCGAATTTCGGCTGAAGTGAGCGCAACGCCATCAAACTGTTTTGTGAAATGAACGAGAGCCTCGTCGCCGCCCGCGCGCACGCCTTCGACTATTTCGGCGACACGCGCGATAAGCTCCGGGTTCACATGAAGCGAGCGCGAACGTATGCGACCGAGCGCCAAGTTTGACTCCCCAGATTTGTATGATGTTATCTCCATAGTAAACAGAACTGATTGGGCGCGATCCTCGGCACAACAACTCTCTATATCAGAAATGCCACTTGTTACAGGCTCCTTTGTACAGCTTCGTCCACTCTTCGCCCAGTTCTTTGATCAGAGCTTTTTTTAGAGGCTCACATCCTATCTGGAAAATCACATTGCCGAGATGAACTATCAACTCGCTGTCAGGGGATTCTGCTACACGTTTGGCAAACGCTTCAGAATAGTAATCGCCCCCCTCGCACAACATTGCAATCGCCCTGTAGCTTATATCCTCAAACTCTTCTTTGGCCATCTGATTGAGATTACGCTGGGGATTCTCTTCGGTTGATGTAACGATGCCGTGAAGATTGGGGAGGCCATAATCATCTCCAGCAGCGTAGATCGGATCACCGCACCAGGAACCAGCAAGAGGGCCGTATCTGTAATGTTTGGGAACTTCATCAGAATTGCAGACAATCACAGCAAGAGCTATCGCATGATAGCCGATCATAAACCCGCTTGCCTTGATGTTTTCCCCAAAGCTTGAAGCATCAAGGTACTGACGCTTGACGGGGTTTACGATCTTAAAGTACTGGCCCATAGAAACTCCGATGAAGTCGCTTTTATCCGTTTTCCCCTGCGCCTCTGTCTCTCGTTATTGCCTCTCTCAACTTATTTATCAATTCGGCCACAGACGCGCGCTTGAGGTGATAGCTTGCGCGATTGACTACGAGTCGCGCGCTCAATTGAGCTATCGTGTCGATTATGACCAGTCCGTTTTCGCGAAGCGTGCGGCCTGTTTCGACCAGATCGACTATATGCTCTGAAAGCCCTAGCACAGGGGCAAGCTCGACTGAGCCTGACAGGACTATCAACTCGACAGGCACGCCGCGCCGCTGAAAATAATCCGCCGTCACTCGCGGGTACTTGGTCGCCACTCGCGCAGTCGCCAGAGGATTGTATCCACGCTCTGCCGATTCGGGTCGACCTGCGACCACGAGTCTGCAATGGCCGAATCCCAAATCGAGCGGCTCATGCACATCCGCGTTCGATTCCATCAATACATCGCGCCCGCACACGCCCGCATCGGCCACTCCGTATTCGACATAAACCGGCACGTCGGCAGGCTTGACGAAGATGAAACTGTAGCGACCGCTTTCATCCGCGATCATCAGACGGCGTGATTGTACTGCTTCATCGGACACCACGATTCCAACGCACTGGAACATCTCCATTGCGCTGTCCTGCAATCGGCCTTTAGCTATGGCTATCGTAAGATCAGGCATAAAACAACTCTGTGAAAAGGCAAAGCTCGCTTGCTGTCCGCGAATGACAAATGGCTATGTTTTATTTTTTATTTCGACTCTGCGATCTTCAGCGCGCAATCGCGTCGCTTCTTTGAAAACGGAAACGATATCGCCGTCCGTGCTGAGTCGTGTTGTTTCATCCTCATGCGTCGTCGCTCCGTTTAATTTCTCGGCGAGCAACTGAGCGAGCCAGTCGAGGCAGAGCGAAAATCCCACCGCCGGTTCTGCGCTTCCGAATTTCGAAAGCAACTGATCGTAGCGTCCCCCGCGACCGAGCGCCGTCCCAAGACCGGGCGCGTAAATCTTGAACGTCAGCCCCGTGTAATAATCCAGTCCTCCGACATCTCCCAAATCGATATCGATGCGCGACGCGGTGCCTATCTCTTCAGCAATCCGGTAAACGCGGGCTATGTCATCAATCGCCGCCCGCGATTTCGCGTTCGAGACGAGCGCGCAGGCTTCGTCGAGTATTTCGCGCTTGCCCGCAAGAGTCACCAGACGACAGAAGGCTCGGCGGCTCGCCTCATCTGCATACTTTTCGAGAAAGCTGTTTATCTCTTCCGTTTCCTTGCGGTCGATCATCTGCTGCAACTGTCGGCGCTCATCTCCGTCGAGGTTGAAATTTTCAGCTATGCCGTTAAAAAAATCGACGTGACTGAGCGTGATGGTGAATCCTTCGAGACCTATTTTTTCCAGCGATTCGATGGCGACGACCAGAACTTCAGTGTCCGCTTCGAGCCGGTCTGACCCGATATGTTCAAGACCCGTCTGATGAAATTCGTACTGGCGGCCTCCTCGCGGCTCATCCCAGCGGAAGACTTCGCCCGAATATGAAAGCCGAATGGGTCGCTCACGGTTGCGAAAACGTGTGGCGACAGTCCGAGCCACGAGCGAGGTCATTTCGGGGCGAAGCGCGAGGAGCTTTCCGTCGCGGCCCGTGAAGCGATAAGTCATCTCGGCCTGCTCCTTGCCCATCCCCAAAGCGAACAGGTCGGCGTAATCGAATATCGGAAGTATGATTTCTGAGTAAGACCAGCCCGTGAAGACTTCCATCACCTGTCGCTCTATCCACCGTCGAGAGCGCGCTTCGCGGTCGAAGAGGTACTGAACTCCCGGCGGAATTTTTGACAGCGATGTAGACATACATTTATGCGCGGTTGCGAAATGAAAAACCTAGCATAGTGACCTGCGAGCCGCAAACTGAGAGGAATAAAAACTCTGGCACGGGAATTGAAGACGATTTGAGTTGTGTCCCTGATTGAAAAGAAGAAGAGGAGCGAGTGATGGAACTGATCAACAACGTATTCGCAGGACTTTTTATCTCAGCCTTTATGGCGCTCGTCACCCTGATTTATCAGTACGGCATCGAGCGCGAAGACGAGGAATAAAACAACGCAATGCTTCACCATTCATCCCTTATCACTGCGGGAAGCGAGGGGATTCGTGGGGCATTGCGTTGTTTTTCGTTTTGCGATTACTAAGCTTCAGCTCCTTCCTCAGCCTTCACCCTCTCGGCAGCAGGTTCGAGTTTCATCAGCGCCATCGACATACCGATTGGAACAGCGATGAAGCTGATGGGGTAGAATTGCTCGCCCGGAAGCGCGCCCGTCTCAGGATTGATGATGCGCGCAATGAGGGAAACCAGAAACGGCCCGAACCCTATGATCACTCCTGCAAGCATTAGGTTGAGTCCCGTCGCGCTTCGTTCCTCCTTGCTGGCTTTCACGAAGCTGTGAATCACGCTGATAACTGCAATGAGCAACGCGCCGCCGTAGACTATGCCTGTTGTCAGAGACAAAATCTGTTGCCTGATGGGAGTCATAACCGGGGTGGTGAGGATGATGGTGGCAAGCGCGACTCCCACAGCGGTGGTTATCGAATAGATTGCAATTCTCAGCCACGCGCCTTCAGAGATGATCTTTTTCGCGTGCGGGAAATTGAGGCAGTAATCGAGTATGGCCCCAAGCAGCAGGCCCGTGACGATTGCAATCCCGCCGGTCGCGATGCGGCGAATCACGCTCGATTCGAAGTAAGGATTGTTGAACACTGCCGCCGCAAACAGCAGGCTCAGTGTGCAGAACATCGCGCTCAACCGGGTCGGGTTTTTGAGATATGCCATCAGGCCGAGAATGAGAAACAGCAATCCGGTAAGCGTGAAGGCTCCGAATCCGGTGATGATGTTGGCAGTCGGAATCGTCCCGTAGGTGATCGAGAAAGTTTCCTCCGATTCGCCTCGCCGGACGGTGACGGTTCCTGCGGTGTTTGGCGCGGGGCGATCTCGCACTGTGAGCCGGGTCATGTCATCGATGGGAATTCCATCGATGCGAGTGACTTCATCTCCGACTTTCAGGCCCGTCTGTTCTGCGGGGCTGTCTGGCTGTATGTTGGTTATGGTGTTTTTGGGGCTGAGCGAATATCCGTCATAAGGGATGTTGGTGATGTCGAGCGCGCCCATCACGCCCCAGATGAAAACGGCTATCGCCAGAAGGGAGAAAATCGCTTTGTATCGCTTGTAATCAGTCTGTCCCATTGCCTGATCCTCCATGGCTGACGGAGCAGCCAGTCATACAGATGGAATTACGCCTCGGATCGCAGACATATCTGCGACCTGAATTTCTTACAACTTTAGGAGACCGGATATGGAATGCGCTTTTGTATGAATGACAGCGGTATTGATTATCAGTGAAAGCGCTGGCGCTATGCTATACCTCGCCGATGTGTGAGTCAATAACCCGTTTGGGTGTCGCGAATTGTTGGCTGCGGGTGACGAATTGCGTCACCCGCCACGCGATTATTGACACGGATTTTATAATCGAAGCGAAAGAAAAACCGTCCCTGCGCTCGCGCTTCATTTCGTTTCTTGAACGCGCGTCCTTTCTCTGCTCATTGCAGAGCGTGATTACTTTTCGCTTTGACTGAACAGCCGAATGACTGAAGTATCGTCGAGATCATCGAGCAACTGGCGACAGGTTTTATTCAGTGATGGGTGAATCCTGTCAGGCGCAATTTCGCACAGCGGTTCAAGAACGAATCGGCGCAGATGCATTCGCGGATGCGGGATTATCAAGCGCGGCGTTTCTTTCTTTTCATTTTGATAAAACACCCGGTCGCCGTAGAGCAATAAATCAATATCAATCACTCGCGGGCCATCAGTAACAGTGCGCTGGCGTCCCATCTCGCGCTCAATTTCAAGCAAAGCGTCGAGCAACGCAGCAGCCTCAAGCAAATCTTCCTTGGCTGAATCAATCTCGGCGTCGGGGCGAAGGAAGCGAACGCCTGTGGTATCGACTTCGATGACCTGATTCAAAAACCATGGCTGATCGCGAAATCCCACAGGCTCGGTTTCATAAACGGAAGACGCTTGCGTGATCTTCAAACCGAGAGACGCGATTCTCCGACGAGCTTCACGCAGGCTGGCTCCTCTGTCGCCGAGATTCGATCCCAATCCGAGATAGACGATCATGATTTTATTTATGGAAGGTCATCAGGTCGGAAGACAACGATATCCGAGACTCGCTCGAAATCCTTATCGCTTGTTGCAAGAAATGTGATTCCGTACCTGTGCATACAGGAAACGATCATTGAATCATTAGTCAAAAGGCCGTAGGCTTGCCTTTCCAATTGCGCGGCCCGAACGATGGATTCATCAGTTGCCGGAAAAAGCAGATTCAAGTCGAGAAGCATTTCTGTTTTTATCCAGTAATCGGTCAAACCCGGTATGAGGTCATATTTGCTTCGCAGATGCGCGGCAGTGTTTCTGGTGATTATGCCTTTTGAGAATGCTTCCTGAACCATGAAGCGATGCGTCGCCTCGTTGACAATTTCGTAGAGGCATATTCCGGTCACTTCCTCGCGCGAGCATCTTTGCAGTAGTTGCTCACATTGAACGGATGCTCCGTTGATCCCATATATAAAAATGTTCGCATCGATAAACACATAGCTTGCATCAGGGATATCTGGAAGGGGGCGGAAAGGCATAATTAAAACTGATCCTCAATATCCGGGTCTTCTGCTATCCATCTCAATTCTTCAGGAGATAAGCTGGTCGGAATTACCTGATTCAACGCAGCAAGCGATTTGGCGACTCGCTCCGCTTTGCCTTCGGGAGTGAATCGCTGTTTTATCATCGCTTCCAGTTTTTCAGAAGGAGTTTGCGGCTCTTGCGCATCGAAAGCGATGCCTAAGCGAGAGGCATATTGAGTGAATTCCTGCTCTGACATGCCGAGCAGTTGAGAAGCTCTGCCGTTTGAGATCGCCTGTCGCCTGTAAAGCTCCAGCACGATCATCTCTCTTGCCGCTTGTTCTGCGGTCTTGCCCGAACGTCGCAGCAGATTCAAAATCTCATCTTCCAGTTCAAGATTCACAGAGGTCATTGCAACATTCCTCCTTCGCGTTGACCAATGATAACCAACCTACGACGGGACATCCAGAGCCGTGTTGCGATCAAACAGTTTCAGACTTCTCCCTGACGCCGAGATGCTCATCAATCGGCGCGGAAACTATTTTATGCACGCGCTCTTTCAACTCTTCAACGTCGTCTTTCGTGAGGTCTTTCGTCTCAATAGTGTCGTGCATGTAAACGATGATCTTCGACGGGCGGAGCATCCAGTCGCCTTTGCGGTTGAAGTCGAATGATCCGACTATGCTCATCGGCGCTATGGGGTAGCCGAACTGCGCGGCCATTCGGAACGCTCCATCTCTGAAAGGCCCGACTCTTCCCGTCATCGTCCGAGTCCCTTCGGCAAAGACGATCAGGCTCACGCCGCTGTCAAGCGCGGCTCTGGTCAGCTTCAGCATTTTTTTGTATTCGGAAGGAGTGGGATTGAGCGGAACAGGCACGTTGCCGAATCGCTTCATCATCCATCCGTAGGCAGGAATCTTGAAATGAGATTCAAGCTCAAGCCCGCGCACGAACTGAGGGATGGCCGAATAAATAACGAAGGCGTCGAACAGATTTGTGTGATTGCAGACGAAAAAGCTCGTGCGCTGACGGTCAAACCCGGCTGAGTAACGGACTTCGAACCCGACGCCCGCGAGCCTCAGTATGTTGCGAAAAAACCATCGCTGGGGGCGGTCGTTCTTTCTCGGATCGATGAAGACGGCCATCAAGACCAGAAACGTGCATACAGTGAAGAAGTGAAGGCCGCTCACGATCCATAAAAAAATGCTGCGAAGCGTGAGGTAAATCCTCTTCATCAGGCCATCACCTTCAACGCCGACGGCAGCACTTCGAGCCTTTCGCAGTGAATGCGCGCGACTTCTCCATCGACCATTATGTCTAAGGGTTCGTCGAGAAATAGCTCGATTCTCTGAGCGCGGCCCTGCCATAACAGCGGGTGAGAGACATGCGACCCGTCGTAGCACTTGGGGAAATTGCGTATGAAATCGAATCGCCCCGCCGACCAGCGCACGATTTCAATCTGCCCGTCATCAGTGCTGGCGTTGGGAGCCAGCATCATGTTTCCGCCCGTGAATTTGCTGTTGTTGAATATGAGCAGCGCCGTCTGCTCTTTTTTGATCTCGCCATTATCGTCCAATCTTATCGGAAAAACTCGGTGATGAAATCGCGCCAGACACAGCACCACCGCAAGTCCGTAGCCTAAAGCGCCCATTTTTTTGAACCTGCGATTGGCCAGCGTGCAGACATCAGCCACGAACCCGAAGCTCAAAATATTGATGTAGTAAATCACTCCTTCTTTGTGCGTCAATCGAATCACATCGCACGCTCGCTCGCGCCCTTCGATGATAGCCGTCGCCGCGTATTCGACGCCTTCTTTCGTGAAATCGCGCAGAAAAGAATTGCCCGTCCCCAAAGGAAGAAATCCAAGCGCAGGCGGCTCATCGCTGAGAGCTTCGGGAAAAAGCCCGTTCACTATTTCGTAAGAAGTGCCGTCGCCTCCGACCGCGATGAAACGACGATAGCCTTCGCTGTATGCTTTGCGAGCCAGTTCAATTCCGTGTCCGGCGTGTTGAGTTTCAGCGACATCGATTTGCACACCCGCTTTGCGCAATCGCTCAAGGGCCGCGCCCATCATTTTGCCGCAGCGACCGTTGCCCGCCGCCGGATTTACCACTGCCAGAAACTCTTCCTTCATAACTCTTTTACAGCCGACTCGCGACCCGTTTGAGAGCGAATCTCATCGGCCAGAATATTTCGTTTGATCTTCATCGAAGCCGTGCGAGGAAAATCTCGCTGCCATTCGACGTAGCCGCTGACGCGCTTGAAGTCGGGCAATCGCCGATTGCGCGCCATGAGATCAGCTTTCAGCGCGTCGGTGATTTCCTGTTCAGGATTGAGGACGATTATGAGTTGCTCGCCGGTCATCTCTCTCCGCGGCCAGATGTAGTTTGCCGCGAACACGCAGAGTTCTTTCACGGCAAGTCCCTCGAAAGCGTTTTCGATATCTTCGGGGTAGACGTTTTTTCCGCCTTCGGTGACGATCATGTTTTTCGCTCGACCTAAAAGTTGAAGATGACCCATCTCATCTATGCGGCCCAGATCGCCAGTCATCAGCCATCCATCGACTATGGTTTCCGCGCTCAGTTCCGCGTCGTCGAGATAATGCGACATAACGGTTTTGCTTCGCACCGCTACCTGACCGACTCCGTCCGCGTCCGGTTCGATTATTTTAACTTCCATTCCGGGCAGCGGGCGACCTACGGTGTCGCTGCGAAACGGATTGAAATCGTTGAGAGTGACTGCCGTGCCTGCTTCGGTCAAACCGTAACCGTTCGCCACCTGAATTCCGAGATCATAAAAAAATTGCAAAGTCGACGGATCCATAAACGCGCCGCCAACGAAGAGAGCGCGCAACTCTCCGCCGAACGCCGCGTGAACTTGTTTGAGCAATGCGCGGCTCAATTTGAGATTGGGCCGCTTGCGTGTGAGCTTGCGATTGATCGCGCGCAGGCGATCAAACACGAATCGCTTCACTTTGGGCAATTCATCGAAGCGAGCCTGCAAACCTTTTTCCAGATTCTTCAACACCATCGGCACCAAAGCCATGTAAGTAATCTTGTATCGCGGGAAGGCGTCGCGGACGAATTCGGGACGGAGCGTTCGCAGATGAACGACCGCCGCGCCGCAGGTGAAAGGGCCTATGAATCCGACCATGAAATCAATCGCGTGATTCGTAGGCAGCACGCTCAGATATCGCACACCGGGCCAGAACGGATAAAGCGATGTGAGCGCCATGCATTGTTCGAGATAATTTTCATGCATCAGCACACAGCCCTTTGGCCGCCCGCCCGTGCCTGATGAATAGACTATGCACGCCCAGTCTTTTCGTTCTCGTTTTATGAAAACCGGCTCGCCCGCGGCCTTTGCTTCTTCCCAACGAAGAGCGCCTTTGAGATCGGCACTTGCTGGCGCTTCAGTGACAAGCACGGTTTTGACTTTGAAATCATTGAAGCCATCGGCCTGAGTCATCGCGCGCCAGAAATGATATTCGGTGATGAGGACTTCTGATCGCGAATGGGCGAGCAGTTGGAGATACTCCGCAGGCGAGAGTTTGTAATCGAGAGGAACCAGCACGCCGCCCGCGTAAAAGATGGCGTAAGCGGAGATGAGCCACTTCGACTGATTGGTCATGATGATGGCGGCGCGAGTGCCGCTCACCATTCCGTTGTTCTGAAGAAATCGCGCAAGCGGCAGCGCGGCTTCTTTGAACTCGCGGTAAGTGAGTCGGCAATTTTCCCGCTCGCGGTCAGCTTCGATGAGGCACGTTTCATCGGGCCACTGTTCGAGCGCGGCGCGGAGGGCTTCGCCCAAAGAGGAGTAATCGCGGAGATCAAGCATCAGAGTCTCGATTGAATTCTTTCGGCAAGGGTACGGAAATCGGTGACGCCCTGAATTTCATAGTCGGGCAATTCGACGCTGAAATGATTTTCCAGTCGTGTGAGTAATTCAAGGGCTTGAAGGCTGTTGATGCCGAGTTTTTTGAAGAAGTCGTCATCGGGCGAAATTTCTTCTCGTGAGACTTTGAAGTGATTAGAGGCAAGGTTGAGGATTTCCTCAAGCGTCTGTTCCTGAGTTCGCATAAACGGCTCCGATTTTCGAGAATGATTAAAGATTGGTAAGGGTACAATCCGCCGCGCGGGTTGCGCAAGGGCTACGGTTGCGCTTGATTACTGTGCGAGAGTGTAGGATTCTGTGACGTGGGCGAGATCGAAATGAAGCTTTACAGCTTTATTGAAACGGAAGTTTTCAGGAGGCAAATCGATGAGCGCCTCGACCTGTTGACAGCGATTCAGGACGACCTGCTCAAAAAGCCTGATCGCTGGCCCGTGATAAAGGGGACTGGCGGTGTGCGAAAGGGTCGCATCGCCGACCCTGAGAGCAGTCGCGGCAAAAGCGGGAGCTTTCGCTATCTCTACCTTTACCTTGAGCATCGGGGAAGGATTTACCTGCTCTATCTTTTCGCCAAAAAGAAGCAGGGCAATCTCAGTGCTGAGCAAAAGAAAATCGTTGCTGGACTGGTTCAGCAAATCAGAGGGGCTATCGATGAAGCAAACAACGATCAAGCCAGTGAAGTCGAAGAAGGCAACCGGTAAGCCATCTGCTCGACGACCCAGGAAGGAAGAGATAATGGGGAAAGAGTCCTTCGAAGAGCTTGAGGATTCGCTGGGTCAAGCTCTCAGGCACGCTCGCGGCGAGATGGAACTGCGCACGACGACGCATCGCGTGCCGCCAGAGCCTAAGCCGAGATCGAAGTCGAGCATCATGGCTTTGCGCAGGCAACTCAACTATTCTCAGAGCATGTTCGCCCGTGCGCTCAACGTCAGCCCTGAGACCGTTCGGGCCTGGGAACAGGGACTCCGTGCGCCGTCTGACGCAGCCCTGAAACTGCTCGCCATAGCGGAAAAACATCCGGAAGTGTTGCTTGATTCAGAGTGACGAGGCTTGAATCGGGATTTCCTCAAGCGTATGTTCCTGAGTTCGCATAAACGGCTCCGATTATCGAGAATGATTAAAGATTGGTAAGGGTACAATTCGCCGCGCGGGTTGCGCAAGGGCGTGGAATGTGGAGCGGTGTCCTAGGGGCAGGCAAGACGGAATGCTGTTTCGAATCGTTTGTTTCTCAGCGATTGAATTGTCAGGCGCGAGCATGAGGATACTAGCGCGATAATATAGTGCTAGTCAGAAAGAATAGTAAGAAAATTTGCTGGTACTATAAAATTATGCTAGGATAGCGATTCTCTATGATCGAGCTTAAACTAACCGAGAAAATGGAACAGGCTGGAGTAACAGCTTATCGTCTGGCGCAGCTAACTGAGATTCATGAAACGCAGATTGGCAAGCTGAAAAATGGAAAGGCGAAAGGCATTACTTTTGAGACTCTCGACAAGCTCTGCGACGCACTGAATTGTGAGCCGGGAGATTTGCTGGTGCGCAACAAGAGCAAAGTGAAGAAGGCAACGCCGACTGCAATTACGAAACCAAAAAGGCACAGAAGATTATCACCAAAAGCGAAAACCCGATGAAGAAGGATGAATTTCTATTTTTCAGATCTTCAAACATTGCTTTGTATCGCGGCGATGCTGCTCAGGTACTCAAGCTCCTGCCGAAGGCTTCTGTTGACTGTATCGTTACATCCCCACCTTACTATGGCCAACGCGACTACAAAATAAAGGATCAGATTGGCCTCGAAGTACATCCTCAAGAATATATTGATCGGCTGGTTGCGGTATTCCACGCAGCAAAGCGAGTGCTGAAGCCATCGGGAAGTTTATGGGTCAATCTTGGTGACACTTATTGGAGTGGCAAAGGAAAACCTGGTGGAGAGGATAAAAAGCAAAAGAATCGACGATTCTTACGACCGCAAGACAAGTCAGGCCCACGCCCTTTGTGCGCTCCAAAGCAACTGCTCCTCATTCCTCATCGGTTTGCAATCGCTATGCAGGACGATGGGTGGATTGTGCGCAACGATAATGTATGGTACAAGGTGAACCCTACACCTGACCCGGTTGAAGATCGTTCGGCATCTGTCCACGAATATGTCTTTCACTTTGTCCTCCAACGTCGTTACCACTATCACTACAAAGCTGTTTCGGTTCCTTCCAATGGCGGCAATATGAAAAAAGCTCCTCCTTCAGTGTGGCATATTCCAACCGCAACGAACTTCAAAAAGCATGTCGCCGTCTTCCCGGAAGAACTGATTCGCGTTCCTGTTTTAGCTAGTCTTCCGCAAAACGGAACATTGCTTGATCCGTTTTGCGGGAGCGGGACAGCCCTTGAGTATGCAATGAGTCATGTCAAAGGGAGCAAAGGAATAGGAATCGATCTCAGCTTATCTGCGCTGAAAGAAGCTCGTAAACTGCTTACACTGGCAATAGAAAACAATAAGCCTTTGAAGAGCTAATCAGTCAGTTTCTTCATCACTATCGGAGATTTCTTCATCCTCTTCATCTAATGAAATGGATGGGTCTTCGGTCATTTTTTCGACCTCATCAAAGAAATTCAAAACGAGTTGTTGAGCAGGTTGTTCCGAATCATTGAATGCAGGCAACTCAAGCGTCAGTTTACTGCTAAGACCATCCTCAATTTTCGCACGATTGTTATTACAAAAAGGATGGGTGTTGCGCAAATTAGGTACGGTTGTTTTTCCGCCCTTTCTACGCTCCTCAATATGGTCTGCCTGTGTAAAAAGACCCGGATAATAGCGACCTCCACATATCTCGCATTTGGGGAACAGGGTCAGAAAGTCCTTCACATTAGCAGTCGTTTTCTGCGTTTGTGTAAAGGTTCGACTGACGCTTTCCTGCTTTTGCGGGAAAGCCTTGCCATTTGGCTTACCCAGGTTTTCTATCAAATCCTTGTGGTCTGATTTGAATTCGTCAGATTCGATCTGGTCATTATGTTTAATGAAAAGTTTGAGCAATCCATGAAAATAGCTTGCTGTCTGATACGTCACTTCAGATCCTGAACCAATCCTTCGTGTTATCCTTCTGATGATTTCTTCCTTATGCTCAATGAGGATTTGCTCGAATGCCTGACGATGAACTGAAAAAAGTATCTTGCGGTTGAAAACATCCTTGGTTGGAGAGCCATAGTTTATCCAATACAACATCCCATACAGAAGGCTTCTTACATACCGTCCCTGATCGCTGTAGAAATAGACGAGGGGCATCAGCAGCAACGACCTTGGGTTATTACCATAAACACTCAAGACGTCATCCTTAGCATGTTTGAGCAAGTTCAGCCCATTGGGGATTAACACGTAGGGAGGCGCACCATTGTCTTTCTGGATTAGTCGTTCGGTTTCTGTTAGGCGACCTTTCAACCCTTCTGTAATTGTCAGGATTTCGGCAACAATAGCTGGTTTGGTTTCTGGTTTGGTGAAAGGCGTTGCAACAAGAGGCTGGACAGGCTGCTTGATCGGTGTCTCATAAATAGGTAAGAACAGCAATTCATGAAGTTCATTAACGATTTGTATAATGGTCTCAGCTTTTTCTGAAAGGTTTTTGCTACCTCGAACCTCTTCGTCGTTTAATGGCCAAAAGCGACTGGCTTGTTGGAATTCAGCGATGGACATGACTGCTCTAGCCATACTTGATGTGCGGTTTTCCACCAACTTTGTTTCCCACTTTGATAATTGCCTTCCCGTTTTGTTGATTTTGAGAAAGGATTGTTCTGCCGTTTTATAATCTCCTTTGACCCAAAGAACTGGAAACCCTACAGCTACTGATTTCCATCGACGAGCTTTCATAGCATAGTCATAGGATACTGAGTCCATTGCTGCGATTATTTCTGCGCTTGACTTCTTTCCTTGCTCATCTAACTCTCTGTATCGCTTCTCAGCCCGAATATACTCGTCAAAGGTTCCAATATCTTTTAGAGCATCACGCACTTTTAAGGCAGCCTCTTTGCTGGCTCGTTCAAGCGAGTCATCCTTAAAAGAACCGGCAGGCAGGCGATCCCCCCAATCATCTTTGATCCAAGCAAGAAGAACCGAAATGCGGTGTCCTCCATCCAAAATAAACTTTGTCCCATCTTCGCTCAACCACATAATGACGCTTGGAACTACTTGTTCGTTCAGGACAGCGTACAGTAGATCAACGCAGTCTTCCGGAGTCCACGACCAAGTAGCACGTTGAAAGTCTGGCTTCTTCAAAAGATATGCTTCAGAATCCTCTCCGTATAATTGCTTGATATTGAGGAAGTCATCGCGTCGTGGATGTTCTATCCCTGCTGTTGTTGGTCGCTTATAAAATAAGTTGTCACGGCTGATGAGATGATCGAGATAAACAGTGAGCCTAGGCTTTGCCATCTTAATTAATGCTCCTTTCATTGAAAGAAAAACTCATAACACAACGGCTGTGCCTTCTGGAATCGTCCCTGTGTAAAGCATGGCAAATTTTTTAGGGCGCAACTCCACAGCCTTTCGATACACTTCATCTCGATCTTTGCTGTGACACAGCACTCTGCCGCTTTGCACTTCGAGGGCTTCGTTCGTCTGCGGGTCTTCGACCAGAATCCATTCGGACGGGAATTGCGACTCGATCTCTGCAAGTGTCAGCACTTCGTTCATAGCTTCACCTCCTCAGAGGCGCATCGTTGTAAGCTCCACGATTTTTATTCTGGCCCTCTGCCTGATTGATCGTCAACAAAACAACTCCTGTCAAAACTTTTATGCTCATCGCTGCGCCGCTTTCGCTTTTCTTTCAGCCCTCGCTTTTGTCACCATCTGTTTCACTTCAGCCAGCAGTGTCGGGCCGTGATAAGGAATTCCATCCTTGATCGTCCATTCCACGCCGCCTGTTTTTACCGCTTTGCCATCGCGCATCTCTTCAATGCCTGTCGGGTAAAGCACTTTGAAATTTTCGAGTGGATTGCCGTTGACGACGATCAGATCAGCCGCAAATCCTGCTCGCACGCGACCGAGGTTTTCCTGCTGGCCAAGTATGCGCGCGTTGTTGCCCGTCGCGTGCTGAATCACCTTGAGCGGATGAAATCCCGCTTCCTGATGAAGCTCAAGCTCGCGTATCAAACCGAAGCCGTACATCTGATATATAAAACCCGCGTCTTCGCCCGCGCCTATCAGGCCGCCGCGCTGCTCGAACTCTCTCAACGCACGCATCCATATCCGATAGTTTTCTTTCCAGAAAACTTCATCCGTAGAACTCCATCCGATGAAGTACGATCCGTGATGCGCGGGGTCGGGACGGAAATAATCTTCAAGCGTCGGATGCAACAGATCGGCAAACCATGGCTGCGACTGCGCGCGTTGAAGATCGCGGCTCGCTTCGTAAATCACCATCGTCGGATCCCACGCCACTCCCGACTCGACCATTCCATCAAGCACCTCCATCAATTTGTCCCAGTCCGCCTCGCGCCACAATCGACCGGCATAACGAAAACGATCAACCTCGTTGTTGTAATTATACGTGGAAGGAAAATTCTGCCTGCCGCTCGGAATGGCCGCGTCCGGTATGCCGTACCAATGCTCTATCGTCGTCGTTCCGAATTTTATGTCATCCCATGCGTTGGTCTCTTCGACGCCGACGTGATGGGCCACGCGAAGGCCGACCTTGTGAGCTTCATCGAGCATGGCTGAGAGTATGTCGCGATCCGTTCCCAAAATTTTAATCCCGTCAGCGCCCGCCTCTTTCAACTCGCGCACGCGAGCGCGGGCCGCTTCCGCATTGCGCGGCGTGGGGCGTTGAGCGAACAGCGCGTAGACGAACAGGCGCGGCGCGGCGACTTCTCCACGCGCGCTTTTCTCCCTGAGCGCGAGCGTCTTTTTCATATCGCTTCCCACATCGCGAACCGTCGTGATGCCGCACGCAAGCCATAGCTTCAAACAATAATCTACAGGCATCGCTACGCCTCCGCGCTCGTCCTGAACATGGCCGTGAGCGTTGATGAGTCCCGGCAGAACGTACTTGCCCGCAGCATCGATTTCCGCGTCGCCTTCGGGTCTTCGTGCGCGGCCTTCCTTGAGAGCCACCGGGTCGAGCGGCACGACTTCAGCGATTCGATTGCCTTCGATCACTATGTCTTTAGGCCCGGAAGCGGGCGTGCCATTTCCATCGACAACCATCGCGCCGCGAATGACGAGGCGCGGATACCGCTTGCCGCTCTCGATCTTCTGTCGAGTTTGCGCAAAGGACAGGGACGTGATGAGTGAGAGAGTCAGGATCGCAATCAGTAATCGTAGCCGCATAGGATTTTCACCTCTAAGAGTCTTGAGAGTCTTGAGAGTCTTGAGAGTCTTGAGAGTCTTGAGAGTCTTGAGAGTCTGGCATCAGGAAAACGAGTTATAGCGGTTTGAGATTGCGTACGACTCGATAGATGCCTTTTAGCCTGTAATTATGAGGCTTTTTTATCGATACTGGTCGCACCCAACTGAGAACCGCTATAAGCCTTCGGACTCTCAAGACTCTCTGGACTCTATAGACTCTCTGGACTCAATTAATGCACGCGCTTTTCGTACCCGCTCCAGTACTTTTCGCGCAGTTCCTTCTTCAGAATTTTTCCCGTGCCGCCTTTGGGCAGTGAGTCGACAAACTCAATCGACTTGGGAATCTTGAAACCGGGCAACTTCGTCCGGCAATAATCGATCAGGTCTTTGTCAGTTATCGCCTCGCCGGGTTTGAGTACGACGAGGGCTTTGGGAACCTCGCCCCACTTATCATCAGGCACAGCAATCACCGCGCACTCAAGCACGGACGGATGAGAATAGATCGCTTTTTCGACCTCTATCGAAGAGATGTTCTCGCCGCCCGATATGATGATGTCCTTTTTGCGATCAACTATGAGGTAATAGCCCTCCTTGTCGACTACGGCCATATCGCCAGTGTGAAACCATCCGTCGCGGATGAGGCGCGCGGTTTCTTCTTCGAGCTTCCAGTATCCGGCCATCACATTGTCGGCTCGCACGACTATCTCGCCGACGCTCACTCCATCGTGAGGCAGGTGATTATCGTCGGCGTCCATTATGCTCATCTCCACTCCGGGGAGCGGGTAGCCGGTCATCGCTTGCCTTCGCCATCGCTCCTCGTCAGGCAAATCCTTGAGATGATCTTTGATGAACGAGAATGTCAGTTGTGGAATTGTCTCCGTCAATCCGTAGCCGCCGTAGGCTCGGCATCCGATTTTCTGCTCGATCTCGCGGATGAGATCGGGCGGAGAAGCCGCGCCTCCGAGTCCGACGTATTCGAGACTCGACAGCTCATACTTTTCAAGATCGGGGTGATGAATGAGCGCGACGGCCATAGTCGGCACCATCGAAAAGTGCGTGACTCTCTCCGTGTGTATGAGTTGCAGCACCTCGCCGGGATCGAATTTTTTGATCATAACGTGGCGCGCTCCGACACAGGTGATAGTGTGCGGCGTACCCCAGCCGTTGACGTGAAAAAGCGGGATGGTGTGAAGCTGAACCACTTTGTCATCCGGTTTGTGACCAGCGATGGCCTGAAGAGCATGAAGATAAAGATTGCGATGAGTCATCATCACGCCTTTGGGGTTTGCCGTCGTGCCTGATGTGTAAAACAACTCGGCCAGGTCATCGTCTTGGATATCCGGGGGCGGCTTGAAATCGGCTCTGGCAGCCGAAATCAGGGATTCATAGTGCAGGCCGTCTGCTTCTTCGAGCGAGATGAAATGTTTTATGGTCGGAGCCTGCGATCTCAAAGCCGCGACGAGCGGGGCGAAATCCTGATTGTAAAAGAGCGCGACTGTTTCGGAGTCGTTTAGTATGAAAGCGATCTCTTCGGGCGTCAGTCGAATGTTCAAAGGGAGCAGCACGGCTCCCATCTGAACCACTCCGTAGTAAGCTTCGAGTAATTGATGGCTGTTATAACCGAGCCAGGCGACTCTCTCGCCTCGATTGATACCGAGATCGACGAGGGCGTTAGATAAACGATCAGCGCGCTGGCCGAACTCGCGGTAAGTAAGGCGCACATCTCCATCGATGATGCCGATTTTGTTTCCGAATTCCTGCACGGCACGATCTTTGAATCTGATTGGCGTAAGCGTAAGGTTCATTCGTTTCCCCGCAAAATATGTTATGGATGGAGCGAAAAGAGTAGCCTGTCACCGTGAGGTGTTGCAAGCGGCAGCTTTGAGCCTTTCTTGTTTTCTTCGGCTGGGTGGCGTGTGCGGAGAGGTCTTATGGGTGCCTAGCCCAAACAGGTCGAGGAAAACGATGAACAGAAGAAATGCTCTTGTCCGAAGACGACTGTCTAAAAGCGTGTTGAGAAATTGAAACCTCGCGCCGAAGGCGCAGCGAGAAGGTAGCCAGACGTGCAACGTCTGGTACGAAGCATTCAGATTTCGCGCTCTGAAAGAGCGCAAGAATATTCTCCCGCGTCTCCAACGCGGAAAGGGGCCTCTCATCTGTTCCAGAGGTTTCACCTCTGGCTACCTTCTTCACGCCGCTTCGCGGCAAAAGACAATTTCTAATCGCGCTCTAAGAAAAGTCCTTGTTCCATTCACTCCAGTTTTCGTAAACTGGTTTCGAACTGATTTGGGAATTTCTAACCGACTCTGAGAATACACCCTCTGGTTGCCACAGAGCTATTCTACCCATCCCGCTTCCACTGATCAGGGTTCCAAGAAAGTAATCTGCTAGCCGCTGGATACTCGGATCTTCCCATGCCAGCTTTACGAGCAGCTTGCATATAAGTGCTCCTACAGGGGTAAAGCCGGAAACTTGGTTTTCTTGTTCAGGGCTTCGTCTAATGTAGCCTGTGATAATTAATTGCTCTGGCATACTCTGGGCTATAGAAGGGTGAGTTGTGTCCCTGATATCCTGTGCATCCAGATTTGCACTTCGAGCGGATGACCATGTTGCTAAGTCGGACACACAAATAAAGTCGAGCATTTCGCGCGGGTGCTTGATAAAGTCCTGATTGGCTTTATACAGCCAGTTTTCTATATTGTCGATTGGTTTCGACTCTGGTGATTTCCATACGTGAGAATGCGCTAAGAGGCCCATGATTATTGGACTATGTAGCTCTTTGTAGGGAGTACCAAATCGCCTTGGGATTGACCTCCTTACCATTGATGCCCGCTCGATCGTTGCGCGAATATCTTCCCCTTTTAGCGTAAGCTTACACTCGAAGGCTGCTACAACTCCTCCAGCAAGATACTGCTTTTTCTTCCGAAGCTTTTGGGGATATGTCGGCGATAGTACGATGACATCAAACTCTGGGCCGGAAGTCCCGTCAGCAGCCATGATTTTTCCTTTGGTTTCGATGTGGTAGGTTGGTGGTAACCAGTGTTCGAATATTTCAGCCCAAGTGTTTTCGCCTTCAGCCCCTGCAATGCTTGCATCTTCGTTTGACCGCTTCCGTATTCGTTCATATTCCGATGCAATGTTCTCGCTGACCTCTCGCATAAAGTCGTATAGGTCGTTTTGCTGCGTTTTAGTCATAGTAAGGATTCCTTTTCAAAGCGTTTTTCTGCTAGCTTATCCTCCGCTCGCGGCCCTGCCAGTGACGCTCGCGCAATTGCTTCTTCAATATCTTTCCCGTGCCGCCTTTCGGAAGCTCGCCTTCGAGGAATTCTATCGAGCGCGGCACTTTGTAATTGGC
This sequence comes from Blastocatellia bacterium UBA7656, assembly GCA_002483445.1. GTDB lineage: Bacteria > Acidobacteriota > Blastocatellia > UBA7656 > UBA7656 > UBA7656. Next base: position 56,246 of record DLHY01000036.1, read on the forward strand.
CAGTCGCTCGCGGCAAAAATCTGTCACGTCTTCTTCGCTTGCATGCTCTCCGTTGCGCAGGACTATACAGGCATGAACGGCTTCGCCCCAGTCCGCGTCAGGCACAGGAATGACTGCGGCTTCCTTGATCGCCGGATGCGCGTACAACACTGCTTCGACTTCGGTTGAAAAAACATTTTCGCCGCCCGTCACTATCATGTCCTTCTTGCGATCAACCAGATAGATGTATCCGTCTTCATCCGTAGTCGCAAGGTCGCCTGTGTGAAGCCACCCATCATAGAGCGCGTTCTCGGTGTCTTCCTCTCGCTTCCAATAGCCCAGCATGATGTTAGGGCCGCGCGCCACTATCTCGCCTACTTCGCCCGGTTGCGCATCCGCGCCGTCCGCTGTCACCACCCGCACTTCGACTCCTTCAACGGGCTTTCCGCACGATGACAATCTTCGCAGACTCTTTTCATCCGTGATGATGTGATCTTCCGGCATCAACACAGTCAGCAGCGGCGAGGCTTCCGTCAGCCCGTACCCTTGCCCGAAATCGCAACCGAATGCTTCCATCGCGCGGCGCAGCATCTCAGGCGCGATGGGCGATGCGCCGTAGGTGATGAGTCTCAGCGACGAAAGATCAAACGACGCGAGATGGGGATGCTGAAGAATGAAATTGATCATCGTCGGCACGAGTATGGTCGTCGTGATGCGCTCGCGCGAGATGATCTCAAGCACCGACTGCGGATCGAATCGCGGAACGAAAGCCTGTGTGACCGCATGAACAGTGCTTGAAAAAACTGCCGCGCCGTCAGCGAGATGAAACATCGGCGCGGCGTGAAGAAAAATGTCGTCAGGTTCGTGGCGGCGATATGGTTCGGAATGCCGTATGTTGGCCAGCATGTTCCGGTGTGTGAGCATAACGCCTTTGGGTTCGCCCGTCGTGCCGGAAGTGTAGAAGAGTCCAAGCAAATCGTCTTCTTTCACTTCAGGCGCGTCGAAGGCAGGCGATGCGCCAGTAAGCAGTTCTTCATAAGCGATAAATCCTTCGGGCGCGTCATCGTCGAGAAAGACGAAATGCTCGACCGTCGAGAGTTGCCCTCTGACGGATTCGATCAACGGAAGGAGCGCGCGGTCGACGAACAGGGCGCGCGATTCCGAATGATCGAGAATGTATTTGACCTCCGAAGGGGGGATGCGGAAATTTATCGGCACGACGGCTGCGCCTAATTGCGGAACGCCGAAATAATATTCCAGAAAGCGATGGCAGTTGAAAGCGAGTATCGCCGCGCGGTCGCCGCGTTTCATCCCAAGAGCGGCCAGCGCGCTTGAAAGCCTATTCACTCTTTCATCAAGTTCAGTGAAAGACAAACGCACGTTGCCGCAGATGATCGCCGTCTTCGCAGGGTTCGATGCGACGGCTTCTTTGAGTCCGGTGACTATATTCATAGGTTCTCCTGCGGAGAAGATGTCAGATATTGGATGTTAGATGTTAGTCGGAGCGACCTCTACTGACATCCAGCCTCTGACATCTAACATCTATTTTGTTTGAGCGTTCGCAGGATAAAGAAAAAGGGCCGGGATTGTAAAGCCTCGTCGCGCAGGCGAAAACAGGAAACGATAGGTTTGACCGGCTCTCTTCTAGCAGTTATAACAAAAGAGATGGCCGCTTCCACAACACCCTTGAATAATCTGGCCGTCGATGCGACGGACGAAAAGTATCATGGGACAGCCGGATTTTTCGAATACGTCAGCGTGGCGATGGATTCTCTGCGCGCAAATAAACTGCGCTCCTTTCTCACCCTGCTCGGCATCATCATCGGCATCACTTCGATCATCTCGGTCATCTCGATCATCAACGGACTGGACATCTACTGGAAACAGAAGGTATCGAACTTCGGCCCCAACACTTTCGTCATCACTCAGTTTCCCATCACGACGGACTTCGACAAGTTCATCGAGATGCTCAAACGCAACCCTGAAATTCGCAGCGAGGACGCCGAAGCGATTCGCCGCCAGTGTGCGTCGTGCGATCAGGTCGGAGTCGAGACTCACAAAGAAGTCCGCGTGCGCTACCAGAACAGATCGCTCGAACAGATCGATATGGGTGGGATGACGCCCAACATAATGGAGATCGAAGGCAAACACGTCGAATACGGACGCAGCCTCACTGATTGGGAAGAAGATCATTCGCGATTCGTCGCCGTCATAGGATCCGAAGTTGCCGAGAAGCTTTTTCCGGGCGCTGACCCGATAGGCAAAGACCTTCAGATCGGGGATCACTGGTTCACCATCGTGGGAGTAGGAGAGAAGCGCGGAACCGTCTTCGGATTCTCGCAGGATAATTATGTGAAGGTGCCGCTTTCGACTTTTCAGAAAATCTATGGCGCGCGCCGCACTGTCAACATCTCGATCAAGGCGCGGCAGGGCGAGATGCAGCAAGCCGAAGATCAGGCTCGGCTGGTGATGCGCAATCGCCATAAGATCGATTACCACGGCGAAGACGATTTCGGATTGATCACCTCGGAGGGCGTGAACGAATTATTCAACAGTCTGACGCGAATAATTTTTTCCGTCTCTCTATTCGTCGTAGGCATATCGTTGGTCGTCGGCGGCATAGTGATAATGAACATCATGCTGGTGTCGGTCGTCGAGCGCACGAAAGAGATAGGCATACGCAAGGCAGTAGGCGCGCGCCAACAGGATGTGATCAATCAATTCATGGTCGAATCCATAGTGTTGTGCTGCGCGGGCGGAGTTGGCGGCGTGGTGATGGCTTATGGAATCTCGTGGCTCATCGCAAGCTTCACGCCGCTGCCGTCTTCGTTTCCGCTCTACGCGCCGATACTTGCATTCGTGCTATCGACGATCATCGGAGTTTTTTTCGGCATCTATCCGGCGCGTCGCGCAGGGAGATTGGATCCGATTGAAGCGCTTCGCGCCGAGTAGATGTCAGAGGATAGATGTTAGATGTTAGTGGACGCTGAAAACCCGTTGGACTGTCACGCTTCGTATCCGCCAACCTCTAACATCTGACATCGAACATCTGAACATGAACTGGTCAAGCATAAAAGAGAACTCTACTCTCGCTATGGAGACGCTCGTCGCGCACAAGTTTCGCGCCTCTCTCACCATACTTGGCGTCTTCATAGGCGTTTTAGTCATCGTGGCGATGGCCGCCGTTTTGAACGGGTTTCGCCAGACGGTGCTCGATAACGCCGAAAGCTTCGGCACGCGCAATGTCTATGTCTGGCGCTGGCCGTTCATTCCTACGGGCAAGCTCTCGCCTGAAGTGCTCAATCGCAAGCCGCTTACTTATGAAGACGCCATAGCGGTTGAGGAAGGAGCGCCCGCAGTCGAGTATGTTTATCCGGGACTGGCCTCGAGCATTCCCGAAGATATGGGAGGGATGCCGCCGATTCCTCCTGAAGTGAAGTATCGCGACCGGGTGATGTCGCGCTCGCAGGTGATAGGGACGTTCCCGGTTGGCGAGCTTGTGATGAATCTGAAACTCGACGCGGGCCGATTCATCAACGAGATCGAGACCCGGCATCGCGCCTACGCGTGCGCTCTCGGATTCAATGTCGCCGAAGCTCTCTTCCCGGCTGAAGACCCTGTAGGAAAAGTGATAAACGTAGGCGGGCAGGAATTCACCGTCGTCGGCGCTGTTTCAAAATTGAAAGCAGGCCCCTTCGGGTCCGAAAATCAGGATGACAATAACGTATATATCCCTTACTGGACTTTTCGAAAGATGTACCCGAACATCAAGGATCACTTCATCATCATGCGAACCCACGAAGGGCAGATGAAGGAAGGGATCGCTCAACTGGAACAGATACTGCGTCAGCGCCGCAACGTTCCTCTGGACAAGGACAACGACTTCGAGATCGGCACGCCCGAAAGTTTTATCAGCACGTTTGACGACATCGTGAGCGCGGTGTTTGGCGTGATGATGATAATTTCCTCTATAGCGTTCATGGTGGGCGGCGTGGGCGTGATGAATATAATGCTGGTAGCCGTGACTGAGCGGACTAAAGAGATAGGCATACGCAAAGCGGTCGGCGCAAAGCGCAGCGACATCATCTGGCAGTTTCTCACGGAAGCGATGGCGCTGACGGGCGCGGGCGGCATAGCAGGTTTGCTGTTCGGCTGGTTTATGTCGTGGGCGGTGACAAGCCTTGTGCCTGCGCTATCGATGAAGATACCGTTTTGGGCGGCGGCATTCGGATTCTTCGGCTCGGTGACAGTAGGGATGGTCTTCGGCCTGTGGCCCGCGATCAAAGCCGCGCGGCTCGACCCGATAGCCGCGCTCAGGCATGAATAGATGTTAGAGACCAGATGTTAGATGATAGTAAGGGACTGCTTATCTAACATCTGCTCAGTAGCTTGGGAAAGCGTA
>DLHY01000036.1:60635-74583 GCA_002483445.1 Blastocatellia bacterium UBA7656
CGGATCGAGATCAATCCCCGATAATTGCCCTCCGCGTCTTCGACCACCAGATGATACACGCCGTTGTCGCTCATAACCTGCATAGCCGCTTCAACATCGACTTCGGGCGCGATCTTTATCAGGTTAGTGCTGGCGATATCCTGAACCTTAACTTCCGACGGGCGATAATTCTCAGCAACGACTTTGTCGGAAATATCGCTCTGAGAAACGACCCCTATGATCTTGCCCGACAGATTGCTCACTCCCGTCGCTCTTATGGCTCGATCCTTGAGATAGCGCGCAGCCTCGGCAACACTGATCTGATTCGAGATGGAGTAAATCTCTTTTCTCTTGGCGATGACGTCCTGAACTTTTCTGGACATAGGCACCTCCACTGGTCGGATGTTGTTTATTGCCTGCTCAGTATACCCCCAAAATCGCCAAGAGTGTACCCTCCCCATTCGGGTCATGTGTACATACCGCCGTTGGGGCTTATGGTCTGGCCGACTATGAAACTTGAATCGTCGCTCGCCAGAAACAGAGCGACTGCCGCAATCTCTTCAGGCTGGCCTATGCGCCCGAGAGGGGCCATCTGTGGCATCGCAGGTCGCATCGCGGCAGGGAGCGAATCGAGAATGGGCGTTTCAATCCAGCCCGGCGCGATGCAGTTGACCCTTATGCCTAAAGGCGCGACTTCTTTCGACACTCCTTTGGTCAAAGCTATGACTCCGCCTTTCGCCGCCGTGTAAGACGCCGCGCCGGGAAGCCCGCCCAGCCCCGCCGCCGACCCCAGATTGATGATCGCGCCCTGTTTTCGAGTTTTCATTCGTTTGATCGCTTCGCGCGTGCAATAAAAAGTTCCGCTCAGGTGAACGGCGATTATCACATCCCATTGCCGGTCGGTCATCTCTGCCGCGGGCGTAAGTCCCCCCTCAGTGTTCCCTGCATTGTTGACCAGAATATCCACCGTCCAGCCGCGATCATCTATGGCTTGAAAAAGAGCGGCCACGCTCTCCGAACTGCTCACATCGGTCGTGACAGAGAAAGCCTCGCCGCCTTCCGCCTGAATCCGACGCGCAGTTTCAGCGCCGCTCGTTTCATTGATCTCTGCAATGACTACTCGCGCGCCTTCGCGCGCGAAGAGTGCGGCGGTGGCCCGACCTATACCTGATCCCGCGCCGGTTATCACTGCGACTTTTCCTTTAAGTTTCATTATGAGTCCTTTTGAAGCAAGCCATCGGCCTGCGTGTTTGACTTCTGGTTGAGCAGAGTCTGAAGTTCGCAAATCAATCGACAGCCTTCGCCGCGCGCTTTGCGTCCGCCGCGCGCAGTCGGGCTATGAGCTTCGAAGCTCGCAACAGACTTTCGAATGTTCCTGCATCCGTCCACCACCCCTCGATTACGTCCCAACTCATCTCGCCTGTTTCGATGTAAGCATTATTGACATCGGTGATTTCAAGCTCGCCGCGACCGCTGGGCCTGAGCGTCTTTATTATCTCGAACACGCGCGAGTCGTACATATAAACTCCGATGACCGCAAAGGGCGATTTCGGCTGGGCGGGTTTTTCTTCGATTCTAGTTATGCGATCACCCTCAAACAGTGGCACGCCGAACCGCTGCGGGTCTGGCACTTCGCTCAACAGAATCTTCGCGCCCGCGCCCTGGTGTCGAAACTTTCTCACGTAAGTTGAGATGCTCTTCTCCAGAATGTTATCGCCCAGCACCACGCATACAGGGCCTGTGTCGGCGAATTCTTCCGCGAGAGACAAGGCCGCCGCGATTCCCCCCTCGCCTTCCTGATAGGCATAGTTGAGATGACGGAGTCCGAACTCAGTGCCGTTGCGCAGGAGCTTCAAAAAATCGCCCGCGCTGTTGCCGCCCGTGACGATCATGATATCGTTGATGCCTGCTTCGACCAGAGTGCGAATGGGGTAGTAGATCATCGGCTCGTCGTAAACGGGGAGCAGATGTTTGTTATGTATGCGGGTGAGATGGCCGAGCCTTGTGCCTAAGCCTCCGGCAAGAACGATTCCCTTCATGTCATGACCTCTTTTCAATGATGAGATGACAGGTTATATGCCGGAGGCGGCAATGCGCAAGAGGGATGATTTGTGATACACTCGGCGGCGCAAAAAAATCGAAGCAGGAGCCAGGCAATGAACGGACTTCTCGAAGGAAAGACCGCGATAATCACAGGAGCCGGTCGCGGGATCGGGCGCGCAACGGCGGAGCTATTCGCGCTTCACGGCGCGCGAGTCGTCATAAGCGACATTGATGCGGAACCTGCCAGTGAGGCTGTGGAAGCCATTCACAGGGTGGGAGGCCATTCAGTGAGCATCGTGGGCGACGTGACTAATCCTGATTTTCCGCAAACTCTCGTCGATGCCGCTCTTCAGAAATTCGGCGGATTGGATATCATAGTAAACAACGCGGGCTACACCTGGGACGCGGTGATTCACAAGATGACCGATGAGCAATGGGAAGCCATACTGGCCGTGCATCTGACCGCCCCCTTTAGGATGATTCGCGCGGCATCCGGTTTTCTGCGCGACCGTGCCAAGCAGGAGAAAGCCGCCTACGGCGAGGCCCGCGCTCGCAAAGTGGTCAACATCAGTTCGACTTCAGGCACGCGCGGAAACGCCGGCCAGGCGAATTATTCGGCGGGCAAAGCGGGCGTGATCGGATTGACCCGAACTATGGCCAGAGAGTGGGGCCGGTTTAATATTCAGGTCAACTGCGTCGCCTTCGGTCGTATCGATACCCGTTTGACTCAGGCTAAAGAGAAAGGCGAAACCATCCGTCGCGGAGCGGCTGAGATAGCCGTCGGCATCCCGACTGAAAGGCTTGAGCGCACGACGCCTCTCATCCCCATGGGCCGCGGAGGCACACCGGAAGAAGCCGCAGGCGCGATACTGTTTTTCGCCTCGCCCTTATCGAATTACGTCTCAGGTCAGGTACTGGAAGTCGCCGGAGGTTTGTGAAAGATGAGCCGCCCTTTATCAACCGATGATCAGGCGGGTGAAAACAAGCAGTGGGACACTTCGCTTTACGATGGCAAGCATTCGTTCGTCTGGAAGTACGCCGCTGGGGTGATAGAACTCCTCGCGCCCGAGGCGGGCGAGCGCATACTCGATCTGGGATGCGGGACAGGACACCTGACGAAAAAAATCGCTTCGGTCGGCGCTGATGTTACGGGTCTCGACCACTCAAGGGCGATGATCGAAGAAGCTCGAAAACTTTATCCCGATATCCGATTCGAAATCGCGGACGGAACTGATTTTCATTTTGATGAACCTTTCGACGCGGTGTTCTCGAATGCCGCGCTTCACTGGATGAGAAAACCCGCGTCGGTCATTCGCTCGGTTTGGGATGCGCTCAAACCGGGCGGCAGGTTCGTCGCTGAGATGGGAGGGAAGGGAAACCTCGAATCAGTTCACGCTGCTATCAACAGCGCGGTAGCCGCTCGCGGAATCGAGCCGTTGGAAGAATCCTCGCTGCTTTTTTTTCCTTCGATAGGCGAGTACGCGACTCTGCTCGAACGTCAGGGCTTTCGCGTGACTTATGCAATGCACTTTGATCGCCCCACTCCGCTCGATGAAGGCGACCGGGGGTTGCGAAATTGGATAGCGATGTTCGGAGATAAATTCATTGGTGTCGCCCCAAGCGAGCTTCACGAAGAAATCATCCTCGAAGTCGAAGATCGACTGAAACCTACGCTTTATCGAGAAGGCACATGGTTTGCAGATTACCGCAGGCTCCGCTTCTCGGCAGTGAAGAGCAACAGGCAGGATTAACAGGATACTTTTTATCGATCCTGTCGATCCCGTCAAAACTTAGGCACGATTTCGCGCCCGTAGGCTTCAACCGTATCTTCTTCGTCGCCGCTCATCAGGTAAATATTGAATTGAGTAACCCCGACCGCCATAAGCTCGCGAAGTCGTCGGATGTGTTCTTCAGCCGTGCCGACTATGGCGAAGCGATCAACTATCTCGTCGGTCACGAACTCGGCATTCGAGCTTCCTACCTCCGCGTGATGCAGATAATCGTAGCCCTTGCGGTCGCGGACGTAGGCCGTCAGTTCTTCGGGCAACTCTTCCGCCTTGTAGCGCGATACCAGATCGACGACATGATTCGACACTAAAGCCGGAAACCATCTAACACGGTCGCGCGCTTTTTCCAAGTCATCCGATACCCAGACCGGAGCCGCGCTCATCACGCGAATTTTTGAAAAGTCGCGCCCCGCTTCTTCCGCTCCTTCACGCACAAAGCCGAGACACCATTTGATCAAATGAGGATCGGCAAATTGCAGCACCACTCCGTCGCCTACTCGGCCCGCGCACCTCAAAGCCTTAGGCCCGTAGCCTGCTATCCATACGGGCGGCACGGCGTCAGACCACGCCATCTGAATCTCTCTCTCTTCGTAGGTGATCTTTTTTCCCGCGCACAGGTCGCGCACCGTCTGAACCGTTTCTTCGAGGCGCGCGAGAGTCGTCGGCTTTTTGCCCATCACGCGGCGCGAACTGTCGCCCCGGCCTATGCCTAAATCCATGCGCCCGCCCGATATCTGATTCAGTGTGGCAAGCAGACTGGCCGTCACCGTTGCATCACGCACAGCAGGATTGGTCACGCAGGTTCCCAGTCTCATGCGCTCGGTGTTTGCGGCCATCAAGGTCAGCAGCGGATAAGGCTCCTGCCATAAAACGTGCGAATCGAAAATCCATCCGTAACCGAAGCCTGCCGCTTCGGCCTGCTGCGTGAGCGCGATCATTCGTTGATGGGACATATCGGGTTTGAAGGTTATAGCGAATTCCATTTCAGTAGATGTCAGATGTTAGATGTCAGATGTTAGTGAGTGTCAGATGTTAGTAGAAGCAACGAAGCCTCTACTAACATCTAACATCTGACATCTAGCATCTGCCTTTCCCCTTTCATTCTTTGACCAAATCGTTGTAAGACTCCGGCCTGCGGTCGCGGAAGAATTGCCAGGTGTTTCTCACCTCTCGAATCTCGTCCAAATTAAGATCGGCGACGACTAGCTCATCTTTGTCGCGCGATGCCTGAGCGATGATTTTGCCTCGCGGATTGCAGAAGTAACTCTTGCCGTAAAACTCGCCGATGTCCCACGGCTGTTCGTGACCCACGCGATTGATCGCGCCGATGAAATAACCATTGGCGACTGCGTGCGCGGGTTGCTCAAGCTCCCAGAGGTATTCGCTCAGTCCTGCGACGGTCGCCGATGGATTGAAAACTATCTCCGCGCCGTTGAGACCCAAAGCGCGCGCGCCTTCGGGAAAGTGGCGGTCATAGCATATATAGACGCCTATGCGGGCAAACGCGGTTTCGAAAGTCGGGTAGCCCAGATTGCCGGGACGGAAATAAAACTTCTCCCAGAAACCCGGCGCGACGTGCGGAATGTGATTCTTGCGGTACTTGCCGAGATAGCGGCCATCAGCATCGATGACGGCAGCCGTGTTGTAATAGATGCCGGTGATTTCTTCTTCATAGATAGGCACGATGATGACCATGCCGAACTTGCGCGCCGTCTCCTGCATCAGTTTTACGGTCGGCCCGTCCGGGATTTTTTCGACCGCCTCGTACCAGCGCGTCTCCTGCTCTGCGCAGAAATAAGGGGTGGTAAAAACCTCCTGCATACAGATCATCTGCACACCAGCGGCGGCGGCTTGGGAGATGAACTTCAGATTTTTTTCAAGATTGGCCTGCTTGATCTTTTCAATCGACTCTTCGGTCGAGCAGGCATTCGTTGCCTGAATCAAACCGCATCGGACAGTTCTTGCCATAACTTGCTCCCTAGTCATTTGTCATTTGTCATTTGTCATTTGAAAAAAACAAAGGACAAGGGACGAAGGACAAATGACAATATTAAAATTTCACTTCCAGATTCATCCACGTCGTCTGCGGGAGACCGTCGCGAAGTTCCGGATCGAAGCGATATTGAAGCACCGCTTCCATCGCGCGCTGATCGAGTCCGTATCCGAGCCTGCGGGTGATATAAGCTCGCACCGCGTAGCCTTCAGCGCCGACCAGCACGCGCAGCCCGACTGAGCCTTTCACCTTTTCGCGAATGGCTCGCTCAGTGGGCGCGGGCTGCACCGACTGAACGATTGACACGGGGCGCGATATTTTGTTCTCCACATCTATCGGGGCAATCGAGGATGTCGCGCGTCGACGGCGAGTGATGATTTCTTTTCGCGCCTTGAGACGCGCGAGCGAGTTCTGCACCGTCTGGCTGTAGGCTTCAAGCAGCGAGTCATCAATGCGCGAGAGATCGAGATTGACCAGCGCGGCGTAGAGGTGATCGATTGCCTCCGGATCATCGATCTGTCCTATCGACCAGACAGCATCGTAGCGCACATCGACTGAAGGATCATCGAGCATGGAGATGAACTCTTCGATGCCTTCGATATCGTGCATCAATCCGAGACCGACGAGCGCCGAAGATCGCACGGCGACGGATGAGTCATCGAGCGCGTTCGAGAGAGCGCGAATGGCTCGTCGCTCGCCTATCATTCCCAATGCGAACGCGGCGGAAGATCGCACTTCATCATCTTTATCCGCCATCGCAGTGAGCAGAGGCTCGACTGCCCGCGGGTCAGTCATCATCCCAAGAGCGAAAGCCGCAGCCTCTCGCACCTCAGCGTTTTTGTCTAACAGGAGTTGAATGAGCGGGCGCACTGAGTCGCGGGCGCGCATACTTCCCAAGGCGTTGGCCGCTGCCCGCCTTACAGAATGGTCTTTGCTTTTGAGGTCTATGATCAGGCGGGCCGGAGCCGACATGGGCTTGATCTGAATCTGCGCCTGCCCTGTTGGGCCTGTTGCCGCAGCAGCCAGCGTGACAAGCAGAATTATTCGTGCGCCTTTCTTCATAGCGTGATTATGCAAAAAAACATCTCTCCCGTCGATCATTCAGTTGTCTGTTCGGGTGAGCGCATCAGCGCGAAATAAATCGCAAAGCTCAACGCGAAGGTGACGAACCATGCGTAGGTGTAGAGATTGTCGAGGAAGCTCGGACTTGATACGGCTCCGCCCGGAGTCGTCGCCGCGCGAATGAAACCCGGTACGACCGGCGCTACGGCTATGAAGAATGCCGCGACCGCTCGCCAGTTGATTCCATTCGAATAGCTGTAGATGCCGTCTTCCATAAACAAATCCCTGAGCGAAAGCTTCTGCCTTCTTATCACCCAGTAATCGCAGATCAGAATGCCGCCTATCGCGCCCATCAGCGCCGAATAACCGAGCAACCAGGTGAAGATGTACGCCGCCGCGTTTTCGTAAAGATACCACGGCATCATCAGCACCCCTATGGCCGCTGTTATCAATCCGCCTGTCACATAAGAAATCCGTTTGGGGTTGAGATTGGAAAAATCATTCGAGGGCGAAACGACGTTTGCGGCCATGTTGGTCGTGATCTGCGCGGCAAAAATTACAATCGTAGCGAAGAGCGCGATCACCACGCTGTTGAATTTGCCGACCAGATTCACGGGATCGGGAATCGCTTCTCCGTAGATAAGCACAGTGGCCGAAGTTGTAGCGACTCCGATGAACGCGAACGCGGTCATCGTCAGAGGCAGACCGAGCGCCTGACCCAATGCCTGTGAACGCTGGCTGCGGGCATAGCGTGTGAAGTCGGGTATGTTCAAACTCAGCGTGGCCCAGTATCCGACGCTTGCGGTAAGCGCCGGCGGGAAGAGTTGCCAGAAGGGTGCAGGCGGCTTCATCGTTTTCGTCGGATCGGATTCTATTATCAACCTTCTCATCTCCGCGATGCTGTCCGAACTCAACACGCGGCCCAATCCCCCTGCTTCAGAAGCGGCCCACCACAAAAGGATCGCGCCGCCCACGAGCAGCAGCGGAGCCGACCAGCTTTCAAGATGCTTGATGCCTTCGATGCCGCGAACTATGACCGCGACCTGAATGAGCCAGAACAGGCCGAACATAAGAAAATCGTGTCCCGCGACATCAGCCCATTCGCTCCACATCGTTTTCACAAGGCCGTCGAGCGCCTTGCCGCCTATCCAGGTCTGAATGCCGAACCATCCGCAGGCCACAAGCGCGCGGGCAAGGGCGGCTATGTTCGCCCCGCGAGTGCCGAAGCTGGCGCGGCATAAAACGGGAAACGATATGCCGTACTTCGTGCCTGCGTGCGCATTGAGCATCATCGGAATTAAAACTATGGTGTTGCCGAGCAGGATGGTGAGCATAGCCTGCCACCAGTTCATGCCCTGCTCGATGAATCCGCCCGCAAGCGTGTAGGTGGTGATGACGACCGACATCCCTATCCAGAGCGCGGCGATATTATATGTCGTCCACGTCCGCTCTTTGATCGTAGTCGGCGCAAGGTCGCGGTTCCACAGCGGCGAGCCGGACACATCTTCGCTCAGTTCCACGAAATCGCGATGAGACTCGGCTTCGGATTTAGCAGCCACAGTTTTTCCTCTATTCGGGATTTGCGGGGCTTAGGGTTGAGATTATCGGCAACCAGCGGGGAATCTGCAACCTCAAGGAATGCGGAATTGCGAATGCGGAATGCGGAGTAGGATGATTCTTCTTCATTCCGCATTCCGCACTCCGCATTAATGAGTCTCGCCATAGTAGTCGCATCGGGCGGCGCAGGTCTCTCTGATGGTGACGCGATGGAGTCCCGGCAGGCGATTTTCGAGTCGCTCCCATATCCAGCGCGTGAGGGTTTCGTATCAATGTGATAATTGTCAGGGCTCACGACATCGTGGGCAGTTTTCTAATTGAATCGAGGCTCACGACATCGTGGGCCTGACTTGGTGAATCCTATCGCTTGTACTCCGGGCGCAAGCGATAAACAGTTTCTTCTATCTCGTAGTCAATCGTCTTGATGAGCCGCCAAGCGGCACGCTCCGAACGCTGATGATAAATTTCGAGTCGCCGACAATGCGTAATCACTGTCGCCCAAACATATCGGTAAGCCAGATTCTTGCCAACTTTCCAGCTTTCACCCAGAAAGCTGATCGTGCCATCACCATCTACACGCCGCACGAAGTGAATCCGGCCTGTAGTGATCGGCAACCGGTCAGGCAAAGTACGCATTTGCTGACGACTCAACTTCAGTTTCGCCACTCTCCGCTGCATTTGTGCAGGCGTCAGCCCGTTGAGAGTTGGCGGGTAATACTGATGTGCATACCAGTGAGTGAAGACTGCTTGTTTGCGCAAGACCTCTGCCAGCGATCTAAAATGATTGCGATCCCAAAACTGTCTGGCCCACAACCCATTGACCCTTTCGACCATAGCATTGCGTTTGGGTTCGCCAGGGGGTACAAAAATAATTTCGATCCACATATACAAACACAACCGCACGATGGCTCCAAACCGGCGCGGAGTCCGCTCGCCGCCGCTAAAGGCAGCATCCTTATCGAGTTGCAAGTTGTGTGGAAGCCCCAGTGTTTGCCACGTTTCGAGCAGGTGGATACGGACAGTGTCAGTCGTTTTATTTGTAGAGATGGTTTGCGCCAAAGCACGTGTGCCTACATCGATAGTATGAAAGACGAAAACTTTTTCTCCCCCTTCCAGATAGCGCGCAATCCAATGACAAGCCTGGAGGACGATTCCAGCCAACCAATCAGGTTGAGGATAGAAGGCGTTAATAGCAACAGGAGGATCAGAGTGCGTCAATCCAGAAGCGTACAACCATCGCTTGATGGTGGCAAGCGATGGTACTTCAGCCAGCAGATGTTGCTCAATGATTTCCTGACGCACGGCCTTCGCTCCTATCAGACCAACTTGACGGCGCTCCAATGCACGCCGCACACGCATCGCTACGGCGCGAGCTTGCTTGTTATAAGCATCAGGCGAATGCTTGGGAGTGCGCGATTGATTGTTGAGTCCCTGCCATCCAAGTTCTTCAAACCGATGCCGCCATTTTCGCAACCACTCGCGACGGTGAGGAATTTGTTTAAGAATCTCACAGGGTCGAAGCCCTTTGAGGATCAGGCGTATTGCTTTGCGACGCCATTTAAGTTCTTGATCTTTCTGTTCCATACTGCCTCCTTTGAAGCAGTATGGAATCAACTTATGCCCACGATGTCGTGAGCCTTTTTTCAATTAGCGCGCCCACGATGTCGTGAGCTTTTTTTGCCTGCGATGTCGTGAGCCCTGACAGATAATGACTTGACCACACCAATGCTTTAGTGATAATTACTCAACCTGTTTACTGAATGTTTTTTCGCTTGAGCGAAACAATCTTGTCGAGGAAGCATGAACTTGAAAAAACTGATTTCTAAACTCACACTCCAAATGAGTCTCACAGCACTCGCTTTTTTCTTGTCAATAGCATCAGCAAAGGCAACCACAGCTATTATGCTCACAGATGAAGACCTCGTTATTAACTCACGCCTTATTCTCATCGGTGAGGTTCAATCACTTCAGACAAATTGGGACCCCAATTACCCAACCATATATACATATGTAAAAATCCAGATTTCTAGGGTAATCAAAGGGTCAGTTCGGGGAGACTCTATTGTATTCAAGCAACTGGGCGGGACTATAGACGGTATGTCGAGTACCATTTTCGGTACCCCGACTTATAGGATCGGGCAAAAAGTTCTTCTCTTTTTAGATACTGCCTCAAACGGTACTTTAAGGATCGCGCACCTCTTCCAAGGCAAGTACGATTTGGTATCGGACAGACAAACCGGAGAATACTGGGTCGAGCGGATTCTTGACGAAGGTTTCTTGCGTATACTTGGGCCGCGAGAGAATGAGGAAATAACCAATACCTCTATTCTAAACCTGTTTCTCAAAAAGATTAGAAAGGTACTTCACGATAAAGCGGTAGAAGTTTTTGCCTATGAGCAAAGGTATGCAGATATTGATATCGTTGAAATCCCCCATGAGTACGTGGATCGACCTGCTCAGAATTCAAACAGATTTGGGATATATCCCCAGTTTACATTTAATAGCACAATGAGCCGTTGGGCCGAACCGGATTCTGGGCAACCAGTAGTTTTCAAAATCAATTCCACAGGGTGTCCAGTCCCTAATGGTGGGGTAGTTGAATTCAATAACGCTCTATCAGCTTGGACCAATGTGGCAACCGGTACGATAGTGCTTCAGAATGGCGGGGCGACCACTGCCGGGGGGTTCCAGACAGATGGGGTGAGTGCGCTCTCTTTCGATGATCCGCTAGATCAAATGTCGGATATCCCTCCGAATAATTGTTTTGGCGGAGTATTAGCACTAGGTGGGGCAACAAACTCTGGCCCCCCAACAATTATTGTTGGGGGATTAACATTTAACCGCATATATGAAGCTGATGTTGTGTTTAATAGAGACCCCGGTGGGTGTTGGCTTACTGTCCCATCCAATATTGCTGAAATAGCCTGTCATGAGATCGGTCACACAATAGGTCTGGGGCATAGCAGTGACTCGGAGGCTATTATGAAAAGCGGTGCATCTCTTAATGGGAGAGGGGCTGCACTCGCATCTGATGATATGGCTGGTATCTCTTTTCTCTATAACGACCCCAACCCGATTAACACCTATTCGCTCAATATAAACGGTCTTGATGAGTATGTCAGTGTACCCAATAGCTCCTCGATAAACATAACTGGCTCCATTACTGTCGAAGCTTGGATTAGGACCGGACTTGCTAAAAAGCAAGACATCGTTGGACGGTATAAGCCGAATGTTACCAGTGGCTTTGAAGGGGGTTACTCTCTTAGATTGCTAGACGACAATAAGGTTCGGTTCAGAATATTCAAGAATGCAAACAATTTTGTAGACGTAACCAGTTCTTCAACGATCTCGACCAATGTATGGCACCATGTGGCGGGAGTCTTCGATGGCAGTCAGTCTCGGATATATATTGATGGGGTGCTGGACGGAACCTTAGTGTCTAGTTTTCATCCCCGCAGTGGGACAGGCAATCTGGCTATCGGTGCAGCTCCTGACGGAGGGCGAAAATTCGGAGGACTAATTGATGAGGTTAGAGTTACAGCCTCGGCTTTGTATTCTGCTAATTTCACTCCTGAGCGGCGATTAGGAAATACCACAAACACAAAAGGACTGTGGAAATTTGACAACCAAACGGCGAACGATTCATCGGGAAACGGAAATAACGGCTCGCTGATAGGAGGTCCTACGTTCTCGCTTGATCAGCCGTAGCAGTCTCAGGTGTTTTATGCAGCAAATCACTTGAAGAGCCGCATTGTTTCATGCCAATAAGGCCAGTTGGGTGAAATTCTACTATTACTCGCCATAGTAATCGCATCGAGCGGCGCAGGTCTCACGTATGGTGACGCGGTGGAGTCCCGGCAATCGGCCTTCGAGTCGTTCCCATATCCAGCGCGCGAGGTTTTCGCTCGTCGCGTTTTCAAGCCCTTCGATTTCGTTGAGGTAGTAATGATCAAGCTTCTGGCGCAGAGGCTCGAACGCTTCGGCTATCTCGGCGTAATCGATGAACCAGCCCACGCGCGGGTCGACTTCTCCGCGCACTGTGATTTCACATCGAAACGAGTGACCATGCAGTCGCGCGCATTTATGCCCGGCGGGGACATTGGGCAATCGATGCGCCGACTCGAATGAGAATTCCTTTGCCAGTTCGACAATCATTCGGCTCCAATCTTATCCTCCTCATCAGAATGTCTGCAAATGATCCTGGTTCGTCAATCTCACGAACAACGGATGACTGACAACAGACAACTGACAAGCTAAACTTCGATGGATGAGAAAAACGAGACTCACAAAAAAACTGCCGTTCGTCACCGTGAAATACGCTCAATCGCTGGATGGTCGCATTGCCACTTCGACCGGCGATTCGCAGTGGATAAGCAGCCCCGCGTCATTGAAGTTCGCTCACCGTCTCCGACGCGATCACGACGCGGTTATGGTCGGGATAGGCACTGTGTTGAAGGATGATCCTGGTTTGACGGTAAGGCTTGCCAGCGGCAGCGATCCCTTGCGAGTCATAATCGATAGCCGACTCCGCATACCGCTTGCGGCCAGTGTCCTTTCAACCAAAGCTGCAACAGGCACGCTCATCATCGCGGGCGAGGGCGCAAATCAAAAACGCGCTCGCAGAATCGAACGAACAGGCGCGACAGTTTTATTCGCTCCGAGGGAAGGCAAAACTGCGCGCGTGAGTCTTGTTGATGCGCTGTCCGCGCTCACTGATCGAGGCATCCGTTCTGTGCTGGTCGAGGGAGGGGCCGCGCTCATTACATCGCTCCTTTCCGCGCGACTCGTCGATAGAATGGTCGTCATCACTGCGCCTAAAATCATAGGTCGGGGAATAGAAGCGATATGCGATCTGGGCATAATGCGCCTCAAAGATGCGATGACATTTTCTTCAGTTCGAATTCGAAGGCTTGGGCCGGATGTGATTTTCGATTGCCTGATCTGACAGTCGCGCAGACAACAGAGCAATAAAAAAGGAGGGCCTTTCGGCCCTCCCTGTTTTTTGGACGAGAGGATGAAACCTCTCCTCCGGTTACTGTTGACTCGGACAATTCTCATTGCACTGGAATGCCGCAGACGGATCCGATCCATCGTTGTTCCTGATAACGATGGCGCCGGGCAGCCCGCTGCATATCCCGCCTTTGAGCTTCAGCCTGTTGAAGGTGCCGTTGGTCTGCTGCTGCTGGAACTTCACCTTCTTAGGCGTCTTGCCGCCGACAGTGACCGTGGCAGTCGACTTGATGTTGCTGCCCAGCACCGTCAGCGTGAACGAGCCATCCGAGTTGCGACCAAGATCGCAGGCATCGACACGAGCCGGAGGCGGCTTGGAAGTCGGACACTCCGGTCTCGGATCGTTCGGCACGCAAGGCGCTGGCGGAACTGACAGACAGGTGAATGTTACCTGTATTCCCTGCTCATTGCCTGTCGGACATCCTGCCGGTCGTGTGTCGCTCGCTAATAGGTTCCTGCTCGTTCCGTTCGGCCCACTCACGAAGATCATAAACGTCTTCCCTGCGTTGACCGTCCC
>DLHY01000152.1 GCA_002483445.1 Blastocatellia bacterium UBA7656
GACCCTCACCGCGTAACATCAGGTTTTTATTTTGTTCGAGAAACGTTATCACCGCGCGTTGATCATACTCAAGCCAGCAAGCGGGCGCGGGCGCAGCGACGAAACATTCCTTGATCGTACAAACCGGGGTTGTCGATTTTTTATTCCTGTCAAAGTTCTTCTTCGATCAGCCGCTCAAGCTGTCGCGCATCGGGAAGCGCCTCGGCCAGATTTCCCTGAAGTTTGGTCGTGAGCCGGTATTCCGAAACTCCCGCAGGTTTGCTCACATCGCGCGGCGAGTATTCAGCTATCGTTTGCGCAGGATGATTCCGATAGAGGGTTGATCTTCCGGGTGGTGAACGATGTTGTAGAGCGCGGAGAGATAAAAATTCATCTTGCGCGCGCGTTCATTCTGAAACCGACATATATACTGCCTGCAAGAATTCTGTCGAAAGTCAGTCGTCGGGGGTCAGCATTGATGAACGACTGACCCCCGACGACTGACTACTGACCGCTGCCTTTCGGCACAGGCGGCGGGCCATCGGGGATGTAAGGCTTGTACACATGCCCTTTCGTTTTCTCCTTGAACTCCGCTTGAATCGCCTCGCGCGTCTTCGCGTCTTCAAAAAGATCGACCATCGTCGCCGCCAATGCTTTCGCCGCGTGCATCATTCCCTTGTGTCCGATAGACATTCCTCCGCACGCAACTACTGGCCATGCGTGCCACGGCGCGTCTTCAGGCGCGGTCGCCACAGACAGGTGCAAAGTCGGCACGACCCAGCTTACGTCAGCCACATCGGTCGACCCGCCCGGAGGGTCAGGCTTAGGGTCTGTGAGAGGCTGAATCCGTCCGTTCATCCCCTTCGCCTCTATCCCGGTGGCGCGCTGAATGGCGCGAGCGAATTCCTGCTCCTGTTCAGTGTAAGTGATCGGGCCGAGCCATGTGAGATTCGAGTGAATGAGTCGCGCGCCTGCCATATTCACGAGCATTTCATAATCGCCCGCCTGAATAGTCAGTCGCCCTTCGACTCCAGCCATGCGGGCCGCGCCCTGAACCATCTCGCGCACGCGGCCTAAAACTTCCTCGACCCCCGCGCGCTTCGAATCTCTCACCCAGCACCACAGCCTGGCGTACTCAGGCACCACGTTAGGCACATCGCCGCCTTTCATAATCGCGTAGTGAATGCGAACCGAAGGACGCACATGCTCGCGCAGCATATTGATCCCGTGCGTGAAAAGCTCAAGCGCATCGACGGCGCTTCGACCGTTCCACGGATCGAATGCCGCGTGCGCTGTCTTGCCTTTGAACTCGACTATGAAATCGACCAAAGCCTGCGTGCTGTCAGTGTCAGCGCGAGTTTTATCCGCCGGGTGCCACGCGAGGCACACATCAAGATCGTTGAACAAGCCTTCGCGCGCCATATAAACCTTGCCGCCTACGGATTCTTCAGCGGGCGTGCCGTAGAATCGAATCGTGCCGCGGAGTTTTCCCGCCGCGATGAGTTCCTTGATCGCCACAGCCGCGCCGAGGCTGGCCGCGCCGAAGAGGTTATGCCCGCAGCCATGACCCGCAGCATCGGCTTCCAGAGCCTCTTTCACGATTGATGCCTTCTGCGAAATTCCAGGCAGCGCGTCAAACTCTCCGAGTATGCCGATGACGGGCCGCCCTTCGCCGTAGGTGGCAGTGAAGGCCGTAGGCATTCCGGCCACTCCGCGCTGAACCTTGAAGCCCTGGCGCTCGGCATAATCGGCGAGCAGTTTCGAAGAGCGCGTTTCGCGCAGAGCGGTTTCAGCGAAAGCCCATATCTGATCGCTCAAGCTGATGAGTTCAGCTTTGCGCTTTTCGATTGAAGCGACAGCTTCTTCTTTTTTCTTAGGGTCGGCTCCCAGAGTCGTGAGCGGAGAGATCGACAGAACCATTACGACGAAAGCAGCAACGAGCGAGCGAAGTTTCATGCAAAGCCTCCTTATTGATCAAATGCCGGAATGATGTCGAATGCATCCTCAAATCATGAGGAGGTTGGAACTGACCGAGGTTGGTTGTCAAGGCTCAATACTTAATCTCACTTCATTCCGCTTGAAAGCCGAATCGATTTCACTGAGCCGCGCCGTTTTCCATCAATAATCCTTTTTCGAGATGACGCGCGCGGGCGGCGTAACCGGCGGCGTGCGGATCGTGCGTGACCATGATGATGGTCTTGCTCAATTCCCGATTGAGCGTCGAGAGTATCTCTAACACTTCTTCTCCTGACCTTGCGTCGAGATTTCCCGTAGGCTCGTCGGCAAGTATCAAATCGGGATCGACGACTATCGCGCGAGCTATGGCCACGCGCTGTTCCTGCCCGCCTGAAAGCTGGCGCGGCAGGTGATCCATGCGATCAGACAGCCCCACGAGATCGAGCGCGGTCTCGACGTTTTTCTTCCTCTCCTTCTTCGACAGATTAGTGAGCAGCAGGGGCAATTCGACATTCTCGTAAGCGGTCAGCACCGGGATAAGATTGAAGGTCTGAAAAATGTATCCGATGTGACGGTTGCGCCATACCGCAAGCTGGCTCTCGCTTAACTTTGCTACATCCGTCCCCAGCACATCGACCTCGCCTTCGGTGCATCGGTCGATTCCGGCGATCAGGTTGAGCAGAGTCGATTTGCCCGACCCCGACGGCCCCATCAATGCGACGAAATCTCCCCGCTCGATATCGAGGCTGACCGAATCGAGCGCGACTACATCGAATCCCTCTCGCGCGAACCTCTTGCTCACGTTGCGTATTTTCACAATAGGATCGGACATCGTTTCTCCTGGTCAGATTGTAGGTGACAGGGAACAGGCTACAGGTTGCAGAGAAGCGCATTCGACCCTGTTCCCTGTCACCTGTCACCTGTTCCCTGTATCGTCATTTGATCTTCACACGGTCGCCGTCGCTGAGAGTCGTTGCCCCCTCGGTGACGACCATCTCGCCGCCACTGAGTCCATCCAGCACGTAATAAAAATCGCCCGACTCCTGTCCTGCGCGGATGGTGCGCATCTCGACGCGATTGCCTTTGACGACGAAGACCAGACTGATTCCGTCGCGGCTGACGACCGCTGAACGAGGCACCATCACCTGATTGATCGATTTGGTTTCTCCGGGCTGCTGGTCGGCGAGGAAATTCACGCGGGCGTTCATCTCAGGCCGCAGTTGCTCATCGGGATTTTCGACTTTCACCTTCACCTGCACGGTCGCTTTGGCGCGATTGGCTTCGGGCGCGATCTCGGCGATGAATCCCGTGTAGCGCAGATTCGGAAAAGATTCGGGAATGATCTCGGCCCGCTGCCCCATTCGGAGCCGCGCGAAATCGGTCTGGCTGATATCGAGTTCGATCTGCAAATCATCGAGGTCGGCCAAAGAGACGACCGAGGTTCGCGCGCCCCCGTCGCCGAAGGACGAGGGAGTTACCATCTCCCCCACTTCGACTATGCGTTGCAGAATAGTCCCTGAAATCGGCGCGCGAATTTCTGTGCTTTCAAGCTGCGTGCGCGCGTAATCGAGCGCGGCTTTCATCTGCTGCGCCTCAGCCTCGGCGGCGCGAATCTCTTCCTGGCGCGGGCCTGTTTCAGTGATGTTGCTCGATTGCTTCGCCGCTTCGAGCAGAGCCGCTGCCGTATCGCGTTGAGCCGTTGCTCGATCCAGATCGGATTTCGAAGCGACGCCTGCGCGATAAAGCTGTTCGATTCTTTCATAGTCCGCCTGGGCGTTTTTCAAACTGGCTTGAGCCTGAATGACAGCCGCGCGGTCGCGCAATTTTTCCTGCGGGCGCGAGCCTGCGCGAAGCTGATCGAGTCGGGCCTCTGCCGCCGCAAGGTTGGCCTGAGCCTGATTGACCTGCGCGAGGTATTCGTTGTCTTCGAGCCTTACGAGCGGTTGTCCCTCTTTGACCTTGTCTCCCTTTTCGACGCCTATCCACTTCACCCGTCCCGTCACCTTCGACCCGACATCGATCTTGTGATGAGCTACCACGTAACCTGAAACTGTGAGCGCCGTGCTGTTTGTCGAAACAAGACCCCCGGTTTTCACCTCCGCTGTCGAAACGGTTTTGGCCGAAGAAGAGAAGTAGTAATAGCCCGCCGCTGCAAGAGCGACTATGGCCGACAGCGCGAGCAGTAATTTTTTCGGGGGAGCGTTTCGCCCTTGATGAGCGGGGGTTCTCTCGATGCGCAGACTTCGGAGCCGCTCGTTAAGCTCCCTCTTTTCCTCTTCGCTTTTAGGGTTCGTAGCCATTCGATTCCTCACTAAATCCATCAGGCGCGCAATGAATCAACGATTTTGAACCGCGACGCGCGGATCGAAGGCAGAAGCGAGCCGAACAGACCGATGCCTGCGCCGAAGATCAGAGCCGATAACATCAAATCAGGCGTCACCCGGAAATTAAAAGCGATCTCGCTGAAGTTCGTAAAATTAGCCGTCCCGGTAGAGATGAAATTCAGAGGCAGAGCAAGCACGATGCCTATCGCTACACCTCCCATTGCCATCGCAATCGATTCCAGAACGAACGCCGTCAGTATGCTGCGCCGCTTGAATCCCAGCACCCTGAGCGTTCCTATCTCTCTTGTACGACGCGAGACCGTAGCATACATCGTGTTCATTCCGGCAAAGGCGGCACCCACCGACATAATCAGAGAGACGAATACTCCAAGCCCTTTCAGCACGCCTGAAGCCGCGCCCTGCTGGTCTTCGTAAAACTGTTTTTCAGAGACGGCTTTCAACTGAAGCCTCTGGTCATCCGAGATTCGTTTGGCCAGAGAGTCCATCTCCGACTGATTGTTTACCCTAAGCAGCACGGAAGAGAAGGAGTCGCGTCGGGTGGTGCTGGCGAGCGAGTTTGCGTCGACCCAAACCTCAGATTCGAAGGCCTTGCCACCGGCGTCGAACTTGCCGACGATGGTGTAATCGGTTCCCTGTATTCGAAACTTGTCGCCTATATCGAGACCCTGAAACCGCTCTGCGATTCGCGTCGAAACTATGGCTTCGGCCAGACCCGTTTCATACATCCGGCCCGCGGCGATCTTGAACCCTGAGCGCAGGCGCGTCGACATCGGGCCGACGCCGCGAATCGTGATATTCGATCCCTGACTCATTCCTTTGCGGGCGCGATAGATCAGGTTGATCATTTCGGGAGAGGCGAGAGGCTGGTCTCCTTCGCGCGCCACACCTTCCAGAAACATCAGCGTGTTGAGTTTGTCGCGCTCGACATTGCTGTTGAGTTCCGCCGTGCTGCCCTGGCGAAGCACGATGAGGTTCAGAGGCTCGCCGCTCGTCTCAAGCGTCAGATCGATTCCGCGGGCCAGCGCCATCACCATCAGGTAGACCCCCACTGTCAGGCCGATGGTCAGCGCCGTAGCCAGCGTCGTCCCTTTGCGAACGGTCAGATTGCGAATGTTGTATTTCAGTGGCAGCGCCATTATTCAGTACTCCGCAGCGCTTCGGCTATCGTCAGCCCGGAAACGCGATATGCCGAATAACTCACGCTCAGAAGGCCGACCACTACTGCAAGCGCAAAAGCCACGATGAGCGTTTCGGCAGCCGGGATGAATGAGTAAAAATTCGGTATGTAGAGGCTCAGGTCGAAGGAGCGAAAGACAGTGGCGGCAAGGCCGACGCCGAGAGAGGCTCCTAATCCCGCGAGCAGCAACGATTCGCCCACGAAGAGCCAAACTATAGCGCCGCGCTGAAACCCGAGAGCCTTGAGCGTTCCGACTTCGCGCACTCTTTCGCGCACGCTCATGGCCATGGAATTGGCCATCACCAGAAGGAGCGAAAAAGTGATCGCAGCTATGATGCCGTACATGAACTGTTTGACCCCGCCCATCATCGTTTGGAAACTCAGCGCGAACTCGCGCTCGGTTTCAGTCTTGGTGGGCGCGTCAGTGTTGAGGAATATAGAGTCTACGGCCTGAGCTATGCGCGGCACGTCCTCGGCGCTTGCGGCAAGGATGCTTAACATGCCGATTTTGTCTTTCGCCCAATCAGGCAGCAATTCGTGTTCGTTGAGATAGTCGTGATGAAAATAGAGCGTCTTTTCATCACCGCCCGTGTAGACACCCCGAATGATGAATTCCATATCGGTATTGTAGATGGGACTCTTGAGCGTGATCCTCTGACCCTTTTGAAAGCCGTAGAGCAAGACGAGTTTCTGTCCGACTATCGCTCCCTGTCGATCCTGCTCGAAAGCGCGCCACTCATCGTCCGACATTTTCATCTCGGTTATGACTTCACGCAACAGGTCAGCGTCGACGGCGAAGTTGGCGAAGAAATTTTTCTCATCCTGATAGATTCCGCCGAACCAACTCATCGCCATCGCGCGCTTCACGCCAGACACGGCGGCGATCTTCTGTTTGTGGGCGGTGGGCAGCGGAAAAGTGAGCGAAACCGAATGGCGGGTGGCCAGCCTCAGAGGATTGGACTCATCGGTTCCGCGAGTGAACTCGGTGACTATGGTCGCCAGCGTGATGATGAGAAAGAGCGACACGATCAGGCTGAGTATCGCCAGCAGCGAGCGCCGCTTGTTGCGCAGTATGTTCTTCCAAATCAGATGGCTGTATTTCATTATCATCCCCTCATTGTTGTCCGCTTTCGCTCCTGCTTCAAATGCGCAACATCGTACTACAAGCAAACAGGTGTTTCAAGTATAAAATACGGTTCCATTTGTAAAAAACCATTCTACTTTGACTGGCGAAACTTTTGAAAAGTATCAGGCGGATTCATCTCGCCCGCTCGGCACTGACTGATACGCTGTTGGTGTTGGTGGTGTTCTATTGCTGCCTTCGATGCGTATTTCACGGACGGTCATTTGTTGCTCGACACTCTTCGCACTGGCACAACTCGCGCAGACGCTCCCATGTATAAATGCCGTCGTCGTGGCGGTCGCTGAACATGAATTTCACTCCGTAGCGGCCAACGTGTTCGGCTCCGGTTATGGTCAGATCGTCTACGAGCGTGCGCGGATCGAGTATGCGAAGGCCCGTGATTTCGTTGACGCAACGCGCGCATCTGCACTCGCCCCTGAGATATCGGGTGTGAAATACGCTCACGTGGCCGTCGTCCCAACTGACGGTCAATTCCTGCGGCCCGGTTTTTTTTATTTCTGTCGGCGTCGGCATAATCAGGTTACAGGGAACAGGGGACAGGGGACAGGGAAACGCAATGAAAAAAATGGCTGATAAAAACAAGCTCGATTTCGCCTGAGCGATTACCTACAGCTTTGATTCTCTTCATACCTGTAACCTGTTCCCTGTAACCTGTCCCCTATTTGTGATGCCACTTGGGCGGGCGCTTGGCGATGAATGCCTCTATGCCCTCCACAGGGTCTTTGCGCGACATCAACTTGTTGAGATAGATATCTTCTGATTTCTTCAGCGCCTGATCGAAATTCAGTCCGGCGCTTTCAACTATCGCGCGTCGGGCCATCTCAAGCGCGGTTGCGCTCAACTGTCTCAGCGCGTTTAGAATTTCTTCGCCCTTCGCTTCAAGCTTGTCGTCTTCGACAACGTAATTGACAAGCCCCAGTCGATTTGCGGTCGCTGCCGACATCAACTCGCCCGTCAGTATCAACTCGCGCGCTTTTTTGTCGCCAATGACTCGGGGCAAAACGACGGCGGCGACGGGCGGGAACGTGCCTATCTTGATTTCAGGCTGGCCGAATCTGGCGGATTGCCCGGCAACGACTATGTCGGCAAAGGCGGCAAGCTCGCATCCGCCGCCGAGCGCCGCCCCATGGACGAGCGCGATTACAGGCTTCGAGACGATGTTGAGCGTGCGAAAGATGGAATGAAAGGTGTCGAGCATCTGAAATACCGTCTCCGGCCTGTGTTCTTCAATCGATACTCCCGCCGAAAAAGCGCGTGTGCCGGAAGCGGCGGCAAACACTATAGCGCACACATCCGGCATCGAAGCGACGCGATTGACCGCATGGGCGATCTCTTTCATCATCGCGATATTGAACACATTGAGCGGCGCTCGCGCAAAAGACACGCGCGCCACGCGGTCAGTCACAGCAAATTGAATATCTTTATACGGGCCAGCCATAGTTCGCATGATGCACAGCCATCGGCTTTTTGTCATCCGAGCCTGGGAGCGCAAAGACTCGAATTCGCGCATCCCAGGCCGCCTTTTCATTTCGCCTTGAACAGGCTGTCGTCGAGAGGCTCCTTATGAGAAACCTTCTGCACCGAAAGCTCCCAGTCCCGGAGGTCTGCGCGGAACCCTGATTCGCGCGCGAGTTGCAACTTGTAGCGGTGCGGGAGCGTCACCCCGTCGACTGCGCGAAAGTCGTCGAACTCTTCGGTGAGTTGTTGACGAGTGGACTGCATTCTGGACGAATCAGGAGCGTCTGAGCCGAACGTGTTATCGATTTCATATCTGTATTCGGTGCGAAGGTGACGGAACGTCTCGGCGTCGAAGTACAGCGTGATTTTCAAATCAGCCAGCCCTTTGCGTTTGCGATAATCCACCGCGTGCGCCTGCTGACCCTCGACTTTCTTCAGTCCTTTATACTCCAGCCGGGGCTGCCTCTCCTCCATTCGCGCGAGCGGCCAGGTCGTCGAAAGCACTCCGCCCACCAATCCTTCCTGAAGCGGCAATTGAAATCGGAAGAAAAAGTCGCTCAGAGGCTGGCCCTTTTGATACTGAAGGAACCCAGTGGCGACGCGCTCTCCGTCGAATATGATCTCTTCTTCTTTTCTGTCGCGAAGGATTCTCGGCCACAGTATGGTGCAGCGGAACTTCGCGCCCGCAGAAATTATTCTCGCGACCGTATCCTCCTGATATGGGCTGCCGGTGCGTATGACGAACTTCAACTGGCCGCTGGCCATACGGGTTTTGATCGCAGAGCGGGCCTCCGGGCTGCCGATGGATTCGAGATGACGCGAGAGGAGTTCCTCAATCGTCATCTTTTTATCCTGAGCGAGCGAAGGGTTGATCAAATTCGCGGAGAAACTCAAGGCGATGAAAATCGATGCAAGATAGATGAGAAAGCTTTTGTTCATGATACTGCCTCCTGGGGTTTGAGACGCTTCACATCCGCGTAATCATATCCGATTCAATCGCGCCCGCAATCGAAGAAGCTTCTTCCATCAGTCTTCGTATCTCGCTTCGTATCTCGCTGGCTTCTTCTGCGGGAAGCATACTGAGATTGACTCCCACGTTGTAGCAAGCGCCTTTTGTTGCCGCAAGCGCCATCTGCCCGCCTGTGGCTATGTCTGAAAATGCGTTCTGATTCGCGATCCTCGAAAGCTCGCTCAGATACTTTAACACTTCAACTGCGCGACGTGCCGTCTCCATCGGCGCGCCTGCCGCCCTGCGCCCTGCCGCTTCTATCCTGAGATTACGCTCCGCCTTCTGCTCCTCCGTCTCTTTCGGCAGGCGGTAGGCTTCCATCACTGCCTCGAAGCTCGCCGCATCTTCAGCGATCAAAGCGCGCAACCTCCCGCCTATGCGCTCAAGCTCCGACGCGATCTCTTTTACTCGCGGCTCCACATCGGCGTACTTCTTTTTGCCAACGGTGAGATTGCAAACCATTCGACCGAGCGAAGCGGCAAGCGCGCCCGAATGCGCCGCGACGCTGCCTCCTCCGGGCGTGGGCGTGTTTGCCGCGACAAGCTCGCTGAACGTTCCTGTGCTATCTGCAAGATTATCTTCCGCAGTTTCCGCGGCGGCTTGCAGCCTGTGTTCAAGTATCTGATCCGGGCTGAAGTTCTCAAGCCTGAGATAAAAATCCACAGCAGCATCGAGGGCGCGCTGAGGGACGAGTCCGACGATCTCTGATCCGACTATTGCCACGCCATAACGTTCGGCTTCGCGGCGGATCATTTCGAAAGCGCGAAACAGGGGCGTTCCCTCGTAGTTGACCATGTTCATCGAGACCTGAACTATACGGCGATCTTTCAATTCGAATCCTAAAGCTTTCACGTAACGAAGCCCGCCGGTCTGATGGCGCACGGCGCGAGCGATTCGGTGTGCAATCTCTATGTCAGATGTTGCGAGGTTCACGTTATAGGCGATGAGCGGCGGGCGCGCGCCGACGGCTGTAATTCCCGCCGTCGGATGAAGGCGGGCCTCTCCTAAGTCGGGCAGTCGCGCAGGGTTCGAAGCTATCTCGTCGCGTATGCCTTCGAACTGCCCTTTGCGCAACGCGGCGAGGTTTTCTCTTTCGGGCCGCGCGGCCGCTTTTTCATAAAGGTAAACCGGGATGCCGAGTTCTTTCCACATCCTTTCGCCGCACTCTCGCGCAAGACGGACGCAATCATCCATAGTCACGCCCGCGATAGGAACGAAGGGGATGACATCGGTTGCGCCCATGCGCGGATGCTCGCCCTTGTGATGATTGAGGTCGATTAACGCGGCGGCTTTGCGCGCGGCAGCCAGCGCGGCATCGACTACTCGTTCGGGCGCGGCGACGAAGGTGATGACTGAGCGGTTATGATCCGGGTCGGATTCGCGGTCTAACAGCACCGCGCCGGGGGTGGATCGTATGGCCGCGACTATCTCATCGATGACTTCAGCGCGACGGCCTTCGCTGAAGTTCGGTATGCATTCGACTATGTTTCGCATCCCTTTTGGAAGTGAATCTCCGTCTCTTCAAGTTTG
Organism: Blastocatellia bacterium UBA7656; assembly: GCA_002483445.1. Classification (GTDB taxonomy): domain Bacteria; phylum Acidobacteriota; class Blastocatellia; order UBA7656; family UBA7656; genus UBA7656. Next base: position 10,599 of record DLHY01000152.1, read on the forward strand.
CCTGCAAAGAAAGACTTTGTAGCTCAAAAGCGGGCTGGGGCGCAATGCGTAAACGACGCGCTCAAAACAAATCTTTCAGCGTGCGGAAGATCGGTGATATCGATCCGCGCCTTGCGCCCCGATTCCCCCCTCTTTGACGCCGCAGCCTCGACGGGTATAAGTTGTTTCAAGCTTGTGGCAAAGGAGAGCCGGCTTTGAAAAAAGTTTTTATTCTGGTTCTTGCCTGCATACTTATTTCAATAACGACTGCGGCTTCGCAGACCCGCAAACGCGGCAGCGCGAAACGCCCCGCGCCCTCGACAACTTTCGCAGAGAAACAACAGGCCGAAATTCGGGCTGGCTGCGTGAGAATCGCCGTGCAGATCAAAGCCCTGACGCAGTTCCTCTATCTGTTGGGGGGCATATCGAAAACCATCGAATCTGCCGAGCAGGCCACCCGCAATCGCGAGCCTTCTCAGCTTACTCCTGAACAGATCGAGCAAACCAAAGTCAAAATCAAAGAGAGCGTCAGAAATGTTCGCGTGGGTCTCGATGAGCTTGAGCGAGGGTTTCGGTTCAATCCGGCGCTGACAACCTTCTACCCATACCTGTCAGGAGTGGCCGTCATTGGCAAGACAGCCGAGAATCAGGCTGCGGGCAACAACTTCGATGAGTCAGGCAGATCGCTCATCCGCGCTGTCAATAAACTGACAGACGCTCTGGTTGCGATGCGATGAAGCGATCAGGTCGCAAAAACAGGGCAGGGACAGCGCCATATCGACGGCCTGTCCCTGCCCTGTTTTACTGAACTGTGATGACGCGCAATCGGTAGTTGGCGTTTCCTTCGAACGCGCTAATCCCGATGATGTAATCGCCCGGAGGGAGCGAAAATGGCATCGAGATTTGCTCCTTTCCCGTAAGCCCCAGGCTTGCGCCTATCAGATTCGGGTCGTTGAGATTCGATTTCTTCTTGTTGACGCTCGACAGGAACAGATAAAGATCGAGATCGCCCGCCCCCGATGTCGCATCGAGGAATATGTAGACTCTGGTCGAGCTTGTGACAGTGAACTTGTACAGGTCTTCGATCTTGTCGGTAAATCCTCCGCCGAGATCCATCTTCAGAACTGAAGAATCCGTCGAGTCGGCACCTCCCGTCACGTCGGCGAGAATGCCGATGCGGTCAGCCTTGTTCGTTTTGTGATTCGGCTCCGATTCAGCGACGGCCACGAGCGGCGCGGTGGAAAACCCGTTGAGGATGATATCGATGCCTGTCGTCACCTGGCCCGCCGCGACCGCTACAGGTTCGAAGTCGGTCGCCGCATCCGAAGCCGCGCCCGATTCGCGCGGCCCGCTGTAGAACTCCTGAACCGGCAGTATGTACTGCTCGTTCAGTTGGCCGATTGAAGAGCCTCCTGTAGCGTCGGGGTTGATCTGCTGAATCTCCACGAGGTAATTACCCGGCGGCAATCCCTGAATCCGATAGCGCCCCTCGCCGAAGTTGACGCTCGTCACCGCGCTCACGGCTGTCGCTAGTGGGTCGGTCACGGTCTGCGGCTGAGGAGTTTCAGGCACTCCGAAAGCATCAAGCAGGGGCGGGACGGTGAAAGCAGGCGTACCGGCAGCCGGAGGGTATGCGCCCTGATCTATGCGGCGAGCGACGACGTTGATTCCCGGCACGGGTATATCGCCCGATGAAGCGCCTACTATCACGCGCCCTTCTATCGTTCCGGTATTGGTCGCAAAATCCGGCGTGGGATAGAGAGCCGAAAGCGCGTTCTGGGTGTCCAGATCGAGGGTGGCTATGAAGAATCCCGAATCGGGAAACTGAGCGCCGAGTTGTGACCCTGCGGGCGCGTCGAATATGAACGGGTAGACCGTCTCAGTGAAAGGCCCGAAAAGATCATACGCCTGCGCCTGAGTGAAACCGGGCGGCAGGGGTTGGAGAGAAGAGCGGGCGAACCGATCCGCGAAATGGCCGTTGATCTGCGAGTGATCGAGCGGCCCGGCGAAGTGGCCGAACTCGTGCGTGAAGACTCCAAGCAGCGAAGTGGTTGAGAGCGAAGCGGGAGGAGAGAGAGACCGCCCGTTGATGACCACCGCGCCTTCGCGCAGGGTGTTCGACGGATCATCGATCTGCAAAAAAGTGAAGAACCCTAAAACGAGCGGGTCTCTGGTTATCGTGCCATCGCTGTCGAATATGATGGGGTTTTGAAAGGTCGGAGTGCTAGGGCTGAGGAACCTGCCGACATTCGAGCCGTTCACATCGACCTCCATTCCGGTGGTCGGGTCTATTATCCGTCCGGCGTTCACGAATTCTATGCTCGCGAACGGGATATCGGTGTAGAGGTTGAAAATTCGATCAACAATCGCCGTCGCATCCGCTTCCGAAAGCGTGCCGAGCGTTCCCTTGTCGACGCGATAAAGGACGCGGCCCGCCGCATCGACGGTGGCTGAATTCAAAGCTCCGCCTCTCACTTCGCTCCTCGCCCAAAGCGTGGGCTGCCCGTCAAGAAGAAGCAGCGGCCCTCCCGCTTTGACCGCAGGTATTATGATCGCGGCCAGAGCGATGAGAATCGCAGGCAGTAGAATTTTTACGCGAAGATATTTCATTTAAGCAGCCCTCCTTTCTGCCCGCCCGTTATGACGCCTTTTTCGCCTCCGTGAGCCGAGACGATCTGTTCCACGATCTCGACGAGAGAATCGAGCGGCAAAGCGCCGCGCCTTCGCGTGACGCTTTCAACAGCCTGTATGGAGAGCGGCTGATCGCGGTCGGGAAAGACCACGCGGGCATCTTCGGGTTTCACTCCCAATCCCGTGTAGGGAGCGGTGAATAGTCCGAGGTTGTTTATGGAATTCTGCGCAAGCTCCTGACCCGAAGGCATACGCGTGATGAAGAACGCTCCCTGATAAAGCCCCACAGGAGAAGTGCCTCGCGCAGAGTCGGCGTTGAGAAACAGCATAACGCGGTCGCCCTCTTTGTAAGGGTTCATTCCATGCAGGAAAGTTTTTGTCGAAACCGCGCGCCCGTGCATAGTCAGCCTTCCCCCTTTGGCCGGACGCGACGCATGGCCGAGATGTTTGACTGTCATCTGCTTCGACACACGGCCTTTGATGGCGCGCTCTATTTCAAAAGTGTAAAGAGTGACTGGCAATATGCCCCCGGCAATCTCTTCTTCCGTCTCTACGATCGACAGGCAGCGACCGACGAAGACTCGATCAGCCATCACGGACATCTCTTCGAGATTGACTCTTCGCACCAGATGATGAGCGTCTCCGATAAGGGAGGATGCCAGTCCATAGAGCGCGATGATCGTAATTGATAGCACCGCCTTGATACGATGTGTGTGCATAAAAACTCCTTGAGTGAATCTCAAACTTTAAATCTCAAATCCGAGATCGTTATTGTAGCAACTGCGAAGCGCCGCGCCCTCCGACGGCAACTCCTCGCGCGGGAGTCGCAAGATCAATAGCCGACAGATCGCGCGATGAAACCGTGTTTATTGTAACCCACCCTCGCCCGCCATCGCGCGATTCGAGGGTAACGCCATGAGCGCCGACCGCCCAGAAAACATCTCCCGATGCGGCAATTGCGTTGATCGCTTCAGTCGTCCCCGACTCGACTCTGCTCCAGTTTGCGCCGTCTTCGCTGCGAAGGACGGTTCCCGCTTCGCCCACCGCCGCCATAATTCCCGAAGGCGAAAGGGCGAGTCCGAAGAGCGCGCGCGATGTTCCCCCGCTTTGTTTCATCCACGTCTGACCGCCGTCCGCGGTGCCGATTATGATTCCGTCTTCGCCGACCGCCCAGCCGCGATCGTGGGTGGCGAAGCGAATCGCCCAGAAGCTTTCAACGCGATCAGTCTCGATCTGTTCCCACGTCTCGCCGCCGTCCGTCGTGCGAAGCATCAGACCTCCCGCGCCTGCCGCGCCGCCTGCGGCCCATCCTTTATTCTCATCGATGAAAAAGATCGAGTTGATGACCTCGCCCTGACGTTCGACTCTCTGAGCTTTCCATGTCCTCCCTCCGTCATCAGTTCGTTCGATGCGTCCGGCATAGCCTGCGACCCATCCGCGCTGAGGGCTTATGAAAAAAATCGAAGCCAGCACTTCGGGCGTCGTGGCTATGGGCTGCCAGCTTGCGCCGCCGTCTGAGGTGGCATAGATCGCGCCGCCTTTTCCCATCGGGTCGATGTCGCCTGCGGCCCAGCCTGTTTTATCGTCGATTAGATCGACAGCCAGAAGATCGAGCTTTCCAATGCTCGACCCGGCGACCCATCGGGCTGCGTCCGCTGAGGGAGAGATTTCCTTCGCGCAGGAGACAAACGCGAGCAGCAGGAAAATGACGAACAGTTTCGATCCGTTCAAAATCTGATGATTCACAATAAGTTGTGACCGACGACCTCGGAAAGTTTATCACAGGCGCGTCAGTCTGTCTTGTTTGCTACGCGCCTCGCAAGAAATTTGTAACAGGAGTCAGGAGTCAGGAGTCAGAAGTCAGAAGTCAGAAGTCAGAAGTTCTGTCTCCCATCACCTCCTCACCTCTTCACCCCTTCACCTCCTCACCTCTTCACCTCCTCACCTCTTCACACTGCCGCCTGCTGTTGGACTCTCGAATCAATACTAAAGCCTGATTATTTTCGATTCGCACTCAGGCATTCCGAGTTTGCGAGTGACGTTTCGCGTATCGAGTATGAGCGGCGCGAGGCGGGCTACGCGCGAGTAGTCTACGTTTGAGTGATCCGTCACTATCAGCGCGCAATCGCATGAGACGATAAGTTCGTCCGTGAGCGGCTCGCTTCGGAGCGCCTCCTTGCTGTCGAGCCTCATCTCCGCGATATAAGAATCGTGATAGCTGACTCGTGCGCCTTTCGCTATGAGTTCTTCGACTATGGCGAGTGCAGGCGATTCCCGCACATCATCGATATCGCGCTTGTAGGCCACGCCCAGCACCAGCACGCGCGACCCTCTGAGCGGTTTGCTGTGATCGTTCAAAGCGTCCTGAACCCGACCGATCACATAGCGAGGCATGTGCGAATTGACTTCTTCGGCCAATCCGATGAAGCGCGCTTCGAATCCGTGCAGCCGCGCTTTCCATGAGAGATAGTGAGGGTCGAGAGGTATGCAATTATGCGCATAAATCCCGAATGAAGTAGCGAACGTGTGAGTGTCTTCGACCTCGACGGAGTATACATCGACTGGGGATTCAGGCAGAGCAATCTCGATTGATTTAATCGGAACAGTCATAAGCAATCCTGCTGCTTTGAATGTTTTGCTTGCCGGAGCGCGACGGCTTTCTTCAAAGTATCGTTCTAAAGATTTGCCTTTGTTTCCAAGCCAGCCACGCAACTTCATCAACTGCTCTCGACCTTTGAGTCTGAGATGCGGCTTCACACGATTAAATGTTGGAGTAAAGCCGAGGCTTTGAAGCAGGTAGACAGTTTGTTGAAACAATATAGGGCTGCTGCTGAAGAAGCCCACTTCTGCTGAAGCGTTTCGGCTGATATAACTCCGACCGTTTTTCCTGTAAGGCCGCATTCCTGTAATCACATAAACATCCCCATCTCCGCGCAAAAGACCTTTGAGCAGTTCCCGCCGATGCACAGGAGATGCGCTCATCAAAACGTCAGGCACTCGCATGTCTGTGGAGCGCGCGCCGCAACTAAGCACATCTGCAAACAGCCATCCGAGCAATGGGGAACTAGCGCGAATATGTGTGGCTCTGTCGATTTTCGAATGGCTAATACTGCTCTTCACCCCCAATTCATTTTGCAAAAGGGAACGAACATCGTTGATGAATTCTGTCTCTGCACTGTTGAAAGTAAAACGAATTCGATAGCGCCCGTACTCGCGACTGATGCAACCTTCTGCAAGGTAATATCCAATCAGCCTCGCCAGACCGGGGGTCAGATTTATCTTTACGGGAAAAGATGTCATGCTTGGCCCTCGTCCTGTGTGCAGGCGAAGCGATTCATGAGGAAGGCTCAAATCTCCCGATCTTTCCAGTGCAAGAAAATCGTTAAATGGAACATAATCCTGACGCATGAATTCATGAATAGAACTGGCTGACAGCCTGCTGCGAAGCGATTCCCGATGATCGCGCCATACTCCACCAACTATTCGAATCCGTGCCTTTGCCGCCAGATCGGAAGGTATAAGCGAAAATAGATCAAGGGATGGGTTGGTTGCATCGCCCGTTAATCCTCCCATCACAGGCGTAGGCAAATAGTGAATGGGGATTCGATCACCCGATGTCAAATCTCTGGCAAACACCTGACGCAATCGACCCTGCTCATCGCTCACCAGCATCGGATGTTTGTCGGTCGCCTTCAAACGCCGGTTGTCGCTCGTCGTGACGGTGACGATTTCTCCTTCATACTTGCGGCGGAAAAGGTATGTGAGGGGTTTCCATACGGGCTGCTGCGTTTCAGCATCGAGCGACAAAGCTTCAAGACCAGGCGCGTAAATAATCTCCGCGCCGTCGACAGTGAATCGGCGCACATCCGGCTTCGAAACCTGTTCAGCAAAAATTGCGGCGAGCGACGTGACGCGCTCTATCTTCTCATTAGCAGATCGAACGATTATGGTTTCTTGTCCAACCAGACAATGCCCACCTATTCCGGGGCCGGGATAGAAGGCCATGAATCCGAATGGCTTGGTCGCTGCCGCATGAATGACTTCCCACGAATCGATCCCGAGATGATGGCAAAGCTGAGCCATCTCGTTGACTAAAGCTATGTTGACGGAACGAAAAGTATTTTCCAGAAGCTTCGCCGTCTCGGCCACTCTCGCGCTCGAAACCTTATGCACTCGCTCTACGATGGTTTGATAAAGCGCCGCCGCAATCTCGGTCGACAACCCTGACACTCCGCCGACTACTTTCGGGATGTTATGAGTTTGAAACTGAGGATTGCCCGGATCGACTCTTTCAGGCGAGAAGGCAAGAAAAAAATCCTTGTCCAGAGCAAGCCCCCTCTCTTCCAGCATCGGAAGCAACACTTCGTCGGTCGTGCCGGGATAAGTGGTCGATTCGAGAATGACCAATTGAGGCGAACGCAGATTGGCTCTCACCTGCTCGCTTGCGGCGAGGATGTAAGAGATATCAGGCTCTTTGGTTTTGCGAAGCGGAGTCGGCACGCAAATGATGGCAGCATCTATTTCTTTGAGGCGCGAAAAATCGGTCGTCGCCCTTAGCTTTTCTCTTTCAACAAGCGCGCGTATCGATTCGGTAGCAACGTCGGGTATATAAGAAACTCCTGAATTGATCGTTTCAGTTCGATGGGCGTCGAGATCGAATCCTAAAACGCTGAACCCGCCGCGACCGAATTCGACCGCAAGCGGCAATCCCACATAACCGAGTCCGAGTATGCCCACGACGGCGCGACGCTCTATGATTTTGCTCAATAATTCTGCGCTCATTTTTATTTCCTCGATCCTTGCGCGTGACACGGGGAAGGGGCGACACGCGATTCATGAAACTACGCCGCATCAGGCGCGTCAACAGAAATGCGGAATTGCGAATGCGGAATGCGGAATAAGGGAATCTTTCTTCATTCCGCACTCCGCATTAAAGTGTGGCCATCAACTCGTCTCGCGCGACGGCAGCCGTTCCCAGTTTGCCCACGACTACGCCCGCCGCGTGATTGGCAAGCACAGCCGCTTCGACAAACGACGCGCCCGCTGCAAGAGCCACCGCCAGCGTCGCTATCACAGTATCGCCCGCGCCCGTCACGTCGTAGACTTCGCGGGCGACCGTAGGTATGTGGGTCATCTCGCCCCCGGAAGTGAAAAGCGACATCCCTTCTTCGCCGCGTGTGATGAGCGCCGCGCGACAATCAATCCCGGCGAGTATCCTCCGGCCCGCTTCGATCAGGCTCGCTTCATCTTCTATCGCAATCCCCGCAGCCTCAGCCGCTTCCTGAGTGTTGGGAGTGATGATGGTCAGCGGCTGATAGCGCGAGAAGTTGCGCGCCTTGGGATCGATGCAAACCGTAAGGTTGCTCGTGCGCGCGGCTTCAAGCGCCCGCGCAAGCAGGCTTTCAGTCAAAAGCCCTTTGTTGTAATCCGACACAACGAGGGCGTCGGCTTTTTCCATCTCGCGGCGAAACAGATCGATGATCTCGTCTTCGATTTCCGGAGAAACCGGCCTGCGGCTTTCGCGGTCTGCGCGCACTACCTGCTGGTTGTGAGCGATGATGCGAGTCTTGAGCGTCGTCGGTCGCGACGGGTCTCGAACCAGAGTGGAAGTCTCGACGCCTATGGCATGAAATTTCGATCTGAGACGTTCCGCATCATCATCATCTCCGACGACGCCAAGCATCACGGGGCTTGCGCCGAGAGCCGCCAGATTCGAAACCACATTGCCCGCGCCTCCGATGGACAGCGTTTGTCGTTCGACTTCGACTACAGGCACGGGCGCTTCGGGAGAAATCCTTCGCACTCGCCCCCATACGAATTCATCGAGCATTACATCGCCCAGCACGACGATCCGTTTATCCGCGAATTCATCGATCAATGTCTTTGCGCGCTCTCGCTCTATGCCTTGACTCATGTTTCAACTTTCTTTGCCTGCCGACTCTGCGGCCAGAACTTCATCAACAGAAGCCGAGACGCTTGAAGAGGGTATCATCTCGATTGCGTTTTCAGCATGTACGACTCGATAAGGAGCGTCCGTCCACGGATGCCAGACCGCGGGGTTCGATGATCCGAACAGGACGACCATCGGGCGATTGAACGCTGCGGCTATGTGCGCGGGGCCGCTGTCATTGCCGACGAACAGCGCGCTCATTTTAATTATCGCCATCAACTCTTTCAAACTCAGGCGCGCAAGGACAGGCGGACGGCTTCGCGCCTTCGCGGAAACCTCTTCTGCAAAGGCTTCCTGTCCGGGGCCTGCGATTACGATGCTCGGCAGATTCCAATGCTCGCGCAGGTGATCGGCTATGGAAGAAAATCCCGCAGTAGTCCATCGCTTCGATTCCATAGCCGCAGAAGGCGCGATGATGGCAAAAGGTTCGCCGCGCAGACCGCCGATTCGCTCGATTCGCGTGCGCGCGCTCTCTTCAGCTTCGTGAGAAACGAAGAGAATGAGCCGCGGTTCGTCGGGCCACGGCACGCCCGACCAGTGAAGGAGCGCGAGTTGCTGCTCGACGCTGTGAATGCGCGAGCGGCCAAGTATGACATCGGGCGACGGGGCGCGATGCGTGAGCAACTCTGTCAATCGATGTCCGGCAAAAGCCACCTGTTGACGCGCGCCTGCGAGTCGGGCCATCACAGTGGCCGTAGTGCCGCCGTGCATGTTGAAAGCGATATCGAATCGCTCAGGTCGCAATGCGCGAATGAGTCGGGCGCGGGACGAGAGCGACGATTCTACCCGGATCAATTCATCGACCAGAGGATGATCTTCGAGCAGAGGCGCGGAGAGCGGCTCGCTGACCACTGAGATTTTTATGTCTGTCCGCCAGGTCTTGATGGCCGAAAGGCAGGGAGTCATCAAAGCCGTGTCGCCTATCGATCTGAGGCGTATGAGAAGCACGCTTCGCGCGCGAGACCAGTCCGGCAGAGTGATTTTTCGTAGCATCACTCTTCAATCACGGCCTCGTCGATAAGCATAACGGGGATGTCGTCTCGAATGGGATAAACCCGTCTGCACTGGGGGCATTTCAGCGCGCTTCTATCCGGCTTGATCTCAACCTTCACCTTGCACGCCGGACAGGCAAGAATTTCGAGCAGTCTTTCGCTTACCGGCAAAAGGCACCTCCTAGGGGAAACAGTTTTCAGTTTTCAGTTTTCAGTTTTCAATTCTTCATCATTTCAGGGCGTCGTTGAAAACGGCCTGAGCGATTTCTCAGAAAACGTACAGCAGGCTGCCAGCCTGCGGGTTCCCCGTTTTCATGCTTTCAGTTCATGCGCAATCTAACAGATTGCGCCATAGGGAATCCTTTCTTGAAGCGGAGAAGTCTAGCACTCGGTCAGCGAGGCGGTCAATTTTCGCAGCCGTTGAAAGCCCGGTATCTGCGTGATAATCTTTCAACACTCCATAATGAAGCCCGAAGGAAAAATAAATCTCTTTTCGCGCTCGAAGGCGCTGGTCGCCGCGACAGTAGCGGCAGTTTTTTTCATCTCTTCGGCTCTGGCCCAAAAAGAGCAGGTCATCAAGCTCAACACCGATCTCGTCGTCATCGATGTGACTGTCACCGACAAGGATGGCAACTTCATTCGCAACCTCAAGGCTGAGGATTTCGCGATCTACGAAGACGACCAGATGCAGAAGATCGATTTCTTCGAGATGAATGAAGAAGCGGCGCTGACACGTCCGCTCGCTGTCGTCTTCGCGCTGGACGTATCGGGCAGCATCACTTCCGAAGAAGTCATCAAGCAGCGCGAGGCGACCGAGCATTTCATGAAACTGGTTCGCACTGATTCGGTCTTCTCTATCATCGCTTTCAACAATGAAATCCGAGTCCTTCAGGATTTCACCAGCGACGCGAAGCGAATCAGATCGGCTTTCGAGAAGATCAAAGAGGTCGGCGGCTCTTCAAGAATTTTCGGCTCGATAGATCGCTCGGTTTCCCTGCTCCGTCGCGCCCCGCGCTACAAAAGCGGAAGGCGGTTGCGTCGCGTGGTCGTCGTACTCAGCGACGGATTCGACAACATAGACCCGACCGATCAGACGGAATTGATCCGCCGCGCCAACGAAGCAGAGGTCACGGTTTATTCGATCACGCTGCCTTCATACCTTCCGGGCGCGATTGCGAACCAGCGGTCGATGACCTTGCTCGATGTCTCGCGCATAGTGCCGATGACGGGAGGCAAGGATTTTTCGGCGGACACGAAAGATTTCACTCCCGTATTCAAATCCATCGCCGAAGAAATCCGCGCGAGTTATACGCTGGCCTATTATCCGCCCGAAGAGAGTCGAAGAGACGGGCGCGCGCATCAACTTCGCATCGAAGCCCGCCGCAGCGGAGCGATAGTGCGCGCGAGTCGGACAACCTATCAGGCTCCCAAATGAGCAGGAACAATCTGCCGCGCCAGGGTCACTGAGGCCCGCTTCTACTCTGTTTCAACTCCCATTGCCGCACGGGGCGACGATGCTGTCTCTGGTGTCAGAATCGATGATCGTACACTTCACCGTTCCCGGCGGCATCTGCAACACTCCCTGCCCCTTCTTCTGACACGTGTCATAAGTCAGCGTCAGCCTCCTGTTCCCGGAGTTGTGCGTCAACGTCAACACGCATCCCTTCTTCACTATCGTCCCCTTCCCGCTTACGATCATCCCTCCGCAGCACACCATGTAATCCCCCGTCAGCGTGTTGATGAATATCGCTCCTCCTCCGCTGTCGCTCCTTATCGCCACGTCGAACGTCGTCACGATGAAGCTGCAACTCGCAGTGTTGCCGCTCGTGTCCGTCGCCGTGCAAGTCACCGTCGTAAATCCTGCCGGGAAACTCGATCCACTCGGCGGTGTGCAAACGGTCATCATCACTGCGCAGTTGTCCGATGAAGTCGGCGCTGGGTAATTCACCACCCCCGGCGGAGCCACCTGTGTCGGCGGACACACTATCGAAGGCGCCTGTGTGTCGTTGACCGTTACGGTGAAGCTGCACATCGCCGTGTTGCTGCTGGCGTCGGTCGCCGTGCAAGTCACCGTCGTCGTCCCTACCGGGAATGTTGAGCCTGACGCGGGCGCGCACGCCACTCCTACTCCAGGACAGTTGTCCATCGCTGTTGCCATGAAAGTCACTACCGCTGAACACTGCCCCGCTGTGTTTCCTGTCACTATGTTCGAGGGACACGTTATGCTCGGCGGCTGCATATCGTTGACCGTTACGGTGAACGAGCAGTTGGCTGTGTTGCCTGCTCCATCGCTCACTGTGCAGCCGACCGTTGTGACTCCTTTCGGGAATGTTGAGCCTGTCGGCGGGGTGCAAACCGGCGTCCCAACGCCAGAACAGTTGTCTGAGACCATCGGCGCTGAATAGCTCACGACTGCCGTACACACTCCCGCATCTGTTGACTGTGTGACCGGCGACGGACAGGTGATCGAAGGCGCATCGTCATCATTGATCGTTACACTGAAGCTGCACATCGCAGTGTTGCCGCTTGCGTCGGTCGCCGTGCAAGTCACCGTCGTCGTTCCTGTCGGGAATGATGTCCCGGTGTTTGGCGAGCAGGCCACACTCACTCCCGGACAGTTGTCCGCCCCTGTCGGCACCGTGTAGTTGACTATCGCTGCGCACATTCCAGCGTCCGTACCCTGCGTGATGTTAGAAGGACACATCACGGTCGGGTTCTCGGTGTCGTTGACCGTGACGGTGAACGAACAACTCGGCCCCACTGAGGTCGAACACGTTACAGTCGTCGTGCCGACAGGGAACGATGAGCCTGATGCGGGATTGCAAGTCACCGTTCCGCAACTGCCCGTCGTCGTCGGGTTGGAGTAGCTGACGACAGACGAACACTGGCCCGCGTCGTTGTTGGTCGTGATGTTCGACGGACAACTGATCGTGCATTGCACCACTTCTATGGTGAAAGAGCAGGAAGCTGTGTTGCTGCTGGCGTCAGTCGCCGTGCAGGTGACAGTCGTCATCCCAACGGGGAAGCACATCCCCGATGCTGGCGCGCAGACGACCATCGCTCCCGGACAGTTGTCTGTAGGAGTTGGAGTCGTGTAGTTGACCGTCGCGCAGCCAGCCCCGGTCGAAATCAGCATGTTGGGCGGGCAGGTGATCGAAGGAGGCTGATTGTCTGTCACCGTGACGGTGAAGGAACACATCGCCGTGTTGCCTGCTGCATCCGAGACCGAACAGGTAACGGTAGTCATCCCAACACTGAAGGATGAGCCTGATGCGGGCGCACACATAGGCGTGCCGACTCCGGGACAGTTGTCCGAGGCCGTAGGCGGGGTGTAATTGACCGTTACGGTACACTGGCCCGCAGGCGGGGTCGTTGAGATATTAGACGGGCAGCCGATCAGCATCGGGTTTTCGGTGTCGTTGACCGTCACGGTGAAAGAGCATTGAGCCATCAGCCCTCCGGCATCAGTCACGGTGCAGGTGACGGTCGTAGTCCCCTTGGGGAAAGCTGTTCCGGTGTTGGGAGCGCAGACGACATTGGCGCCTGGGCAGTTGTCCATCGGAGAGGGGACGGTGTAGTTGACCACTGCTGTGCAAAGTCCCGAATCGGTGTTTGTAGTGGCGTTGGCCGGACAGGTGATGGTCGGATTCTCATTGTCGTTGACGGTGACGGTGAAAGAGCAGTTGGCCGAGCCTGCTGAGTTGGTGGCCGAGCAGGTGACGGTAGTGACACCTTTGGGGAAAGCGAAGCCAGAAGCAGGAGAACACATCACAGTAGGGACAGGGCAGCCGGTGACGGTGGGAGCGAAAGTTTCGACCGCCGTGCATTGACCCGGATCAGTATCAGTAGTGATGTTGGCCGGACAAGAGATGGTCGGCACAGTGACTATAGTTGTGACAGTAGGCTGAGCGCCCATCATGCCAGCATCGCCGTCGGTTTGAATGTTAATGCCGCCATCGGCAGTGACAGTACCCTGATTGGAGACAGAGCAGACACCATTGGGGAGCGGGTCATTGATCGTGACGTTGAACATGACGGTGATACTCTTGCCCGCAGGAAGGGTGAACGGGCCGAAGCTAACGGTCTCGCCGCTGGGAGTCATCACAGCAACACGTCTGGCGCGTGATCTGTAGTTGCTTGCGAACCCAGCAGGGTCAGCCCTCATCACGACAGGCTTGAGCATCTCGTCAGATATAGCTGCCTGATCTGTCGCCGGGTTGAAGACGGCATAACGAGCATCGGCGGGAATTTTCGCCCTATCGGTTTGAACATTCGCCGTGCTGCTTTCAACCTGCGCGCCAGCGTGCTGGCTGCTCGCTTGCTTCACCGACTTGTCATCAGTAGAGGGCTTGATTGAGCCTATGGGCGAAGGAGTTACTTTCCACTGGTCAAGCGGCAAGCGCCTGACGCCAGGTGAAAGCGTGCCTTCCATAAGCGGCTGTAGGTTCTTCCGCTCTTTCTTCGGGAGCCGGTCTTTGCCCTGCATATAAACGTACCCAAGCTCGCGTATCACTACTGTGAGCAAGTCCATCTTGCCGTGCGCGATACTCAGGTCAGTCGTTTGAAGCTCTTTATCAGGAACAAGCACCTGGAATTCGCCGTCTTCCTGAGGTGTTTCATCGAAGTACCAGCCATAGCCTGCCGCCGTCTTATCAATCTTGACGTGTGTTGAAGAGACGTCTGCAAACTGATCGCCTGGCAAGTCAGCCATTTCGAATGAAACTGCGCGAAGGCGCGCGAGGTCTTCGGCAGCGATTTCTAACTGCTCCCATCTTGCAAGGGCCGCTTGAACCGTCCATTGCAACTCGGCATCTTGGAGCTTATTAACCTGTTCTTCGCTTTGCCGCTCGCTGCTTGCGGCGACACAAGCGCTAGGAGGCCCCTTGCCTTCTTCGGGAGGCAGACTCAATGAGCCTGAGTCCGCAACGCCCCCTCTAAAAACAGATAATGGGGTCGTAATCGGCCCGGCAATGAGCGCGACCCCGAACGCGGAGGCCGTGCCGGTATTTGTACTCGTCAATTGCGCCGTGGCATCGGCGCTCGCCGGCGGGGTGTCAACCAATTGCCCGATGCCGTGACCGCCCGCCGCATCGTACTCGTAATAGGCAAGCTGCGTTGGAAGCAGGTCGAAAGTGGTCGTGCTGGGAACTATGTTGCCGCGCACGTCAGCCCGAACCGTTGGCGCTTTGTTGTCGGCACCAGTCTGGTTGTCGGCTTCGATCATAATCGCCGACAGAGGAAATCCAGATGGCGCCGGACCGGGGTCAACGTCGTTGTTAGTGAGGGTCACGTCGCTGGTCACGGTGTTCGGACCAAGGCTGCTGGCGAGAGGAGGCGCGGGGCCACGGAAAGCCACCGCGATACCGCGAGCGTCTGGCGTGCTCCTGATACGGTTGCCGTCGATGAGCATAGTAGCATCTGTCTGTCCCTGAATGACGACAGAAATGCCGCTGGCAACGGTGGCGCCATTGTTAATGTGGTTTCCCGAGATGGTGGCGACGATAGTGCCGCCGGTCGCCTGCGAGGATGAGAAGACGTTAACGGCCTGTAGAACAGTGCCAGTCATTGGAGACGCGAGCGTGCCATTATTGATGAACTTGAATGCATTGTTGGAACTGCTGTCCTGGGTGAAGCTGGCGTGGATGCCGTTGTTAGTGAACGTGTTGCCAGAGACGGTGAAATATGTTGCTGGTATGGCAGAAGTATTGCCGATTCTTCCGGTGTCGTGCGTCTGCACTTCCAAAGCTCGCTGGGGCGAGTTGTTGGTAAACGTGCATCCGCTGATGCTCGCTACAGTCGTCACAGCCGTTCCCGACATCTCGAACAGGAACGCGTTGGCGCCGAACGTGTCGTTGAGGTCGTTGAAGGTGCTGTTCGTCACCGTGAACGAATCGATTGTCCCTGAGGTGTTGCGGAGGTGAACATTGTTGTGCGCGTTCCCGTTGACAGAGCTGTTGGTAATCGCTACGGTTCCGATTACACCCACAAAGGTACCCGATGGTTCGCCGAATCGAATTCCATCGTCGGAAGTGCTGTTGCCGTTGGTCGTGACGTTGCTGCGGTTGAGCGTGAAGCCATTGACATTGAGGCCCTTGATCCCGCTATCACCGCTGTTCTGGATGTTCATGTAGCCGAGGGAGACGTTGGTTGCGGCGTCGATTGCGACACCATTCCCGCTTGAACTTTTGATAGAGCCCCCTGAGCCGTTGTTTGAAGCCCCGCCATCTCCTGCGACGGTAAAACTGCCGCTGGTTCTCGTAAGGATCAGGCCGCTTGTACCACCGCTTCCAGACGCCTCATTCATAGATACTTTCGTCAGCGTCATCATTAGTGGAGTTGTGCTGCTGCTGCGTGTGATCTCAACAGCCGTCGCGCTAGTGGTGCTGATAGTGCCGCTGGTCGTCGTGATGGTCATCGTGTTTTCGGTGGCGAGCAAGCCTCTCTGGTTTTGTTCCGGTGAGATGTTGAGAGCGCCAAATGTGATTGTGCCAGTGTTGGTAAGCAGGCTGACTCCTGTATTGCCTGTAGTGTTGGCATCTGGATTGGTTACGCTGGTAGTGCCAAAATTGAGAGTGGCGCTTGAAGTATTAACACTTATGCCAATGCCCGCCGCGTCCGTGACGGTTGTCGAACCAGACGACAGGCTACCGCTTGCGCTCGTCAGGCTTATCCCTGTCGTCGTGCTGCCCGTCGATGTCAACGAGGTGAACGTCATCCCTATCGTCGTCGGATTGACATTGAGCGCAGGCCCGCCCGTCGCCACAACCGTACCGCCGCTCACGTTGACCGTCCCGCTGCTCGCGGCTAGTATGCCCGTACCCGCTGTCACGCTGACCGTCACTCCTCCGCTGAAGTTGAATGTCGTCGCTCCGTTCGTTGCCAGATTGATTCCTGTCGCCGTGGCGTTCGTGATCGTAGTCGCTCCGCTTACGGTGAACGTCCCGCCCGTCGCTCCTGTCACTCTCAACCCTTGCGCTCCCGTCGTCGAACTCGCGCTCTCCAACGTCACCCCCAGCGTTCCCGCTGTCTGAATATCAACAGCCGCTCCCGGATTGCCCACCGCCTGCACTGTATCAGCGTTGAGGTTCCCGACGCTCGATCCGCCTATTCCTGCGCTTGCTCCTCCGGCGGCTGTCGTCTGCGCGACGAGTCCTCGCACCGTGTTGCCGCTTGCCAGCGTCACTCCGTTTCCTCCGCTATTGGTGATCGTCGGCTTCGCTCCCGCTGGGTTGAGCGTCAGGCTCGCGACGACCAAAGCCACTCCTTGCCCGATCAGTTTCTGACCAGTTTCAAGTCCTATCCCTGTCGTGTAATTCCCGCTTCCCGTGTGCACATAGATGAACTCGTTGGGATCGTCCGCGTCTCCCGCGCCTCCCGCTCCGTTTACTGGCGCGAGTGTCTGGAAGGGTGAAGTGGAACGTCCGTCGCCGCCTGCCGCTGATGCGTTGTTGACGTACCAGACCATCTCCGTGACCGTGATCGTGACTGTAGCCGTGCTGGTCTTTCCTGCCGAATCCTTGATCGTGTAGGTGAAGGTGTCTGTCCCGGTGAATCCTACCGGCGGCACATAGTCGAGATGGCCAAAGACCGGGTTGATGCTGACGTTGCCTCCCTGCGCGCTCGGATTTTGAAATGTGTCGAGCGTGAAAGTATCGCCGAGGAACTCCATATCGTTGTCGAAGAGCGAGTCTCCTGGAATTACGACTTCAGGGCCGCTCACCGAGGCACTACCGACCTTGAGGCGAGTATTGCCGATAGTCGTGTAAGCGTCGTTGCCCGCCAGAGGCGAGACGTTGACTGATCCCATCACCAGAGTGGTGTTGGCGTCAATCATATCGGTGAACATCACGTTGGTAGCCGGGTCGGGGCCTCCATTGGAGAGAGTGACGGAGTACATCAAGGTGTCGCCGGGTTCGGCATTCCCGCCATTGACATCAGTGGCCGTTTTGGTCGCTGACAGGGAAGGAGCGAATGGGGCGGAGGTGATGACCGAAACCGGATCAAGGACAGAGGACATCTCGCTTTTGACAACAGGGATCGAATTCTCTGATCGAGAGGAAGAGGCGGGCTGGATGGCCAGCAGCAGCGTCAATCCTACGATGGCTGCTGATGAACGAATCAAAGTACCGGCAAGGCTAACACGATTTCTCCTCATAACATCACTCCCTTTGTGAAGGCGGACGAGCCGCTCGGCGATATTAAACGGGATCATTTTTCCGGCCTGATCTTCCTCGACGGCATCTGGGGAAATGCCGGATCAGGCTATTGCGTAGGCATTCAGAGATAGAGCCTCAGAGTCAAGCGCGCAAAGCGTCGCCGTGGAGATGAGACTCGATTCTCAAAAACAGAAAGCAGGCGCGCACATACTGAAAGCGCGCGACAGGGCGGCGAAACACAGTGAGCGAAAAGAGCCTTTTGTTTTTACCATTCCGGTTTCGAAAGACCGTAAGTTATGCTCGAAGCGAACTGCAAAAACACTGAAACATTGGCTGATGAAGAATCGTCAGTCGGGGCTTATCTTACTCGACCACAGGTCGAATATCCAGACAAGTTTTCTACCGGCAATTGAAGGCATCAAGTCGGGTGAAGCGCAGCCTTATGCATTGTGCGTTTACGAATTGAAAGTATTGAAACCTCGCTCCACTATCAGTACAATCCCGACTGTCCGATCTGCCCCCGATTCGCCAGTATCCTCATTCGAAAAAATATAGCTGATCGACACCGATTGATCGGCCCGCGTCCTCACCACCCGATTCGCGCTCCGACTCTTAGTGAAAGGATGACCTTCTCGATGAAAGGCTTTCGATATTTGCTCATCTCTCTTGGCGCAGTCTTTTTTTTATCCGTAACCGCATCGGCAAACACTTATTACGTTTCAACCACAGGCAATAACAACAATCCCGGAACCGAAGGGCTGCCGTGGCAGACCATTCAGTACGCCGTCGATCACGTCTCTCCGGGCGATACCATTCTCGTCCAATCCGGCTCTTACGCGGGATGCCGCATCACGCGCTCAGGCACAGCCAACGCTCCCTGTACGCTCAAAGCCGCGCCCGGAGCCAGTGTCCTTATCAATTCGCTCAGTCCCGCGAACAGACATCAGAGTCTCATCGAAATTGAAAACTTCGATGCGGTGGTCAGCTACTGGATAATCGATGGATTCGAGGTCGCCAACGGCGCGCGATACGGCATCGATCTTCGCTTTACGGATCACGTCACCATTCAGAACTGCCGCGCGCACGGCAGCCGACTCACAGGCATCTTTCTTGCGTTCTGTTACTTTCCGCTCATTCAAAACAACGAGTCTTACTCGAACGGCGAACATGGAATCTATCAGAGCAACAGCGGGGACAACCCTGTGATTCGAAGCAACAATCTGCATCACAACTTTGCCGCAGGGCTTCACATGAACGGCGACCGCAACTTCACTCCCGGCGACGGAATAATTTCTTTCGCGGTTGTTGAAAAAAACATCGTCTGGGAAAACGGAACGGGCGGCGGATCGGGTATAAACTGCGACGGCGTATCGGACAGCATCATCCGCAACAACCTGCTCTATAACAATCGCGCAAGCGGCATTTCGCTTTACGCAATCGATGGCGCTGAAGGATCGAGCCGCAATCGCGTCTACAACAACACCATCGTGATGCCATCGAACGGGCGATGGTGCATAAACATCCCGGCTTCGACCGAAGGCCAGACGAACCCCACAGGCAACAAGATCAAAAACAATATTCTCTACAACGCCCATTCGTTTCGCGGCGCGATCACTACATACTCGAACGCGGCAAGCGGGTTCGAAAGCGATTACAACATCATCGTTCCACGCTTCAGCACGGACGGCGGCAGCAGCAACATGAATCTGTCTCAATGGCAAAGTCGAGGATACGATCTGCATTCCGCCACGGCGACGCTCGATCAATTATTCATCGATGCGGCGGCTTTGAATTTTCGATTGAAGACCGCCTCGCCCGCTCAGGATTTCGGCACTGTGCTCGCGGATGTCACTCAAGACATAGACGGAGTCGCGCGCCCGCAAGGCGCAAAGCACGATGCGGGATGCTATGAAGCGCAGCAGTCGCCTCAAGCGCCCGTCGCTGATTTTTCGGCAAGCCCTGTGAGCGGCACGGCTCCGCTTGCAGTTCAGTTCACCGATCAATCGACCAATGCAACCGGGTGGCAATGGGATTTCGGCGATGGAGGAAGTTCTTCGCAGAAAAATCCTTCGCACACTTATCAAAACGCTGGAAGCTACACCGTCTCGCTGACGGCTTCGAATGCTGCCGGGATGTCAGTCAAAACGAAGACCGGCTACATCACCGCTTCCCAAGCGCCTCAGCCGCCCGTCGCTGATTTTTCAGCAACTCCGTTGACCGGTAATGCGCCACTGATAGTTCAGTTCAATGATCTGTCAACCAACGCGACCGGATGGCAGTGGGACTTCGGCGATGGAGGAAGTTCTTCGCAGAAAAATCCTTCGCACACTTATCAAAGCGCGGGCAGCTACACCGTCCGGCTTACTGCTTCAAACGCAGCGGGTCAGTCGATCAAAACGAAGACCAGCTACATCACAGTCTCTCAAGCGCCGCCACCTCCACCGCCGCCCATCGCGCAGGATTACACATGCACGTCGGTTACGGTCGATTCAGGCAAAGTGAAATCGGGCAATCACACGAGCGTTCACTCGTCGGACGATGTCACGCTGCAAATTCGTTCGAGCAATTCGGGCGGATTGCAGGCGGCGCAATCGACATACCTGTTCGAGACTGCGCTCAACCGGCTATCGAGCCTCACAGTGATGACGGAGGCGAAAGTCTCCATCAAGCCGCAGCGACAGCGCGTGATGGTCTTCAATTTCTCGACCAATCAGTGGGACACGATTGACGACCGCCAGATCACGAGCAAGAGCGATCAGGCGGTAACGATCAACGTGTCGAATCCTTCGCTCTACATCTCAGCTTCGGGGCAGGTGAGGGTTCGCATCAGAAGCGGCGACTCGACAACCAGCGGGTGGAAGCACTCGGTCGATTTAGTGAAGATCACCGCCGCGCCTTGAGGAAGGCAAAAGTAAAAAGGTAAAAGGCAAAAGTGGGAAAGACCGCTCGATATTTTTGCCTTTTTACTTTTGCCTTTTTACTTTTCCATTGATGTTGGCTACTATCTTTCCTTCCAAAACATGCCTGTGGAGGGAACATGAGAAAAGCCATCCTGACGCTCACGCTCGCCAGCCTTTGCCTCGTGTCCGCGCGAACAGCAGCCGACGAGGCCGATGCGGTTTTCTTAAACGGTAACATCTATACCGTCAGTGAACGCGCGCCTCGCGCTCAGGCCGTAGCCGTCAAAAACGGAAAGATAATATTCGTCGGCTCCAACCGCGACGCGAAAGCGTATCAGGGCAAAAGCACTCGCGTCATCGATCTCGGCGGCAATACGGTCGTGCCGGGACTCACCGATGCGCATTATCATCTTGCCGGAGTCGGCGCGCGCGAGATGACTCTCAACCTCGAAGGCATAACGAGCCTCGAAGGATTTCTGGCAAAGGTCAAAGAACGGGTGGATCGCGCGAGACCGGGCGAGTGGGTAACAGGTCGCGGATGGATAGAAACTTTCTGGAAGCCGCCCGTCTTTCCCACGCGCTGGGACTTGGATAAAATCGCGCCTGCAAACCCTGTCTATCTCACCCGCGCTGACGGTCACGGCTCGGTCGCAAACAGCGCGGCACTGAAGATTGCCAAAGTAGACCGCAACACGCAGTCGCCTTTCGGCGGCGAAAT
The DNA here is from genome assembly GCA_002483445.1 of Blastocatellia bacterium UBA7656. Lineage (GTDB taxonomy): Bacteria > Acidobacteriota > Blastocatellia > UBA7656 > UBA7656 > UBA7656. The sequence continues at coordinate 31,925 of DLHY01000152.1, forward strand.
CATGAAAGACAAGGCGGGCGAGCCTAATGGAATGTTTCTGGATCGCGCGCAGGGGCTTATCGGCGCGCACGTCCCGCGAGAGACTCGCGCCGACCAGGAGCAGGCCATTTATTTGGGCGCAAAACGCAGCGTCGAGCTTGGCTGGTGCCAGATTCAAAACGCGGGCAATTCCTACAGTGAGATCGAACTGATCAAAAAACTCTACAGCGAAGGAAAGATCAAACTGAGAATCTATAACGCCGTTCGCGGGCCGGGTGCGGACTCTGAGCGATTGCTTCGCGAAGGGCCGATCCTCGGCGCGTTCGACAATCGCTTCACCGTGCGCGCGATCAAGGTCGCTATCGATGGCGCGTTGGGATCGAAGGGCGCGGCGCTGCTCGAAAATTATAACGATCACGACACGAACGGATTTCTAACTTTCAAGGAAGAGCAGGTTCTTCCCATGCTCATCGAAGCTCTCAAACAGGGCATACAGGTTGAAACTCATGCCATCGGAGACAGAGCTAATCGAACGATCCTGGACTGGTATGAAAAAGCTCTCAACTCGGTTCCCGTGGCTGATAGAAAAATCCGCGAGCCTCGATGGCGAATCGAACACGCGCAGATACTAAACCCTGCGGACATTCCGCGCTTCATGCGTCTCGGAATCATTCCATCCATGCAGCCTTCGCACGCCATAGGTGATTTACATTTCGCGCCCTCGCGCGTAGGCATCAAGCGACTTGAGGGCGCTTATGCATGGCAGAGTCTCATCCGTAGCGGTTGCATCATCGCCGGAGGGTCGGACGCTCCCGTAGAGCGCGGCGAGCCGATGATAGAATTTTACGCCGCAGTCGCGCGCAGGGATCAGCGGGGATTTTCAGGCGAGGGCTGGCACCCGGAAGAGAAAGTCACGCGCGAGCAGGCTCTCAAGATGTTTACCATCTGGGCCGCCCATGCTGCGTTTGAAGAAAATCTCAAAGGCTCGATTGAAGTGGGCAAGCTGGCCGATCTCACGGTGCTGTCGGCGGACATCATGAAGATACCCGAAGCTGAGATACTCAAGACCCGCTGCGTGATGACGGTGATCGGAGGCGAAGTCGCTTTCTCTGCGAAGTGATACGCCGCTCACTCAAGGAACTGCTCAACCTCTTCGACCGGACGGGGCGAAAGATGGTTGTTCATAATCATGCGCGCGCAGGTGTTCCATCTCAGTATCGCGTCATCGTTTCCGTGTGGGCGAATCGATTCGGCTTTCTCGAACCATTCCATAGCTTCGCGGAGCCATTCGTAAGCCGCGAATTTGCTCCCCGGCGAGCCTTGATGTAGCTGGGCTTTTGCGCGACGCTCACAAACGATCCCCGAATAATAAGTTCGCTCATACTCATCACGGATGCGGGCCAGCACCTCGCGGATTTGAGTGTCGCCTATGGCGTATCCTCTGGCGAAGCGATCCGTCATCGCAAGAAGCAGCGTCACCAAAGCCTGCTGATTTTCCGAATCGATTCGCAGCACATCGTGGCATATACTTTCGGCATCGCCCGGTTCGTTGAGCAGGCGATAACGCATCGCTTTTTCTAGGGCTGCCGGGATGGATTCTTTTGATAATGGCTTGATCTCGAACATAGCATCTCTCCTTCGGAGAGATGTTAGAGGTTAGATGCTGGATGTTAGTGAGAACGAGTAGCTACTAACATCTAACATCTGATATCTAACATCTACTTTTTGAAAATGCGCACGAGCTTGACGAGCGGGTCATAAAACTCGCTGACCACGCGCTCCTTGAGCGGGATGATCGCGTTGTCGGTTATCGTTATTTCTTCAGGGCAAACTTTCGTGCAGCACTTGGTGATGTTGCAATAACCTATGCCGTCCGTATCTTTCAATTCCGCCAGACGATCCTCCACGTCGAGCGGGTTCATCTCCAGAGCCGCCACATAAACGAAGAAGCGCGGGCCGATGAATTCCTTATGCAGATGATGCTCGCGCAAAACATGACAGACATCCTGACAGAGAAAACATTCTATGCACTTGCGAAATTCCTGCACCCGGTCGATGTCCTTTTGAGACATGCGCCAGGTGCCGTCTTCTGCATCAGGCGGACGTGGCTTGAATCGCTTGATCTTCTTTTTCACTTCATAGTTCCACGACACATCCGTGATGAGGTCTTTGACGAGAGGAAATGCCTTGAGCGGTTCGACTCTCACGGGCTTATCAGTCGGAAGGCTGTTGAGCCGCGTCATGCACATCAATCGAGGAAGTCCGTTTATCTCCGCCGAACACGAGCCGCACTTGCCCGCTTTGCAGTTCCACCGACAGGCAAGATCAGGCGCTTCGTCGGCCTGTATTCGGCGCACAGCGTCAAGCACTACCATGCCTTCGGCAACTTCTGTGGTGTAATCGACGAACTGGCCGCTTTCGGCGTCGCCTCGCCATATTCTGAATGTCGCCTTTGCCATCAGCCCATCTCCTCTATGATCTTTTTCAACTCATCAGGCATCGGAGGAATTTCATCGCGGCGCATCTGCATACTTCCGTCAGCGCCTTTCCACACGATGATGTTGACTTTGCCGAGTTCCGCGTCTTTGTTCGGATAGTCGTCGCGAAACTGAGCGCCGCGGCTTTCTTTCCGCTCGATTGCTGCGCGGGTAACAGCTTCCGAAACTGTGAGCAGATTGCTCAGGTCGAGCGCGGTATGCCAGCCCGGATTGTACTCGCGGTTGCCGGTCACGCTGACCTGACGGGTTCTCTGCCACAGGTCGTCGAAGCTTTCGAGCGCGCGAGTGAGTTCATCTTCTTTTCGCACTATCCCGACAAGCTCCTGCATCATTTCTTTCAGGTCGTCCTGAATCTTGTAAGGGTTTCCCGAATCACTGCGCTCGAAGGGTTCGAGAGCCGCTCGCGCAGCTTCATCGACCTGGTCGTTGTTAATATCGCCAGCAGAATGTTCTTTAGCGAATTGAGCGGCGAATTCACCGGCCCTTTTGCCGAACACCAGAAGGTCTGAAAGCGAGTTGCCGCCCAATCGATTCGCTCCGTTGATGCCTGCCGCGCATTCACCGGCGGCGAAGAGGCCAGCGACTTTAGACATCTCGGTTTCGGCATCCACTCGGATTCCGCCCATCGCGTAATGCGTGGTCGGCCCGACTTCCATCGGCTGCGCGGTGATATCGATGTCGGCCAGTTGTTTGAACTGATGATACATGCTCGGAAGCTTTCGACGTATATGCTCGGCGGCGTTTGGGAGTTTTTCTTTTATCCACGCGATGTCGAGATAGACTCCTCCGTGTTCGCTGCCTCGCCCTTCCTTGACTTCGCGGACGATGCAGCGGGCGACGTGATCGCGCGTCAAAAGTTCCGGCGGGCGGCGAGCCGCTTTATCGCCCTGCGTGTAGCGCCAGCCTTCTTCTTCGTTATCGGCGGTCTGGCTTTTGTAATTATCAGGGATGTCGCCGAACATAAAGCGACGGTTTTCCTTGTTGAGGAGAACGCCGCCTTCGCCTCTGACGCCTTCGGTCACGAGTATGCCGCGAACGCTCGGCGGCCAGACCATCCCTGTCGGATGGAATTGAACGAACTCCATGTCGATCAGTTCTGCGCCCGCGTGATAGGCAAGCGCGTGTCCGTCGCCTGTGTATTCCCAACTGTTGCTCGTCACGCGATACGCGCGCCCGATGCCGCCTGTGGCCAAGACGATGGCTTTTGCTTTGAACAATCGGAAGCGTCCCCGCTCGCGCTCATAAGCGAAAGCGCCTGTGACGCGATCTCCATCTTTGAGCAGAGTCACGACGGTCGTTTCCATGTAGACTTCTATGCCCTGATGGATTCCGTGATCCTGAAGCGTGCGGATCAACTCCAATCCTGTCCGGTCTCCCACGTGCGCGAGGCGCGGGTACTTATGGCCTCCGAAGTTTCGCTGAAGTATTCGGCCATCTCCTGTGCGGTCGAATACTGCGCCCCAGGCTTCGAGCTCGCGCACGCGGTCGGGCGCTTCTTTGGCGTGAAGTTCGGCCATGCGCCAGTTGTTGACATACTGCCCGCCGCGCATCGTGTCCGAAAAATGCACCTTCCAGTTGTCACGCTCATCGACATTGGCAAGCGCGGCTGCTATTCCGCCTTCGGCCATAACGGTGTGCGCTTTTCCGAGGAGCGATTTGCATACAAGTCCGACCGATACGCCTGCTGCGGAAGCTTCTATCGCGGCTCTCAGTCCTGCCCCGCCCGCGCCTATCACCAGCACGTCTTTCTCGAATGTCTCGTATTCAGCCATCAGAGGATTCTCCAGTCTGTCCAGATTCCTGATGAGCAAAGCCTGATGTAGATGTCGGAAAAGGCCACCCAGAACAGGCTCATCCAGGCCCACAGCATGTGCCGACGATTGAGGGCGCTGGCGCAGATGTAAGCTCCCTGGCAAATTGGAGCTTTTGACATCTGATCGATCCGGCCTCCGATGAGATGGCGCAGCGAGTGACAACTGAAGGTATAACCGCCCAGCAGAGTCACGTTGACGGCCAAAACAAGAGTGCCTACGCCGATGCCGAATGAAGTGTTGCCCGAAGAGTCTGAAAACCACAGCGCATTCCACACGTCGTAGGCGAGGATGACGATAAACACGAGCGCGAGGTAAAGAAAGTAGCGATGAATATTTTGAAGTATGAGCGGGAACCGTCTCTCGCCGCGGTAAGCTTTTCTCGGCTCGCCCACTGTGCAGGCGGGCGGGTCTGCCCAGAACGATTTGTAATAAGCGCCGCGATAGTAATAGCAGGTCAGACGGAATCCGCCCGGCGCCCAGAGTATCAGCAAGGCAGGCGAGAAGGGCAGCCACAGGGGCCACCAGCCCGGTTTCGGCCCGAACCAGCTATGAACCGAATCGCCGAAGATTTCCGGCGAGTAAAGCGGCGACAGATATGGGCCGAAATGGTAATGCCCGTTTTGCAACGCCGCCCATGTTGAATAGACGATGAATGCAGACAGGCACAAAAAAACTACGAGAGGCTGCAACCACCACGCGCCGTAGCGCATGGTCTGGCCGAAGCCGCGTCGCTTCAGGGTGACATTTGTAGAAGCCATGAGAGTGTAGGTGGAACCTCCGAATCACAAATTGCGAATTGCGACATAAAAGAAAAATGATTGCGTTGGTTTCTGTATGAATAAAACCATGGAGGTTCAATCTCATCATGACTTGGCCGAACGTTTATCATGCCCGTTGATTTCGAGTCAAGACAGGTGAGGCTTTAATCGCATTTCGGCAACGGTCAAACTAGAGCCATTTAATTTTCAGAGGCAGGATCAGAATAGCCCGCAGATGACGCGGATCAGGCGGATTTACGCTGATCTGATCCGTGTTCGTCCGCCAAATCCGCTTGATCCGCGTTCTATTTCCGAAGATTAAATGACCCTACGGTCAATTCGAAAACCTCACAACCGATAACATCTATGTTAAGGCGGTCAATGATTTTTCGAGGTAATACAATCTGACCGTTGAAGCCCGTGTCGATCAGGCATTCGATCACTTCGCTGCCGACAAGTCGCAGAGGAAGGTATGCTTCGGAAGAAGCGGACACTCTACCCAGTTCGCAGGCCATGTCCGCCAATCGTATGCGCCGATTTCTGTCCTATTCGGATGAGGTAGAAAAGTTTGTCAGGCATTGCCGAGCGCGCGGAGATGAGGACTTGCGCTCCCGTGTCGCCGAGGAAGTAACTGCCCGTCGCAGGCTCGATGGCAACAAAATGTCCGGCGTGACGAGATTCAAGGTCAACCTTCAATCGCTCTTCGTAAATGGGCTGGCCCTGCTCGGCAAGGTCGTTTTTCGATATGGCTTCGGTTTTGAGTGACCCGCTCACAAAGCACTCTCCCGACAAACACTGACAAGCAACAAGTGATGAGTGACAAGTTGAACAGACTCGTCACTCATCACTTTGAACTCATCACTTCTTCTTGGCTGCCCACTTACCCTGGAACTGACCGGCGAAATCGAAATCGCCCGTCAGCGTTCCGTCCTTGACCAGACCCGACATGGTGACGGCTCCGTTCGGAGTGTCGAGAGTGAAGCTCAGTTTGCCAGCCTTGAAAGAGCCGTTGCTCAACGGGGCCGATCCCTGTGCCGACTCGCTCGATCCGGTGACCTTCTCGCCGTCGAGTTTCAGCTTGAGCGTGAAAGGAAACTCCTGACCCTGAACATCGACCGTCGCGTCCCAGTCGCCAGTGACCGGATCGCCGCCCGCCGCGGGGGTCGATGGTGCGGATGGCGTTGACGGAGCGCCTGCTGCGCCATCTCTCTTCAACTCAAGCGTTCCGGTCTGGCCCGCCAGTTCCCATTCGCCTGTGATCTTGTCGCCTTCGAGTTTGGCGTTGATGGTGATCTCGTTTCCTCCGGCGTCGAGCTTCATCATAATCTTTCCGCCAGCGAAAGAGCCGCTTGTGATCGCAGCGGGGCCGTTGGGAGTGTCGACGCTGCCTGATAGTTTGCCGCCATCATTTTTGAGATTGACCGTGATCGGGATGTCTCCGATGGCAGCGCTCTTGGCGACGCCCGTGTACTTGCCGGTGACGGGATCGGATTGAAGGGTTGCCGCTGACGCCGCGACGGTCAGCAACAGGATTGCCAGCAGGGTTGCAAGCTTTTTGGACTGCATTTTTTCATTCTCCTGATATGGGGTTTTAATCTTCGGAACTCAAGCCAGTCTACGACGTGAGAGCGGCGAAAGTTCTAAATCCGTTTATTTATACAGCAAAACAACTGGGGGCGAAAGGGCGCACAACGCCGAACTTTTGAAAACTGCGCCCGTTTGCACATTTCGCAAACCTGCGGAATTCAACACGACATCTTGCTTCACACTTGCCAAACGCAGACAACTGCGAGATAAATGCACCTGAATCAGGTGTTTTGGCTTTCCGGGGAGAGGGCATAATGCTGATCGGTCGATCGAGCAGTCCAAAGGTCTATCAGTATCCACACCTGTACAGACCTCCGCAAGCGCGAAAAGAGATCGGTCATTGGCAGAAGATTTGTCGAAGCGCCCTTCTATGGCCCGCGATCGTAATTCTTATAGCCCTCGGGAGAGCGGCTCCTCCTGGTCTCGCCTCGCAACCCGGCTCAACCCCATCGCAGATCGACCGTCAGTATATTCGGACCGTGTGGACATCGGAGGAGGGCCTGCCGCAAAACTCGGTCAACGCCATCGTGCAAACGCGCGATGGCTACTTGTGGCTGGGTACGTTTGGAGGACTCGTGCGATTTGACGGGCTCAAGTTCACGGTCTTCAATTCGGGCAATACGCCGGGATTGAAGGGCAACCGGATTCTGGCACTTTATGAGGACCGCGCGGGTACCTTATGGATCGGCACAGAGAGCGGGGAGGTGATGAGCCTCAAAGATGGGCAGGCTCGCACCTTCACCACCGCTGACGGTCTGCCCGGCGGGCTGGTCAGGTGCTTCTTTGAAGACCAGGCTGGCACGCTCTGGATCGGCACGACCTTCGGCCTCGTCTGCTGGCAGCCGGGCAACGTCAAGACCTACACACCGTGGGATGTCCCGGTAGACAATTGGGTGTGGGCGATCTATGAAGACCGTCCGGGCCACCTGTTGATCGGCATGAATGGCGGGCTGGTCGAGTTTTCCAACGGCAGGGCGATCCCGCGCGATACCAGCGGGAATGTCTGGGCGTTCCTCTCCAGCCCGCAAGGCAGCCTGTTGCTGGGCACCAGCAACGGGATCGCCCGCTTCGTCAATGGCCGGCTGATGGCAGATCCCAGGACGAAAGGGTTGGCCGCCCAGTCGGTCCGCATGATGGTCCCGGACCGGACCGGAAATCTCTGGATCGGGTATGTTGAGATGGGCATCATCAGCCGCTGGCAGGCCGGAGCATCAACTGACCGATTGGAAAAAATCGATCTGGGACCGAGTCCGATTATGGCTCTCTGTGTCGACCGCGAAGGCAACCTGTGGGTCGGCACGCGGGGCGGCGGACTGGCGCGGCTCAAGGAACGCAAGCTGAGGGCTTATGGGTCGGAAGACGGCTTATCTGATAGCATTCGGGCCATCGTCGATGATGGCGGGGATGGCGTCTGGGCAGCCACCGCTAATGGGCTGGCCCATATATCGGGTGGTCAGGAGCCGCGGATCACGACCTACCGAGACGGATTGCCAAACACTTACTTGCAGGCGCTTTACCGGGACCGCAGCGGGGCGCTGTGGTTCGGCTCCGGCAACGGGTTCGATGGGTTGATCCGATTCAAGGATGGCGCGTTTACCATCTACTCAGAGGCGTCGGGATTATCGCACACCTCGGTTAACGCCATTGTCGAAGACCGCGAGGGCTATCTATGGGTCGGCACCACTGGCGGCTTGAATCGATTCCGCGACGGGAGATTCGTCAGCTACCGCACGGCTGAAGGACTGATCCATAACGACATACGGTATCTTCTGCCGGCGGCGGACGGCAGCCTCTGGCTGGGCACGGTTGGCGGGCTGAGTCACTTCCACAACGGCGCGTTCACCAACTACACCTCCGAACAGGGTCTGTCGAACAATTTTGTTCGAACCATCCTGGAACAGAGCGATGGGACATTGTGGATCGGCACGTATGGCGGAGGACTCAACCGCTTCAAAGATGGGCGCTTCACGCCGGTCACGGTCAAGGATGGGCTGTTTGATGACTACATCTCGCAGATCATCGAGGATAATCGGGGGCGCTACTGGATGTTGAGCAACCGAGGCATCTTTCATGTCGCCGCCAGCGAGTTGAACGATCTTGCCGACCGCCGGGTCAGCGCCATCACCTGCATCTCGTATGGCATCGGCGATGGAATGAAGAGCAGCGAGGGCAACGGCGGCATTCAGCCCGCCGGGTGCAAGGCGAGGGACGGCAAGTTCTGGTTCGCCACCATCAAGGGACTGGTCGCCATCGATCCGGAGTCCAGCAGCGCATTGCTGCCTCCGGTACGGATTGAGCAGGTCGTGCTCGACCGGCAAGCGCTGCCGCTCGGCCAGAGGGTGCGAATCGAGCCCGGCCAGGAGAGCCTTGAGATTCATTACACGGGATTGAGTTTCACCCGCCCGGAACAAATTCGATTCAAGTACCGATTGAGCGGACTCGATCACGACTGGGTTGATGCCGGGACGCGACGGGTGGCCTACTATTCTCACATTCCGCCGGGCGAATATGTCTTCTCGGTCATAGCGGCAAGCAGTGACGGCGTGTGGAACGAGTCGGCGGCGACGCTTGCCGTCACCATCGTGCCGCCATTTTGGAGAACGTGGTGGTTTACTCTGCTCGGGGCCTCGCTCGTGATTGCAGTCGCGGTATTTCTCTACACGCGCCGCATCTCGGCGCTAAAGCGCGCGCACGCAGTTCAGGAAGCATTCTCCCGACAGCTCATCGAATCGCAGGAAGCGGAGCGCAAACGAATCGCCGCAGAACTTCATGACTCTCTGGGTCAGAACCTCCTGGTCATAAAAAACCGCGCGATGCTTGCGATGAGGACGGCAGATGACGGCACTATCGAACAACTGAACGAGATTTCATCGACTACCGATCAGGCGATAGACGAAGTATCAGAAATCTCATACAACCTGCGCCCCTATCATCTCGACCGCCTCGGACTCACCCGCGCCATAGAAGCGATGCTGCGCCGCGTATCGGAATCGTCGGGCATAACGTTTTCATCCGATGTCGATCAGATAGACAGGCTCTTCGATCAGAATGCTGAGATCAGCATCTATCGCATAGTGCAGGAGAGCGTAAACAACATCGTCAAGCATTCGGGCGCGACCGAAGCGCGAGTGACCATAAAGAAAAACGGGCGCGAGATACAGATAGAGATTCGAGACAACGGGCATGGAATCAATCGCGAAGTCGGCGCGAACGATTCACGCAATGGAGGATTCGGACTCATCGGCATAGCCGAGCGCGCAAGGATGCTCGGAGGTCGTCACTCTTTGCAATCGGCTGCAAGCGGGACCATCATAACCGTCAATATCGATTTGCCTGAAGGAAAAAATGATGACTGAGATCACCATACTCATAGCAGACGATCATCCCATATTTCGCAAAGGGCTTCGACAGATCATCGAATCGGGGAGCGGAATGAATGTCGTGGCCGAAGCCGACGACGGGGAAGCGTGTTATGAAAAAGCCCGCGAACTGAAGCCCGACGTAATCATACTCGATGTGAACATGCCCAAAATGGACGGCTTCGAAGTCGCGCGCAAGCTTCACGATTCGAACCTGTCGGTCGAAGTCGTTTTCCTGACTATGTACAAAGACGAAGAGATGTTCAACGAAGCGCTCGACCTCGGAGCCAGAGGGTATGTTTTGAAATCGAGTGCGCTGACCGACATCGTCGACTGCGTGCGCGCGGTCTCTTCAGGTCAGCATTACATCAGCCCCACGCTTTCCGACTTCCTCCTCAATCGCAGAAACCGTGCCGCGAGTTTCGTCAGGAGCAAGCCTTCGATAGGCGATCTCACGCCAACGGAGTTGCGCATACTGAGGCTGATTGCCGAATCAAAAACGAGCAAGGAAATCGCCGCCGAACTTTTCATCAGCTACCGCACAGTCGAAAATCACCGCGCAAACATCTGCCAGAAACTCGACCTCCACGGCTCGAATGCGCTGGTCAAATTTGCAATTGAACATAAATCGGCCCTTTAGTTTTCAGTTGAGCGGTGACGGCATCTGAAAACTGGAAACTGGAAACTGAAAACTGCCTGAGTGGACACACTTAGAAAAATGAGCGTCGACACTCACCCCGCTCGTGAGGGTTCCTCTATTTAATCCAACTCCCTTTTCCCCCATCATAGCTCGTGAACAGGCTTCGGCCATCGAGGGGATTGCTGATTTGTTCACTTTGCATTCAGGAGGAATTTCAATGATTTCTGCCCGTCTTCAACGCTTTTACTTTTTTCTTTGCATATCACTATCAATAATCGCTTCTTTCTGCGTGCTCCTCTGGCTCATAACCCGTTCGGCCTCGCAGGCGGCTACAGGCCCGATGTTTTCACAATTGCAGAAATTGACTGCGCCGGACGGCGGGCCGAATAACCTCTTCGGCAACTCAGTCGCCATCAGCGGCGATACTGCCATCGTTGGCGCTTTCGCACACGGAGGGCCTTTGCCCGACGAAGCCGGAGACGGAGCGGCGTATATATTCGTCAATGCAGGTGGCGTGTGGAGCCTCCAGCAGAAGCTGCTCCCACCAGGTGGGCCGTTTCTTAAGGGTTTCGGTGCATCAGTCGCAATCGACGGCGATACGCTCGTGGTCGGCGCCCCCGGTGTAGATTTGACTGGGGCCGCATACGTGTTCGTGAGAGCCGCCGGGGTGTGGAGCCAGCAGCAGAAGCTGACGGCATCGGACGCGGCGTCGGGCGATGCTTTCGGCACCTCTCTGGCAATCAGCGGCGATACAGTGATCGTTACCGCTAGATTTGACCATGTAGGAGCGAATTTGTCTCAAGGCTCGGCCTATGTATTTGTGAGATCAGGCGGGTTGTGGAGCGAACAGCAGAAGCTGACCGCATCGGACGGTGGAATGAGTGACTTCTTTGGCAACTCAGCCGCCATCAGTGGCAACACTATCGTCATTGGGGCTCAATTTGCCAATGTGGTGGGGAAGGCGGATCAAGGCTCGGCTTATGTATTTGTGAGAGCCGCCGGGGTGTGGAGCGAGCAGCAGAAGCTGACCGCATCGGACGGCGCGGAGTTTGACCATTTCGGCGAATCAGTCGCCATCAACGACGATACCATCGTCGTTGGCGCTTCCGGTGACGATGCAGGGGCGGGTGCGTTCCAGGGATCGGCTTATGTGTTTGCGAGAACGAGCGGGGTGTGGAGCGAGCAGCAGAAGCTGACCTCATCAGATGCGGGGGGGGGTGACGGGTTCGGTTCATCAGCCGCCATCAGCGGCGAGACGATCGTCGTTAGCGCTCCTCGGAAGCAGATAGGAGGGAATCCATTCCAAGGTGCAGCCTATGTGTTTGTGAAAGCGGGCGGGGTGTGGAGCGAGCAGCAGAAGTTGATTGCCTCGGACGGAAAAAAGGCTGACGGGTTCGGCACATCAGTCGCCATCGACGGCGAGACGATTGTCGCTGGCGCTCCCTTTGACCCGGTAGGGGGGAACGACGATCAAGGCTCGGCTTATATCTTCATGCCCAACACTCCTCCCGCTATCACCGCTTCACCTGTCACACTTCAGCAGGGACGAGCGATCAACGACACAAACATCGCCACTGTCTCCGACAATGAGCAGGCTGCCTCCCTGCTTAACGTCTCAGTCGTCTCAGGCGGCACTGCCACAGGCATCACTCTCACGAACATCGTCAACATCGGCGGCGCGATCACCGCCGACGTGGCGGCAACCTGCGCGGCAACGGGCGGGACGGTGCGGCTGCGCGTGACCGATACAGGCGGCTTTACGAGTGAAGCCGATCTTCAAGTCAACATCACTCCGAACGATCCGCCTGTGATCACCTGTCCGCCGAATTTGATCGCGAAGGCGGCAACACCCGGCAGCGCAATGTCGATGATCATTTATCCGCTGCCTACTGCTACGGACGACTGCGGCGTGATGAGCGTAGTGTGCAATCCGCCTTCAGGCTCATCATTCCCGGCGGGGACGACGACCGTCACCTGCACTGCGACCGACACGACAGGAAACACCGCGCGGTGCAGTTTCATCATCACCCTCTTCGATGTCTGCCTTCAGGATGATTCCAACCCCGCTCGCTCGATGCTCTTCATCAGTTCAGGCCCACAGGCGGGCGAATACCGCTTCTGCTGCGGAGGCGCGATGAAAACCGGCAGAGGAGTTGTCGCAAGAAAAGGGAACACCTTCACCCTCGCTCACAACACTGCTGACCTCAGAGTGCAGGCCACAGTCGACAGCAGCACTGCGAGAGGCTCGGCCCTGCTGCAATCTCCTCCCGGCTCTGCGCCCTGCTCGATTACCGACAGGAACATAAGAGACAACTCATGTGGCTGCGGCGGCAGTTAGATTCACTCTCGAAGTGGAGATAAGGAAGATTTAGTTCAGCGGGCGACAAAGAGATTCGTTGTCGAAGAGCGAATTAGCAAGGGCGACCGCCTTTGAGGCGGCACCGTTCACCGGGCCACTCGCTTTGCCGGGTGTCCGACACTTAAACCAATTTAAGCGAAAGGAGAAAACCATGACTATTTGCAGTTCCACCATAGATCAAGTGAACATAATATCGCAACTAGCCGACCCAGTTGGACATATAACGGCAATAACCGCCCACGTAGTAAGCATTGGCGAGTACGGTGTTGTGATAGGAGATTTCCCAACCATAGTTGAATCCCAGATACAGACTTTCAATCGGGATATTACGTTGGCTTTCGATGGAACCAACTATTGGTTTGGCTATGTGCTATGGGTCAAATTCCCGCACGACCGAGGCGGACCAGTGGCTTTGACTTATAACGGCGACCAACAGAAGGTCACTATGACTCCATACATTACAGGATCCGCCCGGGCTAATCAGATATGGGGAATGCGAGTGCAGAACAGGGAAGGATATTATGTAATCCAATCCTACAACTACGGAGACGACGAGGTTATGGACATTCAAAAGGGAGTGGCAAAACCCGGCACGCCGATCATCACGTTTCATTATCACGACGGAAAGAATCAACGATGGCAGTACAGGCCGGCCATTCCACTCGTGATCGAACCAGATCGCTGATAAAGCTCAAGCTGTGATCAGTACCGTTTCTCGCGATGGGACAGCCATAGGGTGAAGGGCACCAGGAATCCAGCGATTAGCCCTGCATCACCGACCACGAATAACACCTGCGCCTGTTCCTCACCCCGGCGCAGGTCAAGGACAGCAGAGACGCCGCAGAGTTTTTCTCTGCCCGCCAGCCGGCGAAGGCGTCTCTGCTGTCGAGTTATGAAAAAGTAATGCGTGATCCGCAGGGTCTTGCGCAGAAGCCATTACACGAATGACAGAGAACGTTGATCCTATATGGACTGCTTTGATGAAGCTAATGATAGTCGATGACAACGAGCAGATGCGCAGAACCATTCGAAGCATAGTCGGCGACCTCGTTGAAGAGGTTTACGAATGTGAAGATGGCAAAGAGGCCATCGCGCTTTATGCCAAGCGGCGACCGGATTGGGTAATAATGGATCTTCGGATGAAAAAGATGGACGGGCTGGAAGCCACAAGGCGAATCACATCGTTATTCCCGGATGCTCGAATAGCGATAGTAACCGACTATGACGATTCAGACCTGCGAGAAGCGGCGCGCGAGGCCGGAGCCTGCCAGTATATAAACAAGCGTCGTCTCTTCGATCTGCGCCCGCTGCTTTCGCCGCAGTCAGACTTGAAGCCGCCTCATCATGTCGAATGAGGGCTGATGCCCGCAAAGCAACCGATGCGCTGCTGCATCGCTCGATGAGTGAACATTTGCGCCACAGCGCGTCTGTTGACCTTCTCCCCAATCGCCCTACTCTGCCTGATCAAATATCTCACGACCTGAAGCGAACAGGCTTCGACAAAGCGCGAAACCAGTTGTTCGAGCGCAGTCAATTTGACTGAAAAACGCGCTTCTGCTATCGAACGCTCGCGATAGTTTTCATTCCCCATTCAGGTTTGATTTCGAGCCAATAGTGCAAGCCAGTATTTCCGCAAATTTTCCTGCGTCGAGCGCCGACGTGCGAGTCCATTCACTTTGCCAACACTCGGTCGTTTTGATGATCAAGTCTGATGTGAGGCAGATGTGTGACAACAGACACCACAATCGATGATGTCATTTTGATGGCATACCTGTTGCACCACTCAGTGTTCGGATGCGATGAAATCGCTCCGCTGGCAGGTTGGGAGTAAGACAATGAAGAATGACAGAAAAAAAGAGTTTGGATTCACGCTCGTCGAGGTCGCTGTCGTGCTGATGATTGCAGGCGTCGTCGTCGCCTTTACCGTTCCCGGCATCACCTCTTCGATGCGCACCTATCGATTGAATTCGGCAGCGCGACAGACCATAGACATGCTCAAGCGAGCGAAGACGGAAGCCGTCTCGTCAAGCAACAAGGCCGGTATCGCCGTCGATCTGGCGGGCCGAAGAATAGGCGTCGTCAAATACAAAGACGATGGCGTGACGGTCGATAGAATCGACTTCGTGCCGCTTCCCGATGGCGTCGAGTTTGAAAGGCCCGAAAAAGAATCGGCTCCTCCCGATGGCACGGACGCCGACAGCATAGTGTCGTTCGGCTTCAAAGAGGGGTTTTATCGACAGGACTTCAATTCGCGCGGCTTCCCCACAGTCGCTTCCGGCGCTGATGTCGTTTCGATCTTCCTGGGAAACGGGAAAGACTATCGCGCAATCACGATGTCGAGCGTGGGAGGCATCCGCACTTATCGCCTTGAACAATACAGTTGGGTCAACACCCGGTCGAAAAATCCTGAAGCTTCTTCAGACAGCGATCAGGGCAGCGATCAGGGCAGCGGAAAGGGTCAGGGAAAGAGCGGCGATAATCCTGGAAAGGGGCCGAAGAAATGAAAGAGACTCAAAACAATCAGGCGGGTTTCACTCTTATCGAAGTGGCAATAGCTTCGCTCATCATGATGGCCGGACTTCTGGTTCTGGCCTCGCTCTTCACGCTAGCCATTTCGCAAAACAAGATGGTCAAGGGGTACACCACCACGACGGCGCTGGCCCAGCAGAAGCTCGAAGAAATAAACGCCATCGAAAAAAATGACGCGCGACTCACCATCGGCGGCGGCCTTACGGAAGAGACGAAAAAAGAGGGCTACTGCGATGTGGTCTACGTCAATCCTCAAACGGGAACAGTCACCACCACGATTCCCGATGGCGCGACCGCGCTCTATGCCCGCTACTGGATGGTCGAGCCTGACGCGCAGATGGACAGGACTGTGCTTATCTCTGCGCGAGTAGTCGCGCTTCAACCGAGTCATGGGCGTCAGAGCGAAGAAACCACGCTCACGACCGGGCGCTCATGGTGAAGGAGGCAATATGACAAGCAGTGAAAAAGGTTTTTCTCTCATAGAGCTTATGATGGCGGCATTCCTGACGGTCGGATTGATGGGCGCGGTGTTCGCTCTGATGAATCAGAACCAGAACGTCTTCGTGGCTGAATCCGGTGTGACCGACATGAATCAGAACCTTCGCACCGTAGATGATCTGCTCACCCGCGACGTTCAATCGGCAGGCATGGGAATGTCTCGAATCAACGGCAGCTTCGCGGCCATCTTTTACACAAACGGAGCGAACGGCTCGCCCGACACGATAATGATCATCAACGGCGATCCGTTCGCGCCCGAAGCCGAAGTGACCGACCGCGCGGGGGGAAGCGCCGAGCTCTTCTGTATGCCGCCTCCCGATGTGACCGTCACGGGCAACGGCTCGAATCAGACGATGACTTATCTGGATGAGGGCGGAAATCCCAAGCCTATCTACAAAGACTCAGCGACCACGGGCATTCATTACATCTGCTACGACGACACCAACGCCATGATATTCGATCTGACCAAAGACGGGCAGATAGTCGGCAACGGAGCCAGCGCCCGGCTCAAGCTTCAGCATAATCCGACAAGCTCTCTGAATCCGCCCAGCGTATTCGGATCGCTGCTCGACACCCAGGAGCCTGATTACGCCAACGCGCAAATTTCCGTGCTGGGCAGCCTCATCGCATACCGCCTCAATCAGCAGACCGATGAGCTTGAGCGCACGGAAGATTTGCAAAACTGGTATACGGTCGCGCAGGGCGTAACCAACTTTCAGATCGAATACCGCGTCGTTTCCAGAGACAACACCGGCCAGATAGTCGAACAGGTGACGAGCGCGCCCACAGACCGACGAGCTATTCGCGCAGTTATCTTCACCATTTCAGCAAAGACGGCGGATTTCGATCCCAGTGACAAGGCATACCGGGTGGCGGTGCAGAAATTCGAGGCCGCGCCCCGAAACTTCAACCTCCTCAACAACAATAATCTTAGCTCGAACACCAAGAGCACCTGGCAGTTCTGAAGGATAAAGTTATGGAAGGGAATACTCACACAAACACCGAGCGCGGCATGGCGCTCATCACTTCTCTGCTTGCGACGACGATGCTGCTCTCCCTGGGGCTTGCGGTGGTCTATTCGGCCACTTACGACAACGGGACGACTAAAGCCTATCGCGCAGGCGAGCAGGCATTCTTTTCGGCAGACGCGGGCATAGGAATAGCGCGACGGTCGATCACTCAGGCGTTCTCGGAAGAGATCGAAAAGATTCGCAACGGCAAGACCGCCTTTTACAAAAACAACCCGGCGACAAAATCCGGCCAGTTCCCCGATGTTCAGGTCATCCCCGATCCCGACACGGTCGATCAAACCAAAGACCCTTTCTATACGGCAGTCTCTGCGCGCGCCGGTGAGCTTGTGAATGTAGCTGCGCGCGATAATCGCCTCGACGAGTTAAACGGCAGCAGCTTCACCGTCAAGTTCAAACCGCTGACGGGAAGCGTCTCTCTCATCACTGCCAGCGCGACCCAGGCGACCGAAGCGATTGTTTTGCGTTATGCGATAGAAGTCACGGGCAAGACTCAGATGGGAGGCAGCGCGACCGTCAACGAGACTGGGAGGCTTTCCTCGAACATCACGCTTCAGGCCGGCCCTTCGACCCAGGGTTATCGCGATTTCAGTTTCTCCGGCTTCGGAGCCTTCTGGGATGATGGCGACCCGGATGTCAATGCGGTGCTGACTCCCGGAACCTTTTCGGGCGCGGTGCATACGAACACGCGGCTGGCGTTTTATTCGGCGTGGCAATACACCTTTCGCAGCGCAGTCACGCAGGTCGATCCTAAAATCCGATACTGGACTAACAACAAGAACAACACCATCAACATACCGACGACGAGCATAAAAGGAATCACTCTGAGCAAGGAAGGCTATAAACAGGCTTCCGCAGTGCCGCTTCCGCAAAATACTTTCTCTCAGGAATATGCGGTGATAAATCGCACGGGTATCACGGACAAAAATGCGGACGGCTCGCCCGTCGATGCGCCCGCCGTGATACCTAAGGACAGCAAAGGGAATCCGCTTCCCGTATTTGATTCGTCGGGCCGCGTCAATACAGACGTGCTGGCGGCGAACCTGCGCAACACTTCGAATCAAAAGCCGACGCTTCAAAGCGGCGCTCTCCCGCAGGGCGTCTACATCTCGTCTTCAGACGGGGCCAACATCGATGGCGCGGGCATATACGTTCAAGGCGATGTAACTGATTTCCAACTCTATTCCACCAACGGCGATCAGTACTATGTCCTGACTCAGGGCAGCGCGACCACCACGATTCGCGTCAACTATACGGCGAATCAAACCACGCTCACATCAGGCAAGGTCTCGAAGACCTACACGGGCGTCTTCACCGATATGCAGGACCCGACCGCCCCGCGACCGGGCGCGGCGGTTTATGTCGCGGGCAGCATCAACAGCCTTCGTGGAGGCACCAACGGCTCGACCAAAAATCCGGCCATCGCTTCGAAGACCGCGCTGACCATAACCGCCCAGCGGCATCTGATAGTGACCGGCGACTTGAAATACGCTGACCCGGTAGCGAACTCCGACGGCACACCGGTTTCCAATATCGATTCGGTTAAAAACGTGCTCGGCCTGTTCACCAATGACGGGAATCTCTTCCTCGACGCGAAGAAAAATTATGTCTCATCAGGGGTGAACATAGAGATAAACGCCGCCGTGGTGGCTTTCGACAGCAACACCAAGAACAACAACGGCAAGAGCGAAGGCGGCATCACTTCCCACACCGGCGCGGGCCACGTGACGCCCGGCACCAAGGACCGCATACGGCTTGTCGGCAGCGACGTTGAGAAAAACAACAGCCTGGTTGATTACAACTACGCGGACATTTATTTCGATGTGCGCTTTTCGGGCGGCACATTTCGCCCGCCCTTTTTTCCGGGAACGAATTACGCACTCGGCCCTGAGCCTGTGTCCGGCACAGTCACGATAGCCGCCGTCGACGCTGCGGCATCAACCGCTATGTCCTGGTTCCGAGAGTACAAATAGAGTCCCTTCCTGCTTCGCGGGCCGGGTGAGTTCCGGCCCGCCTTTTTTCACCTCATAGTCATGATCGCGGCGAATGTTTCGATGCCGTCCCACAGATTTTTTATCCGCACGTTCTCGTTTATCGAATGCTGATTGTTGTCGTGATTGACTATGGGAACGCCGATCTGAGGCGAGCCGGTTCCGCTTTCGAGGATGTAAAGCGGCACGCTGCCGCCAAGCGTGGGCGCAAGCACCAAATGCCCTCCCAGAGCCTGTTCCGTGGCGCGGATGATCTGCTGAGATATGGCAAGACCCATCGATGTTCGCACCGCGCGATATCCGTCCCTGCTCTCTACGCGAGCGATCAGCCCGTAGCGGAGGCGAGTCGCGCGATCAGGCTCTTCAGCGGTGACGAAGTAGCCCTGTTTTTTGATATGAGCGATGACGCGCTCGACCTGACGGCGCGGATCGATTCCCTTCACGAGTCGCATATCAATCGTCGCCGTCGCTTCCGCGGGGATGATCGTCCGCGATTCTCTTCCGACATACTCCGAGCGGATGCCATCGATGTTGAGCGAAGGCTCATTCAAAAGTTCTGCCAGAGAGCGACCCCCTCCGTCTACTGCGGCAAGCCCGTACTCGCGCATAAGTTCAGCATCGTTGTCGGGCATATCTTTCAACGCTTTCTTTTCTTCTTCACCTAGAGGCTCCGCGTCCGCATAAAACCCGTCGATCAGCACGCGGCCCGCGTCATCTTTCATGCTGGCAAGCAATCGGGCCAATCGCATCGCCGGGTTGGGCGCCCAGTTGCCATAATGCCCGCTGTGCAGTCCTCTGTCCGGCCCGTAGACGGTGATCGTGGCAGTGACTACGCCGCGCACGCCGAAATAAATCAGCGGCTTTCGCGTCTGATGAACCGGCCCGTCAGCGCATATCCATGCATCAGCTTTGAGCAGCGCGGCGTTTCGCTTCACTATGTCTTCGAGATGCAAAGACCCGGCTTCCTCTTCTCCCTCGAAGAGAAATTTAATATTCGAAGTTATCGCTTTGCTTGAAGCCTTGAGCGCGTCGAGGGCGATCATCAAAGCGATGATCGGAGCTTTGTCATCCGAAGCCGAGCGCGCATAAAGCCGCGCTTCAGGATCGACTTTTTCTCCCGCCTTTGGAAAATCGATCACGCGCCCGCCCGCTTCGAGAGGCTTGTCTCTCAAGACAGGTTTGAACGGATCAGAAGCCCACTTGGTTGGATCGGCTGCCTGTCCGTCGTAGTGCGCATAGAAACCCACGGTGCGAGTCGCGCCCTGAGTTTTGATCTCGCCGTAAACCGCGGGCGGCCCGTTGCCTTCGAGCAGTCGCGCTTCGACTCCCCGACGGCGCAACATATCAACGAGCCAGTCCGCATTGCGGCGAATGTTTACGGTGTCGTTGGCGTGATTAGGGATCGAAAGCAGTTCGACGAATTCGCGCAGGATTTCCGCTTCTTTCGATTCGCGATAAGCGCGCACACTCGCAGTTTGAGCGGAAACATTAAAAAAGCTCGTGACTGACAGAGCTATCAGACAGACCGCCAGAACGGATTGCTTCATTCAGATACCTCCGAGACTTTTGGGAAGCTTGACGAAGAATAGCACTGTTGGATCGCTGCTGTCATTCAGGGCTGGAAAAATTCTCGTCTCGCGCATTGACAAGGCGAGTCTGTTCAGGGTATAAGGCAATGTTATCATAATCAATCGTTTGCAGGAGAAAAGTTAAGGTGATGCCTTAGCTGCTATTCAATGATTTTTTATCCAGCAAGCCCCACTGGTGTAAGTTCCGGTGAGGAAACGTCAGTGCCACAGAGTTTGAAAAAACGCGCAGCCGAGCTTGAACTCCGCGTCAAGGAACGAGCCGAACTGGTCAAAAAGGCGCTCAGGGAATACCGCGAGATCATGCGGGCCGCTTCGAGGGCCAAAGAAGGACGCCAGCGTGCGAGCGCGCGGCTCAACAAAAAGCGGCTCCACGTCGAGCGCGCCAACGCTGAGTACATTCAGCTTCAAAAGGAACTCGAACAAGTGCGAATGAGGCTGCAAGCCAGGAAGTGAGATCAGGAGAGTGGGAGAGTGGGAGAATGGGAGATGAAGAGTCTTCGCTCCCACTCCCACACTCCCACACCCCCACACTCTTTCTTCCCCCACTCCCACTCTCCCATTCTTTTGTCAGCCCGAAAAGGAAATCGGCGCTGATTCTCAGGCTTCCGTGATGGCTGTCACTGATAAGAAGCGCAGCTTTATGTTACTACCTTTTTGTGCAGTGTGGGTCATAAGATAATAAGGAGACGAATATGATAAGCAAGCTTCTGAATTTTAGAAAACTGTTTCCCTTAGCGGCAGCCGCAATGCTCCTGTTTGCAGGCGCTGCCACCCCTCAGACTGAACGCAGTCAGTCAGGAGAGACTGCTATACAGGCAGGAGTGGTGAACGCGAAATCGCCAGCAGTGGATTTGAAAGCTGTTGGCAAAGAGGTGGCTCCGGGAGTGCTTGAAGTAGACCCCAATTCTGTTCGCGGCAAACGGCTCATAATCCCTCGCGGCAATCAAACAGCAAGATTCATCTGCATTGGAAAATGGAAGAACGGCGAATGCAAAGGAATCTACATTGAGTGGTAGATGACTTCAATCGCCTGAAGTCTCGCATCAGCAGGGCCGCGCGTAACATTCAGCACGCGAAACTCACTTCGCGGCCCCTGCTGTATGCGTTGTTATTGTCGAATGAGCGCGGTGTTTTTAAGTATAGCGGCTTCGAGTATGCGCGCCTGGTGGCTTGCTCTCACCCAGTTGCCGTTTTCTACGGCTTCCGTCAGCGCAGGCAATTCAAGATGAGCGTAGGTGTAGCGGGCAGCGTAAAGCAGATGCTTGAACCACGGACGGTCAGGTATGCCTCGCGCGTAAAGCCAGTTCGATTCGAATTGAAAGATGCGCCGGTTGATGTTTTTCAACTGCAACCGGTTCAACTGACCTGACGCGAGTTTCGCTTCCACGTCTAGTTTGAATCCTTCGGCAGCGGCTTTCATTTCACGTATGCGTCGAAAGACGCCGGAAAGGTCAAGATACCTTTTCGCATCTTCGCGGCGGGCGATCTCTTCGACGAACTCACGGAGCTTGTCCGAATAAAAAACGAAATCGAATGGCAGTATGTCGGCATTGGCCAATCGCAGGGTGAGCGCGCCCCAGTAAACACTCATCAGCGCGTGATAGCGAAATTCGGGATCGCCTATGTTCGTCATCCAGTAGTGATTGTCGTACATCGAATGATACACGCCGTAAGGCCCGTCGAAGGTCAGCCCGACGGTCGGGCGTCCGAGGTGATTGAGAAAAACCGTGTGATCCGAGCCGCTGCCTATTCTCACATCGACAAGTTCATCGTCGCTGATTTCTTTCTCCTCGCCTTTTTCTTTTCGCTCGCGGTTGATCGAATCTTTCCACTCTTCATAAAGGCTGCGGCCTGAAGGCGCATCAATCGAACGGCTCATTTCGACTATCAAAGGCGCGAGCGAGGCGACAGCAGACGGGCGAAAGTTCGGCCCTGACACCGAGGAATCGACGTTGATGTAGGCGACCATTTTTTGTTTGATCTCTGAAGCGAAATGCTCGCCCCATTCGGTCGAGCCGGTAAGGGCCACCTCTTCTCCATCCCAACTGCAAACAACTATGCTTCGACGAGGACGGATGCCCTGACGTTTCAATTCGCCCAGAGCGCGAGTCATCTCCATCATCGAAGCCGTTCCGCTCGACGGGTCTACGCCGCCGAATTCCCATGCGTCGCGATGATTGCCCAGCACTATCCATTCATCAGGCAGTTCAGACCCTCGCAGTCGCGCTTCGACCACGTAGTTGGGTTTTATGCCGTTGTCCATATCGACTTTGAGATGGACGCGCACAGCTTTTCCGCCCAGTCGATATTTGATGGGAAGTCCGCCCTGCCATTCGCGCGGAGCTTCAGGGCCGTCCATATTTTCCAGCAATGGCCGCGCATCGCGCCAAGACATCGGAAGCGCGATTATTTTCGGAACGGAGCGCGCCTGTTTCGGAGATATGCGTTTTGCGCCCGGAACCGATGGCCAGCCCGGAGTGAGCGGGTCGCCTGCGACCAGAAAATCATAAGTGATCGCGCCGCGTTGAATATGGCTTTCCGGCCCCCACGGGCCATCGGGGAAAACTTTGCCGCGCTTGTATCCGTCTTCCGCAGGATCGGAATAAATGATGATCGCGGAGGCTCCTTCGCGCTCTGCCGTGAGAGCTTTGAATCCGCGATAGCTGTACGGATTGGAATATCGGACGAGAACTATTTTGCCCCGCACATCGATGCCATGCTTTCTGAGCAACTCGTAATCTTCCGGGTTGCCGCTGTGCGCATAGACTACGGGCGCGGTGACTTCGCCCGATGCGGACATTCCGGTGAATGCTGACCTCACGCGGGGGTTTTTCGTGTCGGGGTCTACGTCGTAAGCGTCTTCGCGCAGGCTCGCTTTGTAATAAACAGGCGCGATCATTTCAGCCATAACAGAGCGTGGGTGAGTGTCCATCACGTCGTAGCGATGGAGGCGAACATCTTCCCATCCCTGTTGTTTCCAAAGTTGAGCGATGTGACGGGCAAGCTCGTTGTTGCGCGGAGAGCCTGCCGGGTGAGGCTCGGCGGTGAAGAAGCGATGATGACGGCGGGCCTCCTCTGCTGACGGAAGTCGTTTGTATTTTTCTTCGATCTCTTTTTGCCTGGAGGCAGAGCGCGGAGAGAATCCCGTCATTCGTTCCTGCATCGTTGCGACAGGCGGCGCGAGTATCGCCGCGATCATCGCAAGGCCGCAAACGAAAAGCGGCCAGCTTCTTCGAGCGATTTTCATCAGCTTCTCCTTCGCTCACTTCACAGCGACGGCCAGCGTGTCGTGATGCTTGTAGATGAGGGTTCGCAGGTAAGGGCCGATTCTCGTTGCGCCTTCGAATCCGGCTGCTCTCGCTGCGGCTTCCTGATCTTTTTCCGCGATGTCGGCGCTCTCGGCATAGTGCTTCAGATCGCGATAAAATCCGAGCGTGAACAAATCCCACCCCGCGCCCTGATCGCGCACGAAGATGAAATTTTCCGGCCTGTGCAGCGCGCGCTGATAAGCGTTTTCCATCTCGCGTTCTCGATAAAGCTCCGCTTGACGACCGGGCAGAGCATGAAATATTTCGAGATGAAAGAAAGCCGCTTTCGCAAACGCAGCGCGCAGATCAACGAGCGGCGGGCCGTAGACGAACAAATCTTCCTGCCACGCAATGCACTCCTTGAATCGGGCTGAGAATTTCTGATCGGCCTCTTTTCTTTTCGCCATCCGGTCAGCGCGATAGTATTCCGTGTAGCTCGCAACGGGGAACAGGAGCATCAAGTCCCATTGATCGCCCTGAGAGTGACGAATCCACATGGGCGGCTCATCTCCGACAGTCGCATAAACGGGCATTCGCGATTTGTAGAGATCGATCAATTCGAGAAGTTTACCCGGCGCTGCCTGCACGAACCGGGCTTGATAGAGAAAGGTTTCTTTCTGCTGCGCTCTTGCGGGCGCGTTACTGAAAATCAAAAAGGCAAATGCTATGAGCAGCGCAATCGCTTTGATCAATTTCATCTCTCCTCCATTGTCAGCCTCTAGGGAACAGAGGCGCGGCGCAGTTCTTCTATATCGTCGAGTATGCCTTTGACAAGGGCTTCGGTCACTATTCGGCCTTTCTCGCGCGTGGCCAGCGTTGCGTCGCCCCACACGCCAGAAGGCGAATAGGTTCCTTCGCCGTTCGGATTGCGCGTCAGCCTTCCCTGTCCCGGTCGATAATCCTTCACCGCCTTTTTCATATCGACTGATTTCGGATCCATGTAAAGGATCATCGAGGTTTCTATTTCGTCGGCGTGCGTGCCGCCTTCCTGCTTCGCTATCTGTTTTTCGACCGGCCCTGTGATTTTCAGCAAATCGGTGAAGCGCATCACTATGCCGTCCGAGGCGAGAAGTTCGACAGCAGGGCGGAGGGCGCGCACCGTAGAGACTCCGGTGTTGAGTATGTAAAACCTTCGCGGCCCATGTCGCGCGAGGCTGCGACAGATGTCGACTATCATATCGCGCGCCGTTTCCATCCTTAGAGTCGTCGAGCCGGGATACTCTACGAACGCCGGATAAAAACTGTAATTGACAGTCGGCGCGATGACCGCGTTCGAGGCTTTAAGCACGCGCCGCTTGAGATACTCGGCCAGTATCAGATCGTTTTTCAACTTGAGGTGCGGCCCGTGTTCTTTGGCCGCCGCGCCGAGCGGTATGACCACAACGGTGTCGCGTGTTAAAACTTTTTCAGCTTCAAGCCATGTGAAGTCTTCAAGCAGTATGCCTTTGTTCTTCGTTTGTCCGCGCGCTGCGATAATGCAAGCAAGAAGCGCGATGATGAGGAAAAGTTTTTTCACAGATGCACCTCCGATCAATCGAAACCTACAAACACAGGCTCCACGTCGAGCGCGATTCCGAAGCGATCCCGCACGCGCGATTTTATCTCTTCCGCAAGATGGAGGACTTCGCGCGCTGTGCCGCCGCCGCGATTGACTATCGCAAGCGCGTGCTTAGTTGAAATCCCCACGTTGCCATGCTCGTGTCCTTTTTCAAATCCGGCCTGCTCTATGAGCCACGCTGCCGAAAGTTTTATTCTGTCTCCAGATGGAAAAGCGGGCATCTTCTCCGTATCGGATATGAAACTTGAGGCGCGACTTCTGATTTCTTCATACTCGCCGGGAGTGACGACGGGGTTGACGAAAAACGAGCCGACGCTTCGTGAATCTGTGTCCGCCGGATCGATGACCATAGCCTTGCGCCGACGTATGGCGATGACCGCTTCGCGCACCTCCGCGAGCGAAGGAGAAGAAATTCCGCGCTCAGCAAAATATCGCTCAAGCTCCGCGTATCGAATCGCCGGCTTGCCCTGTACTCTGAGGCGATATTCGACTTGGGTTATGATGAAGCGACTGTGATCCTGCCTTTTGAAACGCGAAGCGCGATAGCCGAACTGGCACTCGTCGCGACTGATCTCTGTGATTTCGCCTGTCACGAGATCGATTGCCGAAAGTCGCTTCATCGTCTCGCTTATCTCCTGCCCGTAAGCGCCGACGTTTTGAATGGGCGTGGCTCCGACGCTGCCCGGTATGCCTGAAAGACATTCGAATCCGGCGAGTTGGCTCGCCACACAAAGCGCGACCAGATCATCCCACTCTTCGCCCGCGCCCGCCTTGACCGTAGCCCACTCGCCGCTTGTCTCGATGCTTATGCCTTTTACTGCAACGCGAAGTACGAGTCCGCGAAAGCCGCTGTCCGAGATGACGATGTTGCTGCCGCCGCCGAGAATCAGTAGCGGAAGGCGCTGCTCTCGCGCCCAGCGGACGCCCGCTTGCAGGCATTCGATTGAGCCAGCCTCGCAGAAAAATCGCGCCGCGCCGCCCAGGCCCAGAGTCGTGAAGCGGGCAAGCTGCTCATTTTCCCGCAGCGATTTTTCGAACTCAAGGTTAGTGTTTTGCAAGCTCAACAGCCTACATTGTCCGCCTCGATCAAGTCCAGTTATGATGCGATTCACAATGGCGGAAAAACTGTCGATACATATCAACGACGATGACATCGTCACAGGATCGATTTATTTTGCGACTCCGCGCAAACGAAAGCGAGCGACGCTTCTGCTCGGACACGGAGCGGGCGCGAATCAGCAGAGCGAATTCATGGTGAGTTTCGCTCGCGGGCTTGCTTTGCGTGGAATCGATGCGGTCACTTTCAATTTTCTCTACACAGAGCGGAGCCGCCGCGCGCCCGACCGAAACGATAAACTTGAAAGCTGTTACATGTCCGCGATTGATTCGGTCCGCGGTCACAAAAAACTCAAGGGCAACAAATTGTTGATCGGCGGAAAATCCATGGGCGGGCGCATAGCCTCGCAGGTCGCGGCTTCAGGAGTTGAAGTTTCAGGATTGATCTTTCTCGGCTATCCGCTCCATCCTCCTGGCAAACCCGAAGCGACGCGCGATGCGCATCTCGCGCTCGTCCGTTCGCCGATGCTTTTCCTTCAGGGCGAGCGAGATGCTTTCGGCACATCGGAAGAAATCTCCCGCATGATAAAACGGCTCAAGCTCGATGCAAGAATTTATCCGGTAGAGGGCGGCGATCATTCTTTTACGGTTCCGAAAAGCCGGGGCATATCCGAGGAAGAAATTTTCCGGCTCGCTGAGGATGAAATCGCGCGATGGGTGGACGAGTTGATTCGAAATGAAAAAGGAAGCGGGAAATGATCCCGCTTCCCTGAAGCTTTCGCTGATGATTTTTACTGTCCGACGATATCGCCCTTGAGCGATCCGAGGATGGTGAGCAGTTCAGTCTTTTCGGCCTCAGGCACGTTGAATTTGTCGAGCGCCTTGACGAGGTCTTCGACCAGCGCGGTGAAATCGGCATCGGTTATGCCCATGCCCTTGTGAGAGGTCTTCATATCCTTGCCCTTGTATTTGCAGCGACCGCCGGTGGCCGAGCAAATCTGAGCGACAAGATTATCCTTGAGAGCCTGAAGACGGGCCGGGTTGGCGACTGTATCGGCGAAGAATTTGTTGATGCGGTTATCAGCGCCTACGACGTTGATGAATTCGTCTACGACTGCCGTTATCGCCTTCTTGCCTCCGAGTCTGGTGTAAAGCGTTTTCTTCTTGGAAGATTTGCCTTCCTTCATCTTGTCGTCCGACTTCATCTTGTCGTCCGACTTCATCTCTTTTTCTTCGGACTTCTTCTTGTCTTTGTCTTTCTGCATCGCGAATGACGATGCAACGCTGAATGATCCCATTGCCAGCATTGCTGCGATTGCGATTGCGGTCAAAGTCTTGCGCATAAGCTGATCCTTCCTTTCTTACGAGTTAAAGAAGAGCGGCTCTGTCAGCGCCGCTTTTGTGATTGGTTCGAATTGATTTTGAACAGTGAGGCTCAGGGATTACCAACCGGGCGAATCCGAAAGCAAACTGTTAAGTATAATGCCATAAGCGCGCCAACTCCGGGGCTGCGATTTTATCAGCCTCCCACGAGGCGCGCAATGAGCAATACGGAGTGAAACTTTACGGGTTAAAAGCCTCAAACCCCTATTACGCGCCCGCCGACGGATGTGGATTTTATCGGATCATTTTTTTTCTGCCCCTCTGCGCCAGAAGAAATAAGCGGGCAGCCCCAGAAGGATGATGCCGACGGCTATAGCCGTGTAGAGAGCTTGCGTCTTCACGTTGACCCATACGGTGTTGACGACCAGAGCTGCCGCCGAAAGTATGAACAAGGCAGGCGTCAGCGGGTAGCCGGGAACGCTGTAAGGCCGATCCGATTCCGGTATACGGCGACGATAAACGAATAAAGTCGCCGCTCCAATCCCGTAAAATATCCAGCCCGCAAAAACGACATAAGTCAGAAGCTGGTTGAAATCGCCGAGCATCGCCAGCGCCGCCGCCCACGAAGACCCTGCGATGACTGCGAAAGCCGGAGTGCCGAAACGCGGATGAACCTCGGCAAGACGGTGGAAGAAAACTCCATCGACGGCCATCGCATAATAAACCCGCGAGGCGGTAAGCACCGTGGCGTTGGCCGCGCCGAATATCGATATGGCTATGGCGATTGCGAGAAGCTTTGCTGCCGTAGGTCCGGCGATCACTCCCACAGCAGCGGCGGCTGGACTCGCTGAACGCGCCACTTCCGCAGGGCCGAGCGCGGCAAGATAAGCGACATTGGCCAGAAGATAAATAAAGACGAGCGCGGCAAGCCCTATGAGAAAAGCTCGCGGGAATGTGCGCTGCGCGTCTATGGTTTCGCCCGCGCTGTAGGTGGCGTATTGCCATCCTTCATAGGCCCAAAGCACGCTTATCATCGCAAGCCCGAACCCGGAGGCCAGAGAACTGTTGACTTCAGCAGGCCATACTTTTCCTGATCCGGTCAGGTTGTTGCCGAACCACAATAGCGCCGCGCTCATCACCAGTATCGAGCCGATCTTGATGGCCGCAGTCACGTTTTGCAGATTCGCGCTCTCTCGTGTGCCGTAGACATTGACCGCCGTCAGTACCGCTATCACCGCGAGCGCGATTATCTTTTTGGCAACCGCAGACAATTCGATTGACTGGCCGAGATTGTCGCCGAAGGCCACGGCGAGAGTCGCTATGGTGCCTCCGCTGATGGCGAAAAACAGAGTCCACCCGAACAGGAAAGCGAGAAGCGGGCCGAAGCAATCACGGATATAAACGTAGAGTCCACCCGCGTGGGGATGACTCGCGCTCAACTCTCCGTAGGTGAGCGCGCCGAGGAGCGAAAGCGCGCCGCCTGCGAACCAGACCAGAAGAGCCGGACCTATATCGCCGCC
Organism: Blastocatellia bacterium UBA7656; assembly: GCA_002483445.1. Lineage (GTDB taxonomy): Bacteria > Acidobacteriota > Blastocatellia > UBA7656 > UBA7656 > UBA7656. The sequence goes on from DLHY01000152.1 coordinate 61,319, forward strand.
GACCTGAGTCAGAACAGTTCCCGGCACCAGAAAAATTCCTGACCCGATGACCGATCCTATGACCAGAAGCGTTATGTCGCCGAATCCGAGCGTGCGAGCGAGTTTATTCATGCGGTCTCCTCAAAACAGTTTTCAGTTTTCAGTTTTCAGTTTTCAGTTTTTCATCACTTCGTTTCAGGTCATCGCTCTTGACGACCTGAATAACTTTTCATCTGAGAAATGAAACTGCTTCTGAAAACTGAAAACTGAAAACTCTACCTGGGCTGGAACAAAAAGAAATCGTGAACCGCGCGCGCGATCTCAGCTATCGCGCGCTCGCGGGCCGCAGCTTCTTTTTCGGATGACTTCACGAAAACCGCGACGGCGACGTGCGTCGAGTCGGGCAGCGTTATGATGCCGACATCGTTCGTCGAGCCGCCGATGGTTCCGGTCTTGTGAGCGACCTCGGTGCCTTCAGGCAGCAATCCGCGAAGTCGCGCTTCGCCCGTGCGGCAACGGCGAAGTATGTCGAGCAGCAGATCGGCGCTCGGATCTTTGAGCAGGTCTTTGCGAAAAATGCGCGCAAGCAGATCAGCCATCGCGTCGGGCGTAGAAGTGTCGCGCGGATCAGTATCGAAACGTTTCGCCGCAGCCGCGCGGTCTTCAGGTTTGACCGCAGAGTATTTCATGCGAAACAAGGCCGGAGTCCACTCATCTTCGGGCGGAAGGTCGGTCGCGCCTATCCAGTCGGATATGAGTTGAGCCGTCGAGCGATTGACGTTGATGCCTTCAATGGCAAGCGCGCGCATACGAGCGGTTACTGCCTCAGCGCCCCCGGCTAAACGAAGGCAGATATCGGTCGCGCTGTTGTCACTGATGAGCAGCATCAGTTCGATCAGGTTGCGAACCGAAAGCGAGAGGCCCGGTTTGTTGAACAGATCGGAAAGAGTGCCGCTGCCGGGGTGAAGGTCTTTCGGTTTTATTTCGATCATGTCTTCGAGGCGGACTTCTCCCTGATCGATGAGGGTGAAGAGTTGAACGGCGATGGGGATTTTGTAGGTGCTGGCCATGGGGAATCGCTCGCCGCCGTTGATAGAAACCCGTCGACCTGTCTCAAGATGAATCGCAGTTGCGCCTACAGTGCCGCCTCCGACGCGAGCCAGTCGCGACATTTCGCGTTCCAGTCTTTCAAGCGCCGGGTCGCGACGTTGAGCGACGGCGGATGAGTGGAGAACGAAAAGGGCGAGACATAGCAGGGCGACTTGATATGATCTGAGCGCGCTTCGACTTTTCATAGCATCCTTTCCGAGATAGATGATTCGAGAGCGGGCACAATTCCTAACACAAACGTCGCCGCCTATCAACAGCGGGGCGCGCATATCAAACTTGGCTCTGACGCTTTCAGAATAATCAACCAACGATCACCTTTGAACAGGAAATAAAAAAAACTTGTGACCATGCGTCGCGGCTGTGCAGCCGTCCGAGATTTGAAACCCACGTTCGGCTAAAACTTCCTGAGCGAGCCGCTTATTATCGAATCTGTATTTGACGAAAGCCGCCCAGAACTGCGAGTCGTCTATCTCTTCAAAGCTGCGGACATAAATGATCTCGAATCTTTTTTCACTCTGTCGGTCGAGATAAAACTGAAGGGTGGTTCCAACTATCCCGTCGTCGGTATAAATGCGAACGTGCTGTTTCTCATCAGACTCGGCTTCGATCATCTGTTTGACTAAAGGCTCGACGGCGAACTTTTCTCTGTTGACTAACTCCGTCCATCCCGACAGCGCGGCCCATGCGATCAATGAAGAAACCGTCAGCGTCCTGATCCGTCTCGGTTGCAGATCGAAGACGCTCATCGACAGGATCAGAAAATAAGCGACAGACGAAATGATGAGATACCGCATTCCCCAGATCGATTGCGGCAGCGCGTAGCTTGCGGTCAGCGCCAGAACGGACGGCAGGAAAGCCATCACTGCAAGCGCGATCATCGCGTCGCGGTTTCGCTCTTTGCGATCTCGAATCAAACGGGTCAGGAAACGAGCGATGGCATAAAAAAATAAAAGAGTGAGCAGGGCATAAACGCCCAGCGACACTTTGTAAAATACGCCATAGTCTTCCCACCTGTAGCTGATCGGCCCGTTGAGGTTGAGATAGAACCAGAAGAAGTCTCCGATCCCCGGTTTCGGATTCCACGAGAGGTTCGCGCCCAATCCGCCTTTTTCAATCGAAGCGCGAAAGGCGAGATATATCCACGGGCTGAAGCACAGAACCAGAGCGAGCGAGGAAACGACGAATCGTTTCAGCTTGTGTCTTTGCAGAATCACTAAAGCCAAAGCCTGCGCGCCTGCGAGCAGCCATCCGTAGTAATGCGTATAAACCAGAATCAGGTTTGCGACAAACAGCAGCAGGTCTGTTCCGAGCTTGCTTTCTGTTTCGTTCATCATCTTCACAAACAGCCAGCAGGAACAGGTGGATGCAAAAAGCAGGAGGCTGTACATGCGCAGGTCTTGCGCATAGACGACCATATACATATTCACGGCCATAAGCCCCAGAGCGAGACGTGAGACTTTAGGTTCGAGTTTCGACTCACGGCACAACAGATAAAAAGGCGCAAGCGATGCTATCGAAGCGCAGACGGGAAAGAGCTTCACCCAATAGACAGACTCGCCGCCAACAGTGATCCACAATTTGAGCAGCACGTAAAAGAGGGGAGGGTGAACCGCGTCGCGTATTACGTTTGCAAATAGATCGCTCCAGGAGCCTGCGGCAAGGCGAAGGCTGAAAATCTCGTCACCATAAAGCCCGAAGCGAGCGAGCCACCAAAGTCTGGTCGTGACGAACAGAATGATGAGCAGTGCGATGATCGAGCGTTGAAGGCGCATAGTTGCGACGATGCGAGCGAATGGCGTGCAGTCGGAGATTGTATCGCGAACGGGTGTGAAAACAAATCCGTCGTTTTATCCGATTGATCTGTTTCGAGTTTGATTGGCTTTTGTTAGGATACATCAAACACGAGGAGTAACGATCATGAGTAAGAACGTTGAAGGAATTTATCGCAGCGGCAAGGTTGAGCTATTAGAGACGCCGTCGGATGTTCCTGAAGATACGCGCGTCACCGTAACATTTCCCGATTCGAAGCTCGATTTGCGCGAGCGCGGGATCGACGAGGCGCAGGCCGCAGATTTGCGAGCGCGATTGAGGACTTTCGTTGAGGAATGGGAAAGCCCTGAGATGGATATTTACGATAACTATGACAGCATCAAACCCAGGCCATAAACGCGGGGATGTCGCCCTTGTGCTTTTCCCGCATTCCAACCTGCGCACTGCCAAACCTCGTCCAGCGTTGGTGGTACAGGCAGATAATCTGCAAACGGGCTTGCAGCAGGTCATCGTCGCTATGATTACCAGCAGAATGTTTCGCGCCAATCATCCGAGTCGAGTAACGATTCTGCTATCCACACCCGATGGGCAGAATTCAGGTCTGCTCACGGATTCAGTTGTAATGTGCGACAACCTGGCAACCATCACAGAAACAGAAATAGATCGAGTGATCGGCAATCTTCCAATGGCTGATGTAGATCAGGCATTGCGTCACACGCTTGGGTTGTGAAGAAGCTATTGATCGAATAATAAATAAAGCTGAAACCTTTTTGCAGCCAGTGCGCCTTAACATCGTCGCTTGCCGGAAGCTGACCGCTTGACTTCCCAGCCGCGCGCTTTCAATATGTGCGACGCAACAAACAAGGGAGGTGCTTTATGCGATTCTCGACTCGTGTGCTTGCGATTTGTTTCATTATCGCTTTGATAGCGATGCCCGCCGCTGCGCAGGATAAAAAGAAACTCGCAGCCGCGGACGCTTTCAATCTCGAATTCGTCTCCGATCCGCAAATCTCGCCCGACGGAAGACGGATCATCTACGTCCGCCAGTTCACCGATATCATGTCGGATCGCAACTACTCGAACCTATGGATAGTCAACTTCGACGGCTCGGACAATCGCCCGCTCACTACCGGGCTTCGCGGTGACTCTTCTCCTCGTTGGTCGCCCGACGGCGCACGGATCATTTATATATCCGATCAGGACGGCGCGGCTCAAATCTATCAGCGATGGATGGACACCGGGCAGACGGCAAGGCTGACTAACCTGCAATTCCCGCCTGCGGGCATTAGCTTTTCGCCCGATGGAAAACATATTGCTTTTACCTCGTTCGTACCCGAGAGACCGCCGCAGGTTGCAAACATCCCCGCGCCTCCTCCGGGTGCGAAGTGGGCTGACCCGGCGATGGTCATAGATAAACTGGTTTATCGATTCAACGGGCCGGGTTATCTCAAACCGGGATACACGCATCTGTTCGTCCTTCCTTCGGAGGGCGGCACGCCGCGCCAGATTTCGAGCGGCAACTTTCAGCACGGAGGCGCGCCCTTTCGCGCAAGCGAGGCCGTCTGGACGCCCGACGGCAAATATCTGTTGATGTCTGCCAATCGCCGCGCGGATTATGAACTCGAACCGCTCGATTCGGAGGTGTATGAATTCTCGGTCGCCGATGGATCAGTTCGCGCTCTTACAAATCGTCGCGGGCCTGACAATGCGCCCGCTGTTTCGCCTGATGGAAAGCTCATAGCTTACACGGGATTCGATGACCGTTATCAGGGCTATCAGGTCGCGCGGCTCTATGTGATGAACCGCGACGGAAGCGGCTCGCGTATGCTGTCGGGCGATTTTGATCGCGATGTGGGCTTTGTGCGCTGGTCTGCGGATGGAAGCGGCGTCTTTTTCCTCTACGACGATCAGGGAAACACAAAGATCGGTTTCTATTCGCTCGACGGAAAGATGAAACAACTCGCCGCAAACGCCGGAGGAACGGGAAGCGCCTACGGAGGCGGATCGTTTTCGATAAGCAAGTCGGGAGCTTTCGCATTCACTTACTCGCGCCCATACATACCTTCGGATATTGCAGTCGCCTCGGCGGCCAATCCATCAGCGAAAGTCATCACTGCCGTCAACGATGATCTTCTCACGGCGCGAAGGCTGGGCGAAGTGGAAGAAATCTGGTACGAGTCTTCTTTCGACAAACGAAAGATTCATGGCTGGATCATCAAGCCTCCCGACTTCGACCCCGCGAAGAAGTATCCGCTCGTACTTGAAATTCACGGCGGGCCGTTTGCCAACTACGGCGACCGCTTCGATTTCGAAAAGCAGGTCTGGGCCGCCAAAGGCTACATCGTCCTCTACACCAATCCGCGAGGCTCGACGAGCTATGGCGGTGAGTTCGGCAACCTCATCCATCATGCCTATCCCGGAAATGATTTCTACGATCTCAACTCAGGCGTAGATGCTGTGATAGCCAGAGGTTACATCGACACGGACAACCTGATGGTGACGGGCGGAAGCGGCGGCGGAGTGTTGACCTGCTGGATGATAGGCCGCTCGCCGCGCTTTCGCGCAGCCGTGACTGTCTATCCCGTGATCAACTGGTACAGCTTCGTGCTGACGGCTGACATCTCTGCTTTCGTATCGAAGTACTGGTTTCCGGGTCTCCCGTGGGATAACGTCGAACATTACGAAAAGCGATCCCTGCTTTCCGTCGTCAAAAACGTGAAGACGCCGACTATGGTTTTGACGGGAGAAGAAGACTATCGCACGCCGATGTCGGAATCGGAGCAGTACTTTCAGGCGTTGAAATTGTTGAACGTCGAATCGGTGCTGGTAAGAGTTCCGGGCGAACCTCACGGAATTCGCCGAAGGCCGAGCCATTGGATGGCCAAGATCGAATACATCGGCGGGTGGTTCGACAAGCACAAGAAGAACAATCCATGAAATAGTCTGGAGTCTGGAGTCTGGAGTCTGGAGTCCAGAGAGTCTGGAGAGTCGTTTGACGCGCAGCCGGGGCGACTGGCAGTCGCTCCGGCTGTGTTGTTTTCATATCAACGACTGGAGATGGTTTTCTTCGCTTTGCTCAATTCCTGAAGCGCCGCCGCGAGCCTGCGCGCTCCGACACGGATTTCTCTTTCACTGATTCCCGTGTATCCGAGCAGCAGCCCGCCCCGCAGTTTCGTTTCGATGCAGTAAAAAGAAAGCGGCGGCGCATCGACTTTGTGTTCTACTGCGATGAGTGATGCGGCTCTGTCACCTATTCCATCGGGCAGCCATCCTATCAGATGCATTCCTGCTTCGGACGGGCGGACATCAAGCAGCCCGTCGAGTTCTCGCGATGCCGATTCGATCAATATCTTCTGCCTTTCTTCATAGAGAGAACGCATACGGCGAAGGTGTCGTGCGAAGTGGCCTTCCGCGATGAACTCAGCCAGCACGTCCTGTTCGATCAACGGCGAGTGATAAGCCGCAAAAGCTTGCGCTGCTGTGAAGGCTTCGACAAGATCGGACGGAACCACTATGTAACCGAGTCGCAAGGATGGAAAAAGCGCGCGGCTGAATGTGCCAATGTAGATGACGCGGCCTTCGGTATCGAGTCCCTGAAGAGAAGCGAGCGGACGACCTGCGTAACGGTATTCGCTGTCGTAGTCGTCTTCGACGATCCACGCCCCAGCCTCTCTCGCCCACGCGAGCAGTTCGAGCCTTCGCGTAAGGCTCATCGTCATTCCGAGCGGATACTGATGCGAAGGCGTCACATAGGCGAACCGGGCAGCGGGGCAAAGCCTTCGGCCTGCTGCAACGCTCAACCCTTCGTCATCTACAGGGACAGGAACTGTTCGAGCGAGACCGCCCGCGAAAGCGCCGCGAGCGCCGTGATAGCACGGGTCTTCGATCCACACTGCATCCGTTGGGTCGAGCAGCGTGCGCGCGGCGAGATCGATGGCCTGCTGTGCGCCTGACACGATGATTACCTGATCGGGAGCGCAATGGGCTGCTCGCGCCGTGCAGAGGTAATCGGCTATGGCTTCACGCAGAGGCTCGTATCCGGCGGGGTAGCCGTATCCGAGTAGTCGAAGCTGAGGCTTGCGCCATCGTCTGCTGATCATTCGCGCCCATAAAGAGAATGGAAAAGATTCTATGTCGGGTACGCCGGGTTGAAATGCACGAGTGCGGCTTTCATCTCTCATCACGCCGTTGGCAGTCGAAGCGAGGAGCTTTCCTCTTTCAGAGAGGTCGCGCCCTCGCTGAGGCCCAGCAGCTTTTGTTTCTTGCGCTCGCACGCGCAGAAGATCATCCGGCAGCGCGTGAGCGACATAAGTTCCCGATCCGGTCTTTCCTTCGAGATAGCCTTCAGCCAGAAGCTGCTCGAAAGCGGCCATCACGGTGTTGCGCGAGACTCGAAGATCGCGGGCCAGCCAGCGAGTCGAAGGCAGTCGGGCTTCGGCCTTGAATCTGCGCGAGAGAATCGCATCGCGCAATGCGTCGTAAAGCTGTCGGTGAAGCGGAACTGCGCGCGAACGGTCAAGCGTGATGCCTGCGCTGGTAATTATCGAAGACCTTCTGGCCATAGGGCGATCCGTTTTTGAAGTGGCTCTTTCACTTTAAGCAAAAGTGGTGCTTGTGTCTATGCCGCTCCGGTTTAACATTGAGTTCAGGCCTACGGCTTTAACGCAAAACCGGAAAGCTTTATGTTCACGACAGAACCCTTCACAGCCCGGAGGCTCTGTGGTGAAGGGCCGATTCAAAAAATAAAGGGTAGTGGTGAAAAAGTAATGCTGAGGGATGATGAATTCCAATCGGGCTATAGCGAAAAGCTCGTTCACCGCCGAGACGCAGAGCGCGCAGAGACAGCGCAGAGAAGAAAAAAACTCTGCGTTCCCTCGGCGGTCTCTGCGCCTCTGCGGTGAATTTGCCTCTATCAGTCGAGCCTTACTTTTTCATCACTACCAAATAAAGCTATGCCGTTCGAATCAGCGAAGGAGAGAACTATGAATGGAAAGAAATATCGAGCGATCAGGAGAGGCATCATCTCGATAAATTTTCTCCTGTTTGTCTGCCTGGCGAATGAAGCTATGCCATTCGAAACTGCGAAGGAGAGAACTATGAGCGATACACAAACCGCATCAGGGGCGCGAGACTTCGATTTTCTTCTGGGGCGATGGCGCGTGCAAAACAAATTCCTGAAGGCACGTTTGAAAGGATCGAACGAATGGCTAACCTTCGAGGCGTCGCTTGAGGTGCGAAGCATAATCGGCGGTCTCGGCAACGTCGACCAGTACAAAGCGACCTTATTCGGAAAACCCCTGGAAGGCACGACGCTGCGGGTTTTCAATCCTCAAACGAAAAAATGGAGTCTGTACTGGGTCGACAACTGGTCTGCGACTCTTCAGCCGCCGCTCGTGGGAGAATTCAAAAACGGTGTCGGCGAGTTTTTCACCGATGACGAGTACGAGGGCAAAAAAATAAAGGTGCGATTCATCTGGTCCGAGATCGCAGGAAATCATGCGCGCTGGGAGCAGGCTTTTTCCGAAGACGGCGGAAAGGTCTGGGAGACGAACTGGATTATGGAATTTTCAAAGATATAACAGTCAATTCACAGGCACAGACTGAAATTCACCGATGCCTTGACGCCTTCCGTCTGCTGAGTTAGAAGGCGCGGCTTTCAAGGGCAGCACAAGAATCGATGCGGAGTAGAGAGATGAACTCAGATAAGGAACGGGATTCGTGTTCATCTCTCTACTCCGTGTCCTGTTTTTTCCCAGGACGTATGCTTTGAGCCATCAACGCAAGCCCCTCTCTTGATCACCCCTTCATCGCGCAACTTCTCTGGCTGTGTTGCTCGCTGATCGCGGCTTTGATATTTTTACCGTTCACAAACTAATCCGATACTGACGGAGTTTTATGTCAAACGAAAAGAAACTGGGATTGCTGGCGCTCCTGCTCTGCCTGGTTTTGCAGGGATGCGACAGGAAATCGAGCGCGACTTCGCCGCCGCCGCAGTCGCCTGCGGGCGCAAGCTCTGATGTGCAAACGATGGAAGTCGCAAAAGCGGTGATGGTCACGGTCGAACTGGACATGGGCAAAAAAAATCCTACCATAGCCGAAGCCCTCAGCGAGATCGAACGCCGACATCAGCCTGACGATGGGCAGGGCCGAACTTTCGCCGTTCTCGACGCCTACGGCGAGATGACTCCCGAAGGCAAGCTTCACATATCGATGCACGTGAGCAGCGAGCGGCCCGGCACGGGGTCTCTCATCTTCAAGGGCACGGGCGAGGTTTTATGGACAGCTAAGATAATCGGTCAGCCAGTCTCGCCGATCAAAAACCTGACCATACTGATCGATGACGGCGCGGGAAAAACATTCACCATCGATGGATCGAACAACCCGCAATCGATACTCGACGCCAAGATTCAGGGTCGAAGCGAAATTGTGCGCGAGTTCTGGCCCGACAAAGCGGAGCGCGAATTCACGTTCATCTACAGCGCGTGCGGATGCCCGGTGAAAGTGAAAGTGAAGCGCGCGGGCGATAAAACTCTTCGCACATCGGACACGCCTGTCATCTTCCCCGACGATCCGGCGGCGGTCGTGACCATCTCGCGATTGATGCGATGGCAGTAGAGTTTATGTGGCGGGCGATGAAAGCCGGGTTATAATGAGGTCGCCATGGCTATGAACACCATTGCAACTTTGACGGCGCTCGAAGCTGCTGCTGATCTCGCATGGCAATAGCTGGCAGAGGAACAGCATCAGGCGCGATCTACCCAAACAGATGTCGTACCCAAAGAGCAACGGGAAAGAGCGCGAGAGGCTGGACTCGATATACCAGATGAACAAGAAATCATGAGCTACGAGGAAATAGAAGAAGCAGAAAACGGAGTGTTCATGGCTTACTGCGAACAATGCTGTCCGGCATTCTACGCAATATTAACAGCTTAGTGTCCCTATTTCCTACAGCCCAAGCCGACCTGCGCCGCAAACTGAGTTGTATGCTGATGTGGATGTTCGGCACTTGTTTACCTTATACTGCGCACGGCCACAAATTGAGCTTTTTGAAATCGAGAGAATAGTTGAGCAAGATGTTCAGAGTTCACGCTTTAGCGTGCAGCAGCCTAAAGGCTGGACTCTGAACAAAAGCGCAATCTATGCCCGCGCGGAGTATAACATCTCGTGCAAATTTCACGTATGAGCAGTAAACTTGGCAAGAAAAATGATTCTGTCAACGGAGGTCACTGTATGAGCAGGCAGTTGAAACCGCTCGAAGAGCTTGTTAAAGAGTTGCCGCCAGCCTCTCAAGCGGAGGTAAGAGATTTCGTGGAATTCCTTCTGGAAAAACGGAGAAGGAAATCCACCAGGACATTGCGGCAGAACTGGGCGGGCGCATTGAGTGATTACCGCGATCAGTACACGTCGCTGGAACTTCAGCAAAAAGCTCTCGACTGGCGAGGTGATTGATGTATCTGATAGATACCAACATCTGGCTTGAGCGGTTGCTCGGGCAAGCACGATCTGATGAGGTGGGCGACTTTCTCACTCGTATTCCATCAAGCGAGTTATACATCACTGACTTTGCTTTCCATTCCATCTGTGTGGTGTTGACGCGATTAAGAAGAGAACAAGCCTTGCTCGATTTCGCGCAGGACGCGTTTATTGATGGAGATGTTGCTTTGGCAACGATTCTGCCGGAAGAGATGCAAAGCCTGATCGATGTTAGAGAGCAATTCAATCTTGATTTCGACGACGCTTATCAATATGCGGCAGCGGAGAAATATGATTTGGTGATAGTGAGTTTTGATAATGATTTCAACCAAACTGCGCGAGGAAGAAGGACGCCAGCAGAAGTGTTAGCGGATTTGTGACAAAATCCACCTTTACCTTTGATGAGTCCATCTTCACGCCTGAGCAAGCCACCACGCGAAATGGAGAATCCATCATGTCACGAATAGTCAGATGCGGTCTTATTCAGGCCGCCAATGCCGAGCCTAACGATAGTCCCGTCGAAAGGATCAAAGCGGCGATGATCGATAAGCATCTCTCGATGATCGAAGACGCCGCTCATCAGAATGTGCAGATACTCTGTCTTCAGGAGCTTTTCTACGGCCCTTATTTTTGCGCCGAGCAAAATCCCCACTGGTATGGAATGGTCGAACGCATCCCTGATGGCCCCACCACCAAGCTGATGCGGGACGCGGCCCGACGCCATCGAATGGCGATGGTCGTTCCCATCTATGAAGAAGAGATGACCGGCGTCTACTACAACACCGCCGCCGTAATCGATTCAGACGGCCAGTATCTTGGCAAGTATCGCAAGACTCACATACCGCACTGTTTGCCGGGATTTTGGGAGAAGTTCTATTTCACACCGGGCAATCTGGGCTTCCCGACTTTCGAAACCCGTTACGCGCGCATAGGCGTCTATATATGCTATGACCGCCACTTCCCTGAAGGCGCGCGGGCTTTGGGTCTCAATGGAGCCGAGATAGTTTTCATCCCTTCGGCTACGACCAAAGGCCATGCGGATTATCTCTGGGAGCTTGAACAGAGAGCGCACGCCGTAGCGAATGGTTATTTCGTCGGCACCATAAATCGAGTCGGAACGGAAGCGCCATGGAACATAGGCCAGTTTTTCGGCTCGTCTTATTTCTGCAATCCCGACGGTCGAATGCTGGCTAAAGGAAGCGAAGACGAAGACGAGTTGATAGTCGCCGATCTCGATCTGGACGAGATTCAGGAGGTGCGAACGCACTGGCAGTTTTATCGCGACCGCCGCCCCGATATGTACGGCCTCATTAGCAGCAATCACAGTTGAACAGGAGTCGTCTTCGACCATGTACTAAGAGCGCAGGCAAAGGCTGAGAGGAAGAGATGATGCGTTTTTTCCTCTCAGCCTTTGCCCGCGCAAGACTGCCTTTGTATTGACTCAGGGCTTATCATGCCTGCGGTGTGGAGGTGCTTATGAAAAGGTCGGCTTTCTTTAATCAAGTGTGTCACAGCGCGACGCTTATCTTTCAGATTTTGATCGCGACGATGCTCATCGCGCAAACGGCCCCGGCTCAATCAGGCAAACAGATTGAATCTGTGAGGCCGCGTCGCGCGCTCGGCCCTGCAAGCCTTCTTCGCTCGATTCGCGCAGAAGCGATGGCTGGCGGCGTTCGCATAATCGTCGAGACGGACGGCATCGCAGAGTTTCGCGACTTCGCGCTCGCCAACCCTCATCGCGTGGTCATCGATGTGGCGGGCGTGCGCTCGGCGATTGCAAATAAAACGATGTCAGTAGGGCGCGCTTCGATTGAGCGCGTCCGCATCGGGCAGCCTGACTCGAATGCTGTTCGCATAGTTCTGGACGCGAGAGAGCGAGTCCTGCATCGCGTGACCCTGGATGGCTCTTCGCTCATCATCACAGTCGGCAACATCAAAACACAAAACACCGCCGCGCGTGTAGAAGCCATAAAACCGGAAGTCAAAGTCGCGGGCGCGCGCGTCGATGCGCGCGATGACACATCGGGGCGCGAAGAGATGAAGACGATGATGCGCCGAGTCGAAGAACTCGAAGCTCGCATTCGCCAGCTTGAAGCTGACAAAGCGAAAAACACTGGCCAGCCTGAAGCCGAAAAAGCAAAAACCACTGAGCCGCCCGCCGCTGACGCAGCCTCGACGGTTGCCGCTCACTCAGATTCACCGGAAAAACACGATCAGGTTTCCCAGCACGATGGGCCAGCCACAGGCGCTCCTCGGATGCAGATTCAGGGTTATGCGGATGTCAGCTTTCACGCCAGCAACGAAAAAGGGAAAACTTCTTCATTCGCCGTCGGCCAGTTAGACCTCTTCATCACCTCGCAGCTTTCCGACAAGTTCAGCGTGCTGGGCGAACTGATACTGGAAGCGCGCAGTAATAATAGATTTGAATTCGAGCTTCATCGCCTGTTGCTGCGCTACACGCCCAATGATTATTTCAACCTGGGAGTTGGCCGCTATCACACTGCCATTGGCTACTACAACACGGCCTATCATCACGGCCAGTGGTTTCAGACCGCCGCCAATCGCCCTTTCATTTTCGCTTTCGAGGGGCAAGGCGGAATTCTTCCCATCCACAACGTGGGGCTGACCGCCACAGGGCGCATACCTTCGGGCGGCGTGGGCCTTCGCTACATAGCTGAAGTCGGAAACGGCAGGGCTTCGCGCTCTCTTCTGGCCGTGCCGGTTCAGACCGCGGTGGATGAAAACAACGGCAAGTCTTTCAATCTCGGATTGCTTTCGCGTCCCGACCGATTGCCGGGATTGCAGATGGGATTTTCCGTCTATCGCGACAATCTCCACCCTGACGGATTGCCGCGAGTCGGGCAGACCATATCAGTCGCGCATGTGGTTTATCGCAATTCGAATTATGAATGGCTCAACGAAGCCATAGACATTCGCCACAACGTAGACGGCGGTCGCATTTTTCACACGCCGGCTTTTTACACTCAGTTCGCGCGACGAATAGGAGAAGCGTGGCCATACTTTCGCTATCAGTACACGAACGCGCCGGACGACGATCCTGTTTTTCAAAACGTAGGTCGTCGCAACGGGCCTTCGGTGGGACTGCGTTACAACATCAGCGAGTTTGCCGCTCTGAAAATTCAATACGACCGCACCGAAAGACGAAGGCTCCGTTCGCTTGACGAGCTCGTGCTTCAACTCGGATTCACGTTTTGAAAATATGACGAAACGGTTGATCTTATGTGCGGCAGCTTTGATCGCGCTGACAGGCGCGAGCGCAAACTCTGCGCGGGTGCAGGAAGACCTGGCGATCATAGTCAACAAATCGAATCCGGTCGAAAATATCTCGCTTGCCGATCTGAGGAAAATTTTTCTCGCTGAGCGAAGCCGCTGGCCCAACGGTCGCAAAGTGACTATCGTGATGCGCGAGCAGGGTCGCGCGGAACGTTCAGCGGCGCTCAAGCTGATTTATCGAATGCGCGAGCAGGATTTCAATCGCTACTTTCTCAACATCAAGTTCACGGGCGAAGCTCTGGAAGAACCCAAGCTGCTGGCATCTTCTGATGGAATGATAAAATTCGTCTTCAACGTGCCGGGCGCAATCGGATATGCGCGAGCGAGCGAAGTCGATTCATCCGTGAAAGTGTTGCGCATCGATGGACTGGCTCCCGGCCAGCCCGGATACAAGCTGAAGTTGTGAGACAGAAGTCAGAAGTCAGAAGTCAGAAGTCAGAAGTCAGAAGACAGAAGTCAGGAGTCAGAATGGATAAGGCTCCGTCGAAAACTTTTCGAGATTTGGTTGTCTGGCAGAAGGCGCATCAGTTCGTTTTATCTGTTTATCGATTCAGCGACGGCTTTCCGTCCAGAGAAATGTATGGGCTGACCTCGCAGTTGAGACGAGCAGCCATATCAATCCCGGCCAACATCGCTGAAGGATTCAGAAAGAAAGGGAAGAGCGACAAAGCTCGATTTATGAACATCGCTCAAGGCTCTGTTGAAGAATGCAGGTATTATTTGATTCTGGCGACCGACCTCGGATACGGAGACAGCAAACCACTTATGGAGCAGATTGAAGAAGTCAGCAAAATGCTCGATAAGTACCACTCTGCTATTCTGGCTTCCGGCTTCTGACTTCTGACTTCTGTCTTCTGTCTCCTTGAGGGATTGTATGCCTGACCAACCGACCACACTGAAAACGCTTTATCGCCGACACAGTTCCACGCTGGCCTTTATGCTGATCGGGGCGACGATGGTCGGCGTCGGCGTGTTCGTAGTCAAAGATATCTATGAAGCCAATCAGGATGTAGAGCAGATGTACGCCGGATCGGTGCGAGGATTGGACCTCATCGGCGAACTTCAGTATCAGGCGCAGGAAGCCCGCCGCAGTATGCAGTATGCGCTCACGACTGCCGACAGCAATCTTCAGGTTGATTACGCCACGCAATCGCGCAACGCCGATGCTACGGTCAGCCGCATAATCGAGTCGCAGAAAAAGAATTCGATTTCGCCCATGCTCGTCGAGGCGATAGAAAAGTTCGAGCGCGAATGGGCCGCCTATCTCAACATTCGCGATGAAGTCATAGGACTGATACTCGAAGGCAGCGTCCGAGATGCGCTCGATCTCGATCAGCAACACGGCGTCCCCAGTTTCAACAACGCCAGAGACCGCATTCAGGAAATCAAGCGCGTTCACAACTCCGAGGCCGAGCAGCAGCAGTCGCAGGTCGCCGACGCATTCAATCGCTCGCTCATAAAACTGGTCATACTTCTCGGACTCACTCAACTGCTCGCAGTCATCGTCGTCCGCGCGGCGCAGAAAAGTAAAATGCTCGAAGCCCTGCAACGAAGCGAGGCGCGGCTTCAGGAAGTGATCGAATCAATCAGCGAGGGGATGCTCGTCGTGGGCCACGACGGGCGCATCGCTTTATGGAACGAGGCGGCGGAAAAGATGACAGGACGCCTGCGCGATCAGGTTCTCGGTCGCCCGTTTCTCGAAGCTTTTCAGGAATCCGAAATGTCGCAGCTTGCTTCAACGATCAACGACTTGGTTCGCGCCCGTCATCGCGATGCCTTTCAAAATCTCTCCCTGTTGGGCGAGCAGAACGGGCGATTCGTCGAAGCGCGCATCTTTCCGTTTCAAACCGGCACGACCGTTTTCCTCAACGATGTGACTGAGCGAAAACTGGCCGAGCAGCGTCAGGCGAAACTCCTCAACGATGTCGAAAGCGCTAACCGTGAGTTGATGAACACGCTCCACGAATTGAGGACGACTCAGGTCGCGCTCGAAGACGCGAAAGAAGCTGCCGAAGCCGCAAATCATTCCAAGAGCGCGTTCCTCGCCAATATGAGCCACGAGTTGAGGACGCCGCTCAACGCAATAATCGGCTACAGCGAGATGCTCGAAGAAGAAGCCTCGGACGCGGGCAGCGAAGAGTTCATTCCCGATCTCAGAAAAATTCATCAGGCGGGGAAGCATCTGTTGATGCTCATCAACGACGTACTCGATCTCTCGAAGATCGAAGCGGGCAAGATGGGCCTCTATCTCGAAACATTCGATGTCTCAGCGATGATCGATTCGGTCGCAGCAGTCATCGATCCGCTCGTCTCGAAGAAGGCGAACACCTTGAATATCAATCGCGGCCAGTCGCTCGGCTTGATGCGAGCGGATATGACGAAGGTGCGTCAATCGCTGTTCAACTTGTTGAGCAATGCGGCGAAGTTCACCGAGTCGGGCGAAGTCACTCTGGACGTGTCGCGCGAGGCGGACTGGATAACTTTTCGCGTCCGTGATACAGGCATCGGCATGACTGAAAAGCAGATGACGAAACTGTTTCAGGCGTTTTCGCAGGCAGACCTCTCGACTGCGAGCAAGTATGGCGGAACGGGGCTGGGGCTTGCCATCACTCAAAAGTTTTGCCGGATGATGGGCGGCGATGTCACAGCAGAGTCGGAGCAAGGGATTGGATCGATCTTTACGATAAGGCTTCCGGCTGAAGTCCGTGATACGGAAGCGAAGACTGCGCCTTTGATAAAAGCGAAGGCGGAACCTGCGACCGAGAGCGCAGGCACTATTCTCGTCATCGATGATGATCAGGCGGTGCGCGAACTGATGGAGCGTTTTTTGATCAGGGAAGGGTTCCGAGTCGAATGCGCCGCAGGCGGCGATGAAGGCATCCGACTTGCAAAAGAGAAACGCCCTGACGCGATAACGCTCGATGTGATAATGCCGGGGATGGACGGCTGGACAGTGCTTGCCGCGCTCAAGGCCGACCCTGAGATTGCCGATATCCCAGTCATCATGCTGACGATGATCGATGATCGCAACATAGGATTCGCGCTCGGCGCAGACGATTACCTGACCAAGCCTGTCGACCGCGAGCGGCTCTTCAGCGTTTTGAAAAAATATCGCCACAGCGCGGAAGGCTGCCGGGTGATGATCGTGGACGATGACCCTTCGGCGCGCGATATGATAAGCCGTCTGCTTGCGAAGGAAGAGTGCGCGGTGATCGAAGCCGCAAACGGTCGCGAAGCGATCAATCAAATAAAAAGTCAGCGGGTCGATCTTATACTGCTCGATCTGATGATGCCCGAAATGGACGGGTTTGAGTTCATCCGCGAGTTGGAGGCGCGCGAGGAGTGGCGAGGGATTCCTATCGTGGTCATCACTGCGAAAGATGTTTCGGGCGAAGATCGCTTGCGTCTCGGCCATGTTGAAAAGATACTTCAGAAGGGCGCATACAGCCGCGAGCAACTGCTTGCGGAAGTGCGCGAGATGGTCGCCACCCGCGTCCGCGAAAAGAGCAGACGGTGAAAACGACATGGCAAGGATACTTCTGGTCGAAGACAACGAAATGAATCGCGATATGCTGTCGCGAAGGCTCGAACGTCGGGGCTACCTGGTAGTGATGGCCCTGGACGGCGGGCAGGGCGTTGCGATGGCCACTTCAGAAGCGCCCGATTTGATACTGATGGACATGAGCCTTCCGGTGCTGGACGGTTGGGAAGCGACCCGGCGCATCAAATCCGATGAGCGGACGAAATCGATTCCCATAATCGCGCTGACCGCGCACGCGATGTCGGGCGACAGGGAAAAGGCTCTGGAAGCCGGTTGCGACGATTACGACATCAAGCCCATAGAACTGCCGCGGCTGCTTGCAAAGATCGACGCGTTGCTTGGAAAGGAACCCTCGCGATGAGCGACGAACAGATAAACGAGCTTTCGCGCCTGCGCCATGAACTCAGGACGCCGCTCAACGCGATAATCGGTTACAGCGAGATGCTGATCGAAGAAGCCGAAGACGAAAACCTCAGCGACCTCACCGATGACCTGAAAAAAATTCACATCTCCGGGCGCACCATTCTCGAATCCGTCAATCGCATACTCGACCCGTCCCGCTTCGAATCCGATCATCAGAGCATCGCCACCGCGAGCGTCCACGAAGAAATCCGACGCTCGTTGAGCGCGCCGCTCGCTGAGGTTTTCCAGTGCAACGAGAGATTGCTCAACCAGATCGATGTTGCTCAGGTTCGTGAAAGTTTCATCGGCGACCTTGAGCGCATCCGCGTGGCAGGCGATAAACTCCTTGCCTTCATCAATGAGTTTTCCGAACCATCAGAGGATGAAACCATCATCCAAACCATACTCAAGCCGGAGCGGAGAGCCGAGCCGACCGGCACGGCTAACATTGGCAGGGCTACAGTCGCGATGGAAGCGGGCGAGATAGGACTCATACTCGTGGTCGATGACAACGAGATGAACCGCGATATTCTTTCTCGCTATCTCAAACGTCAGGGCCACGATGTCGCCGCCGCTGCGGGCGGCGAGGAGGCGCTTACCTTGATGAAGCACCGTCGATTCGATCTCGTACTGCTCGACGTGATGATGGACGAGATGGACGGCTTCGAAGTGATCCGGCGCATGAAAAGTGATCCGATGTTTTCGGATATCCCTGTGATCTTCATCAGCGCGCTCGACGACACGCAGGGCAAAGTCCGCGCGTTCAAGGCGGGCGGTGTCGATTATGTCACCAAGCCTTTTCACGCCGAAGAAGTAGTTGCGCGCGCCGAGAATCAATTGAAGATATCGCGCCTTCAGCGCGAGCTTGCCAGACAGAATCAGGAGTTGATGCGCAAGAACGATGAACTGATGGCGGCGCGAAAGAGAACCGAGCTTGTATTTTCAGCCCTCGCCGAAGCGTTGCCCGGAACCGTGCTGGACGACAAGTATCACCTTGAACATAAAATCGGATCAGGCGGATTCGGAGCCGTCTATCACGCCCTGCACCGCGGTCTCAATCGCCCGGTCGCGGTCAAAGTTTTTCGGCCCATGCGCGGCAACGACTCTCCTGAAGGATTGGAAAGATTCCAGCGCGAAGGCGTATCGGCGAGCCGCATCAATCACCCCAATGCCGTCGCGGTTCTCGATTGCGGCATCTCGACGGCAGGGATCGCGTATCTGGTGATGGAACTTCTTGAAGGAAAGACGCTCACCGATGAGCTTGAAGAAAAAGAGCGGCTGACCATCGCGCGCTCGATAGAGATACTCACGCCCGTGTGCGACGTGCTTGCGGAAGCTCACCGCATAGGAATCATTCATCGCGATATCAAGCCCGACAATATCTTTCTCCATCAGGCAAAAGATGGCGAAATCGTGAAGGTGGTCGACTTCGGACTTGCGAAAGTTCTCGATGCTGAGAAGGGGTCTGACTTCAAGGCGATGACGATGGCGGGTAAAATCGTCGGCACGCCTGTCTACACTGCGCCCGAAAGATTTTTCGACAAGCCTTACGACGGTCGCGCAGATATCTACAGCCTCGGAATAATGATGTACGAGATGCTCGCCGGTCGCGTGCCTTTTCAGCCCATCGAAGGCGGCGTCTATGCCGTAGCCGTCATGCACCTGACGAAAGAGCCTCAGCCGTTGAGGGAACTCAACAGCGATATTCCCGAAGAAGTGGAAACGGTTGTGATGAAGGCTCTAGCGAAAGACGCGGAAAAACGCCCGACCGCCGAAGAGTTTCTCGATATGCTCAGGTCGCTCGAAACGCATCTATCATAGCGCGCACATCATCGCCCAGAGGATAAAGCACAGGGCAGGTGCAGCCGGACGAGATATACTCCTGAACCTTCGCGCGGCATTCTTCCGCAGTGCCTGATGCGGTGATGAGTTGAACTGTTTCGTCGGGTACGAGTTTCATCGCTTCTCGAATCTCGTGTTCTTCGGCTGGCCACGTCATCACGCTATTGATCCGGTCGAGCAGTTCTTCAGACACGCCGCTTGCTTTCATTATATGAGGCTGCTGGCCGAGGTATTGAGTGACAATCTGACGAGCGTTGTCGAGCGCGCGCTGGCGATTTTCATCCAGAGAGCAGACTATGAGTTGAGGCCGGTCGATGTCTTCGAGCCGTCGGCCCGCGCGTTCCGCGCCTGCGCGAAGATGCGAGATCGCTTCACGGTTGTAAGCAGGCGAGACCAGATAATTGAGCAGCGCGCCGTCGGCCACTTCACCCGCGAGTTCCATCATCTTCATCCCCGTCGCGCCGATGTAGATCGGAACCCGTTTAGGTTTTCTTTCGGCGTGAACGATATCGATTTCGATATCTTCGACCGAGACGAACTCTCCTTTGAATGTGACTTTTTCCATCGCAAGAAGTCGACGGACTACTTCAACAGTTTCGCGCATGGCCGTGATAGGCTTGCGCCGTTGAACGCCGACTTTCGACGCCAGCGGTTCCCACCACACTCCCAGCCCGCAAAGCACGCGACCGGGGGCGAGGTCATCGAGAGTGGAAAAAGTCTGAGCGATGAGCGCAGCGTTGCGAGTCCAGTTGTTTATAACGCCTGCGCCGACTTTGATTTTTTCTGTCACAGCGGCGAAAGCAGCCATCGGAACTATGGCATCGCGGACGAGTCGCGATTCAGCCTGCCAGACGGCTTCGAATCCGCGCGATTCGGCATAGCGGACATACTCCATAGCCTCGCGCAGAGGATGTTTATCCTGAAGATAGAGAGCGACGCGATGAGTCATAGCACGGGCATCATAGCAGAGTTCCGAGAGCTTGCAAGCCTGCGATTTATCTTGCGCATAGCTGATCAATCGCTGGTTGATGGCTGGATATGCGAGTGCTAAGTAGGTAGCCAAAAGTT
>DLHY01000165.1 GCA_002483445.1 Blastocatellia bacterium UBA7656
AATGACTGCGTAACATCAGTTACAGATTGAATTATGAGCGAAAGACGCTTGCGCTCGTAAACAACCGCGAGATGTGCGAAATGGTGGCCGTGTGCGCCGCTGAAGTCGTGGGCGATGACAATGTTGTATTCGATGAGCGCACGATGGGCGGCGAAGACATGAGTTACTTTCTTGAGCGCGTGCCGGGATGTTTTTTCTTTCTCGGCACGCGCAACCAGTCGCGAGGACTTGTGCATCCTCATCACTCGCCGCGATTCGATATCGATGAATCGGCGATGGAACTTGGCGTCGAAGTAATGACCCGCGTCGCCCGAAGGTATTTGAATCAAAGCTGAGATATCATTTCGCCTGTCGTCAAAGTTTCCTGTAATTATTTCCCGTCCTCGAAAAAAAATAAATTTGCGCGCCAACCAAATTCTATGGAGCGTGTCTATACAATCGACGTCGCGCGAAAGGTAGCCAGGGTGACGAGCGAACACGAACTCGTAAAACGCGCCCGGTCGGGCGAATCGGATGCCTTTTGTCAACTGGCCCGACGCTATGAGCGTAAAGTGTACTGGCTCGCCCTTCACTACTCGCGCAACCCGCACGACGCCGAAGATTTGTCGCAGGAAGTATGGCTCAAGGCTTATAAAAATCTCGAAGGCTTCCGCGGAGAAGCGAGCTTTTATACCTGGCTGCGACAGATCATGGTCAACACTTTTCTCAATCATAAGAGAAACGCGATGACGGAAATGGAAACGATCAGAATCGAAGAGCCGGAAGCGGGCAATGAATCCGCGTATGCGTCAGCCTTCAATCTTGAAGATGAGGTGACGAACCGTATTCTGGCCGAAAAAGTTATGCGTGCTTTGGGAGAACTGACGGATCAGCAGAGGCTCATATTCCTGCTCAAGCATCGCGAGGGGATGACTTACGAAGAAATATCCTCATCGCTCGGATGCACAGCGGGGACGGTGAAAAAATCTCTCTTTCGCGCCGTCATGAAACTGCGCGAGAAACTGGGCGCGGTCAGCCCCGCAGCAGCGGGCGAAGGTTAGAGCCTGTCATTGAACTTTGTGAGCGGATTTGGATGTGGTGTTGTTTGTTTCGCTGCGCTCGCTTAATGCGTGGCGGGTAATCTCGGACAGTCAGGATGTTTTCTCCAGACTGCTGAATTAGAGTGGGCAAATGATAAAAGAAGACAGGAACAACAAGAATCCATCGTGGTCTCGACGCATTCCAGGTGTTCTAGCCGTGCTGATTCTTACACTATCAGTATCGGCCCAACAGCCTGTCGGCCCATCGAGTCATCTTCCTCCTGGCAAACTGGTCGATATTGGTGGGTGGCGAATACACATCAACTGTAGGGGCGAGCAGAAGAGGAATACGCCAACCGTAGTGCTGGAATCCGGGTCCGGCGACTTCTCTTTCGATTGGAGTTTAGTGCAACCAGATGTGGCGCGCTTTGCGCGTGTGTGCTCGTATGATCGCGCCGGTAACGCCTGGAGCGATCTGGGTCCGCGACCACGCACTATGAAACAAATAGCTTATGAGACGCATACAGCACTGATGAAAGCTGGTATCAAAGGCCCATACGTCCTGGTCGGTCAGTCCATCGGAGGATTACTGGTACGCACATTTGCGACCCTGTATCCTAATGAAGTCGTCGGTATGGTCCTGGTCGACAGCACGCACGAAGACACTCAACTATACTTAAACGGCAAAATGCAGCGGATGCGGGAGCTTTCTCAAGGAAGAACCCTCCCACCGATTCAAACCACCATCTCTCCTGCCGACAAAGCACTTCCTACCGAGGAGAGTCAGCGAATCGGGGATTTCTTAAAAAAGATCGGGTCGCCAAAAATTAAGCCGCCTTTCAATCGGTTGCCATCTGATATTCAACAGGTGCGGCTGTGGGCGCTGACGCAGCCGAATCATTATGCAGCAGACTCTGACCCTTATTGGGGAGAAGAGTTTGCTGAGATGTACGCAGCCCGGAAGTCACACGACTATCCGCTCGGCAACATCCCGGTCATCGTCTTGACGCGCGGTAAGAGCGAGTACCCGGAAACGGAGGAGGGCAGACAGCTTGACGAAGATCGAAAGCGAATGCAGTCAGACCTGCTCAATCTCTCGCATAACAGCAAACAGATTATAGCGAGAACGAGTGGGCATCATATCCAACTTGATGACCCGGAGATAGTGATTGATGCTATACGCCAGGTGGTAGATTCGGCTTTGCATCATAGAAAACTGGCGCTCTCACGTCGAATGCCGCAACCTGACTTGACGTTGCAGCCTAAGCGCGCAGAGCGAATCTCGAACAGGTCATTAGAGTTCTCAGCGCGCGAAGGTTGTCAGTAGCGGAGCGATTATGCACGAATGCAGCAAAATAAAAGATAGCCTGATCGATGTGGTGTTCGACGAGATCGAAGAGGATCGAAAGCGCGCGCTGATGGTCGAAGTGAATGCCTGCGCAGGGTGCCTCGCGCTTTATCGGGAGATGACCGAGACGCTTGAGGTCTTCGATCAGGTTGCCGAAGACGCGATGCCTCAAGACCTGTTCTGGCCCGGTTATGAAAAGCGGCTTGCCGCAAAGCTTGATGCTGAAACAAAACCTGCGCGCAGCAAGGTTGTTCGTTTGTGGAATCTGCAAAGGCTTTCGGCGACGCCGCTCGCCATTGCCGCTTCTCTTTTACTTGCTGCCTTGTCGTTCGGCTTGTGGCTTGCGCTGTCTGATCGCGGACAGGAATCAGTCACTCAGCCGCGCGCCGAAGCTATCGACCCGCATCGCGCGGAAGAAAACGAAACACCGCAGCAAAAAACTGACCCGGTGAAGCCGAAACAAAAAACGGCGAAGAATAACAAGACTCCGCGTAAACAGACAGTCAAGCCTGATGTCAAAGCCGCGCCCGCGCTGCGCGATCATCCGGCTCAGATAGCTCTCATCGATGCGAAGGCTGCCGAGTACATAGAAAATGCGGAACTTCTGCTGCGCTCTTTCAGAAACGCGCGTCCTGCGGCAGGCGAGATGGTCATCGATATCTCTTTCGAGAAAAAGCTGGCCAGAGAGATGCTCGACCAAAACTCGACGCTGCGCCGGGATGCCCAATCCATCGGCCATCAAAGCGTCGAAGAACTTCTTTCGAGCCTTGAGCCGTTTCTGCTCGACATAGCCAATCTGCCTGATCTTGCGTCGCAGGATGAAATCAGCGCGCTCAGAAGCGTGCTGGGAGAGAGCAACATCATTACCGATCTTCAACTTTATTCCCTCGCCATGATGAGCAGAGGGCTTTAGCAAAGGAGCGAATCATGTCACTGAGAACAACGATGAAGAAAATAACGGCTCTTGCGGCTCTGCTCGTTTTCGTCTCTCTGGTTTTTGACAGCCGCGCCATCGCTTTGGATCAGAACATAGACCGGCTCAATCGCTTCGTTCAAACCGGAAGCGCGACGGATGCTGCGATGAAGGTCTTCGTCGAAGGGCGGGCTTTCATAACCAACAAGGAATGGAGCAAGGCCGCCGAGAAGTTCAGATATGTGATCAATCAGTATCCGAAAAGCGAAAACGTGGATGTCGCGCTTTACTGGCTGGCTTTCGCTTTGAAGAAGCAGGACAAATTCAATGAAGCCAGTGAAGCTCTGACGCAACTCGTCAATCAGCACCCGAATTCCTCGTGGGTCAGCGACGCGCGACAGATGACGATAGAACTAGCCGCCGCTACGGGTCGCAGCGATGTCGTTATAGAAGAAGCCACAAGCAGCGAGGACGAAATCCGAATAATAGCCTTGCAGAGTCTCTTTGAAGCCGACCCCGCTCGCGCCGCTGTGATTGTCGCCGACATACTCAAGCGCGGGTCGAAGGCGAGCAGCCGTTTGCGCGAAGCCGCAGTCTCATTGATCGGCCATTTCGGCGGCAAAGAAGCCACAGCCTTGCTGCTCGACCTTGCGCGCAACGAGCAGGACGTAAAAATCCGCAAGAAAGCCATCAACGCGCTCGGCTGGAAGGACAATGATGAGGCTTTCAATCTGCTCAAACAGCTTGCCTCGGGCGATGATGATATAGCGGAATCGGCGTTGCTGTCGATAACCAACTATGGCGCTCATCGAAACCGCGCCTACGCCTTTCTGGTCGAGACTGCGAAATCAGGCAGGACTCTCAGGGCGCGCAAGATTGCCATCTCCGGTCTTGGCCGATATACCAGCGATCAGGTGCTTGATGAACTGATGAGCATCTACAACGCGAATCAGGATATCGAGATTAAAAAATCCATCATCTCGGCGCTTGGCAACAGCGGCCAGTTCTGGAGCGGCTCTCACGTAATAAGCAGCCATTTGATGGGCAGTGGCCAGGGGATAGGCAGCGGAGTGAGCGGAACGACCGTTACAAGTCCTCCTCCGCCGAGAAGCGATGCTCCCAGCCCTGTGCCGCCTCGGCCCGCGCAGTCGGCTACGATTGCTGAATCCGCGACAGTACTAAGACCGGGCCAGACCTCAACCGCTCTGGCAAACCGCAGAGCGCGCGCCGCAGGCATACTGGTTCAGTTGTATGACACGGAAAAAGACGACAGTCTGAAAATGAGAATCATCAACGCTATGGCCAATACAGCAAGCAAACAGGCTCTCACGAAACTTATGGCCATCGCCCGGAGCGATGCGTCAGTTGAAAGAAAGATAACGGCCATCGCCGCTTTGGGCCGCACGAAAGACCCTGAAGTTCTGCTCTTCCTCGAAGAACTTATCAAATGAGATGGAACCACAGATGAGCCGCTGATAAGAACAGTTCCGGACCGAGATCATCTGTGGTTCCGGTTTCGCAGCGCAAACTGGCTGTCTGCAATCTGAGACCTCGCAGACGGACAGCTTGCGCTGCCAGCCGGAGGTGTTTATGCAAAGACTGCTTTCCATAATGCTCGCGCTCATGCTTGACGGCGCATTGCTTGCCGCGCCCGCGTATTCAATCGAAGGCGGAGACGCGCAACTTCCGCGCGTCGGCGACCGAGCGCCGGAAATAAGTTTGAAGAAACTGCTACAGGCTCCCTCTCAGGCGGAAGCGAGTCTCGACCGGCTGCGCGGCCATGTGGTCATACTGGAATTCTGGGCCACATGGTGCGGCCCGTGCGCTTCCTCGATGACTCATCTGAGCCGACTGGCCGAGCGTTTCAAGGATAAGCCCGTTCATATCATCGCCATCAGCAGCGAGGAAGAAACTGATCTTCTGAAATATCTCCGTCGCAGGCCCGCGCAGATATGGATCGGGGTCGATGATAACGAAGCGACTTTCAAACGCTATCAGCCGCGAATCATACCGCAC
The DNA here is from genome assembly GCA_002483445.1 of Blastocatellia bacterium UBA7656. Classification (GTDB taxonomy): domain Bacteria; phylum Acidobacteriota; class Blastocatellia; order UBA7656; family UBA7656; genus UBA7656. The sequence continues at coordinate 5,297 of DLHY01000165.1, forward strand.
ACGGTTCTCATCGACCGACAGGGAAAGATTGCGGCGATCACTTATCCTGAAAACGTGACCGAACAGGTAATAGAGGATTTGCTCGCGGGCCGCGCTGTCAGCCTTCCAACCAAGCAATATGGATATGAGAAAGGGCTGGACGAAAAAGCTCTCGATCAGATGCAGGAAAAACTCGACGCTGCGACCATCTACAAAACCATGATGCGACTGTCACAGAGCCAGTCAGGATGGTCGAGGTTTCATATAAAGGACAGCCCTTTTGCCAGTCGGCGATTCGAGGCCGACGGCATACGTCCGCTTTCGCTTCTCTCGGCGGCTTTCGATGCGCCCGCTGGTCGCCTCGTCGACGAAGCCGGTCTTCCCCTTAGCGGATACCGGGTTGATGTGATTGTGCCGGAAGGGAAAGAGTATCTGCTCAGGCCCACGCTTCAGCAACTCGCGCTTACGAGTTTAGGCATAATCGTCGAGCGCGAAATGCGAACGATTGATGTCAAAGTGTTGAAGCGAATCGAGGGAGCCGCGCCGCTTGAGCCTTCCTCAGCCGAAAAGCCGTTCTACACTTTTCGCGGCCCTAAGCTCACAGCCATCCGTCAGCCCATTCGTAAACTGGTCGAGTATGTGGGTAATGGATCGAAGAGTCCCGTCATCGATGAGACGGGGCTTGCGGGCGAGTACGATTTTTCAATGGAGTGGGTGCTGGGCGATAAAGTCTCTTTCAACGAAGCCCTCAACAAACTCGGCTTCGAGCTTACAAGCGACCGCCGCGCGGTCGAGGTGCTGGTGATAAAACGTGCGAGCAGACCCGTGTCGTTGTGAGGAAATTCTTACATAGCGCTGCTGTAAAGTTTTCCTTATCACAAAGGGCTTCTCTCGAAGCCTTTCCTTTTTTTCTCACATTTACGCTGATGCAACTGGCGGCACAATGATTGCTCCACTCTGTCTGGGGCAGAGATACGGGTGATGACGAGATCATAATCCGTTCTCTTATGTTTGGTTATCGTGGTGAGGGCGGTAACCAAAAGGGCGATGCGGGTCATGACCGCATCGCCTTTTATCTAGCGCCATGAGGCGCAAGCCTATAGGGTTTTAACAGGCGATGCCCCAGTCGCCGAGGAGCTATTTGTAATGAAAAGTCGAATCGCACTCATCTCCGTTGTCTGCCTCCTGGCCTTTCTCGGTTCTTCAGCCTGCGCGACGAAAAAATATGCCCGCAACCGAATCAATGAGCGCATCACGCCGCTCGAAAACCGGACGGGCGAATTGGAAGAGACCTCGCGCCGCAACACGCAGGACATAGGGCGCATCAGTCAGGACATTACTGATGTGCGCGGTCGCGCAGACCGCGCGCAGGTGCAGGCCGACGCCGCAATCGCGCGAGCCGAGGAAGCCAGCACGCGCGCCTCATCGGTCGAGCAGTCCCTGAGCGACATACGCGCCAATCTCGACCGCTATGCCCTTCAGGATACGGCGAAGGTTAATTTCAAATTCGACAGCTTCGAACTCACCCCGGAGACGCAAAGCGCGCTCGATAGGCTGGCTTCTCAGATAAAAGACCGCAGCAATTTCATTCTGGAAATCGAGGGCTTCGCTGACGGGAAAGGCACAGATCAGTACAACAACGAGTTGACCGCGAAACGGGCTGACGCCGTGCGCCGTTACATGGCCGAGCATCACAACATCCCGCTCTTTCGTATGCACGTGATAGGACTCGGCAAGGTCCGCCCCGTCGCTGACAACAGCACGGAGGAAGGTCGGGCGCAAAACCGAAGAGTCGAAATCCGATTGCTCACGCGCAACGCAAACACTGCAACCGCAAAAACACAAACCCAATCCTCTTCCTGAGTCGGCCAGAAAAAACCCGATCACTGGCGCGAAGGAAAAATAAGGCGGGCTGTTGAAGCCCGCCCTTTTTATTGATGAAAGATCACCCTCGTTTATGCGGGACCGTCGACTGCAAGGTCAACGGCTGTGCAGGCGAATTGTCAGCGACCCTCGTGGTTGGAATGAAATCTATGCGCTCTGAGCCAGCAGCATCTTGCTTTGGAGCGCATCAAGTTCGCGCTTTTGTTTCTCCATCTCGATGGAGAGCCTTGCGACGGTAGCCTTATTGATCGGCAGCGCCTCGCGTACCCAGGCGAGTTCTTCCATTTCGCGTTTGACTGCGTTTCCCTGAGCGCATCGCGCTTCGAGAAAATCGGCCCTCGCCATCAGAGATGAGAGATAATATTCGGCCTTGCGCTCAAGCCTCGCGGCTGCCTTCTTCAACCCCTTTGGCACTTCTCCACCTCTTGGCTTCCGGTTTCAGGGGCTTCCTGACGCTAGTGAATATAACCGTGATGGATTAGACACTTATTACTTCATCGTTAAATCTCCATTAAATCCCCGGCGGGATTCGATCCCACGTAGTCGCGTCTTCGAGTATAATGTCATCGCTTTCAGATCGGACTTGCGAGGTCGCGATGAAAATAGAGATTCGACGGGGCGATATAACCGACCAGAGAGATATCGAGGCGATAGTCAATGCTGCCAACACAGAGTTGTGGTTGGGGTCGGGAGTCGCAGGCGCGATAGCCGCGCGGGGCGGCCCTCAGATTGAGCGCGAAGCCGTATTGAAAGGGCCGATAAAACTCGGCGAAGCGGTCGAGACCACTGCGGGCAATCTGCCGAATAAATTCGTCATTCACGCGGCGGCTATGGGCTATCGCGCAGAAGACCGCGCAGCCCCGAAACGAGCAGGCACGCAATCGTCAGATGAGATCATAAGAGATGCGACGATGAATAGTCTGAAAATCGCTGATCGTTTACAGTGTCGCTCGATAGCCTTTCCCGCGCTTGCCACAGGAGTCGCCGGATTTCCCGTCGATCAATGCGCGCAGGTGATGATCAGGGCGGCGATTGATTACCAGTCGGCGCATCCCGAATCGCCGATTGAAAAAGTCATCTTCGTGCTTTTTACAGCAGACGATTATGAAACGTTCCAGCGTGAGCTTGAGAAGATCGAGAGCCGTTGACTGAAAGGGAACAAAGTGACAAAGCGCGCGCAATCGAAAAAACAGCACTGCTATGATTATCCGCGACCTGCGGTGACTGTAGATATTATTCTCTTCAGACGCGGGCGCGCGGGCCGCATCGAGGTTCTGCTCATCGAGCGCGGCAGAGAGCCTTTCCGCGATCACTGGGCTTTTCCCGGCGGGTTCGTAGATAAAGATGAGTCGCTTGAAAACGCAGCCGCCCGTGAGTTGAAAGAAGAAACCGAGCTTGAAGGAATTGAGTTTCATCAACTCGGCGCATTCGGCGATCCGGGGCGCGACCCGCGAGGCCATACCGTGAGCGTCGCTTACACTGCCGTACTCGATGGCGATTATGAACCTACGGCGGCGGACGACGCCAGGTCAGCCGCGTGGCGCGCGATCAGCGGGCTTCCCCGTCTGGCGTTCGATCACGAAAAGATATTGCGCATAGCCGTAGAGCGAACTTTCGGAAAAAACACTGCGCGCAGAATCAAAATAAATTCCCGATGAACGACGAGGTTCAAAAGTCGGGTCTGCACATTGCGCTCGTCGAGCCTGAGATTCCGCCAAACACCGGCAACATAGCTCGAACCTGCGCGGCCACTTTCACTCCGCTGCATCTGGTCGGCAAACTCGGTTTTCGGACGGATGAAAAAGCCGTGCGCCGCGCGGGGCTTGATTACTGGCAGGAAGTCGAGATTCATTATCACCTCGACATCGAAGAGCTATACCGCTCTTTGCCCCAATCGCGCTTCCTCTACTTTTCGACGAAAGGCGAACGGCCCTACACAGACTTTCGATATGAAGTGAATGATTGTCTGGTATTCGGGCGCGAGACGCGCGGACTGCCTGAAGAGTTATTGCGGACAAACTGGGATCGCTGCCTGACTATCCCTATGCTGAACGGTCGTATTCGCTCGCTCAATCTGGCGACTTCCGTCGGCATAGCGCTTTATGAAGCGATGAGGCGGTTGAAATAAGAAAGCCGGTCACGCATCTAACGCAACCGGCTCTGGCAGAAAATTTCTTTCGAGGCTCAACGAAGCGGAGGCTTGGTGTCGGGCGGTTTGGTCTCAGGCGGTTTGGTCTCAGCCGGTTTGCCGTCTGAGTCGCGTCGTTTCAAAACGGGCCTGTCTTTAGGCTGCTCTTCGCCCGTCTCGGTCTGATTCGGATCGTCGCCATCCTTGCGGCGCTTGAGCGTCGGGCGTTTGGGGCCAGCGTCCCGCATCGATGGATCGATTACGCGAGAGTTGGTAAGCGCCAGCAGTCGGGCCTTGACCCGGTTGAACTCCGAGGTGGTGACGACGTACTCATCGCGTTCGGGGAATTGAGTGAGCAGCGTGCGCACCTCGGCTATGCGGTCAGGCGTCGGAGGATGCGAGCGAAACAGTTTCGATATGGTGTTGGGCTTGGTCTTTTCTTTCTTTTCCAACTTCTCGAAGAAAGTCACCAGCGCGTTGGGATCATAGCCTGAAGCCCAGGCATATTGCGCTCCGAGGTTGTCGGCTTCGCTCTCAGCGCCGCGAGTGAATTTGAGGAACGTGAGTGGCACGCCTATCTGAGCGGCCTGATAGGCTATCGCTCCAAGCCCGCCGGTCATAAAGATCAGCGGTATCATCGCATAGTTGGCTATCTGCGCTTTGGTGGCCTGTTCCATGCCGTGGCGGGCCGCGACATGAGCTATCTCGTGAGCCATCACGCCGACGATCTCGGCTTCATTATCTGCGGCCAGTATCAGCCCCTTGTTGACATAGAAGAACCCGCCGGGCAGCGCGAAGGCATTCACGTCGTCGGAATCGAGAACCTTGATGGTGAATGCTACTTTTGCGTCCGAATGAAGGACGATGTTCTGTCCGACGCGGTTTATGTATTCAGTGATTACCGGGTCGTCGATGAATTTAGCCTGCCGGTCTACCTCGGCGGCGATCTGACGACCGATGGCCACTTCCTTATCGAGCGAATAGAAATCCAACTGGCGCTTGTTGATATTGCGCTTGCCTATCATCTGAGGGTCTTCTTTTTCAGAAAGCTTCCTCTTGGCCTGATTGGTGTCAGCAGGTTTCTTGTCGTCGGCTTTCTTATTGTCTTCGGCAAAGAGAGCCGACGGCGAGACGATTATCGCCGCGAGAAACACGGCTGCGATGCGTCTGAGAAGGCTGGTCTTCATGGAATGAACTCCTGTAATACTGACTCCGAGCATCCACGGGCTGGGCGGCTCGTCACTGTGCAAGTCTAACACACTACATCAACAGGAAGGCAAGTATTTTCGTGCTATACTCGCGCAACCTGAAGAGAGGAGCCATCGACTTGAAACTTTCCATCATAGGCGCAGGGCGCGTTGGACAAACTATAGGACGAATGGCCCGCGAGTCTGGCTGTGAGATAGGCGAGGTCTTATGCCGCACCGCTCGCTCGGCGCGTGCCGCCGTAAAATTCATCGGCGCAGGCACGCCTCAAGTCGCGCGGCAGGCGCATCTTTCACGCTCAGACCTGATACTGATTTCAACGCCCGATGACCACATCCTTGATGCTGTCGAGATCATCCTTCAAAACATCGCAGGCGTTAGCCGCGCCGTCATCCTTCACACGAGCGGCGCTCTCTCAAGCGATATCCTCGCCCCGCTCGCGGCTCTCGGCCTCAGCACAGGATCGTGCCATCCGTTACAGACCTTCGAAAGCCCCGAACGCGCAATCGCCCTCATCCCCCTTACTCATTTCTGCATCGAAGGAGACGCGCGAGCCACGCGCGCAGCCCGCCGACTCGCTCGCCTTATCGGAGCAAAACATTTCGAGATACCGACTTCGATCAAGAGCCTCTATCACGCGGCGGCGGTGATGTCATCGGCGGGCGTGGCCGCGCTTGTGAGCATCAGCCTCGAAATTTTTTCCCGCGCCGGACTCGATGAGCGCGCATCGAGAGAAATTCTTCTTCCGCTTGTCGAAGGCACGCTGGCCAACATCAGCGCGCTTGGCCCTGCGCGCGCCATGACCGGCCCCGTGCGTCGCGGCGATGCGGGAACAGTGGAGCGCAACATCAAAGCTCTTCGCTCATTCGATCCGCGCGCTCTTGAAATCTATCGCCTGCTTGCCGAACGCAGCCTTCAACTTGCTCTGAGCGCAGGCGTGGATCGGTCGAAACTCGAAGCGGTGCGGCGGGCGTTGGAATGAAGAGGTGAAGAGGTGAAAAGGTGAAGAGGTGACATTACGAAGAGCCTGACCGAATAAGCGGTTTTGAAAACATCAAGTGACGGTCAGGCGTCTGCTGACACATCACCTCATCACCTCTTCATCGGTGAACGGGCGATCCCTGTTGCTGTCGTCGGATTTCTTCGGTGACGAAACGACCGCGTATGAGATCGACTCCCATCAGCGATCCGGGAGGCGGGCGCAAAGTAAGCGATTCGCTCGACGCCGCTTCCAGCCATATCCTTCGGTCGCCGGTCAGTATGACTATGGCTTTCTCGCTCGACCAGAACTCGGTCGATTGCATCGCTTCGGCGTGCGATCCCATCTGTAGATCGAGCGGGTCTTCGGGATTGATAGCCTGCTCAAGCGGATTGGATGAAGCCAGAAGCGATTCTGATGATCGCGCCTGAGCCGGTCGCCCTCCATCTTGGCTTCCTGAATATGTCTCATCAAGTTTTTCAAGCAATTCATCAGAGCCTTTGCCCATTATGGTTGCGAACTCAGTGAAGTAAGCAGTCAGGCTCGATTCGCTGCCCGCTTCCAGATAAAGAGCCGATGAGCTTACGCCCTGAAGAATGGCTTTCATCCTCACGTCAGAATTGTTCTGGTGAGTTGATCGAAAATCGCACAGGTGAGCCAGTATCATCGCCCATGCTTCGTCATTGACGCGGCCCTGTATGAGTATCTGCGCCAATGGATTGCTCATCAGATTGGCAAAGACGTGTATGAGCGTGACGCGCTCTTCGGCCTTTCCGTCCGCGCTGAGGTCTACCCATTCGGCCCAGGTGTCGTTGAGTTTCACTCCGCTGAATTTGATGCCGCTCAGTTTGGCTCCCGTGAGATTACACCCCGAAAGATCGGCTCCCGTAAGATCAGCGTTTCTGAGATCGCAATTCAGAAGAGTGCTGGCCGAAAGGTTGGCTCCCGCGACAGTAGCTCCCACGAGGCTGCTGCCGTCGAAGCGCACGCCCGACAAATCCGCGTGCGAGAAATCCGCTCCTTCCATAATAGCGCCGGAAAGAATGCACCCGGCCATCTGAGCCATTCGCACGAATGCGCCTGAAAGATTCGCCCGGTTGAGATCGGTTTCGTTGAGGAACGCGCCTACGAGATAAGCGCCCGCGAGTTGAGCCGATTCGAGATTGGCTCCCGTAAGATCAGCGCCGCTCAGATCAGCGCGGCTCAGGTCTCCGCTCTTGAGCAGGACTCCGATCAGACTCGCTTCGACCAGATTGGCGCCCACCAGATTCGTGCCGTTGAGAGTCGCGCCGCTCAGAGAACAACTCGTCAATCGCGCTTCCTTCATGTCGGAGCGCGACAGGTCGGCCATTCGGAGATTCGCGCCCGTCAGATCGATTCGCGTGAGGTCAAGTTCCGACAGGTCGGCGCGCACGAGGCTGGCCCCGCGCAGATTTTCGCCCACCGCCAATCGGTCAAGTATGTCCCCTCTGGTCAATTGCGACATCGCAAATCTCGAAAGATACCGACACGCGCGACCTGAAGCGCGCAATGACTAAGGAACCTGAGGCGGGTGGAAGCCTGTAAAAATCGCCCCGGCCTGAGTGCTCCCCGGCACAGGAGTCTTAGAGGGCGATTCGACTGTGCTACAACGACGCTCCCCCAGCGGCCGCAGCGCCCCTGATGGTGGTATCGTTTTCTGGCCAGGATAACAGCACGTTAAGCGTTCCCACTGATCCAATCGTTTATGTTAGCCGGACGCAGCGGTTGAGTAAATACAAATCTAGGGGACAGGTTACAGGGAACAGGGGACAGTTTGAAAAGAATTTCTGCCACTACGCTCGGCTGCATTTTCAACAGCCCGGCGCACGGCTCACACCTGCGCGAAGACGGGCCATCTCCTGAATCTCTTCGGCCATCTCAAGCACCCGCCGCGCCGACAGTCGCGCCTGACTTTGCTGCTCAATAGTCACCGCATAGCGCGCAAGCAGCCCTCGGCCAAGCTCGTGGTGATGACGCTCGTCGGGTTGAATGACCCGGCTGTAGAGATCAGCCGTCTCCGCATCGCCAAGCAAGAGGCAGAAATCGATGAAGCACTCGTTGCGCACGAGCGCGATTCCTTCGCGGGTGAATTGTCCGGCGGCAACGCGGGCGACCGTAGTTTCGAGCGTTCGCAGGTATTCAAACATTGGAGAATATCCGCCTGCGCGCGGATCGATTCCTTCAGAGTCGACTCCCATCGCATCGAGACGATCCGCGATCATGCGGTAATGCTTCGCCTCATCGCCCGCCTGACGCGCCAGCGCAAGTTTTACGTCAAGCTCGGTGGTCGCGCTCATCCAGATCGCGGCTATCTCGGACGCTTCAAGCTCGTTCTTCAAAGCGACACGAAGCAGCTTATCGATGGTGAGCGATTCATCCGCCTCGCCTGCCGCGCTCAGTTGAGCGATGCGTTCGAGAGCCGCCTGATTTTCCGCGTCAAGTTCGGCGACGAATTCTTCGCCCGACATTGGTTTTTCCTGTGTGTTCATAATATCCTCTCGCTTGCGCATCAAGTTACATCACGCTGCGCAGCTTGTCTACCCGATGCAAAAGCCGCCTAAGTTGACACTCTGAGCGACCCTCGACTATCATCACGCTTTATATCGCTTCCTTTCTGTTTGATTCCATGTCGAGGAGACTTTGTATGAGTACGACCGAAGAAATCACCAACCGCCTTCAGGAAGCCGAGAGCGAATGGGAAGACCGCACCCTTGGGCCTACGCTTCGCCGGATGCCTGAAAGCAAAAAAACTTTCACCACTACTTCCCTCACTCCTGTCGAACGACTCTACACGCCTAATAGCATCCCGGATTTCGATTACGAACGCGAGCTTGGCTTTCCGGGCGAGCCGCCTTACACTCGCGGCATTCACGCGACAGGCTACCGCGGGCGCATGTGGACTATGCGACAGTTCGCGGGCTTCGGTTCGGCATTCGATACCAACAAGAGATTCAAGTACCTCCTCGATCACGGTCAGACAGGTCTTTCCGTAGCGTTCGATCTGCCAACGCTTATGGGCTACGACGCGGATCATCCCTTCAGCGAAGGCGAAGTCGGAAAATGCGGTGTGGCCATATCGAGTCTGGCCGATATGGAAGTCCTCTTTGACGGAATCCCTCTCGAAGAAGTCACGACCTCGATGACCATAAACGCCCCGGCTTCGATGATACTGGCGATGTTTCTGGTCGTTGCCGAAAAGCAGGGCGCGGACTGGAAGAAAGTCGGCGGCACACTTCAAAACGACATACTCAAAGAATACATCGCTCAGAAGGAATGGATTTATCCGCCGCGTCCGGCTATGCGGCTCATAGTCGATACCATCGAGTTTTGCACTCGTGAAGCGCCGCGCTTCAATCCGGTTTCCATATCGGGCTATCACATCCGCGAAGCAGGCTCGACCGCGCTTCAGGAGCTTGCCTTCACGCTTCGCGACGGAATCGAATATGTGCAGCAGGCCATCAATCACGGAATGGACGTCGATGATTTCGCTCCGCGACTGAGTTTCTTCTTCAACGCCCATAACGATTTCTTCGAAGAAGTAGCCAAGTACCGCGCGGCCAGAAGAATCTGGCACAAGGTAATGACTGAGCGATTTGGCGCCCGCAATCCGCGCTCGTGGACTCTGCGCTTCCATACCCAGACGGCAGGCGTGAGTTTGACCGCGCAGCAGCCTCTAAACAACATCGTGAGAGTTGCGATTCAGGCTCTCGCGGGAGTGCTTGGCGGGACGCAATCGCTTCACACCGATGCTTACGACGAAGCTCTGGCTTTGCCATCGGATGAAGCGGCGTTGATCGCGCTTCGCACTCAACAGATCATCGCGCACGAATCGGGCGTGACCAATACGATTGATCCGCTGGGCGGGTCGTACTTCATTGAAAAGCTCACGCGCGATATGGAAGAAGGCGCGTTCGATTACTTCCGCAAGATCGATGCGTTCGGCGGCATGATCGAAGCCGTCGACGCTGGCTTCCCGCAGCGCGAGATTCAGGAATCGAGCTATCAGTATCAGCTTGCAGTCGAGTCGAAGGACAAGATCATAGTCGGCGTCAACGACTACGTTATGGAAGAGGAGCCGATGCAGGTGCCGCTCCTTCAGATCGATGAATCGGTCGCCGAGCTTCAGTGCGGGCGTTTGAAGAAGCTGAGAGCAGAGCGCGACAACGCGATGGTTGAAAAGAGATTGAGAAATCTTGCGGAAGGCGCGCGCTCAGGGGAAAACACGATGCCGCTGTTGCTCGATGCAGTGCGCGCTTACGCGACGCTCGGCGAGATGTGCGATGCGCTTCGCCCCGTTTTCGGCGAATACCGGGAGCCGATGTTTTAGCAGGGGAGAGACGCGCAGCCTCGAAGCTGCGCGATAATAAATAATTCATAATGAAAAAACTCAGAAGCATCGCTCTGCCCATCGCGTGCGCGCTCCTACTCGCCTCGTTTGTATTACCGACAGTCGCGCAAGTGCGCAGCCGCGGCGTCAAAAATGACGCTGGAGATCAGAAATTCAAAGTCCTGTTCATAGGCAACAGCTACACCTATTTCAACAACCTTCCCGATCTCCTTTCGCAGCTTGCCGCTTCTGCTGGCAAATCATCGCAGGTCGAATCGGAGATGATAGTGCGCGGCGGGGCTACTTTGAAGATGCACTGGGAGGATGGAGGCGCGCTCAAGGCGATCAAACAGGGAGGCTGGGATTTCATCGTTCTTCAGGAGCAGAGTCTCCTCCCGATCAACGACCCGGCGACGATGCACAATTATGCCCGGTTGTTCGATGCGGAGATAAAAAAGGCCGGAGCGAAGACCGTTTTTTTTCTCACCTGGGCGCGGCAGAATCGACCTGAAACTCAGACGGCGCTGACCGACGCTTACACGAAAATCGCAAAAGAGTTGAATGCTTTGATCGTTCCAGTCGGGCTGGCCTGGCAAAGCGTTTTCAAAGAGAATCCCAAAATGGTTTTGCATCTGCCCGATCAGAGTCACCCGAATTCCACAGGGTCATATCTTGCTGCCTGCGTTTTCTACTCGGTCTTTTTCGCGCGCAGCCCCGAAAACCTCGCCGTTCGGATCGAAGGAAAATCCGTCAAGACTGATGGACGCGTCAACGAAGAGCGGACGGAACTTGTCAATCTCAACAAAACGGACGCGACCTTTCTTCAGCGCATTGCGTGGCAGACGGTCAAAGCGATGAAGGAAGCGCGCCGCTGATTGATAACAGCCGCAGCTTTCTCGTCATCAGATTTTCCGCTCGCGTTTCTTCCCGGCCATGAGAGCTTTCAGTAATCCTTTGCCGCGAAACCTTCCGCGCAGACTATGAATATACTTGCGGGTGATCGGCTTCAGAATGATCCGATTCGATTTTTCGTCTACGGCGATGTGAATGTGAGTGCCTTCCTTTATGCCGAACATGAGGCGGATCGAAGCGGGAATCACTATGCGACCATTTGAAGTGACTATCGTTTCCATATCATCTTCTACAGCGATCATCCTGCGGATGCGGCAGTTTACCAAAAATAAAAATAAGTCGCCGCAAAATAAATCAGGCAGGGAAGGGCGCAAGCCTCCCTGCCTTTGAATGATATCCGAATCGATGCGGTTGTGTCAGTTTACTGCTTCGCCGTTTCCGCGCGTCCGGCCCCGGCTATGCCGAGCCGCATACGATACAATCCGCTTCGAGCGCACAGGTAAAGCGTTTGGCCATCCTCATCACCCCACGCCATGTTGTGAATGTGCTTAGGGGCGATGATCGTGCCGAGATGTTTGCCTTCCGACGAAATCACCCACAAACCTCCCGGCCCTGACACGTAAAGATTCCCGCGGCGGTCGACCTTGATTCCATCAATCGCGTCTTCGCCCTCAGCCGAGGTCATATCGAAGAAGACCTTGCCGTTTACGAGCGTCGCGTCCGCTTTGACTTCATACCTCATCACGATTTTCTTTTTTTCGTCCCAGTTGCCGACGTAGAGATATTTTTCATCAGGCGAAAAAGCTATACCGTTCGGCCCTGTCAGTTCTTTGCTTATCAGTTGAAGCTTGCCTTTGTAGATCGAATAGACGCCGCTGAAGGGAAGCTCTTTTCTCGGATCGTCGAAGAACCGGGGCAGTCCGAATACTTTCCGCGCGTGAACAATCTGGGTTCTACATCACGGACTCCTCCTGAATCAAAAAACGTGTTGGATGTCAGATGTCCGATATTTGGGATCGAGCGTTGATTCAATCGCTAACATCTGACCTCCAACATCTGACATCTACCTTCACATCACATCCGCCACAGTGACGGTGACTCGGAACAACTGCCCCGTCTTCGTGTAGAAGATCGAGTCTTTCGCTTTATGCACGACGCCGTTTTCCGATTCGCCCGTGTTCGCCGATTTCTGGCGCGGAGCCTGATCCGTGCCGACGCCCGGCTCCTGATTCTTTTCGGTTCCTGCATCATAGAGCGCGAACTTCGAGGTGAAATCGCCGCTCACAGGCCGGCCGTTTTTGTCGAATAGCTCGATGCCTTTTTCGTTTGCATAGAACCAGTCGTTGAACTGACCGAACATCGTCACTATCATCAATTTCATCCCGCGCTTTGCCGTAACGGTGAATTCATAAACGCCGCCGGGAAGGATGGGAGCAGGATTGCTCGCGCCGAGAGGAGTGTTGAATATGCCGTGTCCCAGGTGATGCTCCGATTCGAGCATCTTTATGAGTCCTTCGGGGTTGCCGTCTTCGGCCTGAGCTTCAAGCCCGCTGGCAGCCGGTTTGCCGTCTTTGAAGAGCGTCAGGTTCTTGTCATAAACGACCCACATTCCGGGCGAGAGAGCGAAGGGCCACTTCGTACTGTCCGAAGCAGCCTGCCCTTCGGGGCTGGAAATGTTTTCAATGCGAACGTTGAATTTCGTGTCGCCGTTTGCGTTTACTGAATTGTTGAACTGCGCGCCTGAGAGGGCGGCAATGACAAAGAGTCCGACGAAAAGTTTTGTCCTCTGCATGAATCGAATCTCCCTTGAAGATTTAATATTTGATTTCCTGCGACAATGCAGCAGCGGTATGAGCGCATTTGCGCCTCTCCTCGATAAGCTGCTGAGTCTGCCTTATCTGGTTTCGACGCGGTTGTGATCGGGGCGCAACTGGGGCATCACTACTCTTCCTGCGAGATCGATTTCAAAACCGTGCAGCCAGCAGGCATCAGCCCGGTTTATCAGGCCGAAAAATTCCGGCATCGACGGCTGTTGATCGATTGCGTTGTTGATGAGACTCAATTCGAGTGTTGCCATCTGTCTGCGCCTCTTTGCGTCGTTGTGATGTCCATAATCATAATGACTCGAAGCGCGCAGATTATTCCTTTGAGGCGCGAACGGCGTTGTGTGATTGAGGGGCGCGATACTCTGCGCCCCTGTTCGTCTATCGTCAGTACTGGGAGACGACATCAGACCGTGATGGTCGTGCCGTCGAATTTGGTGAGACGGAAGCCGTTGAACGGCTCGCGGTAGGTTGGTTCCTGGTTTTTGAGTAAGCTGATGGCCACCGCTTCGCCGATTTTGAGCGATTCGATTCCATCCGTTCGCCAGTGAACGCCCGCGATGTTGCGCCCCGTAGCGATGTTGGAAGCGAGCTTGTTCAATTCACCTCCCACTGTAAGAGGCGGGCCGATGAACGGCTCCGTACCGCTGCCATCGGCGTTTGTCTGTACGGGGTTGGGAATGACAGCCGATTCGTTGAAGAACGCTTTGAGTATAGTGACGCAAGCGCCCGCAACTGTGGCGTGTCCCGCGCCATAGGAGGTATGCATGGGCGATCCTTCGGGGAAAGCCATCGGCAGGAGGTGAGAGCCTTGCTGGCTGAAGACGGCGCTTAGAACTGTCGAATTGAAGAGGTCAGGGTGAATGGGATAATCAGCCCGACCCAGACGCTCGACCTCCACCCGACCTCCGAACTCCTCCGGCCTGAGCCGCCGATGCACGAGCCACTTCTGAAACCATATAGCTTTGAGCGCGCGGAACGAAACTTCACAAACCAGAGCGAGAATGTACGGGCCGCCGAAAGTGCCGAACGCCGTCATGCTCTTCGATCCCGGCGTGCCTACAGGCAGCGGGCCTCCCGCCCCGCCGTCAGGTGTCTGACCGTATGGGTTGTTCTGATCCCACGCCGACCCGATACCGAGCAGATGCAGACAGGCAACCTGATAAGCCTGATATAACGCGTCGATGTGAACATACTGTCCGAGGTCGCGCCCGTTGCGACAGAAAACCAGCCCGCCCGGAGTCAGGGTCGCTGTGGGCTGACAACCGTTCTGCACGTCGAGCCAGGACGCGAAATCGATCATGAAATTCACTCCCGGCGCTACGGTGGCGATCCTCATATCGACACGTTGCGCGCCGTAAGCCGTATCCCTGATCAGGAACTGAGAGATGTAAGGGCCGACCGTAGCTCCGGGCAAGTTATCGCGGAAGAGGGTCTGTGTAGTGACCACGCCGCCCTGTTTCGGTCCCCGGAAGTCTGAGAGGTTCGACAGGTCGGCAGCAGCCGCCGCCGCAAGGGGATTTGTATCATAGTCATTGAAATTGATATCTCTCAGCAAAGCCATCCAGTAAAGCTCGACTATCTCTCCGGCTTCCTCGGCGCTGGCGAATTTCGGAGCCGGAGGTATACGGAACTGGTGCGAGTCTTTGGTCTCAAGTTCGAAAGCGTATCCGGCAAACGGATTGACCAGCCTTCGCTGCCGAGTCGGGTCCGAGCATCCGAAACGACCGTTGGTAGCGAGGGCCTCGAAGTCGGAGAATTTTCCGCTCTTGAGCGCGTTGATCCACGCATTATGGGAACTGAGAACGACCTCGCCCGTGAGGGGATGGTGCTTGAGGTTCTTTGAGTAAGTGCCGATCTTGTTGGGATAGAGTTCTTCGTCTCCATTGGTCGGATGAAAAGGTATCCCGTCGGCTGCATCATCGAGGGCCGCTTCGATGCGGATGCCAGTCGCTTTCGCGAGTCGCTCGATCGGGTTTTCAGGCCCGATCTCGGTGGCCTGCGCAACCGACCTGCTTGATCCGGCGATAGGTTCCAGCCCGATTGCGCCAGCAGCCGCGCCGAGTGCGGCAACTCCTCCGACGTTGCCGAGGAACTTTCGCCTCGTGAGCGAAGATGGTGATTTATCGGTTTGCTCTTTTGTAACATCTACAGAGTCATCTTTTACTTCTTCTTGCTCGTCTTTCATGTTGAGTCCTCCTTGAATGTTTGTTTGATCCATGGTCATCTGAATCGGCTTTGCCTCAAGTCAGGCAGACCGCCGTAATTACACTTCGCAGGTTTGAGAGACTTTGCGCGGTTATAAATGAATCTGTCCGCGCGCCGCAGGCGCGCGCAACTGCACAGAAAGACTTTCAGGAAAGTCTTTATCCCCGCGCAGTGGGAACGTACCTCTGGTCGGTACAGCTTAGAGATTTGAGCTATTCAATCCCACTGAATTGCAACGGATTTGTGCTTGTACAGGCAAGAGATTGACTGCATCGAGTTACTTCGATAATCCGATTGCAGCCTCACCACTCGCATTCGGATACTGGAAATCAGCCCAATGATCTGATTCGCATGGGCAATAACACGCGAGGAGTCATTTTATTCCGCTCTCGAAAAAAATAAATGCTACGCAGGCAGGCTTTGAAAATTCCTCTACTGGCAAATTTGGCGTCGGCGGCGGAAAATAGAACTCCGCAGCACTAAAGTGCTTCGGGTCTATTTAGCCTGTGCCGTTCCTGCTTCACAGAGCCGGGTGACTCTCCACAGGCGTTAATTCGGGCTTGTTGCCCAGCCCTACTCGAAATGTTGATTGCAGCATTATGGTCACGATCTATCACAAGCCCACACGACGGGCATTGATAGACCCGAATAGCGAGCGCCATCTTTTGTCTGTGACCGCACTGGCTACAATCCTGACTTGTGAAGCGGGCAGGCACTTTCTCAAATCTCCGCCCAGCGTTTTCAGCTTTGACTTCGATCATCGTGAAAAAGGCCGACCACGCTACGTCAACGATGGCTTTTGCAAGTTTGGGATTCTTGAGCATCCCAAAGATGTTCAAGTCTTCGACGGCGATAGCATCAAAGCGCCTTACGATATACGTCGATGCCTTGTGATGAAAATCCTTTCGTGTGCGAGCGACCTTCAGGTGCGCAAGCTGAACTTTCTGGCGCGCTTTCCCGCGATTGCGAGAGCCGCGTTTCTTGCGCGCGAGACGGCGCTGTTGTTTCTTCAGTTCCTTCTCAGCTTTGCCAATGCAGCGTGGATTTTCAATCTCTTCGCCTGTCGAAAGCACTGCAAAGCTCTTGATACCGACATCTATTCCGGCACTCTCGCCCGTGGCAGTCAGCGGCTCAGGTTTCGGGATTTCAGAGACAAGCAGAACATACCAGCCATCAGCGCGGCGAGTTATTCGCATCTGCTTGACTTTACCTTCCAGCGGTCGGGAAAGTCGCACTCGACACGAGCCTACGCCCGGAACTGTGAGCTTGTTGCCTTTTATCGGGCAGGGACGGACGGCTTCGAGTTTGAGAGAAAAAGTATGATAGCGGTCAAAGCCCTTGAAGCGCGGGAAACCGGGAGCGGCAGAGCCTTCCTTGACGCGGCGAAAAAAGGCTTGATAGGCGGCCTCCACTCGTTCGAGCGCATCGGATTGAATGGTTCGCAGGTGCGATTTGACTTCAGGGAGTGTGCGGGCCTCGGTCAGATGTCGAGACTGCTCGATAAAGTTCAAGCCCTTGCCCGTGACTTTATAACAGTCAATCCTTTCAGCAAGTGCGGCGTTATAAATCTGTCTGGAATGTTCAAGCTCACGTTTGCACGCGAGTTGGAACTTGCGGTTCATCCTCAGCTTGTACTCGAATGTCTTGATTGCTAGGTTGTCCTTAGCCATCGCGTGTTCTGCTTAACTCAGAATGCCTTTGGTCAGGGCCGGTTGAGAGATCGTACTTTCAATCGGCTCGATTATTTTAATCGTCTCAGCGACCAAAGGCAAACCGCCGCCGAGACAATAGAGCGGCCCTGGCCCGTCTCCATTCCGCTTTGCTTTACTGCCGAGGGCCGGGGGTCGACGCCACTGATGATTGAAATCATCTTACTGCGTGGCGTCTTCACGGAATTTGCGCAACGAAGCAGTCGAAAGCCAGGACGAAGATATCTGAAAAAGCACCGCACGCAGCAGCTACTATACATCAGGATGAGTCGATGCCTTTTTC
>DLHY01000129.1 GCA_002483445.1 Blastocatellia bacterium UBA7656
TTTTTGGGTCCACCATAGACATCCATTAAATTCACAAACGGTGAGCCATGTCCAAATGCTCCGCTGTCCTTGTTTATACCGTTCTTAAACATGCCAATGCTTCCAAGCTGATAAATTTTCCAATCCTCTGGAATCACCCCGGCTTCGGTCTGTTTGAAGCCTACTGTCGCGTCGGCAAATCCGTGCAATCTCCGCTTCCCGGTGAGCAATTCCTGCATCGCGCCTTGTTTGATTTGGTGTTTTTTGGTTATGAGTTGCTCAATAGATTCAATGAGGGCGTCCGCATCGCTCAAGGCATCGGCAATGGCTTCTTGCTCGGCTTTAGTAGGCGGGATGGGAAAGCGGAGTTTCCCAATTTTCTCTAGTGTCAATCGTGTAATGGCATTGCCTGCCATCGCATCTTGAATCCGACGTTGGCCCGGTGAATCTAAAATCTGTTGGAGAAAATATGCTGCACTGTGCTTGTTCGGGTCAAATCTCAAGAACGCAACGCTCGACAATAAACTAAACTCATCATCGAGTGTGTTCAACGCGACGTTCCCCGTATTTGCACCGTCTTTGGTAAGCAATAGATCGCCTTTCTTAACATCACATCTTTTATAAATTGAACGGTGTTGAGTTGCGTCTATTCGAAGTGCCGAAGAGGTGTCTAAGTATCCGAATCGAATATTTCTTGAGGTGATGTAGAAATAATCATTCCCGCCCAGCTTCGGAGAAAAGTGTGTCCCATCCTGAATCTTCATACAAACATCGCCTGTGCTTATCACCTCCCAGTCCTCCGGGATCACTCCGACCTCTGTTTGCTTGTATCCCGGCAGGATCAATGGAGAATTGAGAGTTGAGAATTGAAAATTGTTTTCGTTATCCATTTTTCATTCTCCATTCTCCATTGAAAATTCGGCTTCGATTTCCTCGATGGTTGGAAGGCAGGTATCGAGCGGTTCAGGCAGGGCGCGGACAAGCTGATATTCGGCAACGCCCATAGGTTTATTGATGCCCGACAGAGCGTATTCCGCCACGAGGCGTTTCTTTGTTTTGCAAAGCAGCAGGCCGATGGTTGGCCTGTCATCGGGAGCCTTGATCTGAGCATCCACAGCAGCCAGATAAAAGTTGAGTTGTCCGGCGTGATCGGGTTTGAACGCCGAGGCTTTGAGTTCCACCACGACGTAGCATTTGAGGCGGGTGTGGTAGAAAAGAAGGTCTATGAAAAACTCGTCCCCCTCGACTTCGAGTCTGAACTGGCGACCGACGAATGCGAAGCCCGCGCCCAGTTCCAGCAGGAAGCGAGTGATGTGTCGGATGAGAGCGTTTTCGATGTCTCGCTCGTGCGCCTCGTCTCCTAGACCGAGGAAGTCGAAGTGGTAAGGGTCTTTGAGAATTTGAGCAGCGAGAGCGGCGTGGGGAGCATCCAGACGTTGCTCGAAGTTGGTGATGGCCGCGCCCTGACGAATATGCAGCTTGTTTTTGATGTGCGCTTCGAGTGTGGCGCGCGGCCAGCCTTGCTGCACGGTTTGGAGCGCGTACCATTCTCGCTCTGCGGGATCGGCCACTTTGGTCAAAAGCGTCACGATGTGGAACCACGGCAATTGGTCAGCAGCCTGCTGACCAATTTGAAGATGCGGACACTCCTGAGCGAAAAAGCGCATGTATTTGAGACTCGATGTGGAGAATCCCTTCATATCTGGGAAGGCGGCGCGCAGATCGGAAGAAAGCCGGTCAATCACCTTCGCCCCCCAACCCTGACGGCTCTGACGCTGAAGGATATCTGCGCCGATGTCATGATAAAGCCTGATTTGCTGGTGATTGGCGGCGAGAAGTGCCTGTTGTCGCGCGCTGTTGATCCGTTGCTTGAGGCTGGCGAGCCAGTCTGCATAGTCTGAAGGAAGAGAAAGATTTTTTTTGCTCATAGCCTGAAACCCATCCTTTCCAGATGAAGGCTGACTTTCTGTTCCAACTCAGCCACGCGGTTTGCCTGCTGCGGCAGCGGGGTTTCGTAGCGTTCGGCCAGTTCCTTCACGCGCTGGGTTAGAGCCTGGCTGATGCGATCCATCTCGCCGTGAATGCGAGCATCGAGCGCGGCCAGCCATTTGTCATCTACCACCAGCGTCTTGATTTCGTCCTCGGTGAGCGTCGGGTATTTGGCATAAGCCAATGCGTCGAGTTCGGCCTCAGCTTCTTTCACAGCTTTTTTGAGATTGCTGATTTGTTCAGTGAGGTCGAGATATTCACTGATCACTCGAAGTTCGCGGAGGTCTTCATGGTCAGGCTCCGTCTGAAGCCGATCTTGAATGCTGGCGGTCGCCGATTCCAATAACACGCTGGCTCTATCCTGTGCTTCCTTGATCGCGGTCGTTGTGATTTTATGCGATTCGAGTAAAGCGCGTTCGTCGGCATCGTTCGCATCCCTGATGCGCGCATTGATGATGGCCTGTGTGATCTTGCCTCTGGCGTTCGCCATCGCCTGAATGCGTGGATCGGCTTCCAATTCCCGCAAACGATGTTGAGCGGCCTCCTGCTCCGCTACCGCCTTCGTGTATTGGTCGAAGGTGAAGGCATCCGATGATTGCCAGACAGCAAGCAACGCTTCCTGCCATGCAATCAGGGCGTCTGTCTTGTTGCCGACAGAACTTAGCGCGCCTTCCTCACCGCCATGTTCTTCTTCAAGCTCAGTAAGCTTGGCTGTGAGATTTTCCAGTTCGGCTTCCATCTGGCGGATGGCGTCCTGCTCAGTAGCAAAGTAGCGATTAACCACGAGAGGCTTGGGGATGAGGTCGCAAGCCCAGCCCTTATCAACTTCATTCCCTTTCTTATTGGTCTGAATGATTCGATAGGTTTCAGCCTTCCATCCATCGGCGGCGATCAGGTAACAGTCATCTTGCATTGTCTCAGCCCAGTAATCCATCAGGTGTTGATACACGTCGTATTTATCAATCAGAGGTTTGCTGCTGTAATGAGCAAGCAGGTCTTCAGAAAGTTCGTGAATCAATATCTTGGGATGGAATCCCGCCTGCAATGCTTTCAGCGTTGCGGCGCTGCGCTCGCGCCATTCGGCAAACAGGGCATTCATGATGTTGATGAAGGCGACGAACTCCGGGTGTTCGTAGATAGTGGACTTGATGGCCTGCTTATCGACAGCCAGATCGAGATAGCCGGGGCGATTGGCTTTGAACAGCGATTGCCGCAACTGAGGGCAGACATTCCAGTAACGCTTGAGCGCATCCACATCCGAGGTGGGAATGCCGCCGCGCAGGTGGCCTTCGATGTCCTGAATGTCTTCGGCCTGCTGGCTGTCAATGTAACGCGGGATGTTGAGGTTGAACTCGTTGCGCTCGATTTCCTCGAACGGAACCATGCGCGAATACTTGGGAATCTCCAGCCGCTTGTTGAAGACATCCACGATTTTGTGAATGTCCATCGCGCGCAATCGGTTCTTGTTGCCTTCTTTTATGAAGCCCGCGCTGGCGTCAATCATGAAAATGCCTTTGCGCGCGTGAGCGTCTTCCTTATCAACGACGATGATGCAGGCGGGAATGCCGGTGCCGTAAAAGAGATTGGCGGGCAGACCGATGATGCCCTTGATGTAGCCTTTGCGGATGAGATTGCGGCGGATGTCGGCTTCGGCATTGCCTCGGAACAGCACGCCGTGCGGCAGAATGCACGCGCCTTTGCCGTGACTCTTGAGCGAGCGCACGATGTGCAGCAGGTAAGCGTAATCGCCCTGCTTGGCGGGCGGCGTGCCGAAGCGATTGAATCGCTCGTGAGGGTCATTGAGCGGATCGATGCCGGTACTCCATCGCTTATCGCTGAAGGGCGGATTGGCGACGACGTAATCGAAGGTCTTGAGCGTGCCGCCGTCATTGAATTTCGGATCGGCGAGCGTGTTGCCTTGTTCGATCAACGCCATCGGGTTGTTGTGCAGGATCATGTTCATTCGCGCGAGACCGGAAGTGGCGGCGTCTTTTTCCTGTCCGTAAAGCGTGACTTTCGCTCTGGCTTCATCACCCACCTTCAAGAGCAGTGAGCCGGAACCACAGGCGGGATCATAGACAGTGGTAGTGGTAGTCGTGTGGGCATCGCGGATACCGATTATCTGCGCCATGATGCGGCTGACTTCGGCGGGAGTGTAGAACTGTCCCTTGCTCTTGCCGCTCTCGGTGGCGAAATGGCGCATCAGGTATTCATAAGCATCGCCGAGAATATCATCGCCGTCGGCGCGGTTCTTCGAGAAATCGAGAGCCTTGTTTTCAAAGATGGCGATGAGGTTCGTAAGCCGCTCGACCAGTTCCTTGCCAGTGCCGAGCTTTGTGGCATCGTTGAAGTCGGGCATGTCAGACAGCTTGTTGGCATTCATCAGCGGCCCTATGATCTTCTTGTTGATCTGGTCGCCGATGTCCGATTTGCCTTTGAGCGCGACCATATTTTTGAAGCTCGCGCCTTCGGGAATAGTGATGGGAGCGTAGGGGACACCAGCGTATTTGTCGCTGACATATTTGATGAACAACAGCACCAGCACATAGTCCTTGTATTGGCTGGCATCCATGCCGCCGCGTAGTTCGTCGCAGCTTGACCAGAGCGAGGAATAGAGTTCGGATTTTTTAAGGGCCATTATGCGCCTGAATTTCTTGCTTCCATCGTTTGATAGTTTGTGAAAGAGGGTTGACCGGGCCGCGCGCTAACGCATTTGGAACCATGAGCAACTCGCTTCGGCGGCTCGATGCATGTGAATGTTTAGCATTTTTCTCGCGTCATGATCCAGATCGCACTATCAGCACATCGCAACCCAGGAATGTTTGAGCAAGATATCGTATTTACGCAAGCGGATTTTGCGCTGTCCAGAGACGCGGCACAGTTAGAGACATCGTTATGCGCTTGGGCATGTGTATGCAGTCGGGCCTGCGGCAGAGTAATGATTCATTGCTGTGATAGAAGAGCGGCGAACTGTAGGCAAAGGCTTGTCGTTCGCCGCTCTTTTCTCAGCTTCAAAAATCGCTCAGTTGTTCTCTCTTATTTCTTAAAGAGTTCCTTCTTCATTCTCGACACTATCCGGTCAGCGACCTTTCGCTGTCCGCCGCGAGACCAGCCGCCCAAAGCAGGGAACGATCCCCAGCTTCACCAGCCCAGACCATCACCTTATCCTTGACGCTTATCATCTGGACGCTGCCTTCATTCTTGTCCTTGCCGCCAAAGACAGTGTGATACCACTTGTCATCAGCTCTGATCGAGCCGCCCGTCAGGATGAAATCAGCAGCCGATTCTTCGGTGACAACGGTGACAGGCACTTTCTTTTTAACGATCTCAGCCGCGATAAAAGTATGCAGACCGCCTTGCATCTCAGCGATGAAGACCTTCGAGCCTTCGGGAACCTTTGCCGTAGAGCCTTCCTGAGCAAGAGCCGAAAACGAGAGAATGAGTGCGAGCAAGAGAGGCACGACGATTCTTTTCATCAGGTAAACCTTTCGATTCTGATAGCTCACTGTTGCTTTTGCCTCTGATTAGAATCGCTTCAAACCTTTGGTAGACCAGTGGCTATGAAGTGTGGCAGCTTAGTCCCGGTATAACATGGATAGCGACTCAGTTCAATAGGCAAGATATCCAGTGAAAAGAACGCCCCAAATCGGCTAATTGCACGCAACGGCTGGCGGCTCAGAGCGATGCTCAAAGGCGTTTTTTGATCCGAGAATCGAAATGGAAGAGCGCGAGCATTCAGCCAGTTTCTCTTTTTCATTCATGGGGTTGCCGTATTAACCGATACTGCATGTCTCCTGAGAAGTTCGATGATGCGGGCCTTTCGCTCTTCGAGTGACGGAGCGATGTAATTATTCACCTGCACCCCTGCCGCTTCCCATTCGCCCATCTCGATTGCGATTTGCTTCTCAAGCTCACGTATTTCTCTCAGCAACCCAACATCGGCGGCAAACTCTTCGATCTCGCGCGCCGCCTTTCCACTGCCAATAATTTTCATTTGGCGCACGAGCAGGCCGGTCGAGGCACCAGCAGGGTAATCCTTGTATGCCTGCGCACGCTCTTCAATGACCCGGTTCATCTTCTCCCATCGCTCTGCATAAGCTGCGATCCTTCGCTTCTTGTTAGAGATTCCCTCGACGAAAAGATGCGCCTTCGTGCGCTCGACTATCGCCTTGACTTCGGCAGTAAAGGTGCGATTCGTCTTCCAGTTCCTCAGCGTCCGCTCGCTCACGTCTAAGAGCTTTGAGATTTC
>DLHY01000132.1 GCA_002483445.1 Blastocatellia bacterium UBA7656
ACAAAACTGTCTACGAATCGGGGACAGAGCGGAAATCAGACAGCCTGAAATGGCGAATGAAGGTGATGGATGAACCAGTTACCTGGCAAACTCGGTCAACAGGTTCAAGGCAACAGTATCCGTATAGACGGAATGGCGCTGGAAGAAATCCAGGGAGTTCCGATCTACAAGCACCGTCACATCCGCTTCGACAACATGTATCAAGTCAGTCCGGGACCCGAATGTTCCCGCTGGCTTGAAGAACACGGTCACGGTCGAGCCGTTGGCCAGAGTCACAGGCTGTCTGAATACCCCGAATCCATGGCTGACACCAACCCCGCCAAAAAGGCGCGGCGCGATGTTGCTGGGAACGGGAACAAACGCGTTGTTGAACAAGGCTTGCCCTGTAGGACCCAGGAGGTTCCCCTTAATTAGCTGCCTGAAAAAGATCACATAGTCAGCTGGCCTGGCTATTAGCGAACCCGCTCCGCCGTTTATCCCGGCGGGGAAATTGTCGAAGTTTCTTGTGTTGATTGCGGTGTAGCCATGGGGCGTACTTGTCACACCATAGAGGCCGAAAAAGTTCTCCGGCACACCTACTGCCTGCAGTGACCCGGTCGTCACAGTGTACTGATCCGCGTCCAACACCAGCACCGGAGTATCAGGAATAAAGCCGAAGGCAAACCCAGTGCCTTTGGCCAGATCCCCGTATGATTCTCCAGTGACCCTCTCAAGGATGATCCCCAGCAATTGATAACCAGTATTTCCGAAGTTGGGAGTTTCGAACCCCTGGTAATTGAGGTTTCTTCTAACCTTGATTGCAGCCAGAGTCTCGAATGCACTGCCGTCCACTGGTGTGGGAAGAGTCGGGAGACCAAGCAAACGAAGAAGTCTCTCGACACTCAGGTCGAAGGTGTCTATGAGACCGTTTCTGTTGCGGTCAGCGACCACGAAGTCGTCGAGGTTGTGGGTGGCATTGAGAAGCTGCCTGATCGTGATGGTCGAAAAATTCGGGCAATCGTTCGTACACCCAACCGATAGACGGCCCAGTTCTTGGCTCGTGAAGAACTGGTTCACTGTTGCGTCCATACTAAGCTGTCCCTGCTCGACAAGCCGGAGAGCCAGATAAGCAGTGACCATCTTTGTCAGGCTACCAACCCACACCCGATTGGAAAAGGTAAGGGCCTGCGGCTGTTCGAGTCGAGCCGAACCCACGGCCGAAAGAAAGGTGCAGAACGGTGACTGAACCGTCGCAGTATAGCCGACCGCGCTGGACGGTTCACCAGCGGGTCCCGTAGCGAACGCGTTATCGAGAATTGCTTGAAACGCAGCAGAGTTGCACGCTGGTCGGGCAGGAACTGCGATTGTACTCCCGCCAAGTATGGCGATTGCGACAATGGTAAAAAGAGCCTGTTTCCTGAACTTCATACGGTTTCCTCCGTCCCTGTGAAATGATGTTGAGCCTGAAGGTGTACGTCGCGTCCGGCGGTAAAACGGCCTCCACTATTGGCCGTAAAGGAGTTGGCATCCCAAGATGGTCGTCCCCACAGCGAGCAACCCTTATGTCTATGCCAGCTTTCGTGAACAGATTACGACTGCTCGATTCACGTCGAGCCAACTCCGCCACAGAACTCGTGCGACAATCCCCTCTCGATTCTCAGATTGTGCGCTGAGGAACCGGAGGAAGTCCTCAATAAGGGGGTCAATATTTCTCAATTCCTATGAAGGTGGCGAGAGGCATCGGCAGACCTGGGCTGTGTGAGCAGTTCGCGCAGTAGGGCGCTTTGGAGGTGGATTATGGCGCGAGTCCGACACGGCGCAGCAGGTCTGCCAGCCGAGGGTCTTGGCGAAGGCTGTCAAATCTCGGATCGACTTTTAACCAAACCAGCCACTCGGACCGATCCTCATAAGCCTTCTCCAACCAGGTGAAAGTGAGGTCTTTTTCTCTGAGGCCCAGATGTATTCCTGCGATATAGTAGGGCGACACATAACCTACATTTGATAGTTCAATGAGATCACGAAGCACTTTCTGCGCAAGCCCTTTTTGCCCTGCTACAGCATAGGCGTGGCCAAGCGAGGCCAGGGTTCGCGGGTTGCCGTCTAATGTGCTGGCGTTGCGCAATATCGCGATTGCTTCCGTGAAAAGCCCTTTTTGTTCGTAGGCCCATCCCAGGAAAAGATGCGCCGGCCAGAAGTCTGGGTCCAGATCGAGCGTCTCCTGCAATTGCGCTATCGCTCGATCGTACTGGCGCGAGTACAGGAAGGTCCGACTTAATTCTGCATTGACGCTGGGTGAAAGGGGGTCAAGCTGTTGAGCCTGATTCAACTCGGCGATACTCTCTTCAAACCGCCCCATCGTGGCGAGATACCGCCCGAACCAGAGACGGGCAGATGCGTTGTTTGCGGTCATCTCGATTGCCCGTCTGAACTCCTTTTCCGCCTCTACCCAGTCCCAATCATAGAAGGCTCGCACCAGAGCCATCGACGTATGAGCCTCGGCCAGCGAATCATCCACCGCCAGGGCTTTCATCGCGGCATCTTTGGCCTTCGGAATAGCTTCGCGGGGCGGGAGGTACAGATTGGAAACGATGTAGTACGCTTCGGCCAGACCGGCATAGGCCGGTGCGTAGTCTGGGTCGGCCTCGATAGCTTGATGAAAGTACTGAATCCCCTTCCTCCAGCCGCTCTCGGTCCATTTGGTCGAATAGTACCGTCCCTTAAGATATGCCTGATATGCTTCGGGATGTTCAGTGCGATGCCTTGTCACTCGCATTTGTTCTTCGCCGGAAAGCTTTAGTGCCAATGCCGCTGCAACCTGCTCGGAGATAGAATCCTGGACAGCGAAAATACCAGTGAAGTGTTCGTCAAATTTCTCGGCCCAAACCACCGATCCGTCTCGAATCCTAACCAGTTGGACCGTCACACGAATTCCCTCGCTCACGCGCTGGATCTGCCCGGTGAGCAACGAATCAACCCCTAGCTCGCGTCCGGTGACCAGAGGATCGAGACCCGGATCAGTGTAATTGACAATGGCACTCGTTGGCCGGACAACGATCTGCTTAAGATGGCTGAGCCGATTGATCAACGCATCTGCCATTCCCAGACCGAGATAGATCTCCTCAGTCGCCGTTCCTAATAACCTAAAGGGCAGCACTGCGATAGATTTCGGTGTTGGAAGGGTCTCTGTCGGCTGATGGTTAAGAACTTCGCTGGAATCAGAGTCAGGCTTCTCTGCTCCTATTCGCCTGACTTCCTCTACGAATCGGTATCCCCTTCCGGGGATAGTTACGATGAAACGATTCTCGCCATGCCTCTGACCCAGGGCTCTTCGCAACAGAAATATGGATTGAGTAAGATTCGATTCCTCAACGTAGCTATCGGGCCAGAGGCGATCCATCAAATCACTTTTCCTAAGCTCCTGGTTATTGCTTTCAACGAGGATCAGCAGAAGGTCGAAAACCTTTGGCGGAAGCGGGACCGGTACTTCTTCCCTCAATAAGACGCGTTTTAAGGCGTCGAGCCGGAAATCGCTGAACTCATACAGTCGGCGTCGAGCCACGCTCATTTCACGTGAGAAAAATTGAGAAATATTCATATACGCCCTGATGACTTATCCGGTCTTCAAGTATGATAATAGGCTTTTCAATTGCTCAGTGCATAAGCCAATAGCTCAACGCACACGCGAGCGACACATAGGCCGGATTTTACAGGGGCGAACAACTCCTGTAAATGAGAGTCGGTCCATTCTAAGACTCACAGAGGGAGGCGGCAGTGAAATATAGTGCCGCTCGAATCGCTTTTTTCCACACTGACTGTACCCCCATGCGCCACGATAATTTTTTGAACCAGCGCCAGACCTATGCCATACCCTCGCGATTTGGTGGTGAAGAAAGGAATGAAAATTCTTTGAAGGTCTTCGACCGCTATGCCTGATCCCGTGTCACTTATTCGAATGTGCGCATGGCGGCGCTCTCCGCCTGCGTCGGTGAATCCTGAAATATGAATGAGCTTTCGTTCCGACTGAGGATCGATGGCTTCGAGCGCGTTTCTCAGAAGATTCCCGAACGCGCGGCGAAGCAGAGATTCATCTCCCGGAAATGGGGTGAACTCGCCGTCGATCCTGATTTCTATGCCCGACTGCTTCAACAGAGGTTCGATTTCAACGAGGCAGTCGTCGATTATCGAGCGCGGGCCTACAGTCGCCATCGTGAGATTTTGCGGGCGTGCGAAGTTCAGAAAGTCCGTCACCAGCCGAGCCAGCAATCTGACTTCATTGAGCGTCGCCTCTATGCTCGTCTTTCGGTCGCCCGACGACAGGAGACTGTGAGCATCGAAAAGCTGTATGTATCCCTGGATGGTTGCCAGAGAGTTTTTGAACTCGTGGGCAAGCCCTGCGGCCATCTCTCCGAGGTTCGCCAGATTTTCCTGAAGCTTCATTCTCTCGCGTAGCTCGATGACTTCGGTCAGGTCGGTCATCAGGCACAACGCGCCTTCGAGATTGGAACCAGCTTCTGAGATAGGCGAGATGCTCAGGCCGAGATAACGCATTCTCCCGTCCGGATAAGTTATATCTACGACTTCCCGCCTGAAGGACACTCTCTCGGAAATACACTGAGAGATTAGCTGCACCATTTTTGGCGCCGACTGAAAAACCGCGCGATAGTCGCCGCCCATGCTTTGCCTCACACGTGCGGCAGCCAGAGGGCCGGTATCGGAATGGCTCAATCCTAATATCTCTGTCGCTCGCGCATTGACTGAAGTGATCGCGCCTCTTGCATTGACTGATACAAGCCCGGTCGGGATGTTTGCGATCAATCGTTCGCTGAAACGCTCGCTTCGCTCTGCGCGGTTCCTTTCCATGGCGTGAAGCTGCTCAAGCTCTTTTTCTTTTTCTTTCAACTGCTCGATGAGCGCCTGAAAGGTCTCGACCACGAATTCGCTTTCGCTCCTCGCCGTAGACCCATGAACCGGGCTATCGTGCGCGGCTTTCACCAGTCGTCGAAATGGTCTGAGCAGCCATCGGGCTATCAGAAAGATGACTGCAAGCCCGAACACCAGCGCCACTATCTGATAGCTGAGGACATAAAACACCATGGCCGAAGAAGCCGCAAACATCGGACGCGCAATCACGATCTGGCCCAGCCCCGGAGCATAGACGCGGGCGATGATGAATCCGCTTTCGGTCACGATTCGCACCTGATCGATGGAGATGTCCGCGCTGTTTGCTTCAACCCGATCATCATAAGCAAGGAACCCGGGAGACAGGCGTTGAGATTCCAAAGCAGTGTCTTCTATGGTTGAAGCGCGGGCGATTAGTCGCTTGTCGCTTGAGTAGACTGCGACGGACGCGGCGATGGAGTTGCGCCCAAGCATCGCTTTGAGGGATTGTTCGGTTATAGAGGAAGGATTCCTTGCCGCGAGCGAAGCGATCATCGCTGTTTCGAGGCGCACCTGATTTAGCTGCTGATCGGCCAGTTCGCGGCGCGATTGCTGAAAAAGGGCGAGGCTCAGGGCGATAGTGAGCAGCACGGCGATTGCGAAAAAAGCAATCGCCAGCCGCGTTCTGTTTTCTATCGCGCCAAATTTCATTGACCCGTGTTAAGCGATAAGCTGCGCGTACTTGTCGAGAAGGGGCATCACCTCGTCGCGCTCCGCCGCCGGCAGCATGAATATCGCGCGATTGATGGCTATCTCTTTCAGCGCATCGAGGGCCGCGCTGTCGGGTTTGACTCCGAATATGGAGATGGAAATCGATTGAGGGTCGCGCCCCGCTTCTTCTGCTCGCTTGCGAAGAGCTTCTATTTTCGCCTTAGGATCAGACATCCTGATTCCGATGGGCATCCATCCGTCGCAATACTCTATGACGCGATCAAACGTAGTCGGCCCGTCGCCGCCCATCAGCACCGGAGGGTGAGGCTTCTGAAATGGTTTGGGATAAGACCAAATCTTATCGAATCGGACGAACTCGCCGTGAAACTCCGCTTCGTCTTTGGTCCAGATTTCCTTCATCGCCAGCACGCGCTCGCGAAGCACCCGCCATCGCTTCTTGAAATCTGTTCCGTGATTCTCCATCTCTTCCGCATTCCATCCGCCTCCTATGCCGAAAAGCACTCTCCCATTGGAGAGTTGGTCGAGGCTCGCTACTTCTTTGGCCGTAGTGATGGGGTCGCGTTCTATGAGCAGGCAGATGCCAGAGGCGACTTTCAGTTTGGTCGTCGCCATGGCAGCAGCAGTCAGCGCGACGAACTGATCGTGAGTGTGCCAGTATTCTTTGGGCAGATCGCCGCCGCCGGGCCAGGGACTCAGGCGGCTTGCAGGAATGTGCGTATGCTCAGGAAACCAGATCGATTCGAATCCGCGAGATTCACTCTCTCTGGCAAGCTCGTCGGGACGAATCGCATAATCAGTTGGAAACATCGAGACGCCGAAATCCATGTGTCCTCCTTGTTCGTTCAATCAAGAAACACCTCTTTGAAGGTGGCCAGCAAATCGGGGCGATTGGTTTTTATCTTTCCCGATATGAGATCGGAAAGAGACGGAGTGTACTCGCCCCTCACGGTTTTAAGCAGAATCTCTTTCGAGGTTTTGAGAAAGCAATCAGCCTCTTCACTCTTTTGGCCTTCGACGACTTCGCAGCTTTGAGGCGTTATGGTGACAGTCCATTTCTCCTCTTCAATAGAAAAATAATAAACCAGAGTTCGGTCTACCTTGCCCGCGCGAAAATGTGAAGGGAGCTTTCTGAAGTAATCCGCCAGGTCGAGCTGCGCTTGCTCATCTGCCATAATCGCTCTTCTCCTCCGTCGATATTGATTTGGTCTCTCTCAATTCATCACGACCCGCGCTGTTCTTGCAACCCCGAACATTCATTTGAGTCTTATAACGAAATTATCTGGTTGGCGGATAATTGAAAATTCAGGCTGATGGGCCTAATAGTGGACTGAAGGCGGCCTGATGGCAAAATCAGGAATTGAAATCTCCTGTGTACTCCTCGTCCTGTTCGTTGGCGCGTTCGCCATTGTGATCGGCGGCGCGCAATGTGAGCGAGTTATCGATGAAGAAGGAGAGTCGTCCGCCCCTGCCGTGTTGTTCCGGGAGGGCGTGAATGCAGAAGTTGAAGCCTGTAAGTTCGATCAACACACGATAGCCCTGCGAATGGGGAACGGTGATCTTTCTGAAGTCGAGTACATCGATTCTCTGGCGCGTCATCTCCGTGAATTCCCGTTTGACATCGCGGGCGAAATACCAGAGCGCGACGGCGGTGTCGTACTCTCTTTCGAGTAGTCGTTTTTCACGCGTCTGCTCGAATCGCTTCCAGGCGTAGATGCTGGCAGCAGCAATCACTATCAGTGCGAGGATTATCAGTATGGTTTCCATTGATAGATATCAGCAGCAACAAAAACAAAACCCCGACGCTCGCTTCGATGAGCGAAGTCGGGGGTTCGAGCCGCCTATGTTACATGCGCGGCGGGCAGAAATCAACCGCGCCGGACGATTTCAAGCGTCAGCCTGTTCGTCTGCGGGAAAGTGGTTTCCGACCATGAAATCATAAATGAAAGCGCCGACGACGCCTCCGATCAGAGGGCCGACAACGGGAACCCAGAACCAGTAGTTGCCCGCGCGGAAAACTTCCGTGCCCCATCCGCCGACCAGTGTAAAGAGCCTCGGCCCCAGATCGCGCGCAGGGTTTATGGCATAGCCCGCATTGAAGCCGAAGCACATCCCAATGGCTACGACGAGAAGTCCGATCATCAGAGGCGCGAGATTGGATGTGGGCGCGTTGTTGCGCGAGTCGGTGATGGCCAGTATGACCAGCAATAAAACCGCAGTCCCCGTAATCTGATCGAGCAGTCCTCCCAACGTCGAAAGGAAAGGTTGAGGATAGGTCGCAAAAATTCCGGCAGTGGCCTTAGCTCCCGTCACCATCCGCGCGCCGGAATCGAAAGCATCGAAGGCTTCGCTATAAACCGCAAAGACGAGGGCCGAAGCCGCGAATGCGCCCGCCACCTGCGCGAGAGAGAAGGGAATCACTTTCGACCATGGAAAGCCGCGGCGAACGGCGAGCGCAAGGGTAACTGCGGGGTTGAGGTGCGCGCCCGACACGCCGCCCGCGACGTAGACGCCCATCGTAACGGCGATGCCCCAGGCAATGTTGATCGAAATGTATGAGCCGTTCGCGTTACTGCTCAATACGACCTGCGCGACCACTCCTGCGCCGAGGGCTAAGAGGATGAAAGTGCCGAGGAATTCAGCAAGGATTTCGCGTTTGAGAGTTGGGTTCATCATAGCTTTGAAGAGCAGAAAGCATACGATAAAACCTCCGGTTTGCGAAGTTCAAAGTTTGGGAACGTTGATTTTCGTTCATATCGGGACACGTGCTAAAATAAAGCTCGCACTTCTTACCATTCAATTGCAGGAGCCTCTAACTTTGGAGCAACGCCCGAATGCTTATCACCAGAGTCGAACTTGAAAATATCAAAAGCTACGATGAGGGCGCTTTCCGATTCGGGCCGGGAGTGACGGCCATCAGCGGGCCTAACGGCGCAGGAAAAACTACCATCCTCGAAGCCATCGCCTGGGCGCTCTTCGATCACCTCCCTTATAAAAAGGAAGACTTCCTCAAAAGAGGCGCGCGGAAAGGATCGGTCAGAGTCACTTTCGAGTCAGCCATCGACTCGCGTGAGTACACCGTCTATCGCGACACAGGCGCGGGATACTACGCTTACGATCCGATAACGAAGTTGAGACTCGTCGAGCAGAAGAGCCAGGTCATCGGCTGGATCAAACAGCATCTCGGAGTGGAGCCGACGAGCGATCTTCGCGCGCTGTTTATGTCTACGATAGGCGTCCCGCAGGGGACATTCACCGTCGATTTCGCCGATCAGCCCGCAAAAAGAAAACTCAGCTTCGACCGCGTGCTTCGAGTCGATGAATACAATCGATCTTCGGATGAGCTTCGCTATCTCGTCCGACTCGTCGAATCTAAAGGCATCGATCTGAGAGAAGAAATAGCGCGACTCGAAGTCGAAGTATCATCTCTCGACCCTTTCATCGCAGAACGTGAAAGGCTCGATCAGGCAATCAAACGCCTCAGAGAAGACCTCGCTGCCGAGCAACAGAAGCGTGAATCTCTGAAAAGGGAATTGCAGCAGCTTGATGACCTGCAAAGAATAATCGAGCAATCGGCAAGAGAGAGAGAAAATCTGAATGTCAAAGTGACTGACCTTGATATAAGAAAAACTGCCGCGTCTGAGGCCGCAAACCAGTCGCGTCGCGCAAAAGACGCTCTCCTTGCGGCCGCCGCAGGGTTTGAGATTTACAATAAGGCTGTCGCCCGCCTTGCCGAACTCGAAACGCAGGCAATTGAACGCGACGTTCTGAAAAACAGATACGCCGAAACTGAGCGCGATCTGATCCGCGTCGAAACTTCGCTCGAAGCGGAGAAGGCAAAACTTCAGGAGCTTGAAGCCGCGCGAGACGAGCTTGAACGGCTGACCCCGCTCGAAAAAGAACAAGCTGAGTTAGAAGAAAACCGAAGCCGCATTCAGACAGATATCGGAAAACTTGAAGCCGTGAAAGAGCGCGCAGCAGCAGCAGCGGGCGAGCTTGATTCTTTTCGCAAGGAATTCGCCAAGCTCAAAAAACAGATCGAAGACGCGGAAAGCCATCGCGAAGTGGCGGAAAAATACACTGAACTGGAAGAATCGCGCCGCTTGTGCGAGAGCAAACTGCGCGAGTTGGAAGTCGCAGAGCAGCGACGCAAGGATCGCTTGCGCGAACTTGGCCGCGTCCGCGAAAAAATCAGTAACATTGAGGGCGAAGTGAAAACGCTCGACAGGGAGATACGAGCAGCCGAAAAATCAGAACGTCTTGCGGGGCTTGTGCCTGAGCTTGAATCGAATGACCAGTCTTTGATGGAAGAGATTACGGCGCTTCGTATGAGCATTGATCGTGAATCGAAGCTGGTGGCTCAGATAGAGGGCGGGTTATGTCCTCTGCTGAATCAGAAATGTCTCAACATGAAAAACGGCGAAGGGCTGGATCAATACTTCACGTTTCAAATTGGAAATGAGCGCGAGCGGTTGAGCGAATCCGAGAAGCGACGAAAACAGGTGCAGAGACAGCTTTCAGAAGCGAAATCTGCCCAGCGCGTCGTTTCTGCTTTGGAAAACCAGCGGGTGCTGCGCCAGAGATACGGGCAGGAGTTGGAAATTGAGCGCGGCTCATCGTCTCGAATGCAAGCGGAGATCGAACAGATTTCCGTCTCGCCCGACCTGTTGCGCGAGGCGAAAGACAATATAGCTCGAATCGAAAAAGAGTTGGCCGAGGCTCAGGCCGCGCGAGTTAAATACGAGAACCTTCCGGCGCTGCGCGAGCGTCAGGGTCGGCTGACGACGGAAGGCAAAGAAAAGAAAAAAGCGTTGGAAGATATGAATGCGCGCATAGCTGCGATGAGCGGACTGACGGATGAACTGAAGGCGATTGAGAAGAGCCTCGAAGACCTCAACGACCCTCGCGGGCGTTGCCGCCAGATCAGGCAGTCTCTCAAACGCGAGCCTGAAATAAAAAAATCGCTCGCCGTTATGGAAAAACGCAAAGAGGAATTATCTTCGATCCTTCACCGGTTGAGCGAAGAGATAATACGGTATGCCGCGCTTGATGAGCAGTTGATGGCGGAAAGAGAACGGCGCGCAGCTTCCGAACGAGACTACGGAGTTTACATCGAGAACAAACCCATCGCCTCGCTGCTCGAAACGCGCGAAAGCGAATTGAAATCGATAGAAACTGAACTTGCGCAGAGCCTCGAAGCCCTCTCGCTTGTAGAGGCGAAGCTTGGCGAGGCTCGATCCCGATACGACGCAGCCAGACACACTGCCGCGCGGGTCGAGTATGAAGAAGCGATTTCGCGCACGGGGACGCTTGAATCGGAACTCAACGCGACGTTGCTGAGGATCGAAGAGATCGAAAACGAGATCAAGCGCCTGCGGACAGTCAGAGAACGTATGCAGAAGCTCGTTGAAGAGAGAGACCGATGCGTCGAGATTATGTCCATAGCAGAGTTCATCCGCGAGGTATTGAAGCAGGCGGCTCCATATATAACTGAAGCGCACGTTCAAATGATTTCACTCGAAGCCAATCAACTCTACCGCGACATCACCGGCAATCCATTGGTCTCGCTGCGTTGGGATTCCGGTTATGAGATCATTCTCGAAGAGGACGGGCATGACCGCCCGTTTGCGAGCCTGTCGGGAGGAGAGCAGATGGCTGCGGCCCTTGCGGTGAGGCTTGCTATGTTGAAAGAACTGTCGGATGTGCGAATAGCGTTTTTTGATGAGCCGACGACTAATATGGATGAGGAGCGAAGGCGCAATCTTGCGCAGCAGATAGGGCGAATCCGTGACTTCGATCAGTTGTTCGTCATCAGCCACGATGACGCATTCGAGGGCGCTACGGATCAGATTGTCGCGGTCGGCGCGAGAGAATGACAGGGAACGGACAACGGCTTCGTCGCCTGATTCATCACGACAACTGACAAATCCCCGGTCCGCGATTTTTGGAGGTAGCAATCATGAGGTTAATGAGATCATTCCGGCGACTATTCTGTTTTTTGCTGGCGGCGTTTCTGATTTCGAGCCTGCCGCTGGTTTCATCAGCGCAGGACAGCAGACCGCGTTACAGCAGGCGAGCGCAATCGGGCGGCGATGCGGTCATCCCTGCTGATACAGTTATCAGCCTGCGCATGGACACGGGGTTGAACTCGCGAACATCGCGCGTGGGCGACAGGTTCACCGCGACCGTGACTTTGCCTGTTCACGTCAAGAGAAGGACGGCGATACCTGCCGGTGCAACTGTTCATGGACACGTGACGCAGGTGACTCCGGCCAGACGTATGAGCAAATCAGGCACACTGGCAATCGATTTTGACGAGCTTGTTTTCCCGGACGGCTCACGGATGAAAGTGGCAGGCGTGCTGACGTCGGATGATCCCAAAACGAGGGAAAGGATCGATGATGAGAATCGCGTCTCCGGGAGAACTGAAAATCGCGGGGCCATATTTGTGGGCGGGGGCGGCATCCTCGGAGCCGTTCTTGGCGCAGTAGTCGGCGGGGGGAAGGGAGCCGCTGTCGGCGGTGTGGTTGGCGCAGGCATAGGCGTGGCGGGTCTGCTGCTTACCAAAGGCGAAGAAGCCGAGGTTCCTCCCGGCACTCCCTTTGGCCTTCAGTTGAGGGACGCTCTGGTTTTGCAGGGCGGCATGATTGCGCGCGATAATCAGCCCTCAGATATCGACAGCATCTCCGACCCGGATTCCTCTGCTCCTCGCAGAAGCGATAATGACAAAAATCGCGATCCTCGAAGCAGAAGCGATAATGATAGTGATCGTGATCCTCGAAAGCGCGATACAACCCCGGAGGTCGAATCTCCACGCGATACTAATCCGCCCCGGAGCCGTCCTCGGTCTGATAACGAAGTTCATGTTAATAGGGATCAAAATGAAGATGAAGATTCAAAGGTCGAGCCTGATGCTGAACCTGTTGAAGTGTCTTTGCCGCTTTCGTCGCCCGAGATGATCCGGCGGGCGCAGGAGGCATTGCGGGACAACGGGTATTACGAAGGGCCACTTGATGGAGCTATGAGTCCACGCACTTCGGCTGCTCTCAAAACTTATCAACATGAAAACAATTTGCCTGAGACCGGAGACCTCGATCCTGAGACGGCAAAGAGGCTCGGAGTTTTGGGCCAAAAGCGCAATGCTTCGACTGCCAGCAATCGAAACACGGATAACCGACGCGGTGACAATCGAAACGCGGACAAGCGAGACGCTGGCAAAGATGTGCTGTTGGCCAATATTGTTTCAGCCACAGCAACGAGGGCAGCGGACGGCTCGATAAATATTCTGATAAACACGCAGGCCAATACGGGCGGCTGGCGCTGGTACGGCGAACACGTAGTCAACGGCGACACCCTCGAAATTTTTGCAAGAGCGGTAGAGCCGACTGGAATGGTCACGCAGGTTATGAGCAGAGGGAAAATAGAGATGACCGTCCGCGACGGCGTTCAGTATGTCCGCCGCGTTGTAGTTCATGGAAGCGCGGGCGACGTAACCATATCTCTGGATGGGAGAACCTCTTCATCTGATGGGAGACCTGCCCCTGCACAACCAAGAGTCAGCCCTAAGCCCGGTTCGAATATACAGAGTCAGGCTGAAGATTTGTTGTCGCGGTACAGACAATCCATAGGGCTGAAACCGAACGGATCGGGCGCTGATCCTGATAGTAGAGCGCAATATAACGAAGCAGATATGGAAGTGCTTTTTTCGCTTGAGAGCTTCGCCAATGCTGCGCGCCTCTATGCGGGGCTGATTGATTCGCTTCAGGATCAGGAAAGCCTCAGAAGCGCAACCCTTGCGCTTGCCCGCGATGCGAGAAAAACCGACACCATAATGACGACTTCTTCAAGCCGCGCGGCGCAATCCCTCGGAGTGAGATGGGATGCCATCCGGCAGGAAGTGCTGAAACTCATGCGGGTCTACAACATATCGTCAGCCGACCTCGATAACTGATCAATTCTTCCTTTTCGCAAAAGCGCAACGGCCTGATTCTCATTCGATTGGTCGTTGCGCTTTTTGTTTTCGAAGAAGCTTCTCTATAATTCCAGCAATGCGACTATTCAGAAAGCCCAGAAACAGAGTGGCCGTCGTAATGATCGAAGGGATCATCGCCGACAGCGATGGTTTCAGCGCCGGAAGAGCCAAAGTTCTGAGCGCGCTCAAAGAAGCCGAAAGAAGACAATCTCGCGCGGTCGTTCTTAGAGTCAACAGTCCCGGCGGAAGCGTGGCCGCTTGCCAGGAGATTTTCGCTGGAGTCTCGCGCCTGAAAGAGAAGGGAATCGCAGTTGTGGCTTCGATGGGAGATGTAGCCGCATCGGGCGGCGTCTACGTCTCTATGGCGGCAGATGAAGTCTTCGCAAATCCCGGCACTGTTACAGGCTCAATAGGCGTCATCATTCGCTCAAGCGATCTCAGTCATCTGTATGGCAAAGTGGGCGTGTCCCCTAAGGTGATAAAATCCGGCCCGCACAAGGATATGCTCGCAACTTACAGATCGTTCTCGAAAGATGAAGAAGAGCTTTTGCAGAACGTCATCGATGACACGCACAGTCAGTTCGTAGATGCTGTTGCCTCATCGCGAAAGAAACCTGCCACCGAAATATCATCCATAGCCGATGGCCGCATTATGACAGGAAGGCAGGCGCTCGAACTTGGCTTGATCGATGCGCTCGGCGATTTGGATTCGGCTGTCAATCGCGCCGCGTCGCTGGCTGGAATCACGGGCAAGCCGCAGGTTGTTTTGATACAGCAACGCAAAGGGCTGATGCAAAGAATTCTGGGGCCGTTCAGAGGGTACGGTCAGAGAGCCGCAGTAGGAGGAGGACTTTCAGGAATCCCGCTATGGCTCCTCCCCACTTTTTGATCACTGAAACTGAAATGACCCTAGAAGATGACGCAAGACTTATCTTTCATCGAACCCTCAAGGCAGTAGACCCGAAAACTGTCATCAGAAAAAAAATCAAGCTCAAAGAAAACACTCTCTGCGTGGAAAAGCAGGAAATAGACCTTTCCCGTTTCAAAGAAATCGTATTGATAGGATTCGGCAAAGCCAGTCTCAAGATGGGAGAGAGCGTCGAGGAGTTGCTCGGCGACCGGATCAAAAAAGGGTTGCTCGTATGCGACCGCCGTCGCAACGTCAAAGTGAAATCCGATGTGATCATAGCGCGGCATCCTGTGCCAGATGCGAACAGCCTCGAAGCAGGACGACGAATCGTATCGCTTGTTCAATCATGCGATGAGAATTCTCTGATCGTCTTCCTTGTATCGGGCGGAGGCTCGTCTCTTGTCGAACTCCCGGCAAACTCTGAGATAACGCTTGAAGATATTAGAGAGTTAAACCGGATTCTCACAGGCTGCGGCGCAAATATCAGCGACATCAATTATGTGAGGAAATGCATTTCGAAAATCAAAGGTGGCAGGCTCGGCTTTCTGGCAAGCCGAGCGTCGAGCGTTGCGCTGTTCATTTCCGATGTCAACCCCGGCGATCTGGCCTCTCTGGCTTCAAACCCTCTGCTCCCGGAGGATGCCACCGCTGAGCCTGCGAAGGGTACGATTGATAGATACGATCTCGAATCACGGCTGCCGCGCTCTGTCCTCAAAGCGGTGGAAGAAAGCCTCGGTCGAGATAACGTCACTGGTTGGGAGAAGAACCGGCTTGCCGATCTGCTTTTGATGGAAAACTCTGACGCGCTTGAAGCGGCTTCGCGTTTCGCCGCCCATCTGGGCTACAGGGTTAAAATCGCGCGCGATCTCATCGAAGGCGACTATGAAGAGATAGCTGAAGAACTTATCCGGTTGCTCATGAATCTGCGAAGCGAGTTTGCTGATTCTCCCGTCTGTTTGATTTCAGGAGGAGAGGTTTCCTGCCCCGTGAAGGGAAGTGGTTATGGTGGGCGCAATCAGGAATTCGTGCTATACTGCGCATCGCGGTTGAGCGAGATGTCCGTTCCTTCCAAAGCCGCGGCGCTTTCCTGCGGGACGGACGGCATCGATGGCAACAGCAATGCCGCAGGCTCAGTGGCTATACCTGAACTGATCAGTGCAGCCAGAGATCAGGGGATAATCAGCAGTGACTTTATTCAGAGGAGCGATTCTCATTCTTTCTTCAAACGAATGGGAGGGCTGATCTTCACCGGCCCTACCGGAAACAATGTGAGAGATGTCAGACTTCTGCTTATCAAACCTTGTTAGCTCAGGCAATACATAGAAAACTTCAAAGGGAGGGAGAACCATGTTGAGAATCGGAGCTTGTGTGGCATTACTACTTCTCCTTGTCGGGTGCGGGGAGAGACAGGAATCGGCCAAGCCGAAAGCGCCGCCCAAAGACCCCAAAATCGCTGCCATCGAAGATCGAATAGCTAAGACATCCCCGGAAGGGAAGCAGATCATTGAGAAGGTGAAAGGGATGAAGCAGGAGGTCAATGGTCAGCAGTCCGGCAAAACTTTG
Organism: Blastocatellia bacterium UBA7656; assembly: GCA_002483445.1. Classification (GTDB taxonomy): domain Bacteria; phylum Acidobacteriota; class Blastocatellia; order UBA7656; family UBA7656; genus UBA7656. The sequence continues at coordinate 16,032 of DLHY01000132.1, forward strand.
AGTGAAGTCGCTGATGATTTTGCCCAGAACAAGGAGCCGTACAACATTACTGCCATTGGCTGGGAGGCTTCTCAAAAGGCCGCAACCGCTCGCTGGAAGATTATCTTCAACTACAAGACCTATTCGGATGAGTTGCTTGCGGCTGAATGGGAGTATGACCCCAAAGCCGACAAACTCTATCCGTTCGAGCAGAAAAACGCGCCTACCTTCTGGACTGCTCCTGAGCAAAAGGCCCAGGATAAGAAAGGAAAGTAGCTCGACCACACTGCTGATTGATCTGTTGAAAGGGGCCGCGCCTCTGAGCGCCATTGTGCAGGTGTGAGTTTCCCATGCAACCAGTTGTTCTAATAGTTGATGACGAACCTGCTGCTCGCTATGGAATGAGAAGGGCGCTTGAGAAGCAGGGCTACTCTATCGTCGAAGCTGAAAGCGTAAGCGCGGCGGAGACATCGGTCGAAAGCCGATCTCCCGCAGCCGTTTTGCTCGATGTCAAGCTGGCCTCCGAGTCGGGGCTGGATTATCTGCCCCGACTCATCGGTCGAAAAAACGCTCCCGTTGTCATAATCGTGACCGCTCATGGCTCTGAGCGCACCGCTGTCGAGGCCATCAAAAAGGGCGCTTATGATTATCTTGCCAAGCCATTCGATGTTGACGAGTTGAGGATACTTGTCAGAAATGCGGTAGAAACCTTTCAACTCAGAGCCGAAAACGAACGCCTGCGCAATGAAGTCGCAGGGGGTGGAACCTTTGGAAGCCTCATCGGCTCGTCCCCTCCGATGGAGAAGATCTATTCGCTTATAGAAAAGATCGCTCAAACTGATGTGAGCGTTTTGATAATGGGCGAATCAGGGACAGGGAAGGAGATGGTTGCCAAAGAAATCCACTCGCGCAGCCGCGTGAAATCCGGCGCTTTCGTTGCTCTCAACTGCGCCGCGATGCCGGAGGAGTTGATCGAATCTGAGCTTTTCGGGCATGAAAAAGGAGCCTTCACCGGAGCCAGCGCCAGACGGATAGGTAAGTTCGAGATAGCCGACAAAGGAACACTTTTTCTCGATGAGATAGGCGATATGAGTCCAAAGACTCAGGCCAAAGTCCTGAGAGTGCTTGAGGAAAAGAAGTTTCAAAGACTCGGAAGCAATGAAGAACTTTCAACCGACGCCCGTATCATCAGCGCAACCAACAAGCAGCTACCAGATGAAGTAAAAGCTCAACGGTTCCGGGAAGACTTATACTATAGGCTCTGCGTTGTGGCGATGAACCTTCCCCCTTTAAGAGAGAGGAAAACAGACATACCCTCGTTGGCTCAGACTTTTTGCAACCGCTTTGGTATCGCCTACAAGGGGTCGCCTCTGGGACTTTCAAGGGAAGTGATAAGAGTTTTTCTCGAATACGACTGGCCCGGAAATATCCGGCAACTTAAGAATATCCTTGAACAGGCCGTTGTGCTGACTGATAGCGGAGAAATTACCTTAGATGTAATTTCTGAGGAAATAATATCTAAACCTCAGATTAAACAGAAAATACCTCAAGAGGTTGATTTGGTGAGCGTCTCTATGTCATTGGGGTTCAGGGACGCTAAAAGAGATTTCGAGAAGAAGTACATAGAGCGATGTCTTGAGCAGACTTCAGGCAATATCACTCAGGCTGCCGCCCTCCTGGACATGCATCGGCAAAGCCTTCAGCACAAGATAAAAGAGCTTGGACTGACCAAAAAATTCGTCAGCGAATAAACCATTTAGAATGGGATATCGTCGTCGGTAATAGGTTCGGGAGCATCATCCGGGCCGCTTGACGGAGCCGGTCTGCTCTCTCTTCCCACGCTTGGCGCGCTGGCTGATTCCTCTCCTCTTGGGCCTATGAACTGAATATCCGTCCCCTGAACTTCAAGGCTATAGCGTGTATTGCCATCCCTATCCTGATATTCAGTCTGGGAGAGGCGTCCCTCAATATAAACAAGCTTTCCCTTTGAGAGATACTGATTGGCCACTTCCGCCTGTCTTCTCCAGAGGTTGACGCGAAACCATGTGGTCGTGTCCTGGTACTCTCCCGACTTGTCTTTTTTACGTTCGGTGGTTGCCACCGAAAAGTTGCACACTGGGGTTCCGTCCGCTGTGTATCTGAGTTCCGGGTCTCGCCCAAGATGACCTACGATAATGATTTTGTTAAAGGTAGCCATGTTTCCTCCTGTCATTCTTCAGTCCGGCAAACCATCTGAGCTTGCCGATTATTCCATGAGTTGGCGATTACATTTTGTAATCGCTTGTGTCATCGATCAGACTGTCGGGCCAGTCGTCATCGTCTTCCTGCGGGGAAGGTTCTTCAGTGAAAGATGCGCTTGAGTTTTTGATGACTTCTTCGTTTACATAGATGGGGCAATCCGCGCGCAAGGCGAGGGCGATTGCATCGCTGGGCCTGGAATCCATGACGACCACCTCTCCGTTTCGCACCATTTCTATCACCGCATAAAAAGTGTTTTCGATAAGATGTGTTATGACGATTCTCCTTACGGTCGCGCCCAATTCCCATATAATGTTTTTTACGAGATCGTGAGTCATTGGTCTTTGCGATGCCAGTTTCTCGATCTCGACGGCAATTGCATTGGCTTCAAAAGGCCCGACCCATATAGGCAGCATAGAATCGCCGTTCACGTCCTTGAGGATGATTATCGGGGTGTTGGCAGCCGGGTCCATCATCAGCCCCCGAATCTTCATTTCAATTTCCATGTTAGTCCCTCAGCCTTGCTGATGCCGGAAATTTGTCGAAGCTATGTAAAAAAAAACAGATATGAAAATCGCGCTTCTTCAAACTTCGATTACCTGTTATCAATTCGTTTCTGTTGCCGAGATTAAAGCATAACGAAGTTGGAAAGTCTACTCTCGAATCGCTTATCACCTGTTAAGGGAAGAGAAATAATTGCAGATCAACTGAAACAAGCCGTTGTCGTATGGAATCGCTCTTGACACTAAACATGGCGAAGCATTAGGATGCAGGAGTTTTGAGAAGGGACACAAGATGATAATCGCTATAGCCAACCAGAAAGGCGGCGTTGGTAAAACTACAACGGCGATAAATCTTGCTGCTGCCCTCGCCATGTCGGACAAAAGCGTTTTACTTATCGATCTCGACCCGCAGGCCAACAGTTCCCTGAGCTTTCTCGATCACTCTACTATAGAGGCGTCTGTCTACGAATTGTTGACGGAACCGGGTTTCAAATCCGAAGAGGTTATCAAACCGACTGCGGTGAAGGGGCTGGATGTTTTGCCTTCCCGTATCAGCCTTGCAAAGTTTGAAAGCAAGCTGATAGGAGAATTTGACGCCCCGTTCAGGCTCAAAGATCGTATGGACGGTCTGTCGAAAAAATACGACTTCATTATCATCGACACCCCGCCGACGCTTGGCCTGATAACTGTGAATGCTTTTGTTGCAGCCGACTATGTTCTGATTCCCATACAGCCTTCTTATTTCGCTCTCGAAGGCACGGATGACCTGCTTGAGACTTTTGAAAAAGTGAAAGCGCGTCCCAATCCGAATCTGCGAATACTGGGCGTCGTCATCACCCTTCACGACCGAAGAACCACGCTGGCCCGCGATATCCTGGATCAGATAAAGCAACTGTTCGGCGACAAGGTTTTTGAAACGATGATAAACAAGTCTGTTCGCCTTGAAGAAAGCCCCGCTTACAAGGAAACCATATTCACCTTCGCGCCAAATTCGAGCGGCGCAATTGAGTACCACAAGCTTTGCGAGGAGGTAATGCGACGTGTCTAAACGAGGACTTCCTAATAATTTCAAACTCCGCCACGATGTCCACTACGTTGAACATCTGACCAGCAAAACATCCGGGGCTCCGGTCGGACGCATGATCCCTATCGATAAACTGGTTCCTAATCCCGGTCAGCCTCGCATCGAAACCGGCGATCTTACAGACCTTATAAGCTCCATTCGGGAAAAAGGCGTGCTTGAGCCTCTTCTGGTTCGGCCAAGCGATGTGGGCCGATTCATGATAATAAGCGGCGAAAGGCGCTATCGCGCGAGCCTTGAAGCCGGATTGATTGAACTGCCGTGCATCGAAATGGATGTCGATGACCGAGCAGTCGCTGAAATTTCGCTGATCGAGAACCTTCAGAGAAAAGACCTTACGCCTTTCGAAGAAGCTGACGGCCTGCAAGCCTTGGCCGAAAAATTCGGATATACTCACGAAGAAATCGCCAGGAAAATCGGGAAATCCAGAACCTCTATCACTGAAGCCCTCTCACTCGCCTTGATTCCTGCGGATGTCAGAGACCTATGTCGGCGCGCCGACATAGGTTCTAAATCGATGCTTTTGCAAGTGGTTAGGCAGCCTGATGTTGACAGTATGCGCGCTTTTGTCGGAACTGTCCGCGCGGGAGGGCTGACCAGAGATGAGGCCAGGAAAGTGCGGCAGGGAAAAGCTAAAAAAGCCAAAAGCTATGTGTTCCGCTACAGCGCCAAGAATCAGGCTTATGCGCTAACGATCAAATTCAGGAAGTCCCAGGTTGCCAGAGGAGATATCGAGTCAGCACTCAAAGACGCGCTCGATCACGTATTGGAAACCGAATGAACTACTTCTTGCTCTTCGCCGCTTCTTCCCTGTACCTCTTTGCCAGTTTGCGGGCCATTCGGTCAAGAAACGGTTTGAATGGCTTGAAGAGTTTTACTCGCCAGCCCCCTTCTTTTTCTCTCCATTTTTCGAATTGTTTCTCGACGTAAGATCGGCAGGCAAATTCCAGTTGGTTCTTCTTGACTCCTCTGGCCAGGGTGAGATGATAGTGCTGGGCGACCAGAGAGAAAACGGCCTGGGCTATCGTGGGTTTGATGGTTAATCTGGCGATGATGCTCCGGGGAAATCGCTTTTTCGGAGCGATGACTGACAGGGCGATTTCTGCCCACGCCATCTGGCCTCCCATCCTCGGATGGTAGAGCAGGGGAAGGCTGGCGCGCTGTATAGCATCTATCCTCGGCTCGCTGATGAGATCAACGCAAACGATCTTCGTCAGTCCTCTCAAGTGTTCAACAGGAACTACATCAATCGCCTTCTGAACATTTTTCTCCAGGTTTTTTACTTTCCGAGAGGCAAGAATCTCAATTTTTACGTTCATGTTTGCCTTTTAAGTTATTGCAAAATATATCTGAATTTAATCTTCTAATCCTTCGAGCTTTACTTTAGATAATTCTTCGAGCTTTTCAATTCGTCGTTCCAGCCTCTTCACGGCTTTTTGGATATCAGGCAGGCGCGGCATCACCGCAGAAGATTTCAGCCAGTCCTTATGATTCATTGCCGGAGAGCCGGAAACCCATGTATTGGGTTCGATTGATCCGGGTATTCCGCTTTGAGCCGTTGCCGTCACCCCGTCTCCTATCGTCAGGTGTCCGGCGGCTCCGACCTGACCAGCGAGAATCACCTTACTGCCGACCGTTGTCGAACCGGCCAGCCCGACCTGAGCGCAGAGCAGCGTGTGGTTGCCTACCTCGCATCCGTGACCTATGTGAACCAGGTTGTCGAGCTTTGTTCCGGACTTTATTCTTGTCTCACCCAGAGTCGCCCGGTCAATAGTCGAGCCTGCTCCTATTTCAACATCATCTTCTATGACTACTGTTCCAGCCTGATAAATTTTGTACCAGGTTCCGTCATCCTGACGAGCGAAGCCGAAGCCGTCCGATCCCAAAACAGCGTTGTCTTGAACTATGCATCGCCTGCCTATCCTGACCCGCTCCCGAATTGCGCAGCCTGAATGAATGACGGTCTTTTCACCGACGATCGCTCCCTGATGAATGGCGCAATGCGATCCGATGATCACGTCGTCTTCCAGCGCAACATCCTCGCCAATGAAAGAGAATGCGCCGACTGAAACCCTCTGCCCCAGCTTCGCGTTGCTCGAAACCCATGCAGTCGGATGGATCGATGGAATAATAGCAGGAGGAGGCAGCAGTATTTCTATGGCTTTGGCAAAAACAAGATATGGGTTGGGATGTTTCAGAAGAGGTTTAGTCAGGCCGGAGCAGTCCGGCTTGACTATAAGAGCCGAAGCTCTGGTCGCTTTCGCTTCAGCGTGATACTTGATGTTTGTCAGGAAGCTGATCTCTCCCTCTATTGCTGTCTCAAGCGTCGCTATGCCTGTGATTTCTATTGCGGGATCGCCTTCGAGTTGGCACTCCAGCTTCCGGGCAATTTCTCCGAGTTTCATTGATATATCAGCTTCCTTCGCACTGTTTTTGCGGGTTGTTCCTGTCTGATCGCAAAAACACTTTTTTGCTTTACGCCTTGATCGTATAGAATATGTCAAATAGTTAATCTGACAGTCAACCCGATATAGGAGAAGGTTTGATGGCTCGCGACTATGAATCGCTTTTTCTTGATTATCTCCGCGTTGAGAAAGGGCTTTCTCCAAACACGATCATCGCTTATCGCAATGATCTTGAAAAACTCAGCAAGTTCGCCCGAAGCCGGGGCAAAGAGCTTGTGTCAGTTGAGAGAGAAGACCTCATTGCTTTCATCAAGTATCTCAACGAATCGGGCCTTGATGCCAAAAGCATCGGAAGGGTGCTGGTGACTGTGCGAGGGCTGTATAAATTTTTAATCCTCGACGGATATCTCAAGCGTGACCCCAGCGCCAATCTTGAAACCCCGAAGTCGTGGCAGTCGCTCCCCAAGTTTTTGATCCCTGAAGAAGTTGAAAAGCTGCTGGCCAGTCCTGACCTGACCGATAAGATCGGGATTAGGGATAAAGCGATGCTTGAGGTCTTGTATGCGACGGGTTTAAGAGTTACTGAACTTGTTTCTTTAAGGGTGTCGGATTTAAATCTCGATCTGGGTATTGTTACAACTCTTGGGAAGGGCAGCAAGGAGCGCACTGTTCCGATGGGTAAAAGCGCGGTCAACTGGACCAGGAGATATTTGAGCATCCGACCTAAACTTCTTGAAGGAAAAAACAGCCCTTACCTTTTTGTCGGCTCGAAAGGTCAATCAATCACGAGACAGTCTTTCTGGAAGATCATCGTTACTTACGGTGAAAAAGCTCGAATAGGCCATATCACTCCTCATCTTCTGAGGCACAGCTTTGCGACTCACCTGCTCGAAAACGGGGCTGATCTCCGCTCGGTTCAGATGATGCTCGGTCACAGCGATATCAGCACAACGCAGATATACACACATATTACCAACGAAAGACTTAAAGAAGTTTATAAGAAATTCCACCCGCGAGCCTGATGTTGAGATTTTACGTGAGATGTCTTTTTCAGTATTCCTTAATTTGAGGGCTTCGGGTGAACATCTCAACCAGATAGTCATGAAGGTAATTGTAGAGTTGTCTCTGGAAATCCCACTCGAAGGCGTTGGATTTTAACTCGCGCGGGGCGAGATAGAATCTATAATGGTCGTCGTGAATTCCCTCAGTTTTTAATCTGACTATTACCTCAATACCAGGTTCTTTCAGGCGAGCCTCCCAGATGAAAAGAGGGTGTTCGTATCGAGCCAACTCCTGCTCCACTTTCTGAAGATGCTCCTGAACCTCTGTGTTATTCGATCTCTCCATGAAAAAACTACTTCTCCCGCAGACTGCCGACCGTAAAAGAACGATCCTGAGATTTTGTTGAAGGCGACGGGGATGGGTTGCTGATCTCAGCCGATTGCCGCCAGTGCGCGCCCGCGCCGAAGCGAGATGCCTGAGAATGATCCATCTGGTTGATGACCTCCATCGCTTCTGCCACGTGTTCTTTTTCTTCTTCGGCTATGTGATTGATGAAGTCGGCAACATCTGCATTCGCGGTTCGGCTCGCGAGGTTCTGATAAACATTTATAGTTTCGAGTTCGCGAGCCAGAATCTCGCGCAAAATGATCAGGTCGTCATTAGTTTTCTTCATCGTTTTGTTTTCCGGTCGTGCAGATTCGAAAAATCAGAATGTACAAATAGCATCGCTGCGCAGTATTCGCAAGTAGACGGCCTTGAAGACTCGGAACGGAAGATTCATATGTTTGCTTCCCAGAAATGCTGCGCTCGTGTCGATGGCCACGATCAGTTCCATATTCTGCCGCCCGGTCGAAACCACCATCCCCGATTCATTCTTCATCATCGGGGATGCGAATACCCCTCCTGTAATCAATTCCTTCACGTAGACGATCTCCGGCAGAGAAGAGTCGTCGATGATTCTGTGCATATCGGCATAAACTTTCGGAGGGACGAGAGCCGCATAAGGGCCGCCGTGTCCTTTGCTCATCAATAGCCCGGTCGCTTTTCTGAAATTCTCGAAAGCATCGCCGGGGCGATTCCATCTGAGGCTTGTCAATATACCCCTTCCCTCAGCATTCATCAGTCCTTCATATCCCCTTGCTTTGTCGCCGAAAAGGACGAATCGTTCTTCCGCTCTGGCGCAGCCTGCCGCCGCTGCCTTAGCCTTAGCCAGCGGAACCCCCTGATGAGTGAGCCTCGATTGCTCGATGTCGCGCCAGTGAATTATGAAATCCTTATACAATATCGGGATGATCCTGGCCTTCGTCATCATCGCTATCACCGTCGAGCCGTCATCTCTCATCAACCCTTTTCTTCCTTCCGTGATGCCTATCAATGATTTTGTTGGCGCGGTCTGCGCACCGGCTCCGAGTTCTTCGCCTGATTCAATGAAGCGACGCGAGATGCTTGAGTTGCCGATTCTGCGAACTGCCGTATTGATTGCCTCCCACTCTTCGGCGGCGAGCGGATCGGCTGAATGAAGGAATCCTTTCATGGCGAGTGATTATATCTCAACAGATCGAGCAAAGGCGAAAACAGGCTGGGTTTTAGTAGCAGAAAAGTTGACAAAATATCCTGGCCTTTCTAGTATTCCGGTGTGACTTCAGCGATAACCAACATACTGAAAGAAACCCGATGCGAGATACTGAGTTGTCTTAAATCGAAAGGGCGACTTTCTGTCGAGCAGATCGCTAGGTCAATCGGCATCAGCAAAGTCTGTGTGCGTCGCCATCTTGCGCTACTCAGTCGCGACGGGCTTGTGGGCTATCAGGTTCAAAGGCCCGCGCGGGGAAGACCGGGACACGTCTACCATCTTACGGACAAAGCCGCGATACTTTTTCCGACCGCTTACAGCAATTTCGCGCTTGAACTGCTCCGACAGGTTCGAAACCTTTTCGGCCCTTCTGCCATCTCGAAAATACTGACGAGTCAGGCTGACGAAACGATCAAAACGATCAAGCCTGAGATCGAAGGTCTGGGCTTCGATGAAAAAGTTCGCAGGCTGTTTGCTCTCGTCAACGAGCGCGGTTACGATGTGACACTTCGAAAGCTCAAGGATGGCTCTTATTTGATAAAGCAGCGCAATTGCCCGACATCTCAGATCGCGTCTTCATATCAGCAGCTTTGCGAGGAGGAGTTGCGCGTGTACAGAGAATTGCTCGGAGCCGAACTGATCCGCGAATGCCGTATTGTCGCCGGAGCGCAAAGCTGCAATTATCGTGTCTTTCCGCCCGGAACGAGAACCTTGAATATACTCAAACTGGATAAAGACATACGAGCCGAACAGGAGACTGCATGACGGCTATCAACAAAGAATCCGTATTGGCTTCGCTTGCTACAGTAAAAGACCCGGATCTCAATCGCGATATAGTATCTTTGAATTTCGTGCGCGATCTTCGTATAGAGGGCGCAAACGTGAAGTTTCGTCTTGTGCTTACCACTCCAGCCTATCCTGTTAAAGAAAAACTTGAACATGCCGCGCGCGAGGCTGTTTTGAGCGTCAGAGGCGTTGAAACTGTTGAAGTGAAAATGGAGTTTGATATCCCTAAAGGGCGGGGAGCAAACGACAAACAAGCGGTTCCCGGCGTGAAGAATATTATTGCCGTCAGTTCAGGCAAAGGCGGTGTGGGGAAATCAACTGTGGCCGTCAACCTGGCGGTTGCACTCGCTCGGATGGGAGCAAAGGTAGGACTCCTTGATACGGACGTCTATGGCCCGAACGTGCCTATCATGGTGGGGGTGAACGAAGAGCCGCAGGTGGCGGAAGGAAAGCTGGTTCCGCTCAATGCCTACAATGTCAAAGTCATGTCGATAGGTTTTCTCAATCGAGGCGATAAGCCTGTCGTGTGGCGCGGCCCGATGCTGCATACGGCAGTCAAGCAATTCCTTTATGATGTCCTTTGGGGTGAGATTGATTATCTGATTGTGGATATGCCGCCTGGTACGGGGGATGCTCAGTTGAGTCTTGCGCAACTTGTGCCGGTTCAGGGCGCGGTTTTGGTGACCACGCCGCAGGAAGTCGCAATGGCAGATGTGCGCAAGGCGTTCAATATGTTCGAGCAGGTTCATATCCCTGTGCTTGGGATAGTCGAAAACATGAGTTATTTCATCTGCCCGAATTGCTCCGAGCGGCACTCGATATTCGGCGCGGGAGGCGGAGAAACGCTCTCGAAGCTCTTTCGAACCAGCCTGCTCGGTCAGGTTCCGCTTTCGAGCGATGTTCGAGAATCCGGGGATTCGGGAGTTCCTGTAGTTGCAGGCGCGCCCGACTGCCCGCAGGCTAAGGCGTTCACTCAGATCGCCGAAAACGTCGCGGCGCAGTTGAGTATCGCTGCGATGAAAGGCGACAGCTTGCCCGTTATAAGCATCGGCGACAGCTTTTCTGTTTGAGAGGGTATTTGAACCGCCCGATCAATGGCGTATAATGGAAGACCTGATTGTATGATTGATGGGTTTGAAAACGGATTAGATTCTTTCAATTACTTTTCAAAGGAGAGTGAGCAAGGATGAGTACTTCGACTGTGACACTGAGACTGACTGAATCTGCCATCAGGGAAGTGCGGGGCTTTATGGAGGCGGAGAACGCAGGCGCGGAAGCCGGACTTCGCATCCGCGTGGTTCCCGGAGGATGCAGCGGCTTTTCTTACTCGATGCAGATCGAGGACGGCCCGCGACAGGGCGACGAAATCATAGACCATGAGGGCCTCAGGGTTTTCGTCGATATGTTTTCGCGCCAGTACCTTGAAGGCGTCGAGGTTGATTACGTAAATTCGGTCATGGGGTCAGGTTTCACTTTCAGCAACCCCAACGCGACAGGATCGTGCGGCTGTGGCAGTTCTTTTACGGTCTGACGATTTTAACCTGTGAGAAACCCGCCTCCTCCCGCCACTCGGTCGGGCAGGCGGGTTTTTCTCTGGTCACCAGTCTTTGTCGAACAATTGTCTGGCTGTATCAGGTTGAGAATATCTGGTCGCACATTTATATTCACGCTCTTTAATGCGGAAGCGCACCATTCGATCAAGGCATAAGCAGCAACTACCAGAACAAAATCAAAGGAGGGAGTATGCTTGAATGGATATCGGACTTGCCTGCGCTTCTGGCGCTTGCTCAAACGAAGGTTCGCCCCCCGGACGGATGGAATGATCACATCCAGCTTCTTCTGCGATGGATTCACTTCATAGCAGGGATCATCTGGATTGGCTTTCTGTACTTTTTCAACTTCGTCAATGTCAGTCTGATGAAGTCGCTCGACGGGCCGACGAAGGGGAAGGTGATTCCGCAACTGATGCCGCGCGCTTTGTGGTGGTTTCGATGGGGTGCGCTCATGACTGTTCTTGCTGGAATCTTCTACTTCATAATCATTCTGCATTCCGAGCCTGAGACCTGGGTGAATTTCGGCAAATGGTTCGGCGTCGTGCTTGTCGCCTTCGTGATAATTTTCTTTCTGCTTCGTCAGAGCTTCCCCGTCGGCAAGGGGTGGATTCTCGGCGTGATCGTTGGATTGCTCGTCTCGGTTATGGCTGTAGTTCTGCTCAAGCTGATGGGCCACGAAGGAGTGACTCGAACCGGCGCCATTCAGGCTATAAGCACTCGCGCTCTCTCGATAGCCATAGGAGGCGGGCTTGGAGTGATAATGCTGTTCAACGTCTGGGGCGTGATCTGGCCTGCGCAGAAGAGAATCATCGCCTGGACTTATGACAATGCCGAAAAGGGAACGGCTATTCCTGCTGAATCGGCGGTTCTGGCAAGAAGAGCTTTTCTCGCGTCGCGCATGAATACGTGGTTGTCGTTCCCGATGCTGCTGTTTATGGCAACGGCAGGACAACCTTATGCGTTGTTTTCCGTTTAGCCCTGATTTGAAGAGATGCGAAGATCAGCTTAATGTTTGATCTCAGCAAATCTGGATGTGGAGTTGATATTTAAGGTGAAGAGTCGGTTTGCCGACACTTCACCTTCCACATCAAGGTTGAGGTTTTGTTTTATCCGGCTCGGAGAGTTTTTTTGAAATTGCTATGTCCCATCGCCTTCAAAGAGCCTTAGTTCAGTTTCTCTGCATTGCCTTTGCCTTCGCTTTTTTCTCCGCCTCGATGCAGGCACAGCAGACCCCGGCAGGGTTTTCGACCGAAGAGCAGATCAAAGCTGACCTGCAATCGGTTCCCTGTAAAAATGAAGATCGCCTGAATGCGGTCAGGTCTCTGTTTGAAAAAATGGGGGCAGGCGCGTCGGAGATTTCTGTCGATAAGCACAAAAATGTCGAAAACCTTGTCATCACCAAACCCGGCTCTTCGCCCGAAAGGATCATCATCGGAGCGCACTACGACAAGGTATCTTCAGGGTGCGGCGCTATCGATAACTGGACGGGCATAGTTGCGATGGCTCATATCTATAAAACTCTCAAGCCTGTTTCCCTAAAAAAGTCTCTGCTGTTTGTCGCCTTCGGAAAGGAAGAAAGCGGCTTGATAGGCTCGGGCGCAATGGCCGGGAAGATCACCAAAGATCAGGTCAATGCATATTGCGCTATGGTCAATATCGATAGTCTGGGTCTGGGCGCTCCGCAGGTTGCGGACAATATGTCGAGCAAAAAGCTTCTCGACGCAGCAGCCGCTCTTGCCAAAAGCATGAATATGCCCTTCGGTCACGCAAGCATTTCTGGAGCCGATTCGGATTCAAGCTCATTCATCGCAAAGAAAATCCCCGCATTGACAATTCACGGAATGACTAACGAATGGCCCGTGATTCTTCACAGCCACAAAGACCAGCCATCGAAAATTAATTCGACGAGCGTTTATCTCGGCTATGGGCTTGCCCTCGCGCTGGTGTACTCTATTGATAAGGCTTCATGCGATGCATACAGATAAGTGAGAGCGATTTTTGATTGGAGGAATTTTATGAGCAGTACAACTCAGGAGGCTGCCAAAAGAACGCCTCTTTATAACAGTCACCGTGAACTTGCCGCGCGATTCGGCGATTACTACGGGTGGGAGATGGCCGATTCTTACACTGATGCTACGGAAGAACATCTTCGAGTGCGCGGCGGGGTCGGGTTGATCGATCTCACATTTCACGGCGCGATCAAAGTCGGCGGCAAAGAGGGCGCGCAGTTTCTTCACGGACTCGTCACCAACGATGTCAAATCTCTTGAGCGGGGAAAGGGAATGCGCGCGGCCTTCCTCACCGGCCATGGAAAAGTGCGCGCATTCTGTCGCATACTCGGATTGGGAGACGAGTACCTCGTCATCAACGATCCTCAAACACACGAGAAGATATTCAAGTACGTCTTCCCCTTTACTTATGCTGGCGACTTCAAAGCAGATGACGTATCCGACGACTATCGCATTCTTTCGGTGCAGGGGCCGAAATCGCTGCTGGTGATGAAGGAAATTTGTTTCGAGCCTGTGCCACCGCTTGATGAACACGCCTGGGTTGAAACGATCATCGCAGGTCAGCACGTCCTCGTCGCTCGCGCGGATCACGCAGGCGATACGGGCTTCGATATCTTCGTACCGCTCGCCGGGTTGAAAGATGTATGGGATTTCATTTTGCTCAAGGGCGCTTTTCATTCCATCTCGCCTGTCGGCCTTGAGGCTTTTGAGACATTGAGAATCGAGGCAGGCCGTCCCGTCTGGGGAATCGATATCGATGAAAACAACATGATGCTGGAGTCGGGCCTCGCCGACGCAGTCAGCTTCTCCAAAGGCTGCTACACGGGACAGGAGGCCGTCGCTATGGCGACTTATCGCGGCCACGTCAGCAAAAAAATTTCCGGTCTTATCATCGAAGGCGACACGGTTCCTGCGCGAGGCGATAAGGTTCTCAAAGACGGGAAGGAAACAGGTCACGTGACATCAGCGATCAAATCCCCGAGCCTCGGCAAAGTCATTGCGCTGGCCCTTCTCAAATACGGATCCTTCGACCCCGGCACAACAGTCGAAGTCGCAGCAGAGCAGGGAATTTCTCAGGCTTCAGTCGTGGAATTGCCTTTTTATAGAATGAGTTGAAGCTAAAAGCTCAAGTAAATGATCGGCTCAGTTGAGGTGAACTCCGAAATGTTTGGGCATATCTCGAACACTTCAGAAAAGCGATGGCTGTATTATCAACTGATCGGGATCGACAGTCGGAAGGCCCATCATTTTCTTGAAGATATGGCAGCTTGCTGGTGAGTGTCCCTGATAGTGATTGTTGAAGTATCCGAACACTGTTTCTACTTTCTCAGTCAATACCGAGAAGGCATCGGCCCACCCTCTTAGCTCACTGGTGCGGTCTATCTGAATGCGGCTGAAGTCCGTCAGGTCGCGCGGCCCAAGCCACCGGACATAAGAGAACGATGCTGTCGGAGAAGCCGCCAGGTCGAAGCTCGCCTCACGGTCTATCCATTTGCTGTCGGCGAGCGTGAGCGCGACGTTATGCTCTCTCAATTCATTGAGTACTCTTGAATCGAGCCATTCGCTATCCCGGAACTCGATGGCGAACCTTGTGTCTGAAGGTAGCAGCCGGATGAACTCTGAAAGAGAGCGATGCTCGGCGGGCGAAAAATCCGGCGGCAACTGAATCAGCACACATCCGAGTTTGTCGCCGAGCAGTTGGATTCTTTCAATGAATCGCAAGAGGATTTCCCCGCTCGACTGCAATCGATTCTCATGGGTGATTTCCGAGGGGAGTTTCACCGAGAAGGTGAAATCCGCGGGCGTTCTTTCAGCCCAACCGCGGACGGTATTTTCAGGCGGGATGGCATAAAAGGTCGAGTCGATTTCAACCGTGTCGAATACTATTGCATAGAGCGAGAGCGTTTCTTTTTTTGGAGTCTTAGAGGGATAAAAAGGCCCTGTCCATCCGTCGTAGTTCCACCCTTGTGTTCCGAGTCTCACGCTCGCCTTCATTTTTCTGTCTCCGTGATTCGAAGTATACTACCGCCATGAATGAAAAACGAAAGCCCGCGATAGGCGTGATGGGCGCGGCAAAGGATGCTCCTGGCGATAGCGACTTTGCTCGAATGGCTTCGCTTGCTGAAAAGCTTGGGGCGGCCATCGCTGATTGCGGATGTGTTCTTGTAACGGGCGCGACCACGGGACTACCGGATATGGTTACGCGCGCCGCACGAAATCACGGAGCGTTGACCGTCGGGATATCGCCCGCTGCGAACGAGCGCGAACACGTGGAGAAATACAACCTGCCTCTGACTCCAGAGGCGATGGTTTATACAGGCTTCGGCTTGAAGGGGCGCAACGTCGTCAACATAAGGTCATCGGATGTGGTGATTATTTTCGGCGGAGGTATGGGGACGCTCAATGAATTCACGATAGCTTTTGATGAAGGCAAAATTATCGGCGTACTTGGGGGAAGCGGAGGCGTAGCCGATCACATAGCCGAAATAATCGACTTCGCCCGAAAGCCCACGCGGGCGCAGATCATCTACAGCGAAGACCCTGAGCGGTTGCTTGATGAATGCCTGCGCGCGCTCGGCAATAGCGCGGGCTGATGATTGGCAGGCAAGCTGACTTTCCTATTTTGCAGTCTGCGGAGTGGCCCAATAACGGTTCTCGTAGTATTGCTTCACGCCGCTGATACCCTCTTCGAAAGCCTGTTTGACAGCCTTCTCATCCTGAAGCGAAGAGATGACCGTCAGCTTGCTGTTGTCGTCAGGCTTGACGGTAATGGCGGCTTTGGGAGTCATCAGTTCTATCGCGCCTTCCCACTTAGACTGGTCGTGTACGAGCATATATCCGTTGCCGCCGAAGGCATAAACCTTGTCATCGCCCGCTATCACGAAAGACTTATCGTGTTCGGCCCAAACCCAGTCGATCAGTTCGTCAAGTTTCGCCAGTTGTTCTTTATAAGGCCCGGAAAACTTCATCGCTTCTGACATGTTCAGCCCCTTTGAGATGAATTTCATTCGGGCGACCGCCCGCGTCTAGTAGACCGTTCAGCCTTTGCCTTCCCATCCCACCTGTTTGAGCCGTCCGTCTTCGACGATGGTGGGGACGGTCGGATCGCCGCCCGTGTAGGAAAACATTTCCTTTCGATATTCAAGATCATCCTGCGCGTTTCGGTCTTCAAACGCTATGCCCTGGCTGGTGTAATAAGCGCGCGCTTTCGCGCAGTGAGGGCAGTCAGGCTTCGTGTACAGAATCAGACTCAATGCTTTTTCACCCCTATGAAAATTTGGCGCAAGACGAGCTTGCGCGGTTTCAAATCTCGTACTTTCAAGATGCGCAATCTAACAGATTGCGCCACCTCATTCAAAGCATTCGAGACGCCGCCCGTCGATTATTTCTCGCCGAGTTGCTGACGAGCAAGCACTGCTTCGCTGCCGCGCGGGTAGAGTTTGATGATCGCCTGAAACTCCGCCTTCGCCGCTTCCACCTGCCCGGTTTCCATCAGCGCCATCCCCTTCTTCAACCGCGCAGCCGGAACCTTGTCGCCCTTTGGAAAGAGCGTATTCACCTTGTCGAATTCCGCTATAGCTTCGTTGAACTGTTTCTTCGCAAGAAGGCATTCGCCTATCCAGTATTGAGCGTTGTCGGCCATCTCAGTCGATGGATAAGTTTCAACATACTGGCGGAATTCGCTGAGGGCCAGATCGTAATTGCCGCGGCTGTAATCGCCGTAAGCCGCGGCAAAAAGCTGATCGGGGTTGCCCGGTGTGATCTCGGTGAAGGTGGGAAGCTTGGGCAGATTCTCGACCAGCTTTTTAATCTCGGCTATCTGATTTGACAGGCGATCAATCCGCTGATTGACGGCGGATATGCGTTCATCTATGCCGTTGACCTGAGAGATCGCGCTGTTCGAGCCTTCGGCAATTCGACTCTGAGCCTGACGAATGGCAGTGACATTGTCGATTATCTGCGTGATGAGCGTGCTCATCTGACCGCTCGCGCGGTCTTGCGATTCCTGAAGCGAGCGAACCTGCCGCTCAAGAACGATGACTTCGTTTTTCAATTCATCGAACGCCACCTTGAACTGGGCATACACTTCCTTATCTTTCTGCGCCCCGCCACCCGGCGCGCTCATCGCAAGCATGAGCAACACGCCGAGCGCAAGCGCCGTTCTCTTATTGACTGACATAAATCCCTCCGCTCACCTGATGTCGAAAAACATCTGGATCGGTTCCTGCGTGCGGGGGCCGCCGCTCACATAAATGAATTCGTCTCTGCGATCAAACGCCCACGAAGGCCGCACACTCGGATCGCCTTCGCTAGACCCTGATGCGCGCTCCTTGCCATAGCTGACGGTCTGCATACGTCCGGCCTCGACGCCGAGCGAGACGAGGAACTCTTTGGCCGCCTGCGCGCGCCGCTCGCCGAGACCGATGTTATATTCTTCGGTGCCTCGCGGATCGCAATTGCCTTCTATGCGAAAAGCGATTGAGCGATTCGGCCCCTGTGTGAGCCAGGCTGCCGCGCGTCGGAGTCTGTTTTTGGAATCCTCAGTCAAATCGGCTTTGTCCAATTCGAAGAAAATTGCCTGAACCTGCTGGGCGAAGATCGTAGCGATGGCAGGCGATGAACTGACCGTTCTCGGTCGATCAGGAGTGTCGACAGGCGTCTCTTCCGTGACGCTCACGCGAGTAGATGCCGATGCGTTTCCGCCCGGCCCTGTTGCGGTCGCGTTATAAGTAGTCGATTGACTGGGACTGACCACCCGCGATCCTGAAGAGGGAACCGTGCCGAGATCGCTTATAGTCACGCGCTCTGAATCAGTCGAAGTCCATCTCAGCGTCGTACTCTGACCGCGACGGATAGCGTCCTGGTCCGCCGAAATGGTTATGGTCGGGCGCGCGGCGCGAGCATTGACGTTGACCACTTTCGAGTCGGTAGCTTCCTTCTTTCCACGTTTCGCCACTGCCGTATAAGTAGTCGTTTTGTCAGGCGTGTAGACCTTCGAGCCTGCTTTATCGACATTCTCGCCGTTGATAGTCACGCTCTTGGCATCTTTCGAAGTCCAGGATACGCTGACCTCTTCGCCCTGCTGAACGCGGTCTCGCGAAACCTGAACCTGAACCTTTGGCTTGGCGCATCCCACGGCGCCGATGATCACTGACAGCGTAAAAATGATTGTCACAACTCTGGAAGCCTTCATTGTCGTGTCTCCTTTCTGAAGAGTTATTTTGAATTAAAATAAAACAATAAGCCTCGATGCAGAAGCCGTGCTTCATGCGCTTACTTCGCCCAGGTCGGGGATCGCCCGCCGCCGCGAGAAACCTGCCTTTGGCCGCTGCCATCTATGTGCATCTGCCAGACTTCCCAACTTCCCGTCCGGCTCGATTGAAAAGCGATGTGACGGCTGTCGGGCGACCACGAGGGGCTTTCATTGCGACCCCGCGAAGTGAGTTGCAATAGCTGACCCGTCGCTACATCAGCGACGAAAATCTGAAAACTGCCCGCGCCGCCATAAGTGAAAGCGAGGTAGCGACCGTCGGGCGACCACGAGGGCGAATCACTCTGACCTCCCCGCGCTATCACAGGTCGCTGATTGGCTCCGCTCGAATCCATGACATAGATTTGCGGCGAGCCTCCGCGATCGGAGATGAAAGCGATCTCACGCCCTGTTTTCGGATTCCACCGGGGAGAAATATTGACTGTCGACCGCGTGCGGGTGAGTTGTCGCGCATTCGATCCGTCGAGGTTCGCGACGTAGATATCCATCCCGCCTCCTCCGCCAATTGCGGAACTGAAAGCAAGCTGACCGTTTGGCGAAATCGAGGGAGATGAAGTCGTCGAATTGAATCTCGTCCCTCCGACAAGCCCGCCGTCCGACGAGCGAACGACTATGTTCGGCACGCCGCTCTTGAAACTCACATAAGCGATGTGGCGACCGTCGGGCGAAAACTGCGGGAAGAGTAGCGACGGCCCATCAGAGGCAAAGACTCGCGCATTGAAGCCGTCATAGTCGGCCATCTTGATCGACCCGCCCGATACATAAGCAATCTTCGATGTGGCGATTCCGTCGCGCCCCGTGAGCAACTTGACTATCTCATCGGCGAATTCATGAGCAATTCGACGCGCGTCTCCGCTGTGACGCGATGCGATGAGTTGCTGTCTGGTCTTCACGTCGTAGAGATACGTGTCGGCAGAAAGCGCGCCGCCCTGATCGTGAAGATTTCCGAAAGCGAGATAATCGGCTTTCACAGGATCACCGCTCCACTGCTCGAAGTTGAGCGACGCGGGATCAGGCAGAAGCGATTTCGGATAAAGGCTCTTTCCCACGAGTCCCGACACGGCTGCAAATTCCAGATCAGCCCACAGGACTTCATTGAATGTCGCTACCGCAGCGTTCGCTCCCGAAGCGCGAGCGACGAAATCCGCGATGGCGAGATTAGGCCCGTTGCCGGGTGTGACTATGATCGTGCCTACCTGTTTGCGAATATCGTCAGGCGGCGTCTCCTGCTGCGCGCGAATGGCGGGCGCAAGAGCGAGCGCGGCAAAAAGGATTATTGTAAAAAGTATTCTTGCGATTTTCATGTTGACTATCCGATGAAAGAGAAAACCTGCGAACCATTAAAGAGAATATCATTTCGGATAGCGGAACCAAACCTCAGCGACGGCTTCCTGCGCTCCGCCGAGGAAGCCCGCAGGAAAAGGCGGCAGTGGATCGGACGCAAGCACCGCGCGCTCGGCTGCGTTATTGACGAGCGCAAGCGCGCTTCGCTGCTTGATGTACCGAGGCGCGACCCGTCCGTTCGAGATTGAAAGTATCCGCCCCTCGCGTGAGATGCGAATGAGTATGACGACGTTCTCCACCTGAGAGGAGTCGAGCGCGGGCGGATTGTAATTGCGGCTCAGTATGGATTGAATCAATCGCCCATAAGCCGAGCCTCCCGGCAATCCCGTTCCACCCCCAAATCCGCCCCCGGAGCCGATTCCAACCCCGCCCCTCATCGCGGGCGTAGGAGTTCCATAACTCGAACCGACCTGCGCGGATGATGATACGGACGCGCCGCGCTCTTCTTTTCCGGTAAAGATGCGCTCTTCGCGGGGCGCGACCGGGCGATCAGTTTTCATCGCATCGGGCCGCGTTTCCGCCTTTTCAGTCGGAGGCAGCAACGCTTCTTCATTTTCATTCGCGCGTCGTTCGGTTTCGACGCGGGCGTTGTTGACGGATGAATCCTCGTTGCCGACGAATGGAACCGGCTGAGGTTTTGCAAAGCCGAGAATCGCCGACGGGTCTGCGACCCCGACTTCGACGGCCCCGCCTCCGCCCTCGCCGCCTTCACCCGGCCCCGCTGCGACTATCTGAGTCGTGAGGGATTGTTGATACCAGAGCAGGAGCGAGGCGATGACGATGGCGTGCAGTGCTACGGACAGAATCAGGCCGAGATGCGGAACCGCAGTCTGATAACTACTTTCAGGTTTGCTCGTCGGCTTCATTGGCTTCATCTTTATTTTTTCTTCACAGTTGGTTCCGTCACGAGGCTGACTTCCGCGCCCGCCTGTTTTGCGAGATCGAGGACATAGGCGATTATTCGATAAGGCGTCTCGCCGTCGCCCCGGACGTAGACTCTTCGCTCGCCCGATTGTCCAAGCGCATCGTTGAGAAGCGCCGCGAGATCATTGACGTTTACCTGTTTGGCTTCAGACTTCGTACTCAAATAGATGTTGCCGTCTTTATCGATGCTCACGACGACGGATTTAGGTTTGGGCTGCTCGGCTTTGGTCTCGCGCGTTTTGGGGAGATTGACCTCGATGCCTGTCTGAAGAATAGGCGCTGTCACCATAAAGATCACCAACAGCACCAGCATCACGTCGACGAGCGGCGTGACGTTGATTTCCGCAAGCGAAGTTTGAGTTCTGCCTCTTTGATCAGTGAATGCCATTTATACATCCGCTTTGATGTAATTGCGCTCGATGAGGTTCAGCAATTCGAGCGTGAAGCGATCCATCATCGCGGTCATCGTTTTGATCTTGCCGAGAAAATAATTATAAAAGACGGCCGCAGGGACTGCCGCCGCGATTCCTGCTGCTGTTGCTATCAGAGCTTCTGCGATGCCGGGGGCGACCGATTGAATCGAAGAAGTGGTGGCGGTCGTGAGTCCCTGAAATGCAATGACGATGCCGACAACAGTGCCGAACAATCCTATGAAGGGCGAAGCGTTGGCGGTCGTCGCAAGCCACGTCAGACTTTTTTCCATCCGGCTCAATTCATCGATTGCGGCGGATTGAAGCACGCGATGAATGGCTTCGAGGCTGTGAACCTGCCGCGAGACTCCTTCTATCTGGCTCGATATTTCGTTATAGCCCGACATGAACACGACGGCGACGGGGCTGCTGCGGAGCGAGTCCGCATCGACATAGACATCCGATAGCTTCGAGCGGCTGCGAAAGCGTGACATGAATTCGCGCGTCGATTGCTCGGCTTTTCTCATCGCCGACCACTTGGCGATGATGATCGCCCACGAATAGACGGAGAACAAAAGCAGAAGTATCAACACCGCTTTTGCGATGGGGCTTGCCCTCAGCAGCAGATCTACGAGTGAATGTGCTTCGGTTTCAGTCTGTATGAACGCAAGAACAAGGATGACAAGTATCTTCAAAGCCCGCTCTCCTTTTCCGGGAAGTCGATTCTAAAGTGCGGCTCCACTCGTGTCAAACTTCGATGCCTTTGAAGATTAAGAATAGGACACGGATTATTACAGATAATACGGATTGGCGCGGGTAATCCATATCTATCCGTCTCCATTCGTTTGATCCGTTTTCTATTTGAGTAGTTGAAAGTCATGGTGAAAGCCGCTAATCTCTTGCAACCAACCGCAGTCATTCAAAAAGGAGCGCGATTATGCGTAAGAGATGGGGCATTCTGATTTCTCTTTCACTTCTGATCAATCTTGCGGCGACTGCCAGCGACCGATGGCCGCAGTTTCGCGGCGCGGATTCGATGGGAGTCACCGAAGACCCGGCTCTTCCCGACACCTGGAGCGCGACTCAGAATGTCGCGTGGAAGATAGATGTACCCGGCACGGGATGGTCTTCGCCCGTCGTGTGGGGCGACAGGATTTTCATCACTACAGTCGTCAGCAGCGTCGAGGGGGAGAAGCCTAAAAAAGGACTTTACTTCGGCGGCGAAAGGAAGGCTCCTACGGATGTTCATCGCTGGGTGGTTTACTGCATCGATTTCAAGACCGGAAAAATACTGTGGGAGAAGGAAGCCTCTCGCGGATTGCCGCCGGGACCGAGGCATCTTAAAAATTCCTATGCTTCTGAAACGCCCGTGACAGATGGTCAGAGAGTTTATGCCTATTTCGGAAACGTGGGTGTCTTCTGCTATGACTTCAAAGGCAATTTGGTGTGGTCGAAGAAGTTTGACGCGGTTCCGACTCGATATGGATGGGGAACCGCCGCTTCGCCCGTTCTCTACAAAGACAAGCTGATCATCGTCAACGACAATGATCAAAAGTCATTCATTGCCGCTTTCAACAAGGTGACGGGCGCCGAAGTGTGGAGGGCAGATCGCGCGGAAGCAAGCAACTGGGCTACGCCTTACATCTGGGAAAACGGGCAGCGAACCGAAATCATCACCCCAGGCACGAAGAAAGTTCGCTCCTACGATACGAACGGCAAACTGCTATGGGAATTCGCGGGGATGTCTTCGATCTCGATTCCGACGCCATTTTCGAAGTTCGGTCTTTTGTACATCACCTCCGGTTATGTCGGCGATCAGTTTCGCCCCGTCTATGCCATCAAACCGGGCGCGCAGGGCGACATCTCGCTCAAGAAGGGAGAGACCTCGAACGACTTTATCGCGTGGCATCTGCCGCAGGCTGGCCCTTACAATCCTTCGCCCATTATTTATGGCGATCACTACTACACGCTGCTCGACCGGGGATTTTTCACCTGCCATGATGCGAAGACCGGAAAAGAAATTTACGGCAAGCAGCGAATCGATCCTGCCGCAGGGGCCTTCACCGCTTCGCCTTGGGCATACAACGGAAAAATTTTCTGCCTCAGCGAAGACGGCGACACGTTCGTGATTCAGGCAGGGGCGGAGTACAAACTGGTTGGAAAAAACAGCCTCGATGAATTGTGCATGTCGACGCCGGCCATTGCGCGCGGCAGCCTGATCATTCGCACAGGGTCGAAGCTTTACCGCATTGCCCGAAGCGCAAAGTAAAAGATGGGAGGGCGAAACCGGACAGGCTTTCTTCCGTCGGGCCTTTCTCTGGTCACGGCCTTCGTTTATCTGTTTCTCTATGCGCCCATCGTGGCGCTGGTGCTGCTGTCGTTCAATAACTCGCGCTTCAGCGCCGTCTGGCAGGGCTTTTCTCTCAGGTGGTACGCGCTCGCCCTTAAAGATGCGGAGTTGATCCAATCGCTCCGCACGAGCCTCATCGTCGCTTTTCTCACTGCCGCCATCGCTACGACTCTCGGCACGGCTGTCGCTCTGGCTCTCGCGCGATATCGCATTCGAATAAGATCGGCTCTCGAAGTGCTTGTCTTCCTGCCCGTGATAATTCCGGAGATCATCATCGGGTTTGCGACCGCAGGTTTTTTCGGGCTTGCAGGCTGGGCATTTGGCGTCAAGACGATAGTCGCAGCGCACGTGGCTTTCTCGATGTCTTACGTTATCTTCATCGTGCGAGCGAGAGTTGCGGGGCTGGATCCTTCTTATGAAGAAGCGGCGATGGATTTGGGAGCGACTCCTCGTCAGACATTTTTCAAAGTCACGCTGCCGATGATAATGCCGGGGGTGATGAGCGCGGCGCTTCTGGTGTTCACACTTTCGCTCGACGATTATGTGATAACGAGTTTTGTGGCAGGGCCGGGTGCAACGACGTTGCCGCTGAGAATCTACTCGATGGTCAAGACCGGCGTGACGCCCGAAATCAACGCCATATCGAGTGTGCTGTTGCTGGCGACCATTTTGATGGTCTTTCTGTCAGAGCGACTGGCCTCGGGCCGCGCGTCGCGATGGTCTATGTCGGCGGGGGCGGCTGCGCTGTTGCTGCTGGTGTTTTTCGCTTTCGGCGGAGGGGGAGCGAAGGCAAAGGGAGGGGAACTCAATATTTTTATATGGTCAAACTATCTGCCCGACTCTGTTGTTGCAGAATTTGAGCGGCGTTATGAAGCGAAGGTCAATATAGAGCTTTATGATTCGAATGAAGCGATGCTCGCACGACTTCAGGCAGGAGGCGCGAGCTATGACATCATCGTGCCGAGCGATTACATGGTGGCGGTGCTAGGCGAGCAGGGACTTCTGGAAGAAATCGACCGCGACCGGCTGACGAATTTTTCAAACCTCGACCCGCAGTTCGTCGGCCTTGCGCACGATGAGGAGAATCGCTTCTCTGTGCCTTACACATGGGGGACTACGGGGATAGGTTATCGCAGGGATAAAATCACGGAGTCGGTCGATAGCTGGTCTATTATGTGGGACAGCAGGTATAGGGATCGGATAACGATGCTTGATGATGTGAGGGAAGCAATGGGGGCGGCTCTCAAGCGAGAGGGGAGGTCTCTCAACTCGACTGACCCTGATGAAATAGCTGAAGCAGCTCGATTGCTTGGGGAGCAAAAGCCGCTGGTGAAGGCTTACGACAGCGGGGGATTCGATCAGTTGCTTCTTTCGGGCGATGCGTGGATTGTTCAGGGCTACAACGGGCAGATTGCAAAGGCTATGGCAGAAGACGCGAACATAGGATATTGCATACCGAAAGAGGGCTGTACGCTTTCGGTCGATAATCTGTGCATACCGAAGGGGGCGACTCACAGAGAGCTTGCGCTGGAATTTATAAACTTCATTCTGGAAGCGAAGATGGCTGCTGAGATATCGAACGGGACAGGATACGCGACGCCGAACCTCGCGGCGCGGGCCTACATAAAGCCAGAGCTTTTGAGCAATGAGGCGGCTTACCCGCCGAAAGAATTTCTTGAGAACTGCGAGTTCATAAAAGAACTCGGAGAGGCTATAAGTGTGTACGACCGCTTCTGGACGGAGATCAAATCCCGTTAGCGCGCTGCTCTAATTCCTCAACTGCGAAATGATGTCGTCATCCTTTTTCTCTATTTTGTTTCGAAGAGGCGTCGATTGTTCGCGGTTGATTCTGCCCGTGCCGGGGATCGAAGGATGTTCGCCTGAAAGACGGGGTTGTGCTGGGGTGATGGCTTTGCGTTCTGCCGTGACAGGTCGAGTGGGAGGAGCAGGCGGAGTATTTATCAATCGCTCCTGTGTGGTCGAGAGTCGCTGACTCGGTCGGGGAGCGGAGGGAGGCGCTGCTCCCGTCTGGTTGGGGTTGAGGCTTCCTGTTCCGCGCGGTTGAAGTCCGGGGTCCAGCAACTTCTGCCCGACTTTTGCGTCGATGATGGAGCCTATGGATCGGAAGAGTTTGATGATTCCGATGAGTCCCAGCACGAGGCTGACGGCATAGAAATAGGAATCGCCGGGCCGGATGAGATAGGATAAAATCGCGCCTATGATGAAAGCCACTCCGATGGCTGTCCCCTGTATGCCATCGCTTATGTGCTTGCGAGCGCGTCTGTACTCACGGTCGCGCACTGGATCAGAAACCACTATTCCGCCGCTGATGGCCTGGGTGACAGCGTTGAGGTTCATACCACAAGCCTTACAGAATTTCGCGCCTTCAGCAGCCTGTGTCGAACAGCCAGGGCAATACATCTTTATCTCCTGATCTCTCTTATTCAGAGGAAGTCCCGCTACAACCGGGAGCGTGGGGCGATCTGTCGGGGGGCAAGGCTCAGTATAACACGAAAGGTTGACTGGCTCTATAGTATCTCGCTACACTCGATTTTCGCCCAGCCCAGGGAGGAAATTCTGGTGAGAAAAATGACCAGGCTCGTCGTATTAACCGGTCTTGCGCTTTCGTTATGTCTCAATGGGTCTGCTTTCAGCGGCAAAGGCGGCTCGCAGACGACGCCCTTCGTGCTTCCCATTCTCAAACGCGATTCGCTTCTCAACGGACTTCAGCTTATCGTTATGGAAAAGCGCGGGGCAGGCACCGTCTCTGTCCGGCTTCGTATTAACAGCGGGGCGATGTTCGACCTTGCTGGTAAAGGCGGGCTTGCTGATATAACCGCGGGGATGCTGCTTCGCGGTGGGGGAGGATGGACAGCGAAGGATATGAGAGAGAATGCCTCGCAATCGGGTTTTAGCGTCAACATCACGGTCGGGTGGGACTCGACCGATATTACCTTGAGCGGGCCTTCTTACGCGCTTGAAAGCATGTTTGATCTGCTCGGTCGGATCGTCGTCACTCCCACGTTCGATCAGAAGGAATTTGACTCGATGAAAGCCGAGCGCATTGAGGCGCTCAAAGTCGAGCAAGGTCACCAGGCTTTTCGGCTCACTTCGAGGGCTATGGAATCGGTTTTCGGAGCACATCCTTACGGGCGTCCGCCTCGCGGAACGGCTGATTCGATTTCGAAGATGACACGCGCCGATCTCCTCTACTATCATTCCCGCTTTTATCTTGCCAACAATTCAGAATTGATAATAACGGGCGAAGTTGGGCCTGAAGAAGTCACGCGATTTGCGCGCGGCAAACTCGGAGCGTGGAAGAAGGGCGACAAGGTTCCGGCAACTTTCCGGCCTCCCGATCCATCGACGGCCCGGCGGGTCATCATTCTTGATCAGGCAGAGTCTCCCGCGGCTGAGGCTGTGATTGCGCAGGTTGGAGTATCGCGGCGAGGGGAAGATTATTTCGCGGCGATGATACTGGCCGAAGTTTTCAAAAACAGGATAGCGAAATACGCAAAGTCTTCGGGAGCGGTGATCGAAGCCTGTATTGAGCCGCGTTTTCTTCAGGGTCCCTTTTGGGTGAAGGTCTCATCTCCTGCCGAGGATTTGACTCGAAGTATCGAAGCGGTGCTTGCTGAAATGACCAGCCTGCAAAGCCGCCAGCTTTCGCTCGAAGAGCTTGAATGGGCCAGGTCTCAAATCATCGCTGCGCAGGCCGAGCGGTTGCAGAGCGCCGAAAGCGTAGTAGACATCGTGCTGGACATAGAGCTTTATGGGCTTGGGCGCGACTACCTTGTGACGTTCGCCGACAGAGTCAACGCCGTGACGCAGGCAGATGTTCTTCGCGCCGCTCAATCTTATCTGAAGCCGCAACAGGCGACCGTAGTAGTAAGAGGATCCGCCAGCCGGTTTGACTCAATGCTGAAGAGGCTTGGCGCGGTGACCGTTTTGCCCTGACGCCACACACTTGATGGACAGAGAATCTGACACAGGCAGTGAGAGCAAATCGGTGCGAGTGCGCGCGATGTTTGCTGAAATCGCTCCGCGTTATGATTTTCTCAATCACGCTCTTTCTTTGAATATTGATCGTCGATGGCGCCGCTTTGTGATCCGCAGGCTTGGCGATACGCTCGCGCGACCTGACGCGGTTGCGCTTGATCTTTGCTGTGGGACGGCTGATCTTGCCATCGCGCTCGGCGCGCGAGTTCCGACACTGGGACTTGATTTTTGTCGTCCGATGCTGGCACGCGGGTCTGATAAACTCTCAAGATATGCATGTTCCGTAATGCTTGTTGAAGGGGATGCCTTAAAGGTTCCGGCTCTGGATGAGACGTTCGATATTGTCACAATCGCTTTCGGGCTGAGAAATCTCGAAAGTGTCGAAGCGGGACTGAGAGAGATTTATCGCCTGCTCAAGAGTGGTGGGCGGACGGCTGTGCTTGAGTTTTCGCGCCCTGTGATTCCGGTCTTTCGTGGTTTGTTCAATTACTACTTCACGCGCATACTCCCCTTGCTTGGCAACACGGTATCCGGGTCAGGTTTTGCGTATCAGTATCTCCCCGAATCGGTTCAGGATTTTCCCCATCAGGAGGCTCTGGCGGATTTGATGCGAGGAGTTGGTTTTTCAAATGTCAGATATTACAATCTGTCCGGTGGAGTAGCGGCTCTGCACTTGGGGGACAAAAACTAATCCTGCAAATTTCGGCAGAGAGCAACATGAAAATGGAAGCAATAAAATTTTTCTTCGAGCGATTCGGGTTCAACGAGCGTTATCTTGATCGTCTGCTTGCGGCGGCTCTGGGGCGAGGAGGAGATTTCGCAGACCTTTATTTCGAATACCGATTATCGAATGTCGTGAGCCTGGAGGAGGGCATAGTCAAGTCAGCTTCAAAATCCATATCTCAAGGCGTGGGCGTCCGGGTGGTTGTTGGAGAGAAGACCGGCTATGCCTACACAGACGAGATAGAATTCAACTCCATCCTTCACGCTGCTCGGACCGCGAGCCACATCGCGCGCTCGATTGGATCAGCACAGGTGGTTGGAGTCAATGCGACACCGAGGACAAGCAATCTCTATGCTGTCGATGTTCCGCTTTCTGATATCGAAGTTGCCAGGAAAATCGAATTGATCCGACAGGGCGACCATGCGGCCCGCATTTATGATGCGCGTATTCGCGAAGTTCAGTCGTCAATCGCCGACGAGATCAAATACGTTATGATCGTGTCTTCCGAAGGCCGTCTCGTCGGCGACGTGCAGCCCCTTGCGCGCTTCAGCATCAACTGCATCGCCGATGACGACGGAAATCTTCAGGCCGGGAGATCAGGGGGCGGGGGCCGGGTAGGATTAGACTTCTTTGAAAAGGATATTACTCCCGACGAATTCGCCCGCGAGGCTTCGCGTCAGGCTATCATTCAACTCGATGCGGTCGACGCTCCGGCGGGCGCGATGGAGGTTGTACTCGGTCCGGGCTGGCCGGGTATCCTGCTGCACGAAGCTGTCGGACACGGGCTTGAAGCTGATTTCAATCGCAAGAAGACGAGCGCGTTTTCAGGACTCATCGGCCAGATGGTAGCGTCTGAGTTATGCACTGTCGTAGATGACGGCACGATAGCTAACAGGCGCGGCTCGTTGAATGTCGATGATGAAGGCGAGATAACGGGTCGCACTGTGCTGATAGAAAACGGGATTCTTCGCGGCTACCTCAACGATCACCTCAATTCGGGCCTGATGAAAACGCCGCGCACGGGAAATGGACGCCGACAGAGTTACAAACACATGCCTTTGCCGCGAATGACCAACACTTTTATGCTGGCAGGGAATGAAAGTCGCGAAGACATAATTCGCTCGGTCAGGCGCGGACTTTACGCCGTGCAGTTTGGCGGCGGACAGGTTGATATCACGAGCGGCGAATTTGCTTTTTCGGCTTCTGAAGCATATTTGATTGAAGACGGTAAAATCACCGCGCCGGTCAAAGGGGCGACTCTTCGCGGCAGCGGCCCGGAATCACTCAAGCAGGTGGCGGCGGTCGGAAATGATCTTGAGCTTGATCTCGGCGTTGGGATTTGCAGCAAGGCAGGACAGAATATTCCAGTCGGGGTCGGCTTGCCCACGATCAGGATAAAGGAGATCACAGTCGGCGGCACCAGGCATTAAAGTCTAGAGAGTCTTGGGAGTCTTGGAATTCATATTCTCTGGACTCTCAAAACTGTCTGACTATCGAATGATGACAGTAGATATAGATAAACATTTCGCTCTGGAAGTTGCGCAAATGGCGGTCATGCGCGGCGCTGATGCTTCGGAAGTGACTGTTCGTCAAAGGACGGAATTTTCTGTCGGAGTCAGGCTGGGTGAGATCGAAACGCTGAAGGAATCGACCGACCGCGGACTCGGACTGCGAGTTCTGATCGAAGGCAAACAGGCATCGGTCTCCGGTTCGGATTTAAGCCTTGATGCCATTTCCGCTCTCATCGATGAAGCCATTGAGATGGCGCGCGTTACATCGCCCGACGATAGTGCGGGACTGCCCGACGCGGCGGATCTCGCCAGGGAATTTCCTCCTCTCGATTTGTTCGACCCTGAAATAGAAAAGCTCTCGACGGAAGCGAAGATAGAGCTTGCTTTGAGAGCAGAGCAGGCGGCGAAGGATGCGAATCCTTTGATCGTGAATTTCGACGGCGGCGGCTTTTCGTGCGGCTCGGGCGCGGAGATATTCGCTAACTCGCTGGGATTTGCAGGGCAATATCGTGGAACGTCCTGCTCGCTTGCTACTGTTCCGGTCGCAAGCGACGGGGTGAGGATGCAAAGGGATTACTGGTATGACGTGAGGCGAAAGCTCGCGGACCTCGAAAGCCCTGAAGAGATAGGCGCAAGGGCTGCCCATCGAACCATCAGAAAACTCGGAGCGCGAGCGATTCATACTCAGCAGGTTCCAATCATTTTCGAATCGCATGTTGCGAGAGATCTGCTGGGCGATATTTTCGTCGCCGTATCGGGCGAATCGATATTCCGCAAGTCGAGTTTTCTTGTGGGCCGACTTGGAGAAAAGATAGCTTCCCATCACCTCACCGTCATCGATGATGGTTTGATGGAGAGTAAACTCGGCTCGCGCCCTTTCGATAGCGAAGGGCTGCCGACTCGCAGAACGGTAGTTGTTCGCGAAGGCGTGTTTGAAAGCTATCTGCTAAATACCTACACGGGGCGTAAGCTTGGGATGAAATCAACGGGGAATGCATCGCGCGGGCTGACAGGGCCGCCGAGCGTTGAGGCAGGAAACCTCTACATAGAGTCGGGCGTACGCGCTCCTGAAGAAATAATCAAATCGGTGTCGAGAGGTTTTTATGTGACGGAGTTGATCGGATTCGGTGTCAACATAGTGACAGGAGATTATTCGCGCTCGGCTTCCGGCCTGTGGATTGAGGGCGGAGAGCTTGCATACCCTGTGCAGGGTGTTACGATAGCGGGAAACCTCAAGGAGATGTTGCAAAGCGTAGAGATGGTGGGAAACGATCTGGACTTTCGCGGTAGCCTGGTCTCGCCCACTCTTCTGATAGGACGAATGACAGTGAGCGCATAGGGCAGGGAAGAAAGACATGGCGGATACTGATTTTGAAGGACGCATTTTCGAGCAGCCCGCAGGGAACGTGGAAAAAGATCGTTCACGGCTGATAATGATAATCAGTGGGGTTGCAGTTTTCATCGTAATCGGGCTGATCGTGGTTCAGCAGATGTATCACACAGGCAGCGCGAGGGTCGATTTCGCCCGCGCAGGATCGCCCGAGTTCGATTCTTACAGGGATTTCGTGGTTCTCTCCAATATAGAGAAGTACACAGGCGAGCGGCTCAACCTCAATTACGCCAGACTGCGCGGTCGCATTCAGAACACAGGCGACAAATCAATCGTGGCGCTTCAGCTTCGCATGGCGGCAGTTGATTTTGAGAACGAAACACATAAACGAAAGGACGGGAGCCTGGTGGAAAAGTTCGTCACTGTAATCCCGTCACAGTTGACCGGGCGGAAGAGCATCGAGCCAAATGATATTATGGATATAGAACTGAATCTTGAGCCCATCCCCGACACTGGCCTGATGGACATCATAGTTGAAGTCGTGGGATTGAAAGTGAAGTGATGCATTCGACAGCCACGTTACTATTCTGCTATTGCGCCTGCCGAATTAAAACACCTGCGGGCGGAGTGAAAGTAAATTCGCTGTCCGCTGCAATGTGGTTTTCGCGGATGTTACTCAGATAAAAATCCATTCGCGCGCCGCTGCGCTCGATTATCACAAGACGGTTCACGCTGAATCTTCGAGGCGAAACCTCAGCAAGAATCTGTTTGAAATCCTGGGGCGCCCGTTTGGGGATGAGCCTCAGCACGACGTTTCCCGACTCAATGGGCCGCTCATCCGACATCACTTCTATGCTTGAAAAATCTCTTCTGATATTTCCCCGGCCCAGAAGAAACAAAAATGGTATTTGAGGATCGATGGATTGCTTCACCCTGGATCGCGTGGCGTATTTTTCTCCTGAGACGTGGAAGAAAATATTTTTGCCGTCTGAGACGAATATCTTGCGTTCAGGTGAAAAGTAATTCCATCGCGCCTTGCCCGGACGCCTGAGCAGAAGGCTTCCGCTCTCGCGTTTGGTTCGCCCGTCTGAGGTGTGATAGACCTGAAGGAAATCAGCCGCCAACCCTTTCATCCGTGAGTACCTGGCCTGCAATCCATCGATAAGCGTGTTGAGATCGGTCTGATTCGCCTGCGAAGGATTCTGAATCGAGAGCAGGACGAGAAGCGCGACAATTCCTCGTCGCGCTTCTCGTCCGAATAATCTGGTGGCTTGCCTGATTATCTGTTCGCCTCCGTTCCGGATGAAAACATGTCTTCGAGTGATCGTCTCCTCGGATTGATCGATACGATTTTCCCCCTGCACTCGTGGATGAGGCGGACGGTTTCTTCGACCGCGCCTTCATCGCTCAGTACCATCTGAACTCCGTTTGCTGTCGCAGCGACTGATTCTATGGAGGCGATACTTTTTGCCATCGCGGAAAGCTGATCCGTATTTATTCCCATTGCCACTACTTCGAGACTCGCGCCTTCATCCTCGGTCATCTCGTGAACGGTGCCTGAGCGAAGGAGCCTGCCGTGGGCGAGGATGGCAATGCGGTCGCACAGGGCTTCGACATCCGAGAGAATGTGCGAAGAGAAGAAGAGAGTCTTCTTTTTTTCTCGCAGCGAAAGCAGAAGGTCGCGGATTTCGCGGCGTCCGATAGGGTCGAGTCCCGACATAGGCTCATCCATGAAAACTATTTCAGGATCATTGATGAGCGCCTGAGCTATGCCTATGCGCTGGAGCATTCCCTTCGAGTATTTTCTCAGTTGCCGGTCTGCGCGGTCGTCGTCGAGTCCGACTGACTGGAGCAATTCGTCGGCTCTCGATTGGGCATCGTCTTCTTCCAGGCCGAAGAGCGCCGCAGTGTAATAGAGTAGTTCGCGACCTGAGAGGTAATCGTAAAAGTAAGGATTTTCAGGAAGGTAACCGACTCTCGAACGGGTATTCACGTCATCAATGGGATTGCCCAGTATGCTGGCGCTCCCGTCAGTCGGGTAAATGAGGCCCATCAGAAGTTTGAGCGTGGTAGTTTTCCCGGCGCCGTTGGGGCCGAGGAAGCCGAATATCTCTCCGCTGTAAACCTGAAGCGAGAGATGGTCAAGCGCGCGGACTTTCTTCTTTTTGAGAAAACCCGTTTCATAATCTTTCGTGAGACCGTTTATGTCTACGACGACTTGGGGTGAAAGCTTTTCGTTCATATTCAACCTGATCTCCGATCCAGGCACTTGCCCGCGGCGCGAAGGAATGTTTCGCGTATATCGGGATCAGGTATTTCCTGAGCTTTTTCGCGCAGCGGTCGGGCCTGCTCTTCGGGGGCGTTGAATTTTATTTCCGGGGGCTGCTGGTGATTGCGTGTGACGAAATCCTTGTTGATGACGAACTCGATTTGTGTGACGGTCGGGGCGCCGAGCAGGGAATTGAGCTTGAACAGAGCGTGTCCTCTGATGCGCTTCAACTGCTCGCGCCAGGTCGAATCGGTGACGGCTATCAAAAGAGTTTTTCTTTCGAGTCTGATCGGGGCGGTAGCTTTGAGCACAGGGATTCCTACGGACGCTGACCAGGCGGCGAAGACTGCCTGCTCGCGGGCTTCGTCCGAGTCGCCTGCGCTGCGGAGTAATTGCGGAAGTATGTTGAGGAAACTGGTCATCGCTTTTCGATCTCACGATCCTGCCTTGAGCAGGTCTTTGCTCCCGTGCCTGACCTTGGGCCAGTAAGTGGCGAAGTTGAAATCGGGGCTGTTGGGGACTGTGTGACAGACGGTGCAGCCTTGAGGCGTGGGCATAAACCCATAGCCTTTGCCCGGATTTTTCGAGTGCTGGCGGCCTGGCCCGTGGCAGGACTCGCACTGCACGTTCGCCAGTTGCGGGGTGGTAACGAGCGACTGAAAACCTCCCTGTTGAAATCCCACGACGTGACAGCCCACGCATTCGTTATCGAACTGCTGGCGCTTTTTTTCGAGCGTCGCCATGGCGTGGGCGTGTCGGGTCTTCTCCCATATTTCGAACTCTTCCTGATGGCATGTGGCGCAGGTATCGGCCCCGGCGAAAAGCGAATTGAGGTTGCTTCCGAGCGCAGTCGGTTTTGTCGTGGCTGGAGTCTGTTGAGCCTGCTTGTTCTGATCGTTGGTGAATTCCTGATGAGCAGTGGTTACGGTTTCATCTGCCTGCGGGTCGTCGGGGATTTTATTGTCAAGCTCGATGAAGCGTTGAACCTGATTTTCGATCCTGCCGTCGCTGCCGATATAGTAGCGAAGTTCGCCGAGGTACTTGGTCTGATTGAACGAGTAGACGATGGTCGCGCGGTTGAAGTGCTGAGGTTCTTCCTTGTTGTTGATCTCCTTTGCGCCGACGATGGTGTCGATATCGGGATTTTCAGTAGCGATGCGTTGGGCCATCACCTGATCCATATAGACAAGCGCGATTATGACATCGGCTTTTTGTTTTAACTCAGGAATTATTTTCTTCGCGGCTTCGAACGGATCTGTGATCTGATATCCGGCATAGACGTTTTCCTTCACGCCTGATGTGCCGGGGCGGAGGTCTGTGAAGCCGGTGATTCCGATCTTGATCTTTCTCCCCGATGCTCCGCGCTTGAGTGTGACTTCGCGTATAACATAAGGGGCGGGAGCGTGGAGCATATCGTTGGCGGGCTGAAGGTTGGCGGAGACGAGTTTTCCCATAAACGGCATCTCTTCGATGCGCGCATCATAGCCTTCCTTCTTGAACAGTTCGGTGAGGAAGGGAAGGTCTGAATAGCTGATGTTGGCGGCATCGAAGAGGAACTGGCCGTAGCCCTTGACGACCCATTTGTTTTTTGTCATAACGTCAGCGGGCAAACGATCCACACGGAATCCGTCGTTGGTGAAGATGTTACCTGCATCGACAAAAAGCGAAGGGACTTCGTAATTCGATCTGTGTCTGAAAGCTTTGATATAGCTGACGCGCCGCGCCAGTCCACCCAGAGGGTGGCTCGGTCAGCCGCAGGTTTCGAGGCTTCCGTGAATGTCGCCGCCGAAGAAGACGGCCATCGAATATCCATCGTCGTCACCGAGGCGGTCTTTGAAAGAGCTTACATCGATACTGAAGCTCGGATCAGGCCCGTCCGGGTCGATGGAGGAAGACCCTGAACATCCGTGGTTGACTGCTGCAAAGCCAGCAGCGAAGGCGACTATAATCAGCCAGGATACTTTTCGGCGCAAAGCTGACCTCCGACTTGAATGATTATGCCTTTTTCAAAAGGCTGACAGATGCATACTTCTCGCTTGCAGGATGACGAAAAAGGAATCAAAGATCATTCTCGCATCCGGCTCGCCGCGCCGCAGGGAATTGCTATCGGGCATCGGCCTCGAATTTGAAATCGATCCGGGCGACATCGACGAAAGCCGCCATCAGGGCGAAGCGCCTGCCGATTATATCATACGTCTTGCAAGGGCTAAAGTTATTGATGCGTCGGCGCGGCATACTGTGGGACTTGTGCTGGGGGCGGATACTACGGTCGTCATCGATGGAGAAATACTGGCCAAGCCTGAAGGTGACAGGGATGGGCGGCGGATGCTGGGTTTGCTTTCGGGGCGATGGCATTCAGTGATGACAGGGGTTGCCGTTTATGATATTGAGACGCAGCGCGAGGCTTATGATTACGCAGAGACGCGAGTGCGGTTTGCGGAGATAAGCGACGAAGAGATTGACTGGTACATCTCAACAGGTGAGCATAGAGACAAGGCGGGCGCTTATGCGATACAGGGAAGGGGATCGCTGTTTGTCGAGGAGATAGAGGGCAACTATCATAATGTCGTGGGGCTGCCGATGCGGCTCGCGCATCGACTGGCGAAAGAGCTTGGATATTCTTTGATGAAGGGTTGAATATGTTGAGGATCGAAGGCGGTAAAGCGATAGTCACGGGAGGGACGCGGGGGATCGGCCTTGCGATAACGCGGGCGCTGCTTGATCTCGGAGCGAGCGTGATGATCTGTTCGAGGAAATCGGAAGATGTCGAGTCTGCGGTTGCGGCTCTGGAGGGAAGTCATGGCAAGCGCGTTTTTGGCGCGAGGTGCGATTTGAGGATTTATGAAGAAGTGAGAGCGTTGTTTGCTGAGAGTGAAGAGCGGCTTGGAGGATTGGATATTCTCATCAATAATGCGGGTGTGCCTTCGCGGAGCTACGTCGAGCAGATGAGTGTTGATGAATGGCGGCAGACGATAGAGACTAATTTATCGGGAGTGTTTTACTGCTGCCACGAAGCGATCCCCTTGATGAAGGGGCGGGGGGGCGGATACATAATCAACATAGGGAGTCTTGCCGGGAAGAATACTTTTCCAGGCGCGGCGGCTTATTGCGCATCGAAATTCGGCCTGCTGGGATTTTCGGAATCTCTGATGCAGGAGGTTCGCTATGATCACATAAGGGTGAGTTGTGTGATGCCGGGATCGGTCGGCACAGGTTTTGGAGGCAGGGATGAAGAGGCATCTTCGTGGAAGCTGAAAGCTGAGGATGTGGCTGAGGTTGTCGTGAATCTTCTGGGGATGGATGCGCGGGCATTGCCAAGCGCGGTGGAGTTGAGGCCGTCGGAGCCGAAAAAGTGAAAGTCGAAAAGAGAGTGAGCCGTTGACACATGGAAAAGCAGGTTGATAGAATTCCCGGTGACGCTGCAATTGGGGTCAACAGTAATCAGTAACATTCATACCTGGGGAAAAGGAAAACGTGGCAACTATCGAGCCTGAAATCAAAGCGGAGGCGTCGTCTTCTTCGACTGAAGTGAAGGTTGTATCTAAGAAGAAGAAGGACGAATCGATACTGGACAGTTTTCTCGGCCTGCTGTCATCTGTGCGATTCGGAATCGTGATGTTGATGATCCTTCTGATATGCTGCATGATCGGAATGCTCATAATGCAGAAGGACGTCGATGGTTTTATGGAATACTACAACCATCTCACTCCTGCGCAACGGACTATATGGGGCAAGCTGGGATTTTTCGATATTTATCATTCCTGGTACTTCGGACTTCTTCTTGCGATCACAGGACTCAATATCATACTTGCCTCTATAGATCGTTTCCCCACGGCCTGGCAGTACATCATCAGGCCGAAACTCACGGCCTCGCCAAATTTCATCCGCGCGCAAATGTTCAACAGCGAATCAGTGATGGGAGAGGAGCCTGAGTCGATAGCTTCAAAGATAGCTTCCGTCTGGCAAAGTCATCCGCAGGTGAAATCCTCTGCTATGATAGCTCGGTTCTCCGTGCTGGGCGCTTACGTCGTACTGGGCGCTTTCCTGGTTGGCTTGCTGCCACAGGGGTTGCCTCTGTGGATATCCATGTCCTTGTGTACTGTGGTTGTGCTGGTTTACCTGGTGAAGGGATTGCGGCTCGATGTAAGGGTGACGGATGAGAACGGGCGGACAACCGTGTTTGCCCAGAGCAATGTCTGGAATCGGATCGGCGCTTATATCGTACACGTAGGGCTGCTGACGATATTTATAGGCGGGCTTTTGACAGTGAAGATGGGGTCGGGCGGGTTGATGCAGATCACGCCGGGTGAGAGGACGAGTGCGTTTGATACTTTCGAGATGACGCTCGATGGGCCGAAGATGGGCAAAGCTGCAGTGCCGTTTCAGATTGAATGCACAGACCTTCAGCAGAAATTGATCCGGCCAGAAGGGAATCTCGAATCGTCGAATACGATTGACTGGTTGAGTTTTGTAAGGATCAGGGATGGGGTATTTCAGAAGGACGAGGTCGTGCATTTGAATAATCCTGTGGATTATCGTGGCTACAGATTTTTTCAATCGAAGTTCGATCCCATAGGCAATGCGAGGTCTGTGACGATTTCATTCGAGCCTGCCAGTGGCGGGCAGTCGAAGCGTGTGACGATTCCGCGAGATGGAACAGTCAGTGTAGAAGGGGTTGGGCAGGTGGCGTATAAAAAGTTTTATTCGCATTTCGAGCCGACAGGTTCTCAGGCTGCAAATGCTTCGCCGGATTATGTTAATCCGGTTGCTGAACTTGAGATAATCGGGCCGAGCGGGATTGGGCGTAAGGTGATGGCTTTCAATCCTCAGATGTTTGACATGGCGATGCAGAATTCCGATAAGTTTATTGACGAGGCGACGGGCGAGAACCCGCTGCTCGTTGCAGGTCATAAGGTTGTACTCAGGGATTTCGAGAAGGTAGGGACGGCGCATATTCTGGCGGTTCAATATGATCCCGGACGCATTCCTTTTTATGTGGGCAGTACATTGCTGGTAGGGGCGTTGTTATTCGTCTTTTTCTTTTCGCATCAGAGAATGTGGGCGGTGATCGAGCCGGATGGAAGAGGCTCGAAGGTGTATTTCGGTGGGAACACCAACCGTAACAGACCAGCCTTTGAAACTCGATTCAACTCGCTGGTCGAGTCTGTGACTGGAGAGGGGAGAAACAAATGAGCAGAGCCATCAAACAGGGTGAATTGTTAGTCCCGCAGGTAGAGGTCAGTCTTCCGACCAAGGTTCTCGCATTGTGGCCGGTAATTTTGCCCATGTTGTTTGCCGTGTTGATAGAAGTCTGGCGGTTAGAGGCAGGGCGGACGAAGTTTTTGTATGAGGGTACTCTGACGATGCTGGCGTTGATTTGTTATGTGACGGCGTCGGTTCTGCTGGTCACCAATCTTTTTGTAAAGGAAGGGGTGCTTTATAAACTTGGATTGGCGACAGTTGCCTTGGGGTATTGCTTCAACCTGTCGGGTTGGATGATGAGATGGATTGAGGCAGGAGAGAAGGAAGGCTGGAAAGAAGGAATAAACGGGGCGTGGCGGTATTTCCCGCTGGATAATCTGTATGCGTTGACGCTGGGTTTTTGTGCTGGGGCTGCGCTGGCGACCCTTGTGATAATTCGCAAGCCTCAGTATCGATTCCTCGGCGCGATGTCGCTGCCGATTCTTTCGGCGGTGCTGACGCTGGGCATCTTTCTCGGAAACGATATCATAACGCTTCAACCGATACTTGATAGTTACTGGCGACCAATTCATGTATCGATAGCGACTGTGGGTTATGGGGTATGCCTTGTGAGTTTCGGGCTTGCTTTTGCGTATTTGCTCAAGGATGGGGTGCGGTCGGAAGCGATTGCTATTGGCTCACTGTTGTTTGGTGTGCTGGTATACGGTTGGGTTGGGGGGAAACTTGAAGTGGCTCTTCATCAGGAATATGGACTGTGGCTTTGGTCGGGTGATCAGCCATTGGAGAAGATGTTGGGAGGGGAGAGGATATCGATGATCCGCGCGGTGTTCCCGTGGGTAGGTTGGATGATGTGGGTTGTGCTGGTTGTTGTTCTGGTGGCGCTCGTGTTGTTTGTCCTTGATCGTCTTAACAATGATGAAAAGGCCAGGAGGTGGGGTTGGCGATTCTTCAGGACTGCGGCCTTGGTGCAGGGACTCGTCTTGTTGGGAGTGTGGTATCAGTTTGGGAATGTGAATGAGCTATTGAAAGACCCTGTAAATCATCAGGCGATTTTTTCTGAGCGGGCTAACCATCGATTTGGCAACTTGCTGGCTGAGGGACAGCCGGGTATTACGGAAGCGCAGATGGTGGCAGCCTCGGAGCGTTGGCTTCGGGAGAATGCTTCGACATTGAACGTAAAGGTTCAGTCGAACCCGGTTGAACTGGGATCTCTCGTCGCAGTATTTGTTGTGCTGTTGTTGGTAGCAGTTTTTGCGTGGAAACGTGACGATGTTGTTGCTGCGATGCCCTCCTTGCAGACGATTGACACATTGCTCTATCGGTCGGTCAGTGTGGCTTTTCCGCTTTTGACGATGCTTTTGATTACGGGAGCCGTGTGGGCAAACGAATCGTGGGGAAGATATTGGGGATGGGACTCGAAGGAAGTTGGAGCATTAGTGGCTTGGATGGCTTATGCGGGCTTTTTGCATACGAGGGTTGCTCATGGTTGGCGTGGGAGGCGGAGCGCTTATTTTGCGCTACTGGGGTTTGCTTTAGTGATATTCACTTGGCTTGGAGTTAGTTTCCTGCTCAAGGGATTGCACTCCTATGCATAAAGGGGATATCAGGTAAAATGTTTGTTAGCAAAGGCGGGGCTGATACCCGCCTTTCTATTTTGGTAGTAAGGGAGGGAAGGTTATGGCGGAACATGGAAGTATGATTGAGTTTAAGTGTGATGGGAGAATTGCCAGCGGCTATCTGATAGGGGCTGGTGGCGATGGAAAGTGTGCTGCGGTCATAGTGATTCACGAATGGTGGGGACTCAATGATCATATTAAGGATGTTGCAGGTCGCTTTGCTGATGAGGGATATATTGTGCTTGCGCCTGATCTCTATGATGGGAAGGTTACGAAGGATGCTGAAGAGGCAGGTCGTTTGATGAGTGGTCTTGATTGTGGTCGTGCGCTGGCGATACTCAATGGCGCGATTGAGTATCTGAAGGCGCAGGGGAGAGCGGATGGGGTTCAAATAGGCGTAACGGGTTTTTGTATGGGAGGGACGTATGCTCTGTTATTAGCGTGCCATAGTTCAAGCATTAAGGCCGTGGCTCCGTTTTATGGTGATATTGCGTCGGATGATGAGTTGAAGAATCTTTCGGCCCCGATTTTGTATATTGGGGCCGAAAATGATTTTTGGATTACTGTGGATAAAATGAGTCGGTTGGAATCTGGATTGGCTAGGTTTGGAAAGCAGGCGGAAGTAAAGGTATACAGCGGAGTGGGTCATGCCTTCTTCAATGATACGCGTCCAGAAGCTTATAGTCAGGAAGCATCTGAGGATGCGTGGGGGAGGGTGATTGGGTTTTTCGCAAAGCATTTATAGTGTTTGGAAGATTATAGGGGCGAATCGTCTAGCACAGCCCCCGTTGCCCTAGTCGATTCGCCCCCTAGATTTATCGAAGCTCGTCTCGCGTATACGCAATCGCAGTGCCATGTTTTACTATATCTTTTGATTATCTCTAATTATTAAGGGCAGAGTGTTTTTCGTGATAGTGGGGGGATTTGGATATGTTAGATCGTGTCGGAATCTGTCACTTGTGTGGCACTTTTTGATAGACATCTAAAATTACGCAGGCACTGCGATCCAACTGTAGGGAACTCGATTGGCGCAAAGAGTTTGGAAAGTAAAGCGCGAGTCTGATAATTAGAATTATGCGCCTTACTGTCTCCTGCTACCTGTAAGTCAAAGAATTATCTGAAAGCATCGAACCCCGTCAAGTAATTCCCTAATATCAAAGTATGAATCTCATGTGTACCCTCATAAGTATAGACCGACTCCAGATTACACATATGCCGCATGATTCCATACTCTCCCATTATTCCATTAGCACCTAAGATGCTTCTACATACTCTAGCGCAGTTGAGAGCAATTGCAACATTATTAAGCTTTGCCATTGATACCTGTACAGGCTTTAGATATCCCTCATCTTTTAGTTTAGCGAGTTGATGATTAAGTAATTGCGCCTTGGTGATCTCAACAAATGCAGATACCAACTTTTCCTGGGTTAGCTGAAACGCCGCTATTGCACGACCAAACTGCACACGCTCCCTTGCATAATTAAGAGCTACTTCTAAGCACGACATTGCAGCACCTATCACCCCCCAAGCAATTCCGTATCTTGCCTGGGTCAGGCACATCAGTGGACCCTTCAGTCCCTTTGCATTTGGTAATATATTCTCATCAGATATTCTGCAATCCTGAAAGAACAGTTCAGATGTAATTGATGCCCTTAGACTCAACTTGTGTTTGGTTTCTGTAGCTGTAAAACCGGGCGTTCCTTTCTCAATAATAAATCCTCGAACATCATCTCCCTCTACGCGAGCCCATACGATGGCAATATCTGCAATGGCTCCGTTTGTGATCCAAGACTTGGAGCCATTAATCACCCAACCATCACTTACTTTTTTAGCTCTAGTTAACATTTCTCCTGGATCAGATCCTTGATTGGGTTCCGTTAGCCCAAAACATCCAATTGTTTTCCCAGTCGCCATACTTGGAAGATATTTTACTCTTTGCTCCTCACTTCCGAACGCAAAGATTGGATACATACAAAGCGCACCTTGTACGGAAGCAAAGCTTCTTATACCTGAATCTCCGGCCTCTAATTCCTGCATAATCAGGCCATAAGACAAGCTATTCATGCCAGCACATCCATATTTTTCAGGAAGGTTTGCTCCAAGTATTTCTAGTTTACCCAGTTTTGATACCAACTCAGTTGGGAATTGGCCTTGTTCGTAACAATGTTCGATTATCGGACTCACCTCATTTTTTACGAACCTTCGCACAGTCTCGCGAACTAGTTTCTCTTCATCCGAAAGAAATCTGTCCAATCCCAAGAAATCAAACCCGCTCAAGAGCATGATTAAACCATCTCCTTTCCAAGTAATAATCTCTGAAAGTAGGAAATCGTAGACTCCAAACCACACTGTAACGACACTTTCGGCTCCCAAGAGAGCAATTTCATAGCCCTTGATACATCAGGTTTCCTAACCTTTGGATCATCAACAGGTAATGGCTTGAACTCTATCAAACGGCTGATACCAGTTAAATCAACTACACACTGCGCAAGCTCAAGCACCGTGTATTCAAAAGGGTTACCGATATTCACAGGCAAATGAATATCCAAATCCTCACACATATAAGAACTTCCTTCTCCTGACATACCCGTATCCTCATGAAGCATCAACCTTACTATGCCCTCCAGTAAATCACTAACAAAGCAAAAAGATCGCGTTTGCAACCCATCTCCATAAATAGTAAGAGGTACCCCCTGCAATGCTTGAACGAC
Organism: Blastocatellia bacterium UBA7656; assembly: GCA_002483445.1. GTDB lineage: Bacteria > Acidobacteriota > Blastocatellia > UBA7656 > UBA7656 > UBA7656. The sequence goes on from DLHY01000132.1 coordinate 58,823, forward strand.
AAAGTTCGAAACGACTCTCCCATCATCCAAACGCATTCGTTCCCCATAGGTATTGAATATCCTCACAATCCGCGTGTCCAATCCATGCACACGATGGTACGCCATCGTCATAGCCTCAGCAAACCGCTTTGCCTCATCATACACTCCTCTTGGCCCAACAGGATTGACATGTCCCCAGTAACTCTCACTCTGCGGATGCACATCAGGATCACCATAAACCTCAGATGTCGATGCTAACAGAAATCGCGCCCCCTTCTCCTTTGCCAAACCTAATGCCTTATGGGTACCCATACTACCAACCTTAAGGGTCTGAATAGGATATCTAAGATAGTCAACAGGACTCGCTGGCGAGGCAAAGTGCAACACAGCATCTACCCTCCCTTCAACATCAAGCCCCAGTGTGACATCCTGCTCAAAAAACTCAAACCTACTCGTTCCAAGGTGTTCTGCGATATTCTCTATCCGCCCAGTCAACAGGTTATCAAAGACAACAATCTGATATCCCTCAGCCAAAAACCTATCAACCAGATGAGATCCAAGAAAACCCGCTCCTCCAGTTATCACTATCCGCATTGTATATCCTCTAAATACCTGAACAAACCGGCACAAACGCCCTCTCTAACAGGCGACTATACCTCTAGTGTAAAGCTAAAACAAATAACATCTCTTGAAAACCCTCTATTTTTAAGCTAAGAATATCTCCATGAATATCTCAATAAAAACTAAAGCAAGAAAACCTCTTCTCTCTCTCTACATAATCACATCTTTCCTCTTCATCTCGTGCGCTGGCCACATCACTCCGGCGCGAGAGACTCTCGAAAGCTACTACAAAGACATGAACCTCCGCGAAATCAAAGTAGATATATTTTGTATCGACCCCAATTCACCCGAAAGAGCTTATGCCAGCGCCACCATAACACACAACTTTGCAAACAGGGACGGAAACCTCCAGAAGGAATATATAGGACACCTTCTCAAAAAAACCGGCGATACCTGGCAAGTTGACAAGAAAACCACCTATACGACCAAGGAAAGCGACGCACTGATACTGCTCGCCGGAAAGAAAATTCAACCATTCCCTTCCTCTCAATAAGCAAATCTCAGGGCTTTTTTATCTTGATAACAGATTCCAGACCATACTGCTTACAATACATACCCAACTCACACCCAAAACCTGCCTCCCCAAACTCAAATGGCATCCCCCCCTCAGTCCCTCCATAATAACCACCAGGAGGAACAGTGCCATAAACATTGCCTGCTCTTACGACTACCCCAGTCCCTTTTCGGAGCGGACGCTCATATCCTCCCCCAATACCAAATCCCTTAAACCTGGTACCCAAGCTTTTCGATGGATGCAATCCACACCTCCTCTCACAATTCATCGCATCAGGCATCAAGTCCCCCCCCTAACAAATGAAGACTCCTCACCTGTACATGCCACAAATAGTTCATAGATCAGATCAATATCGATCAGGTTAAACCGGTAAGAAGAAAATAGTAGATCAGAGCATAACAGGCATATCACAAGCATTGCGCCTGATGGGGAAGTATTTTCGAGTAAACCAGATGACCAATATTACTAGGGGGAACTATCCGCCATCCTCACTTTAGCAAGCACCAAAGCACCAGCCTCTCCTGCAACCTCAGATTCTCCCTCAGGCTGAAAAGAACTTATACCAACGAGATCCACCTGACCCAACCCTTTGCCAATCTGATCAACCCTAACGCCTACATCCCCAATAACGCGAGGCTGAAGCCCTTCTATATCCGTAAAGTCCAAGAGATACAATTCACCGGTCTGGGCTACAATGAATCCTTCAAATTCACCGTCAAACATAAGGTTCGACAGTCCCTCCTTCTCCGCAAATTCATTTGCCATAGCCCTGACCGCGACTATCTTATTCTTCTTGTTCAATTGAATTACCACTACAGCAGGAGGCTCATGTTTACGCCCCAACGTCGGACGCCTCACACGCGGACGCCCAGTTCTCACCAAGGTCGGACGCCTCACCTCCCACTTAACCCCTCTTTTCACCACAGATAATAGTCGCCTGACTCGACTATATGAAATCTCACGACCGCTAACTACTTCAGATTCTCCGACTGCCAACTCAGGAACATTCCCTAATACATCAACAATACCATCATCCTTTTTCCCACCTTCTGAATTACGCAAATCAATCTGACAAACAGACCCATTCCTGCCAACAAAAAAACCAAACTCAGGCAACTTACTCTCAGCATTCACACTTAGCGCAACGCTGCTCCCCTCCATCAGAGACAACTCTTCGGGGAAGTTCCAACGAGGCACGCTACGGACGAGGTCCAAAGTGCCATTATCTCTCAGCTTATAAAACCTAAGCTCAGTTGAGTAATTAACCCCTCCACCTTCCACTTCTTCCTGCCTCGTAAAACCAAAGATCACAGTATTACTACCCTCTTCATAGTCCAGATACGTGATCCGATCCCCGGAAAACAGCACAGGATACCTATAACCATCAGCCACATCGCAGGTATAAACCGAATAGCCGTTGCTCAACAGTAATATCTTCCCTCCATGGGCTAGGAAGAATTCTGAAGGCGCTTCAACAGCATCCCCCCCATCTTCCCCAGGAATCCCAAACAAAACTGGCCGTTCAGACATATACGGCTTCCCGTTTTCATCCAACGAAACACGAAGTTTAGCTACAACTTCCCTTTCAGAACTACTTTCTTCCTCAACAATGTACTGCGTTCCACGCACATACAAATATTGACTCACTTCATCGTATAAAATCCTGGTCGGGAAATAGCAGTTACCCAGAGACAAAACAATGGGGTCCTTCCCAGGCTTCCGGCTATCAATCAGATAAACTACGTTATTATCCAGATCAGAGATATCAAGCTCTTCCTGATCACCAACAGTCGACTGGGCATAAGGAGCTATAAACTGGTATTTTCCAAAAGCAGACGCAAAGGTATTCAAAGAGCCATTGACCCCTGACAATTCAACCCGACTGACCTGAACAGGAGAATCATCTGACCCGGAATAGCTGACGATTCCGCCAAGGGCCAAAACAAGTGTAATCACCAAAAGTCTTTTCAAAAGACCAGATAAACTTTTGCGTAGCATTTCCTTGCCCTCCACTCATAAAACGGCAAAGCAGAAATTTCCCAAACCTAACCTAGCACCTCTTATGCCATAACAAGCACCCGTACTCACACCAACACTTCCATCCCTTACTATTCCAGTTACAGAATTTCTCTGAACTGATGGTTCCACATCAATATCGATCCGCTCGTCACTCTCAATCAAACCGGATACTCCGTTCCCATTCGAAGGCTATTATGTATCACCTTCATCCATCCCTACAACTAAAAAGGCAAACCACAAACAACGCGATCTTATTTGTCCAAAACATATTATGTCAAGCCTTTTCCGTCCCTCCTCCTCTACGAACATCTAATCCTGCTTTTCCCTTATTCCCCTATCAATTCCTAACTGCGCGAGCTTGAGTCTCAACCCTCGACGCGACAAACCCATATCTATAGCCGTCCGCGAGAGGTTATGGCTATTCCTCACAAGTGAATCTTCTATAAGTCGTCGCTCAAGTCTGGCTGTTGCCTCTTTCAACTTCATCCCTTCAATGCCTGACAAAACAAACTCATCAGGGTTAGGTATTGATCCCGTCTTCCGTATCCCAATACGGCCCGAACGAGAATTATAACCATCAAGGTCATACCTCCCATTACCAGACCGCACACGCTTATGAGCAACTTCAGGCGAAAAATCACTCGCAGCAATCACCGCTCCTTCTGAAGCGTATGCCACAGTTCGTTCAATCTCATTCCTAAGTTGCCTGACATTACCAGGCCAATCATACGCGCTCAATGCATCAATCGCCTCCTGCGTCAGCACCAATCCATCCTTCCCGGATCGCTTGGCAAAGTGATCAAGAAAATGCTCTGCCAGAAAAGGGATCTCCTCACACCTGTCTCTCAACGGCGGCACATGTATCCTTATGATGTTGAGTCGATGAAAGAGGTCTTCCCGGAAGCGACCATCATCGACAGCCCTTTCCAAATCAGTATTAGTCGCAGCTATTATCCTGACATCCACGCGAATGGGCTTCATCTCTCCAAGAGGCTGAATTTCTCCCTCCTGCAAAAAACGCATCAACTTGGGTTGAACCTCCAAAGACAAATCTCCTATTTCATCCAGAAACAATGTGCCGCCTTCAGCAGCCCTGATTATGCCGGGATAGTTGGCGGTCGCGCCCGTAAAGGCTCCCCGCCTATGACCAAAAAGCTGACTGTCTATGATATCCTTGGGTGTCGCTGTGCAATTGAACGGCAGAAAAACCGCTCTCGCCCTCGCCGATTCAGCATGAATAGCCCGCGCCACCAACTCTTTCCCTGTACCTGACTCGCCCGTTATCAGCACATTGACATCGTTCGTTCTGATCTTGTGAATTTTATCGACGACATCGAACATCATTTTACTGCCGACGATGAAGCCCGGCATTACCGTATGCATCCGACCTTCACTCAAACCAGGAACACTTTGCCGCGCTGCTGTACGCAAGGAACAGGTCTCAAGTCCCAATTCAACAGGCTTCAACAGCATCTGCAATCGCGCCAGATCAAAACCGCCTCCGGTACGAACATAAACCGTTATCGAGTACCTTCCCGTGCCTCCCACTTCCAGCATCCATCCATCCGACACCCGCGTAACTTTCTCAGGCAACGGCAACTCGACACGTTGTACGAAATCCTCCGCATCTGATTTGCTCACTCCCTGAAAGGAGAGCAACTGCTGTTTACTCCCCTCTTCATTCCTGAAAATCATAATGGCAGAAACTGGAAGGTTTTCACAAACGACGGATGCAAGCTCCTGCACAAGAAGATCCCTTGAAGCAGATGCATCAATGAGCCTTTGCATCAGCAACAAATCACTAGGCACGTTAACCCTTATCCTTACATCATCTGATTGCTTTCTCTCATCGCCTCGCAGCGATTGCAGAGCTTCATCCGTCAACCTAAGATAAGGAACCGCCTTGAGCTTTACAAAGGTCTCCTTCGCTTTAAGAAAGCTGGCCTCCGCTCCTTTTCTATCCTTCAATTTCCTCAACAGCAACCCCATCTCATAGTGACTCCGTGCTTCCTCATAAGGCATCGACGTAGTGGTGAAAACAGATATGCTTTGCGCCAGATGCTGTCGAGCCTCCGCCTCTCCTCCCAAAGCCGCCATCACCTGACCGGTAAGCCTCTGAACCTGCCCGGAAATCGCCAGAGAGTTTTCCTCCTGCAAACGACTGCTCGCAAATTCCAGATATTCTTTCGCCTGATCATACCGGCCTTCCTGGTAGTGAATCTCCGCCAACCCAATCTGAGCCAGCGATACTCCATTCAAGTCTCCAATTGAAGTGGCAAGAGCTAAGGCACCTCGTAACGTCTTCAGGGACTCTTCCACCTGCTCAAGTCCCCTCTTCACATTAGCCAGTATCCTCATAGTACCACCCCGCAGCCACTTGTCAGGATTTCCCTCCAATAGCTCAAAATTCCTGTTCAGCATCTCCTCAGCTTCCGCATACTCCCCCCTTGCACAGAGAATCTCAGCCACTGTCAAACACGCCGTTGCTTCATAGTCAGACTGCCCATGTGCCATTGCTACGCTTATGGCTTTCTCAAGTTTTTCCAGAGCGTCATCCCATAACCCTGCACATCTGAGATTCTCAGCAAGATTATTATAAGCCATAGCCAAATACTCCTTGCCCTCTCCCTTCTCAAGATACTCGATAGCCCTCTTCTCACACTCAGCCCCTTCTTCACTCCATCCGCCCAGAAAGCCTTCATCACAGGCCGTGCCAAAATTTAGCAGTATCATCCCCAACAACTTTGTGTCCAAACTCCCCTCAGCCAGATCCAACGCCTTTAGATAATTCTCCTTTGAACTAGAGAATGCACCCTCAAAAAAATCAACAGCACCCAGCCTGTCATATATTCGGGCCAGTAGCTCTCTATCAATTACTCCCTTCTGCGTATACACAGCATTAAGGAGATAGTCTCTAGCTATCCTGAATTCATTTATTCGAATATATGTCCTTCCCAACGCAAAGTTCACTTCGCTCAACCCCAGCGTATCCTGCACTTCGAGCATTACTTTCATCGCCTCATTGAGCGAGGCTATAGCCTTAGGATAATTTCTCAGCGATCCATACAACCATCCCAGCCTGAGCTTGACCCCAGCGCGAACGTGGAGAGAGAGAGTCGAGAGATTCTGCTGATCTTCATATAGCGAAAGCACACCATAAGCCTCATCAAATCGGCTCAATTCGTCGAGAGCCTGACTCAACATCGATCTGACAATCGCTTCATCATCTGCACTCAATTCCCTGTTCGTCAGAATGCTCTTGAAATGACTGGCCGCCGATTCGTATCGCGCCCTCGCTAATTCGGCTCTCCCCATCTCCAAGTGATCGCTTTCCGCCACATCTCCATTGCGACGCGCTTCCTCATCCACCTTCGATTGCCGTTTCAAAATCTGTCTCACCGTCACATGGCTGATGCTGCCAACTATCCCCCGCTCGACAGCAGCAGTGGCAAGCTTTTGAGGTGTCCAAGTCTTGAAAGAAAACCCCAGCGACCGGGGATCCATTCCCGATAATTCAACCATCGCGTTGATCTGAGCCTTGCTGAACTGCGGGCGCGGCCCTCCCTGCGGCCCTCTCTTTCTCACAAGAATTCCACTCAGCCCTTCCCGGTTAAATCTCCGTATCCATTTCTTGACATTCGTCGGGTGCATACCGACCACAGAGCCTATTTCAGACGCAGCTTTCCCGTCGGCTGACAGCAATATAACCTCTGCCCGCCGCGCCTCTTCGCCGCTTGAGGATTGCCTGCATCTCAGCAATCCTTCCCTCTCCTCCCTTGACAAGGGCCTTGATTCCAACGGCTCATACATAATTCAGTCCCGTCTCTCTGATATATCGTGGGGCCTGCCTGCAAGGATCCTTTTGAAGTTTTTCCCGATCTAAATCAATTCAATCTGCACGTTCGACTCGCTCATTATTTCCGCGCGCCAACGTGGACTAACATTGAGGCTCGCAAAATAACAAAAAATGTCCAGTGAGTCAACAACTATCTTTCCACTAATTTCAACTCGGCTGTATACATCAGTAGCAGAGCGGAAATATGCCAGCGTTATACTCCTGATTCCGCACAGTCAACATTTTTTGTGTCGTCAGATTAATCCTTAGCTTGATTCTTCAGGCAGGCTATTGTTGAAACAAACAAATTCTACAGCAACGCGCTTTTCTCTCGTACTTTATGCCAGCACTTTATCGCTTTTCGTAATATCTCAAAATCAGACCTCCGCGGCCTATGGCATAGCCGCGATTCTTATAAAATGACACCGCAAACAAATCACCCTCTGTTGCGCTCTCCTGCATGATCCAGTTTCTCCCGCCATCATAGGTGCGGATGATCCGCCCTCCATAACCCACAACCCATCCTGTACTCTTATCAATGAAGCTTATTCCAAACAACGGCTCCTGCACATTCAATGACACACGCTCCCAAGTCGCCCCGCCATTTTCAGTGCGCAGCAGAAGCCCTTTGTCCCCGGTGACAAGTCCGATGCGGTCATCAATGAAATAAACTCTGTTCAGATCGTCACTCACCCCCGAACGTTGCGGGTACCAGTTTCGCCCGCCATCGTCTGTATGAAGCACGACTCCACCAGTGCCGACAACCCAGCCTCGCTTGCCTCGAAAATAGAGATGGAATAACTGAGCATCAGACCCGCTCGCTTGCTCCTGCCAGCTTATACCCCCATCAGTTGACGCCAGGATCAATCCTTGATCGCCAACTATGTACCCCTTATCGCTATCGACGAACTGCACTGAATATAAATCAGGATTCTGTCCACTATTTCTGCGGTAAGACCTCTGCGGGTTCTTCACAAAACTTTTCCCGCCATCAGTGCTGATAGCGAGAGCGCCGCCGTCGCCTATGATCCACAGTCGCTCCCTCCGCCCGTATATATCATTCAATCCCGCGTCTATACCTATCTCTACTTTTTCGAAGTCGCGCCCATCTGTGAGCGAGCGCAAAACCATCCCATCTGCGCCGACCACCCATATTTCTCTTCCTTCATAATAGACAGCATTGATGGCCATTGATTTGCCGCCCCCGGCTATTGGCGGAACCACAGACCAGCCTTCCTGAAAGTAGGCGCTCACGTTCAACCACGAAAAGTCCGACGATCCAGCGATCATAAAAAATAGGACCATCGCCCGCAATAATATTTTCACTGATTTTCCCCTCATCAGCCTCCGCCCGACCGCAATCTGAATCGCTGCACTTTCCCCGTAGATGTTCTCGGCAATTCCTGAATGAACTCGATCTGCGAAGGCGTCTTATATCGAGGAAGCCTCTCGCGCAAATACGCAAACAGGCTGTCCTTCATTGATTCATCTGCTTCCCCTGTTCGGATGACCACCCACGCGCGACCCGTTGCCAGTCCCATCTCATCGACTGATGGAACGACGGCAGCTTCGCTGACAGCTTCATGTCCCATCAATACGGATTCTACCTCGACGGGAGAAACCCAAAGCCCGTTCACCTTGAAGCAGTCATCAGAGCGACCGATGTGAAAAAAGCATCCCGAATCATCACGTCGATAAACATCCCCCGTCTTCACCCATCCATTCTGAATCGTTTTTTCAGTCACATCAGGAAGATTCCAGTACAGGGCGGTCGCGCTCTCGCCTCGAATCCAAAGACCTCCCGATTCGCCTTCAGCAATCTGCTCACCTGCCTCGTCCATCAGTTTCGCGTCATAGCCTTCAACCACCCTGCCACTCGATCCGGCTACGGCTTCACCCTCACGATTCGAAATAAAGATATGAAGCATCTCCGTCGATCCGATGCCGTCAAGAATCTCGATTCCAAACTCTCGCTTCCAGTCTTCAAACACCTTAGAGGGTAACGCCTCGCCCGCTGAAATGCACAGCCGCAACGATGACACATCCAATGGATTTCCGGCGTGATGAAATCCCATCAGCGCGTTATAGATCGCAGGCACGCCAAAAAATACGCTGGGCGATTCTTCCTCAAATATGCGCGCTATGCGCTGAGGCGTGGGACGCTCCGCATCGAGAATAACCGATGCTCCTTCCGCAAGCGGGAATGAAAGGCTGTTGCCAAAACCATAAGCAAAAAATAATCGCGATGATGAATAAAGGCGATCTTCCGGCGTGAGCTTCAGAATGTGTCGCGAGTAGTTCTTAACAGTCACAGGTATGGAGCGATGAAGATGCAAAACGCCCTTTGGCATCCCTGTGCTGCCCGATGTGTAAAGCAGAAAAGCAGGTGTTTGACCTGTCGTAAAAACCTTCGGCATACCGGAGCCGCTTCCTGTAATTAAAGCATTCTTCTCTCTATCAACGATGATAGTTGGCAAATTGCTGCCACTCGCCTTTGCATCCATCGGCGGCTCAGTGATGAGAAGCCGCGCGCCTGAATCCTTAAGAATGAACTGAGCCTCTTCAGCAGTCAGGAAAGTGTTAATCAGAACACCTATCGCGCCGATGCGAACGGTGGCAAGAAACGCAGCTATAAACTCAGGAGAATCAAAAAGCAGGATGCCTACTCGATCTCCTTCGCCAACTCCTTCGTTTAACAATCGCTCAGTCCAAAGCTCTGCTTTCTCTCGCAATCGGCGGTAAGTCATCATCTCGCCGCGCCACCAAATCGCAGCGCGATCCTCGACATCGCTCAATCGATTGTCGCCAAGAAAATAATCGAACAGGTTGAAATGTGCTTCATCGCCTTCCTTCATCAAGAGCGCCTCCTGTAAGAAGCATTCAGCCCTGATCGCCGTTTATCGCGCGGGCTGATTCACGGACGGAAATATACATCCTGCCCGTTCCTGCGCTCAACGACGAGGCGACCTTCCGAAACTGCGAAGTCGAGGTGGGCCGCAGTCTCGGAAAGAGCGAGAAAACGGTGATAGCTGGTAGCGTCGGGAAAAAGCAGAAGCGAAATCTCCCAGGCTGTCCCTCCCTGTCGAGGCAGCAGACCCATCAGCTTGTTTTGTCTTGACCTGTGGAAGTAATACATCCGGTTGAAATGCTCTTCGAAGTCGGTCACATCATCCCCATGACCTCCCTTCAAAAGAGTGGGGCTTATAGCGCGAAGCCGAGAGAGAGAAACCAGGTATTCTCCGAGCGATTGAAATCGCTTCGCGCGGTCGATAGGGTCAGGATTGAGAACAGGGTTAGGGGTGATGTTTTTCAACACAGTGTCCGAGGCGAACACGGTTCTGTCGCTCGCTCGAACGAGGCATATCGAGCCGGGAGTGTGTCCCGGAGTGTGAAGCACTTTCAAACTTTCATGCTCGAAAACTATCTCGGCTTCATCTTCGAGCATATCCACATCACTCACCGCGTCGGCGTAATCCGTGATCTGCTGCCAGCCTTTTTCCATACGCTCAAGAATATCGGACGGAACGCCAGCTTCACTGAGCAGTTTTCTGTACTCATCATAATCTTCGTCATCAGCGACAGCGCGAGCATCCCACGAATGAACGAACACCTGTGCGCCTGACTCTTCGCAGATCAGTCGCGTCAGCCCGTAATGATCCGCGTGCGCGTGTGTGACGACGATGCGTTTTATGTCGGAAAGTCTCCGCCCCAGTCGAGCAAGACCTGAACGGAGCGAAGCAATCGCTTCGTCCGTCCGCGGCCCTGCATCGATCAAAGTCAGAGGCTCTTCATCAATGAGATAAACATTGACCGGGCCGACATAAAAAGGAGTGGGTACACTGATTCTGTGAATTCTCATGTTTTGGGATGATGCCAGATGTCAGATATCAGATGTTAGTAAGAGGCCCGATTGGAAAGACAACGCTGCTGCCTGAGCAGGGACTAACATCTAACATCCAACATCTAACATCTGCTTCACAGATTATATCGGCCTGCTTCCACGAGCGAGTCTGCTATCTGGCGGCGCAGAGCGACTGTGTTGACCGGGATGAATTTCGTGAAGCGGCGCAAGGTCGCCAGCATCATCCGTAATTCATCGCCTTCGGACATCGCGGCAAGAGCGGTCTTGGCTTCCGCTTCGATGTGCTGAACCGCATCGTTGGCAAAAACGCGAGTCGCATCGATCTGATTGCGGCAGGCTGCTTCGCCGCGTGAAGCGACCAGTTTCTCGGTTCGAAGAATCGCGCTCTCCATCCCGTAGATCGAAATGAGTATGTTGCTCGCCGCAGCCAGAACTTCCTGCTGATCCTGAACCTTGTCGCGGTACTTCTGCGCGGCAGACCCGAGAGCAGCAATGGCGATCTTCTTGCAATTCGCGAGAGCCTGTCTCTCCTGAGCGAACACGCCGTCGCTCAGGTCTTCAGGCATCGAAGGCGAGAGCATTTCTCCCATCAGATTCTTCGCCGCCTGAAAGAGTCCCAATTCTCCCTTCGAACTGCGGCGAAGAATCTGGCCGGAGATGATCAGCCGGTTGATTTCGTTCGTGCCTTCATATATGCGGGCGATTCTGGCATCGCGATAAGCGCGCTCGACCGGATAATCCTTCGAGTAGCCGTTGCCGCCGAAGACCTGCACTGCCTCGTCAGTCGTGTAGGCAAGAATTTCGCTGCCGAAAACTTTCATGATCGAGCATTCGATGGCGTAACTCTCGATGGCTTTGAGCGCCTGCCTCGGATCATCGCGATCAATCGTCGCCATCGCAGTCTCGATCATCCCGACCGTGCGGTACATCATGCACTCGGAAACATAACCAAGTATGGCCATCTGCGCGAGCTTGTGTTTGATCAGTCCGAAGGACGAGATAGGCACGCCGAACTGGTTGCGTTGTCTGGCGTACTCGACGGCAATCGTGTTGAGCCGCTTGACGCCCGCTATGGAACTGACGCCGAGTTTCAATCGGCCAATATTTAGAATATTGAAAGCGATTTGATGGCCTTTGCCTATCTCGCCCAGGACGTTTTCGACAGGGATGCGCGCCTCTTCAAGATTTACAGCGCAGGTCGAAGAGCCGTGAAGCCCCATCTTGTGTTCTTCAGGCGCAACCGATACTCCCGGAAATGTTCGCTCTACGATGAACGCAGTGAACTTGTCGCCATCAACCTTAGCGAAGACGATGAAGACATCCGCAAAGCCCGCGTTGGTTATCCACATCTTCTGACCAGTTAGGATATAGTGCTTGCCATCTTCCGAAAGCACAGCTTTAGTCTTAGCGGCCAGAGCGTCCGAGCCTGAGCCTGATTCGGTGAGAGCATAAGCGCCGACAAGTTCGGCAGTGGCAAGGCGCGGCAGATATTTTTTCTTCTGCTCTTCATTGCCGAAATAAACTATAGGCAGCGTGCCGATAGTCGTGTGTGCGCCAAGCGACCCGCTGAAAGACGCCTGACCTGACATATTCTCGGCTGAGACCAGAGAAGCCAGCAAGTCCAGTCCGGCCCCGCCGTATTTCTCAGGAATATCTATTGAAAGCAACCCAAGCTCGCCCGCTTTTCTGAGTAGCTCTCGCGTGAGTTTATAATCCTTCGCCTCGATCTCAGCGTCGAGCGGAAGGATTTCTTTCTCCGTGAATTCGTGAGCCGTCTGACCGATCATCTTATGCTCGTCGGTCAGGTCTTCGGGAGTAAAAACATCTTCAGGAACGTGGTCTTCGAGAAGAAAACTGCCGCCCTGAAGAACCCTCTTTCCTTCTGCATAGCTTGTCATAGCGGTTCTCCTTTTCCAGTAATGCGCGATCAATGTTCAATCAGTTCAAAAATGCCGGCAGCGCCCATTCCGCCGCCGACACACATCGTTACCATTCCCAAGCGTTCGCCGCGTCTTCGCATTTCGGCAATGAGCGTCGCAGTGAGTTTGGCTCCGGTGCAGCCAAGCGGATGGCCCAGGGCGACTGCGCCGCCATTGACGTTCACCTTTTCCTGATCGAGGCCAAGCTCTTTGATCACGGAAAGAGCCTGCGCGGCGAACGCTTCGTTGAGTTCGATAAGTCCGATATCTTTCAGATCAAGGCCAGCCATGCGAAGAGCCTTAGGAATCGCCGCGACAGGGCCTATGCCCATGATATCGGGCGAGACACCCGCCGTAGCATAAGCGATCATCTTCGCGACAGGCGTGGCCCCAATTTCTCCTGCCTTCTCTTCAGACATCACAAGAGCGGCGGCAGCGCCGTCGGATGTCTGAGAAGAATTGCCGGCAGTTACAGTGCCTTGCGAGTGAAAGGCAGGTTTGAGTTTCGCCAGAGCTTCGAGAGAAGTGTCTGCGCGCGGCCCTTCATCGATTTCGAACACGGTTTCGCGTGTCACTCGTTTTCCATTCTCTCCAAGCTCTACTGTTTTGATTTTGAGCGGGACGATCTCATCCTTGAATTTGCCTGATGAGATGGCATCATAAGCTTTCTGATGGCTGTGAAGCGAGAACGTATCGGCATCTTCGCGCGAGATTGAGTACTTCTGCGCGAGGTTCTCAGCCGTCAATCCCATATTGAGGAAGTAATCGGGCCACGTATCGACTATAGTCGGGTTCGGAACGATTTTGTGTCCGCCCATCGGTATGAGGCTCATCGTTTCAGTGCCGCCTGCGATCATGCAATCAGCCCAGCCGCATCGGATCCGCTCGGCAGCAAAAGCTATTGCCTGAAGCCCTGAAGAACAGAAACGATTTATCGTCACGGCAGATGCCTCTTTAGGAATGCCAGCGAGCCATGCTGATTGACGGGCAACATTCATTCCCTGCTCTGCTTCAGGCATTGCGCAACCGAGAATCACATCTTCGATCATTTCAGGTTTGAGGCCAGGAGTTCTCTCGACAACAGCGCGAATGACTTCAGCCGCCATATCATCCGGCCGTGCGTCTTTCAAAGCGCCGCGCGGAGCCTTGCCAACAGCCGTCCTCAAGGCCATTACTATTAAAGCATCTCTCATCTTTCAACCCTCCTCTCACAATCAAAGGCAACTGAGAGCCATAGATTTCGTTATCAGACTCTTCTATTCTTAAAAATAAAAATGGTGGATCAGTTTCTCAACGGTTTGCCGGTCTTGAGCATATATTGCAACCGCTCTTGAGTCTTACGCTCGCCGCAAAGCGAAACGAAAGCTTCGCGTTCGAGGTCGAGAAGGTATTGCTCTGAAACCAGAGTCCGCCGCGACAGGTTGCCACCGCAAATCACATACGCCAGCTTCGATGCGACATGGCCATCGTATTCACTGATGAAGTTGCCTCGCACCATCATGTGAATCGCCAGCTTGATCGCAGCAAGCGCAGGTTCCCCCGGAACCGGAATATCCGTTCGCGGCAAAGAAGGCTCATACCCTTCTCTGACCATAGCCAGCGCCGTCTGCTTCGCGTCCTCAATCAAACGATCCCTGTTCATAGTGATAGGATCGGTCGCGCGTAAAAAACCTATCTCAGCCGCTTCAACCGCTGAAGTCGCCACTTTGGCCATCGCTATCGTCTCTGAAACTTTTCTGATCCTCTGGAAAATATCTTCATCAGGCAGCGCATCCTCTACCGCTCTCAGCACCATTTCCTTAACGCCGCCGCCGCCCGGTATCAACCCAACTCCGACTTCGACAAGCCCCATGTAAGTTTCGGCTGCGGCGCGTACTCTGTCTGCGTGCAAGGCTACCTCGCATCCGCCGCCAAGCGCCATTCCCTGCACCGCCACGACAACAGGCTTCGCGGAATATCGCAGAGACATATTCACATTCTGGAACTGACGAACCGACAGCGCGATCTCGTCCCACTCTCCCTCCTGCGCGCCGAGCAGCAGGAGCATGATGTTAGCCCCGACTGAAAAATTTTCCGACTGATTACCGATAACAAGAGCCTCGAAGTTCTGATCTACTTCCTTCACCGCGTAATTCATCATAGCGATTGTGTCGCCGCCTATCGCGTTCATCTTCGAATGAAACTCAAGGCACGTAACTCCATCGCCCAGATCGATGAGCGATGCCGCAGTATTCTTTTTGACTACGCCTGTCCGATCCTTGACCGACTTAAGAATAGTCACACCCGACTGCGGCTCAATTTCTTTGTAATCCTCGCTCGCGCAATCAAAATAAAAAGTCCTGCCCCCATGTTGCTCGTAAAAGCACTTCCTGCCCGAGGCAAACAACTTCTCAACGAGAGGCGGAACGCTCAAGCCTTCCTGCTTCATTCGCTCGACAGATTTCTCGACGCCTATCGCGTCCCACAATTCGAAGACGCCAAGCTCGTGATTGAAGCCCCAACGCGCGGCGTTATCTATATTCACGATGTCGTCTGATATTTCAGGAATGCGATTGGCCGCATAAATAAGATTGCGGCTCACAGTCTTCCATAAGAATTCGCCCACACGGTCTTTCCCGTACACAAGTGCCCTGATACGCTCGGCTGTGTCTTCGATACCTTTCGCAGCTTCAATCGATGGGAATTTCACCTTTTGCGAAGGCCGGTACTCCATCGTCGCATAATCCAGCGCGAGGTATTCGGTTTTTCCGCCTTCGCCTCTCTGCTTTTTGTAAAAACCCTGCCCCGCCTTGTTGCCTGTCCATCCTCGTTTGACCATATCGCGAAGCAGGTCAGGCGGGCGCAGCATCTCACGCTGCTCATCTTCAGGAACCGCCTCGTAGAGATTTTCCGCCACGTAAAGCGACGTATCCAATCCGACGATATCCGTAGTCCTGAACGAGGCAGACTTGGGGCGACCAATCAAGGGGCCAGTCATCGCGTCGACTTCTTCTATAGTGTAGCCGTCTTCGATCATCACTCGAATAGCATTTAGCGAACTGAACGCGGCTATACGATTGGCTATGAAATTCGGAGTGTCTTTCGCGTAGACGATTCCCTTTCCCATTCTGCGGTCGCAAAAGTCCGCCACGAAGCTCACGACTTCAGGCATCGTGTCAGGCGTTCGAATCAGTTCGACGAGTTTGAGATATCGAGGAGGATTGAAAAAGTGCGTGCCTAAAAAATGACGGCGAAAATCTTCCGATAACCCTTCCGCCATCGCGCTGATCGATAATCCAGAGGTGTTGGAACTGACGATAGTACCCGGCCTCCGAAAACTATCCACCTTTGAAAAAAGCTCCCGCTTCACATCGAGCTTTTCAACTATCGCTTCAATCACCCAGTCAACTTCTTTCACCCGATTGAGATCATCCTCAAAATCCCCTGTCGTTATCAGACTCTTTTTTGCGGGCGAAAAGAAGGCAGCCGGTTTTATTCGGCTAGCCGCATCAAGGCCGAGGTTGGCTATTCGATTGCGCACCGCACGGCTCTCAAGCGTCAGCCCCTTCTTCTGTTCCTGCTCAGTCAATGCAGTGGGCGCGATGTCGAGCAGCAAAACTTCAACACCCGCGTTCGCCAGGTGGGCTGCTATCTGCGCGCCCATCGTCCCTGCGCCAAGCACCATTGCTTTGCTTATCCTTTTCACCCTGTCTCCCCCCATCTGTTTCGTCAAACGACAGCCATCTCCCGGCTCTCTTCGTAGAGCCTCTCTATCACATCCGCGTACTTCTGCTCGATGACGCGCCGTCGCGGTTTGAGCGTAGGCGTCAGTTCGCCTGCCTCAACCGTCATCTCACTGTCAAGCAGTGCCACTCGCTTTATCTTTTCAAACTTAGCCAGTCCCCCCGTGCTTTTATCGACCTGGCGCTCAAAGAGCGAGATCACTCTCGCGTCCAAAAGCAACTCTTTTTCGTCCGAGTAACGAATTCCCTTGAGTCCAGCATAGCTTCGGAGCATCTCCTTGTTTGGCACGATCAGGGCCGAAGCGAATTTTCTCCCGTTACCCACGACGACGACCTGTGATACGAAGCGGCTCGATTTGATCAGGCTTTCGATCTGCTGGGGCGCGATGTACTTTCCTCCACTCGTCTTGATGAGTTCTTTCTTGCGATCAGTGATGACGAGAAAACCGTCTTTATCAAGGTAGCCGATGTCCCCTGTTCTGAACCACCCGTCTTGGGTCAAAACGGCGCTCGTTTCTTCAGGGCGATTGTAGTACCCTTTCATCACAATGTCGCCCTTGACCAGTATCTCGCCGTCTTCGGCAATCTTCACCGACACATTGTCGATCACCCGTCCGACGGTTCCAATGCGGTTGCGCTCTTCAGTATTGCAGGAAATCGTCGGCGAAGTTTCCGTCAGGCCATATCCCTGAAGTATCGGCAGCCCTGCGCCCGCAAAGAAATAAGCTATGTCAGGCGCGAGAGCCGCGCCGCCCGATATGAAACAACGAATGCGTCCTCCAACAGCGTCACGCCATTTCTTGAAGACCAGCGCGTCCGCTATCCGATGCTCAATCCGCAGCCTCAGCCCGACGCTCTCGCCTCGATCTGTGCGCATCGCCCATCTGCGGCCCACGCCGAGCGACCACGAAAAAATCATTCGCCTGATCCAACTGCCGCTCATACCGCGCTCGATGATGCGCGCGTATATTTTCTCAAACAGTCGAGGCACGCTCGTCATAACAGTCGGGCGCGCTTCAGCGAGATTCTTCGCCACAGTATCTATGCTCTCGGCATAAACGACGACCGAGCCTGTGTGAGCGTAGAGATACCACACTCCGCGCTCGAAGATGTGCGAAAAAGGCAGAAAGGTCAGCCCAACCTCGCGCCTGCCCTCAAGTTTGAGCCAGCGATAGCTGTTCAGGACGTTAGCGACGAGGTTCTTGTGCGTGAGCATCACTCCCTTAGGCTCGCCCGTAGTCCCGGATGTGTAAATCAGCGTGGCCAGATCATCCGTCACAACCGTTTTCCACACATCGTCGTAAAGATCAGGCTGCTCCTGAAACGATGTCACGCCTTTTGTCTCTATCTCGCCGATTCCTACTATCCCGTCTTCGTTCCCCATCTCATCAAACGATATCACCCACTCAAGCGCCGGAAGCTCTTTCTTCAAACTAATCGCTTCAGCAGCAAAGGTCGAAGATACAAAAATCGCGCGCGCGCCTGAATCCGCCAGTATGAATCGAACCTGAGAGAGCGATTGCGTCGAATAGATCGGAACATCGACCGCGCCGATTGCGAGAGTGGCAAGATCGGCGAAATTCCACTCAGGGCGATTTTCAGACCAGATGGCGATTTTGTCCGCAGGCCCAAGACCCAGACTGCCCAGCCCCAACGCAAGCCCGCGCACCTGTCGCGCCGTCTCGCCAAAGGTGAGCGACTTCCACTCGTCGCCCGATTTGAATCGCAGAAATTCGTCTTCGCTATAACGCTCCACAGCGCGATTGAATAATTCGTTGAGAGTCTCCGGGTCAGTCGCCATAAGGCTTCTCCGATTCTATGGACGCGATATGCCATTGAGAAAAACATCGATGACCGTATCGGCTGTCGACGTGAGGCTGTAACGTTTTTTGCTCAACACCCAGTTGGTAGCCATTTCGTCGAGCATACCGAAAAGAACCTTCGCCACGATCTGCGTATTGAGCTTTTTGCGAAATGCCCCTTTGCGTTGTCCTTCTTCTACGACGCTGCGTATGAGTTCGAGATACTCAGCCACTTTCGTCGCCGAAAACTGCTCCATGAATTTCGTAGATGAGCGCAACTCCACCTGAAAAACCACCGCCAGATCGCGGTCGCGACCCAGCCCGTCCAGATGCGCGTGAATGATGCTGCGCAGTTTCTCCACAGGGTCTTCGATATCGGACAGTCTGGCTCGCCCCTTTGCGAGAGCGTCTTCCATGTAGTTGTTGAATATGGAAACCAGAATGTCGTCTTTGTTCTTGAAGTAGAGATAAACCGTCCCGTCGGCCACACCCGCTTCGCCCGCCACATCGGAAACCTTCGAGTTGAAAAATCCGTTCCTCGCAAAAACTTTTATCGCAGCGCGAAGAATAGCTTCATACTTGCCGTTGCTCTTTTCCCTGCCCTGCGATGCTCTCCGTGTCGATGCCATGTCCGCCTCATGTGAGAAAATGAATGAATGCTCATTCATTATTATACAGGGAAAGATATAGCGCAAGCGAGATTTTTTGAGAAGGAGATTTATCCTGGAGCGCGTCGAGTGGTGCTCTCTCCGGGAAACACCTAGCGGGGCGATCTTCCAGACTCAACTCGGCCTAGGCTTAGCCTACTTCCGAACTGGATTGTCCAAAGCCGAAAAATCAAATGTTCCCAAGTATACAGGATTATACCTCGGACTTGGACGGGGGTGGGGGCTTAGTATAGGAAATCCCCACATATTTCCATTCCTTAAATCATATACCGCCATTCCGTATACCTCGTCCCTCTGCCCAACCGTCCCCGACAACAGAATCTCATCACCAATATGTATGTACCCGAACTTTGCGCCACTGCTTTGCGCGTCAGCCGTACCTCGAAGCCCGACTGCACAGTTCAAAGCCAATAGAACAGCAATCACGACAAGCATCGTCTTTACAAATCTATCTATTTTCATAAAATCCTCCTGATGCTAGAAATTTAGAAGCGGCGGCAAACATACCCCTTATTCCACCCAGAGTCAACTGCGATGCCATACTCGGGAGGAACTTAGACTAGGGCATTGCGAGCTTTCCTTTTTCTCCTCTGACAAATATAGAACCCTAAGCGAAGGATGGAGGGATGAAACAGGAACTCTCCAGTTGCAAATAGCCGCTTTTACTTTCATCAGATGGGAAATGCCAGGATGCCGTGTGGAATGATGCCAGTAAAGATAGTGAGCGCGCTGAAGGCTGGCCGCTTCCCGTCCGGCGATTGCGAGGGTCAACCTGTCAGCGCGCTCGAACCGGCCCCGCCTCTGCACGCGACTCGTAAAGCACAGGCGGGCCGATTTTCTAATAACCCATTTAGCCTTATGCCACATACACCGCCAACAAGTCTTTAAGACTCGATTAAGAAATTCTCAAAATTATCTCAAAATGCTTTTCTGCCCCTTTTCCGCCCTCTTTGCTTCGTTCAAAATTCTGTTATCATCCGTGAAATGGATCCGATGGAGAAAGAAATAAATAAACAACTCCGCAATCATCTCAAAGATGCGCCAGGGCTGGACGGCCTAATCAAGCGAATAATCACCCTGCCCTACGAACGGGTCGCTCTGGCCACCGAGATCGGCATCACCCTTGCCGCATCCAATCCGCGACTCGCCATGGATATGCTGCGCGCTGCCCCGGAAGTCTCCCGCATGGTCGAATCGGGCGACCTGAGAGTGTGGGGCGAAATCTGCAAACGACTTTCGGCCACAAGCGCAGATACCGCAGCTGATTTCATTCGATCAACTCCTCAAACGCTTGAAGCCATCAGATTTGCCTTTCGCTCACCAGTCCTCAAACTGGTCAACAAGCAGTCCGCTCTTTCAGCAAACACCGCGCTTGAGAGCTTCAAGGCCGCGCCCCGAATAATCGAAACCATCGGAGACCCGGAAGACACCGCCGAAGTGCTTCATATCTGCCTTGAGCTCGCGCGCCACTCGGTCAAGCACAGCAATGATCTTCTGGCCGCCGCGCCTGATGTCATATCGCGGCTCAAATCGCAGGATGAGAGTATTCGAAAACGCGCGCTCTCGCTCACCGCATCGTTTGCTTTCAGGTCGGGCAGCACCGCGTCTGAGTTTTTTTCAGAGCTTCCTCAGATGGTCGCCGCCATAGAGCAAGCGTCTCTCAACCGTCTCTTCGACGTGACCGAAGAATACCTTGAGCGAAGCGGCGGAGTCGCGCTCCAGTATTTCAAGGCCGCAGGCTGCGTGCTGGCGCTTGCAGGTTGTCAGTCATTCGAGCGATGGACGGCGCTCGCCCGCCGTGTCGCGCTTCAGGGCAATGCCGCAAGCTATCACTTCATGAAATCAAGCCCGCAGATAATCACCGAGCTTGCCTCGCGCGCTGGAGTGTCGAAACGAGCCGAGGTCATCTCGGCCACACTCGAAGTAGTCGAGCAGATAGCCGAATCGAACACAATGGCCGCAGTCGAATGCTTCAAAGCAAGCCCCATCGCGCTGGCCGCCGCAACGATTGCTCAGTTCCGCGACTGGGCGATTCGCGGCATCGGTGACAACAAGGACAGTTCGCGCCGCATTCAGGCTTATTACGCGCTCGAATCGAAAGCCAGTCAGGAAGCCCTCTTTCGCGTCGAAGGCGGGCTGATGCTTGATGCCGTCGCGCACACGTTGAGGCTCTACGCCGAAGGACTCACGGGCCGCGCGCTCAATGTCTCTTCGCTGGCGAACGTGCCTGATGAAGCGAAGATAGGCGACGGGAAGACGATTTATCTGCCGTCTTCCGTTTCGGAATTCGAAAGCGAGGATAATAATTTTCGACTGTTCAAAGTCCTGGCCGCGCACGCCGCGGGACAGATAGAATTCGACACCTATCAGGCAGATACTCCCGACCTTTTGGCTGCGCTCGCCGACGCGCGAAGCTTTTTCAAAAACAGAAATCCTGATGACCCAAAATCGAAGAAGGACGCCGATCAATCAATCGATTTCCTCCTGGTCATAAGCCTGTATCCGAATCGCGAGCTTGCTATCAGATTGTTCACCACGATTGAAAACGGGCGCATAGATTTTCTGCTGAGAAATAAATATCGCGGGATAAGGCGCGATCTGGATTTCGTCCGCGAACGGCTCGTCGAGCGCCGTCCGAGCATCTTCAAACTGCCTGAAGAAATGATACCCATCGAGATTCTTTTTCAGGTCGCGCTGTGCGGCGGAGCGACTGAAGAGACGAGCCTCGCGTGGCCTTACTTCGTCCGCGAGATCGAACAGATTTTCTATGACCTCATCTTTCAGCCTGACGCCTCGGTCGCAGACTCACTCGCGGCGACGCGGCGAGTATACGGTTTCTTCACCGAGCAGCCCGCTCAATCCGACGCCGAGAATCAGGAAGGCGATGAGGGCGAAGGGCAAAACGCGGGCGACGATGCGATGGCCGACCCCGACGGCGAACAGGATGAGGGCCATCAGATGGAAGTAAGCGAGGACGTGCTGAGTTTCTGGTCATCGGCCCGCCCGCAGGATGCGCTGCCCGATCAGGAGATGATCAATCGCTTAAACGGCGGGCAGTCCGTCGAGCAGGATTTGGAAAAAGGCGACCTCGCTTTTTATTACGACGAGTGGGATCGCGAGCTTGCCGATTATCGCACGCGCTGGTGCCGGATAATCGAACGCACAGGCGTGCGCGGCTCACGCGCATTCGTCGAGATGGTTCGCACGCGCTACGCCGGGGTCATTTCATCGGTGCGTTATCAGTTTCAACTGCTGCGACCAGAAAACCTGCGCCGCATTCGCGGAGAAATCGATGGCGAGGACTTCGATCTTCAGGCCGTTATCGATTACGCGCTCGACAAGCGCAGCACCGGATTGATCGATGATCGCCTCTACACCCGCAAGCTTCGCCGCGAGCGCGATGTCGCCGTATCGTTTCTGCTCGATATGTCAAGCTCGACGGCGAGGACTATAAGCCGCAATCCGAATCAACCCTACACGCAGCCCGGTCAGCGAATAATCGACATAGAAAAAGAGGGACTCGTCCTGATGAGCGAGGCATTGGAAGCCGTCGGCGACGCTTACTCGATGCAGGGTTTCACGAGCGAAGGCCGCCGCAACGTCAAGTTTTATGTGTTCAAGGATTTTTCCGAATCCTACTCACATGAAATCGAGCGACGCATAGGCGGCATCACCTATCAGAACAATACGAGGCTGGGCGCAGCTATCCGTCACGCGACGACGCGGCTCGCCGCGCAGGAAGCGCGCACGAAATTGCTTATCATTTTGTCGGACGGCAGACCTTATGATCACGACTATGGCGACAGTCGTTATGCGCGCGAAGACACACGCATCGCGCTTCAGCAATCGAGGCTCGAACGGATCACGCCGTTTTGCATAACGATTGATCGCGAGTCTGAAGACCAGCTTAAAGACATGTACGGCGAAGTCGGCTACACCATAATAGATGACGTGCTGAGTCTGCCCGAACGATTGCCGGGCATTTACAGCCGCCTCACAACGTAGGACGGTTTTCAGTTTTCAGTTTTCAGCTTTTCGACGGTTTTGGGTATGTTGGTCGAACATGTGAAAGTCTCTTCTGAAAAATCTGGAGCCGAGGGCCAGAAGCCACGAGTCAGAATAAAGCAACTGAAAACTGAAAACTGAAAACTGAAAACTGTTCCCATAGGAGATTTTGATTGAACGTAACCCATCTTTATTGCTCATCCTGCTCGAAGCAGTATGAATCGGGCCAGCTTCTCAACCTGTGCGACTGCGGCAAACCGCTGCTGGTCGCTTATGATCTCGACCGCGCGAAAGCGACTATGACGCGCGATTCCCTCCCCTTGCGTGAATCCACACTGTGGCGTTACTGCGAAGTGCTGCCGGTAGAGCGCGAAGAAAATCGCCTCACACTTGGCGAGGGTATGACGCCGATGATTCATGCGCGGCGGCTTGGGGATAAAATCGGGATGCGCGGTCTCTATATAAAGGATGAATCGCTCAATCCGACCGGCTCATTCAAAGCGCGAGGCATGGCCGTAGCAGTCTCGATGGCGAAAGAGTTGGGCGCGAAAAAACTCGCGGTTCCGTCGGCGGGAAATGCGGCGGGCGCGCTTGCAGCTTATGCCGCGCTCGCAGGACTCGAAGCATATATTTTCATGCCGAAAGATACACCGAGAGCCAACATCGTGGAATGTCAGCAGACAGGCGCGAATGTCGAATTGATCGATGGACTCATAACCGATTGCGGTCGCATAGTCGCCGAGCGCAAAGACCGGGAAGGCTGGTTCGATGTTTCCACGCTCAAAGAGCCTTATCGCATCGAAGGAAAAAAGACGATGGGCTATGAACTGGCCGAACAGTTCAGATGGAAGTTGCCTGACGTGATTCTTTATCCGACAGGCGGAGGGACGGGGCTGATAGGAATGTGGAAAGCGTTTGACGAGATGGAACAGATAGGCTGGATCACAAGCCATCGCCCGCGAATGATAACGGTGCAGGCCGCGGGCTGCGCGCCGATTGTGCGCGCGTTTGCCGCAGGCGCATCGTCAGCCGAAGAGGTGAAAGACGCGCACACCATCGCATCGGGCCTTAGAGTCCCGCGAGCGATAGGCGATTTTCTGATGCTCGACATACTGAGAAAAAGCGGCGGCACGGCAATCGATGTGAGCGATGAAGAGCTTCTCCAGGCAGTGAAAGAAATCGGCTCGACAGAAGGAATGTTCGTCGCCCCCGAAGGTGCGGCGTGTCTGCCTGCGCTCGTGCGATTGATCGAAAGCGGATTGGTGAGTCGCGATGAAAGAGTCGTGCTGTTCAACACCGGATCGGGATTGAAGTACCTCGATGCTTTCTAAATCAAACCGCATAAACAGAAAGATGAAAATAAGGCGGCAAAGAGCCTTGTCAAGAGATCCGGCAACTCAGGCCCGACGGCATAACTATTGATAACGTTCTGGTTTCGTTGACAATTGATCGCCTTTTCGGGCGGAGCGTACAAGCGAGCGATCAGAATAAAGAGCGATGAGGGAAGCCGCGTCATCGGCCAGCGACCACAATAAATAGAACGGGTGATCGCGCAAAGGAGGCTGAGAGCCTGTGAAGGTCGGGGAGATATACAGAAACTGTAGAATGACTTGTTAGGCGGCCTAAATGTGAGATCACGGAATGCGATGCTAAGAACCACAGTCAAAGGAGGAATCAGATGCCAACGATCTGGGAGAATTCCTATGTCGATCAGCTTCGGACCTTATACGGTCGGCAAGGCCAGGTGAGCGAGGTGGTAGAAGAAGTTCGTCGAGCCATCGAGCCATTGATCCTGCCAGACGCCGCAAAGGTCCTCGCCGCGATCGCGACCGATGCCATGACCGCTGTCCAAAGCCGCAATAATCGGGCGGACGTCAAGGACGCCTGCGATGCGCTGCGAAAGGCAATTACAATGCTCGAAGCAGTTGACCCGCATCTCGACGGATAGGTCTTCTAGTTGTGGAGAGGTAGCAACGCTGGTAGAGTTCGGACTGAGCAATCCAGCGCCAAGAGCCGCCTAACAATCGCGTGCAGCCGAGTGCGCGAAGCGGGTTTTTCATGCTTCGGCCAGTGTTCGGCGCGCACCGGCTGACGCGGAGCGTTAGGCGTCTGTGGGAAGTAGGCTACTATGAAAGCAATGAAACAAGAGCGAAATAGCCAAGTATCTGACCTTGAGCTATTCTTACGTACTTATTTCAAGAGCTTACCTGAAGATGTTATCCATGATGACAGGCCGGATCTCATCATACGTCTGGGCGATAGGGCTGTTGGCATTGAGCACACTAGAATCTATCGCACCTTAGGAGAAATATCGGGTCTCGAACCACATGCGCAAGAAGCACTTCAATTTCAGATCGTAGATAAGGCATGGCAACTACACTCTGGCATCTCATCAGAGAAACTCTGGCTGTCGGTTGACTTTGAAGATGTGACTACATACAGAAAGAAAGAGGTACAACTAATTGCAGATTCAATCGCAAGAGTTGTTCAAGATGCTTTGATGCATCTTCTTTCAAACCGAGATGATGGATTGTGGTATCAGATTGAGGAGTGGCGGCATCGAAGGCTAGGGCTTGAGTTTCCAAGGCAGGTCAAGAAAATAGATTTCCAGATGGTTGATAATCCTGGTTATGAGATTTGGGGACCATCCTATGGCTACGTTGTACCACATATGTCGGTAGAGAGAGTTCGAGGGAAAATTGAGATCAAAGAGAAGCAACTTCCAGATTATCTCTCAAAATGCAATGAGGTTTGGTTATTGATTGTTGCGGATACAGGTGTCCCTTCAAATCATTTTGAAATAGATCAAGATTTGCTGTCAGAGCAATTTTCTACAAGGTTCTCTAAGGTGTTTTTGATGCGCTCTTTTCACTTGGATCTGCACGAGTTGAGCATAGTGCCGAAAGACTGTCCGACTCAGTGACGCCGCCTAACAATGGCGTGCAACGGAGCGGCGGAAGCAAATATCATATTATCCCTCAGTGCCGTTCCGCCGCCCGCTGACGCCGGGCAGTTAGAGGAAGCCAGCGACAACTTATGGTTCGACTGGAAAATGATTCGCACGATGTTGGAACGACGAAGAGAAGAACTCGACAACGTGAGACTTGATCAGGAGCAGGTTAGCTCTCGACTGTTGAACGACGAAGAGAAGAACGCACGACGATGGAAGGCTCGACGTAGATCGTAAAGAGTCAACAACGGAAGAGAGAAGACGGACAACAAGACTCTAACTTCCGCATCCACCGTACCCGCCCGTCGCGCTTTGTTGTCAGTCTGCGGATTCACTTCTCCGATCAACATCAACGGGCGGGACGGTGATGCTGGCGTTCGACCGACCGGAGTCGCGCGCCGGTCGGCTCATCAGGGGGTAAGTTCGCGGTCGGTCGAACGGGTCGCGGATGAGCCTCCTCCGAGCGCGGCGAATCGTCGCGTGCGCCGTTACTTTGCAACTATCACCGCCGCGCTCGATGCTCCTTCGGAGCAAAGCGCAAGCGGTCAAACAATGCGGATTGAGCAGAAGGTCTCGCGCCCTCTGCTCATCCGCGACCCGTTGGGCAAACTAAAAAGGAGGTAGAGAGGAATGTGTAATGCTCACAATCACCCTGCAGGATGCACCTGCGGATGGGGTGGGAATAGAAAGAGGAATGACCATGACAGCAACACTAACAAGGACCTGAAGAAATGGATCGATGATCTCTGGAACACTTTGGCCTTGGAAGCTCAGAAACAGAAAGAATGGCTGGATCGGCTCCTGTTATCGCTCGATGCTGGTTATCCTTTTGACCAATTATTACCTAACTCATTTGATGACGTAAGGCCAGGCGATGTAATACTTCCCCTCCCTGCCACAATAAGCACAAAAAGCTGGTATGCCTACGTCAAGAGCAGCGCAAGTAAGGCAGCTAGTGAAAGCGTTAGAGAGTTGGATAGAATCCTTTCAGGCAGAAAGACAACTGCTCCCGCCTCGCATGCCCTCCTTGCCCTGACCAAGGATCCTCACACGGGCGAACAATTATATTTGGACCACACGCCAGAGGGAAGCCACATTTTAACTGAAACAGAATTCATCGAACGCTATGAGTATCGAAAATTCCATGTTGCCAGACCGTTGTCTTCGGTAGATGCCGATAAACTTGTTGAAGAGGCGAAAAAGAAAGATAAAACAACAAAAGAGATTGGGTCGGATTATGGCCTTTGGGGAAGCAATATTGTTTGCTCCCAGAATGTTGGACTTATCTTGGCGAAATGTACTAAATTGCCTCTTCTCAAAACTTGGAAATTCAGAATAGGAGGTACGTTGTTTCCGGGTGCGAGGTTGAGCGTGAGCGATTTTTATGACAAACAGGATGCCGACGGAAAAAATTTCGTAATCTCCTGCATAACAAAAACAAGGGAGAAAACTGAAAAGCCAAGAAAGAGTAAGAAATCACGGAAAGAGTGATAGACATTATCGGTTTTAAGGAGAAGCAGCGAATTGAAACAGATCAAAAGAGAGCAACGGATGACGACAACTAACTCGGAGATTGTGTAATCCACAGGCTATCTCCATCACCATATCCGATATCCCCTCTTTGGTCAGTCGCGACATGTCTTTGACAATTCGACACCGCTTGACTCCCGCTATCGCGTTTTCTACACGACTTGGAAAGTTAATCTCAATAGACGAGTCATTCCCCGAAGAGGCGACACCATAGTGAGGCAAGGGGCGGGCGAATCTTGCATTTCTCAGGTAAAGGCTAGTATGGTTCGGCTGCGGAAGTTCATAATGTTACAGAGAGGAGTTCCCGGTGAACAATTCCAACCCGCACTGCAAAACCGACGATGGTCATTTCCTCGTCTATTCCGAAGAGTTTTACGAGGTCTTGGGAGATGACCCGCATTTCTACACGGTAATTGAAACTAACGCTCATGAAGGGCCTGTCTACGCCAAAGATGAGAAGGCGCTTTACTTTACTACAACTCCGGTAAGCAGCGATGTTCCTATAGCCGGGTCTAAACAGGTTGCTATCAAAAGAATTTCTCTAAACTGCGATCAGTTCCCTTTGGACTCGGAAGCCGCGACGATTATTTCTGATTGCTCTAACATGGCTAATGGAATGACTCTGGATCGTGAAGGGCGGTTGGTAACTTGCGAGCAGGGAACCAAAGCGACGCCAGCCCGGATTAGCCGCATGGACTTTAAGAGGGGCCATGTTGAAACGGTAGTAGATGAGTGGCGCGGCCTGCGATTTAACTCCCCTAACGATGTTGTGGTCAAAAGTGATGGCACTGTGTGGTTCACTGACCCAGGCTACGGGTCATTACAGGGATTTAAAGATGCCCCTTTGATTGGGGATTACGTGTATTGCTATGATCCGGCAAAGGATCAGATTTCAGTTGTTGCCGACTCATTCAACAAGCCTAACGGACTGGCGTTTTCACCAGATGAATCGATCTTGTACATCAATGACAGCGGGGCAATACAAGGCCCCGGCACATATTTCGTCAATTTCCCGCACCACATACGAGCTTTCGATGTGGTGGGCGGACGGCACCTGATCAATGACCGTTTGTTTGCTGTCGTGACTCCGGGCATTCCCGATGGGCTGAAAGTTGACTCTGATGGTCGGGTGTACAGCTCTTCAGCGAGCGGCCTTCAGGTTTATAACAGCAACGGGGATTTAATCGGTGAGATCGTTGCGCCCGGAGTCGCAAACTTCACGTTTGGCAGTACGGGGAACAATGTTTTGTATATGATGGCTGATAACGTGATTTGGGCCGCAGAGATCAAAGCAGTCGGGGCCACACGCCCGCAGTCGACCTGACGACATTGTGAATCAAAATCATCAAAACTGAAATCCCGGAAGGAATCACTGGAAGCCTGGTCTGCAAGATCATCATTTCCATCACCGAAACTCTAACCGGGATCGCCGGGAATACCAGTCAGTGAGTCGCTTTCAAATCGCCGATCAACTTACGGAGACTTTCTTCAACCGTGCCGCGAATCTCACCCAGATGCTCTTCCGTGTCCGACTCGAATCTCAACACCAAAACAGGCTGCGTGTTCGACGCGCGCACGCTGACCGTAAGCGTTAGACGGCTTGCCTAAAGTGCGGTATGCTCTCGCCCGGAAGGTGAATTATGGAACAAGAACAAAGGCTCAGCCTCATAAACGAAATAAAGCAGATAGAACGGGAACTCTATCTGAAAAGAAGTCAGCTTGCTGCATCTGAAGAAACCAGCGCCGCTATCTACAAAGGGCTGGACCCGTCCGAATGGCAGCAGGTCTTCTCACGCTGCATCGAACAAATAGGCGAACTCTCCAGTGGCGGCAATAGTGTTGAGGATGTGGCATCGGAGCGGCAGCGATGAGGCTTGTCGTCGACAGCAACATTTTCATCAGCAGCCTTGATCCGAAAGATATATTTCACAGCGAATGCTATCCCATCTTCGAGAGAATAGTTAAGTTCGAGATGGAGGCGCTTTGCCCCGCTTTGGTGTTGATCGAAACAGTTTGTGTCATACGAAGAAGGACTAACAGTGAAAATGCCGCGCACAGTGTTTATAAGAGTCTGTCTTCATTGCCAAGTATCAATTGGTTTGACATTACCCTTGCAGTTGCAGAAAGAGCCTGCCTTTTAGGAATTAAGACAGGGCTAAAAGGAGGCGATGCCATAGTGCTGCAAGTGGCAGACGAATACGGCATCCCGCTTCTAACCAAAGATAAGGAAATGAAGAACAAAGCGCCCACAGGAATTCTTGTGTTTGAGCCAGGTGATGTTCCGATGTAACCAAATGCCGTCTAACATCTGCATCAGCCGGAGTGCGGCAGCGAGTTTCGCATGGTTACTTGAGTATCTCGTGCCGCGCCTGGTTATGCGAGTCGTTAAACTCTAATGAGTCGCTTTCAAATCGCCGATCAACTTACGGAGACTTTCTTCAACCGTGCCGCGAATCTCACCCAGATGATCTTCCGAGTCCGACTCGAATCTCAACACCAAAACAGGCTGCGTGTTCGACGCGCGAACGAGTCCCCATCCGTGATCGAATAGAACTCTCGCGCCATCTATATCGATCACTTCATTCTTCTTTTTATACTCGGCAGTGAAAGCTGCTACGACATCGAACTTCACATCGTCAGGGCATTCGATTCTTATCTCAGGCGTGTTGACCATACGGGGCAATCCGTCGAGCAGGCTTGATAGCGGCCCTTCGGTGTTCGATAGAATTTCGAGCAGTCGCGCTCCGGCATAGATCGCATCGTCATAACCGAAATATCGGTCGGCGAAAAATATGTGTCCGCTCATTTCTCCCGCAAGCGCGGCATCGGTTTCTTTCATCTTCGCCTTGATGAGCGAATGACCGACTTTCCACATGATCGCATTGCCGCCGTGCGCGCGAATGTCGTCGAAGAGAGTCTGCGAGCATTTCACTTCAGAGATGAATGTCGCTCCCGGTCGCTCCTTGAGAATCGCTCGCGCGAAGATGACCATCAACTGATCGCCCCAGATTATCCGGCCCTGCTCGTCGACCACTCCTATTCGGTCGCCGTCTCCGTCATAAGCAATTGCAAGATCAGCCTTGTGTTCTTTGACCGCATCAATAGCGAAGCGCATATTTTCCACGACGGTCGGATCAGGATGATGATTCGGGAAACGGCTGTCAGGCTCGCAGAATAAATCGATCACTTCGCATCCCAATCTTTTGTAGAGAGGAGCGCCCAGAAATCCGCCCATGCCGTTTCCGGCATCGACGACGACTTTCAATTTTCGAGCGCCGAATTTCACGTTCGAAGCAAGATAGTTGCTGTACTCACCCAGCACGTCGCGTTCTTCGCTCCTGCCGCTCCCCGAAGCGAAGCTGCGCGAGAGAATCGCCTGCTTGATCTCGTTTATCTGATTGCCGAAGATCGAGCTTTTGCCCAGACAGATTTTGAATCCGTTGTTGTCCGCCGGATTGTGGCTCCCGGTTATCATCACTCCGGCGTCAACCGATTGAGTAAACAAAGTGTAGTAAAGCACGGGCGTTGGAACCATTCCGACATCGATCACATCACAGCCCGTCTCGTTGAGTCCTCGAATCAGGATGTCTCGAAACACGGGCGAGCTTTCCCGCGCGTCGCGACCGAGGCTCACTCTCCGTGCGCCTTTCGATTGATAGAAAGTTCCTACCCCGCGGGCTACATCGTAAACCGTGTCTTCAGTGAGGTCGCGTCCCACGACGCCGCGAATGTCGTATTCTCTAAATATATGTTCGTTCATTGTGTCGATCCTCAGTTTTCAGCCCGCAATTATCGCAGCTTGAATCGAAAGATGCTACCTGAACGAAATGCGAACACGCATCAGGCGGATAAGAGTAGGGCAATATTGTTTCAGCAGAAAGAAAAGAACCACAGATGAACACAGATAAACACGGCTGCGATGCGATAAGAAAAGCGGGAGAAATTTTCGGCTTATTCTTTATCTGTGTCCATCCGTGTTCATCTGTGGTTTCTCTTCGATCCATCCTTTCGAAAGGGGCTTACGGACAGAAGAGGATTTGCGCGGATGCTCTGCATCCTCTCATCAAGACCCTTTCTGCTTTACGGTGAAAAGCTGTCCTCCCATTTTGATAGTTCCGGTGCGAGTCTGTCCCGTGTTGTTGCGCGAAATCGAATAACTCACCACGCCGCCTCCGCTCCCCGTTGCTCCTGCGGTGATGGTTATCCAACTGGCCTGACTCACAGCAGTCCATGCGCATCCGGCAGGCGCGGTGACAGTGATCGTGCCTGCATCTTTCGCTTTTTTATGCGTGTGGCTCGTCGGTGAAATCTGGACGATGCACGGAGCGGGAGGCGGGGCTGCCGCCTGACTCACAGTGAACGTCCTGCCCGCTATGGTCATCGTTCCCGCTCGCGCTTCTCCTGTGTTCGGATCAACTGTGTAATTCACCGTCCCGTTGCCGCTCCCCGATGCGCCCGACGTTATTCGAATCCATCCGACACTGCTGGCAGCAGTCCACGCGCAGCCCGCGCCCGCAGATATGCTCACCGCGCCAGTTCCGCCGCCTGAGGCAATACTTGCTGAAGCTGGTGAAATCGAGTAAGAGCAGGCTGGAGGTGTTGCGCCGGATTGCGTGATGCTGAAAGTCAGTCCGGCAACACTCAACGACGCAGCGCGCGAGCCTGCGCTCGTGTTTGGCGCGACTGTGTATCGCACTTCGCCCGCCCCGCTTCCCGATGCGCCCTGCGTGATCGTCACCCAGCCAACATTCACGGACGCAGTCCAGCTACAACCCGCGGTCGTACTGACCGTAACCGCGCCAGTCCCGCCGCTCGCTGCGAAACTCGCCGATGAAGGCGAGATTGCGTAAGTACACGCGGGTGGCGTTGCGCCGGATTGCGAGACGCTGAAGGTCTGTCCGGCAACGGTGACGGATGCAGCGCGCGAGCTTGTGCTTGTGTTCGGCGAAACCGTGTAGCGGACTTCGCCCGACCCGCTTCCCGTCGCGCCCTGCGTGATGGTTATCCAGCCGACGCTCACCGATGCAGTCCAGTTGCAACCCGCTGTTGTGTTGACATTGACCGCGCCCGTCCCGCCGCCTGCCGGGAAAGATGCGCTCGCAGGCGATATCGTGAATGAGCATGTGGGGCCGCCGCCGAACGTGGCCCGATACCATCTCATCAGATCGCGCAACGCCTGCGGTGGATTTGTCGGCGCGGGCTGCCCCAGCACGGTATCGACACGGTTTATGCCGTGACAGTTCGTGCAGCTTCGCATCTCGCCCGCTGCAAATGTGACCCAGTAGCGTTCGCGCACTAGAGGTTCGCCCGTCGGCTTCACGAGTTGCCACGATAGAGCGCGACGCGCAGGAACAAAAGCGGCCATGCTCCCGTCCGCACCGAGCGCGACTCCTCCCGGCGGCGCTCCGGCAGAAAAAGGCCCCAGGCCATCGTGCATTGGCTGACCTATCGGGCGACGGCCCGCGCGAAAATTCGTGTAGCCGCGAATCAGATCGGCCTGAATGAATTGAAGATACTGAATCTCGACCGGTGTCGCTCCCGGCTCTGCGGTCTGGGTCCCGCCGCCGAAGATTTTCAAATTGTAGTCCTGCTGACGGTCTGCGCGGCGCGTGACGTTTCGGCTCACTACGAGCGCAAGCCCGCGCGATTGCAAAAAGGTTCGCAACTGATCTATCCCTGATTGACCGCCAAGCTCTTCATTGAGGATTTGAGTTTCGATGGCAGGCAGCGGGTTCGTGTGACGTTGCGGGCGCGGGCGCGCGGCGACTTCAACAGGATCGAGTTCCCACATCTCGCCGCTAAAGGAAAGCTGCGAATAAGATTGATTGTCCCAGTAGGAAATCGCTTTGAAGATTCCGCCCGCGATCAATCTTCCGGCGGGCGTGTAGTAAGGCGCTCCCTGTTGCAATCTCACGAGGCGGAAGTTGTAACGCGATGAAAGAATGCCCGAAACTTCGCGATCAGCATAAGGCGAGGTCGTCTGCACACAGATGAGCGTCGCGTCCGTAAGCGGCGTCGGGTTGCGCATCAATCCCGGATGCCCCGCAGGAATCGATTGGCCGTCCGTGAGCGCGTTCGCCGATACGGGATTGGTCACAAAATCGATCTGCATGTTATCCGCGTTGACGCTTTCGGCTGCAAGGATGCCGACGATTTGCCCCGCGGCGTGCGTGCCGAATTCAG
The DNA here is from genome assembly GCA_002483445.1 of Blastocatellia bacterium UBA7656. Taxonomy (GTDB): domain Bacteria; phylum Acidobacteriota; class Blastocatellia; order UBA7656; family UBA7656; genus UBA7656. The sequence goes on from DLHY01000132.1 coordinate 92,432, forward strand.
GGGCGCGTGTGCAATAAAAATATCCCGGTCTAGTCGGGTCTTCCTTGAATTGAAAAAGATTGTCCGCTACTCGCCTCGCCGCGGGCGCGATGAATTCAGGCAAGCCCTGATGCGACGAGTTGAAATAGGCAATCAATTCATGGCGGCCCATGTGATTGAGCGTTTCAACCGCAGTGCCGTCTTCGTTCATCTGCCACGGGAAGAAATGATTCATCGTGTGGCCGTGATAGAAACTGCTCGACGGCTGATTGCGCGGTTCGGGAAAAACTTCCTGGTTGGTCGCTAACTGCTGCGCGCTCGTTTCCGAAGCGTAATTGAACGCGCCGTAAGGCCGCGTGCCGTCATTATTCTGCTGATCGCGTTGAAGATGATCCCAGCGCGTGAAAATCACGCGCCCGTCCGAAGCGATTGTGGGCGTGAAATCTCCAGAAGTAGCATGATCGAGAAGTTTCAAATCAGTCCCGTCCGCACTCATAGACCAGATGCCGGTGTTGGTAGGCACTGATTCATATTCGTCGAGTTGGGGATAAAGCAATCGATTACCGTTGTGCGGTCGGTCTGAGGTGAAAAGAATCCGATCATCAGTGCCGTAGATCGGCGAGATATTATTCGAATCCGCAGGCTGCGCCAATTTTCTGATCGCCACGGTCTGCCCCTGCGCGATGCCTGTGACCTCGTAGATTTGCCAGTAGACAGGCGAGTAATCATCCTTCGTCGTCCCTCCCACGACCATCGAAAACACGGCCTTCGTTCCCGACCAGTGAACAGACGGCTCGCGGACGGCGATCTCGCTTCTCGGCTGAAGTCCGTAGCCCGCTTGCGCCGTGAGATTGCGCAGAGTCCCGTCGCCGTATCTGATGTAGAGGTCGCCCCCCCTCGGCGTGTAGGCGGTCGAAGCGTTGTGATTGCCGAAGGTGGCATTGACGGTAGAGAAGTCTCCGCCGAACGGTGGCTGCGTGACGAACATAATCGTGGGCGGCGTCGAAGCGCGCGAGGAAGTCGCATCCCATCGTTTCATTTTCATCGAAGCAAGAGAGATGAGAAGGAATGCGGCGAGCAGGATAACTTTAGCGACTCTGGACCAATTCGCAGATGGGCGGACGCAGAGCAGAGGTTTGGATAGCACAGAAGTTCTCCTGGAGTAGATAGACTTGAGGCTACCGGGTGGGCGGTTATCGCAGGGCCGCGATTGCCTGATAAGTTGTGAGGCAGGGCATTGAAACAGGCCGGATTATCTACAAGCGAGCGATTTAAGTCAATCTCTTTTTAGCTCATCGTAATGAAAAATCGCCGCCGCGTCTTCAAGATGACTTGTCACTCGACACGGCGGGATGCTTTTCAGAAAAAGTTTGCCGTAGCTTTTCGTCCTCAATCTCGGATCGAGTATGGATAGCACTCCCCGGTCTGCGCTCGACCGGATCAAGCGACCGAGTCCCTGCTTGAGCGCGATGATCGCTCCCGGCACTGAGTATTCATAAAAAGAATTGCCGCCCTGCTCGTCGAGATATTTCTGTCGCGCCGCGACTACAGGATCAGTCGGAACCGCGAAAGGCAGTTTGGAAATTATCACGCACGACAGAGCCTCGCCCTGAACGTCGACTCCCTGCCAGAAAGATGACGTAGCGAAAAGCACAGCGCCTTCTGTCGTGCGGAATTTTTCAAGCAATCCAGTTTTCGATCCCTGCCCCTGAATGAAGACTGGATAATCAACTCTCTTTCTAACGCGCTCGAACGCTTCGCGCATCTGCGATATGTTCGTAAACAGCACGAATGCGCGCCCGCGCGTGGCGTGAAGTATCTCGATTATTTCTTCTACCGAAGCGTCGACGAATTCGTGGCTGCGCGGATCGGGCATCCATTCCGGGAGGTAAAGCACCGCCTGATTTTCGAAATCGAAATGCGAAGGGATGATGAGTTCACGCGCCTCGCCTGTTCCCAACCGCGAGCGAATGAAGTCGAAGCTCTCGCCAGCCGTCAAAGTCGCCGATGTCAGCACCGCGCTGTGATTGATGGAAAAAAATTTCTCGTTGAGTATGCCTGAAACATCTATCGGGGTCGCATGGATGAAGACTCCGCGCCCGCGCTTTTCGTACCAGTAAACGAATCCCGCCTCTTCGCCCGTCACGATGAACTCAAGCTCGAACTTCAAACTCTCGGCCCGACGCAGCAGATTATCAAGTTCGGGAGTCTGATCTTTGACTACGCCCGCAAGCGCGATCAAACGATCAATCGCATTCGTCAGCCCTATGTATGCTTCGCCTGCGGCAGTGGGCTTGAACTCGCCGTCGCGGTCACGTCTGACAAAGAAGGATTCGGGAATGTTGTAGCGCCCTTCTTCGCTCGCGCCGCGTGGATTGCGGTCTCCCCACTGATCGCCGCCGCGAAACATCAGGAAGAAAGCATCCGACCTCTGACCGAGTCGCGCTAGAATTTTCAGCAAATCGCTCGACTGATCAGGCTCGGTCAATACAAGTTTTTGCGCGTCCTGAATCAACTCCATCACGCGGTAATTTGACACGCTGGTGCCGAAGTAAGACGCGGCCACGTCTTCTATTTCATGAGCTTCATCGAAGATGACCGATGAATAATCCGGTAGCACCTGCCCGTACTCTCCCCCGCGAAGTCCGAGGTCGGCGAAGAAGAGATGATGGTTGACTATGACGATGTCGGCTTCCATCGCGTCGCGGCGCATTCGGGTAATGAAGCAGTTGTCGAATTCGGGACACTTCTGACCGAGACAGCTTTCGGCCCTCGCGTCGATCTGCGACCAGAATGAAAGCGATTCGGGAAGGTCAGTCAGTTCCGCCTTGTCTCCCGTTTCGGTCTTCCCCGCCCAGCGACGGACTTCATCGAAGTAATCGACTTCTTCCATCGATTCGAGAATCGGCATCTGATCAGCTTTTTTCAGTTTGTGAAGGCAGAGATAATTTGCGCGGCCTTTCATGCAGACGAAGTTGAATCGTCGTGGGAGTATCGATTGAAGAAAGGGAATATCTTTTTTGGTCAATTGCTCCTGAAGATTTTTCGTCGCCGTAGAGACGATGACTCGACGGCCTGCGGCAAGCGCGGGTATGAGATAAGCGAGCGTCTTGCCTGTTCCCGTCCCGGCTTCGACCAGAGAGACGCCGCCCTCCGAGAGAGTATCGAAGACGAGTCGGGCCATATCGACCTGTCCGGGGCGATATTCATAGTTGGGATGATGGCGGGCGATCAACCCGTCAGGGCCGAATACATCTTCCATAAAGTAAGGCAAAAGGCAAAAGGTAAAAGGTAAAAGGCAAGCGCGGGAGAATGGCTCGTCCCACTTTTGCCTTTTTACTTTTTACTTTTGCCTTCTATTGAGTCTGCGCGCGGCTGCGAATCAAACGATTTTCATACATCGGAAATTGCTCGCACAACTCATTCACGCGATTGCGGACGCTTTGTCGAACCGATTCGCTTTCAGGGTCAGCCAAAGTTTCGCTTATCCACCCGGCGATGGTTCGCATCTCGTCTTCCTTCATTCCGCGAGTCGTAAGCGCAGGCGTTCCTATGCGAATGCCCGACGCTTTCATCGGCGGTTGAGTGTCGAACGGGATAGCGTTCTTGTTCACAGTAATGGCCGCGCGTTCGAGCGATTTTTCAGCCTGCGCGCCTGTCAGTCCCCTCACGAAAACATTGACGAGCATCAGATGATTGTCCGTTCCATTCGAGACTATGCGAAATCCTGCCTCAGACAATCCTTCGGCAAGCGCGCTTGCGTTCGAGATAACTTGTTGTTGATACTCCCTGAAACTGGCTTCCAGAGCCTCTTTGAAACAAACTGCCTTAGCCGCGATGACGTGCATAAGCGGCCCGCCTTGAACGGTCGGGAACACAGCGCGATCCACATCTTTGGCGAACTGCTCGCGGCACATCACCATTCCGGCCCTCGGCCCGCGCAGAGTTTTATGTGTCGTAGTGGTGACGAAATCCATGTGAGGCACGGGGCTTGGATGAAGCCCTGCGGCTACAAGTCCGGCGATGTGAGCGATGTCAGCCATCGAATTTGCGCAAACGTCGCGAGCGATGCGCCCGATGCGCTCGAAATCGATCACACGCGAGTAAGCCGACGCGCCGCACAGTATGAGTCGAGGTTTATGCTCGTGGGCAAGGCGTTCAAGCTCGTCGTAATCGATCATCTCAGTTTCGGCATTCACTCCGTAAGGAATGATTTTATAACTGCGGCCCGAAAAATTTAGCGGGTGGCCGTGCGTGAGGTGTCCGCCGTGGGCGAGGTTCATGCCGAGAATCGTGTCGCCGTAGTTGAGCGCCGCAAGATAGACGCTCATATTGGCCTGCGAGCCTGAGTGCGGTTGAACATTGACGTGCTCGCAGCCGAATATTTGTTTGGCGCGGTCGCGAGCTATGTTTTCGACCACATCGACGAATTCGCATCCGCCATAGTAACGCTTGCCGGGATAGCCTTCGGCGTACTTATTAGTCATCACCGAACCCATTGCAGTGAGAACGGCTTCGGAAACGAAATTTTCCGAGGCGATCATTTCGAGGTTGTAGGCAAGGCGACGTTCTTCGTCTGCGATGGCGGCGGCGACGTCAGGGTCGACTTCTTCGAGCGGGCGATTCATAAGTGCGGTCATCAGGATTTCCTCATAGATGATTTCAATCGGGGACTCTGCTCGCAGGTTCGATACTACATCAGCGAGTTTAGCGGCGCAAACGAGGAAGCCCCTCGCTCGTCGCATCATCCATCCGGGTTTCAATCTTTGTTTGAATTCGATAGATTCTCTCTTATGAAAACGCCGGAGCCTGTAATTACTGTCGACCTATTTCCTGATTTGCTCGAAGAACTTCTCGCGCTGCTCGGCAGTCTTTCCATGGATGACTGGAAACGCTCAACGGTGTGCGCGGGGTGGTCGGTCAGGGACATCGCGCTGCATCTGCTCGGCGGAGAGGTGGGCATTTTGTCGAGAAAGCGCGATCAGTTCTCTTTCGTCGAAGCAGAAATCACGAGTTGGGATGACCTCGTGCAATTGATAAACAATTTAAATGATATGTGGGTCAAAGCTACTCGCAGGATAAGCCCGACATTGTTGATTGATTTGCTGAAACTGACGGGCAAGCAAACGTGCGAATACTTCAAGTCGCTCGATCCGTTTGCGATGGGCGACCCTGTCGATTGGGCTGGCAGCGAGACCGCCCCCGTGTGGCTCGACCTTGCGCGCGAGTTCACAGAGCGATGGCATCATCAGCAGCAGATACGCGATGCAACGGGAAAGCCGGGAGCGAAAGAGCCGCGTTTCTTTGCGCCCGTGCTTGATACTTTCGTTCGCGCCCTTCCGCACACATACCGTGAAGTCGAAGCAAAGGATGAAACTCTGCTCGCGCTCACGATAACGGGCCATAGCGGCGGCAGATGGTTTCTGTTGCGAAGAGACGCGAAATGGAATCTCCTGATCGATGTAGACCTTGAGCCTGCGGCAGAGGTTATCATCGATCAGGAGACGGCGTGGCGATTGTTTACGAAGGGCGTAAGCAGAGAGGAAGTCACGAAAAAGGCCGCGATCACAGGCGACGTGAAACTGGCGTCGAAGGCATTGGATATGATCTCGGTCATCGCCTGATCTGCAAGTGATTCTCAATTGGATTTGCGACTTCCTTTGGAGTGGAGGCGACACGCACGCAGCTTTTGACTTCAAACAAAAGCGGTGACGAGATAGAGTTATGTGTCAGGGCTCAGAACATC
>DLHY01000114.1 GCA_002483445.1 Blastocatellia bacterium UBA7656
CCCCCGACCCCCGACCCCCGACCCCTGATGAGCCGACCCCTGACCCCCGATCCCTGACCCCTGATGTTGAAGCAGCAAGGGCGCGGATGGATGATCTCAGGGTGAAGATCGAGGAGATGGGCGGGGTCAATATGATGGCGCTCGAAGAGCTTGAGGAATCTGAAGAGCGATTCCGGTTTCTCTTCGAGCAGCGACGGGACATACTCGATTCGATACGGCTGACGGAAGAGGCGCTTGCGGAAATCAAGCGCCGCTCGCGCGAACGATTCCGCCATGCTTTCACGCACATAAATGAGAATTTCCAACGGATGTTCGTCGAATTGTTCGGCGGCGGCCGCGGCGAGATGATTCTCATCGATGAAGACGACATACTGGAATCGGGCATCGACATAATCGCGCAGCCCCCAGGCAAGCGATTGCAAAACGTCCTGCTTCTGAGCGGCGGCGAGAAAGCTATGGCGGCAATCTCACTGGTGCTTGCGATCTTTCAATATCACCCGTCGCCTTTCTGCATACTCGATGAAGTCGATGCGCCGCTCGATGAAATGAACGTCGGGCGCTTTTCGATGAAGGTCATCGAGATGAGCAGCGATACTCAATTCCTGGTCATCACCCACAACAAGCAGACGATGGAAGCCGCCCGCGCTCTCTACGGAGTGACGATGGAAGAGCCGGGCGTTTCGAGGCTCGTGTCAGTGAAGTTTGAATGAAATTCGTTATTTGTCCTTAGTCCTTTGTCATTCGTCCTTTGTCCTTTGTCGGAGATTCGACGTTCGCGCTTGGTTGCTGATCAATGACTAAGGACAAGGGACTAAGGACAAAGGACAAGTTTTGATTGCTTCCCGCAACAATCCTTGTTTAATCTATACCTGCTTATGTACAAGAAGTGGGTGACAATCTTTTTTCTGTCTGTCTTTTCAGTATGCTCGACCTTTGCTGTGTCGGCGCAGAATCACTCAATCGAGGCGGCGGCGGTCGAGATGAGCTTCAGTTATAAATTTGAAAATCCCAGATTCGTTCATCTCCCGCTCATAGAGATCGATCTTGCTTCTTCCGGAAAGGGAACGATTCGCTTCAAGCGAAACGAATCCGACGAGATCATAGACCTTGAATTTTCTCTGACACCGGCGACCGTCTCGCGCATTCACCAGCTTTACTCCCAAACCGCGTTCCTCACCTCGACTGAGGATTATCAGAGCAAAAAGGACTTTTCGCATCTCGGCTGGATCACTCTTACGGCGCATCAGGGAGAGCGCAGCCGCGAAGCGCGATTCAATTACACGACCAATTTGCTGATCGACGAACTGGCGGCGATCTTTCGCGCGATAGCCACACAGCAGATACAGATGTTTGATATCGACACGGTTCAGCAGTATCAGCCGCTCGACCTCGCGCGCCAGCTTGACGCGCTTGAAAACGAGCTTCGCCTCGAACACATAGCCGAGCCGGAAAGCCTGCTCGCGGCGTTGCGCGAACTGGCCGCAAACGACACAGTGCTGCTGATTGCGCGCAACAAGGCTTCGCGCATAATCGCCGATATCACAAAGAAGAAGTACAAATCGCCGGTGAAAAACAAGTAGTCAGAAGTCAGGAGTCAGGAGTCAGAAGTCACAGGCTCCGGATTCTGACTTCTGACTTCTGACTTCTGAAAGCCATGTTCATTCCGCGAGGAAAAGCTGTTCACGAGAATCTCTCGACGAGCTACGTCGTGCTGGAAGCTCTGGTCGATGAACTATGCGAGGGCGGATTTTCGGGCATCGTCGAAATCTCGCTGCGCGATGCGGATGCGCACATCATAATCGATCACGGCAAAGTCGTTGTGGTAGTCGAAAGAGTGGCTGACGGCAGCGCGCCGGGCAGCTATTCGCCCACGACCGTCGCCAGTCTTTCTGCGATGGTGCAGCGCGAGCGCGGGACTGTTTCAGTTTATCGCCACAGCGCGGGAGTGACCGACGCGCTGGCGGGCCGCTTTCTTGCCGAGCCTCTCTATCTGGGCCTCAGCACCGATTTCGCCGACCTCAACAAAATGATCTCGAAGCTGCTGCGCGAGAGCGATCGTCAATGGTTCATCGAGGTCGATACGACGAGCGGCACTCTGGCGATGATTCACATACGCGGCAATCGCTGTCGAATAATAGAGCCTGATGAATCGGACTCTGAAAATGAAACAGGCGATCTCGACCCCGCAAGCAACAGATCATTGCGACACCTGCTCGACGAATGCGGCGCAAGCGGCGGAATCTTCGATGTTTACTTCAAACATGAAGGGCGGGCGGAAGCTCCCTCTTCGATTCAAACCGTCTCAGGCATAGAGGTGGTCGAAGAAAAAGGCTTCGCCTTCGATGAGGATGAGGAAGAACCTGCGGAAGAGATTGAGGAGACTGCTGCCCAGGTGGTTTTCGAAGAGGATATTCCTCCTGTGGTTGAAGAGGAAGTTGCCGCTGATTTGAAAGAAGAAGCCGTCGTCGCCGACAAGGTTGAGGCTGAAGAAGTTCAGGAAGTGATCGCGCTGCCGGAAAGGATCGAAGAAATGCGTCAGGAGCCGGTTGCAATCAAAGAGGAGCCGACTTCATCGAATGCGCTGGCGATGGGATTGAGCGCCAACACGATCAGACTGCTTTCGCTCAATGTGAAGGAAGAGGCCACAGCGCCCGTGGATACGGAGGCGATGGAAGATTTGAAGCGGTTGATGGGCGAGATAGCGCGATCCATAGAAGGAGCGACGAAAGAAGTCGAGCCGGGCGACAGTTTTTCAATCTACCTGCGCGCCGGTCAGTTGAAAGTCGCCGACCGCTTTCCATTCCTCGATCCGTTCGGCGCTGAATTCGAGTACCTCGCGGGCGAAATAGCTTTCGTCGGGCGGGCGACTCCCGAAGATTTCGTCGCTGGTTTGACCGAAGCCCTGCGCCACGCGGTCGCGGGGGTGGTTCAAACTTCAGTTCAACCTACGCGCCTGCGTATTTACATCGTCGAAGACCTGCGGCAGTTGCTTGCAGGCAACCGCGAGGATTTCGAACGCTACGGTCTCGATAAAACCATCGAACAGATAATCAGCGTTTGAGGCCCAGAAGCTCAGTCGCTTCCGTCACAGCTTCAGGCTCATCTCCGAAACGATTCACCCATTCGACCCCAGGCCACGATCGCCACCAGGTCAACTGACGCTTTGCATAGTGCCGGGTATCGAGTTTCATTTGATTGAGCGCGTCCTCGCGCGAGCGTTTGCCTTCGAGGTATTCGACCACGCGACGATAGCCGTGAGCTTGAAATGCCTTCGCATCGCTTGATATGCCCTCGGCGATCAGTCCCCGGACTTCTTCCACGAGTCCTCGCTCGAACATAGCTTCTGCGCGCTCGTTGATTCGACGGTACAGAGCTTCGCGCGGCGGGTTGAGAGCAAGGACGCGAACGCGGCGGGCGAGTTCGGGCGGAGGGGGAGTGTGAGGCTGGAGCGCAGAGATAGGGCTGCCGGTTTGAAAATAAACTTCAATCGCGCGCATCACGCGAGACCAGTTGCGCGGGCTGATATGTTCGGCTGATCGAGGGTCGAGTCGCACGAGCAGACGATGAAGATGCTCTGGGCCGCGGAGGTCGCGAATCCGCGTGAGTCGCTGGCGCAATCTCAAATCGGTTTTTGGCCCCGTGAAGAGAGGTTGAACCAAAGCGCGCAGATAAAACCCTGTGCCGCCGACAAACAGAGCCATCCGTCCACGTGATTCGATATCGGCGATCAGGTGAGCGGCAAGCGCGGCCCAGTCGCCTGCGGTGAAATTCTCTTCAGGCTCGGCGACGTCGATGAGATGATGAGGCACGCCCTGTCTCTCTTCCACTGGGACTTTGGCTGTGGCGATCCGAAGGCGGCGATAGACCTGTACGGAATCGAGGTTGATGATCTCGCCATCATTGGCAAGGGCGAGCCGTATGCCCAGATCGCTTTTGCCCGAAGCAGTCGGGCCGACTATCGAGGGAATGATTTTGTACACCGGGCGTATGGTAGCAACGGGCGAATTGCAAGGCAAAAGTAAAAAGGCAAAATGAAAAAACACGGAAGTCGTTGCAGTCGGATTGAAATTACTCCCCCGCGTCAGGACGTTTTTTTGCCTTTTACCTTAAATTGACACTCGTTTGAGTCGATCCTACAATGGGCGAACCCTGAGAGGGTTCGCGCAAGGAGGAGCGAGCATAATGAAGCAGTGCCTCACCTGCGGACGCGAATTCAAAGATCAGTTGCTTTACTGCCCGTTCGACGGAAAGATACTCATCGCCAAGACTGAAGCTGATGATCTGGTCGGCACCGTCCTTGACGACAAATACCGTCTTGAAGAAAAAATCGGCGAGGGCGCGATGGGAAGAGTCTATCGCGCCACTCACGTTTTCATGTATCACAACGTGGCAGTCAAGATTCTGCGCCGACACCTGTCAAGCGATCACGTAGCCCTCGAGCGATTCCGGCGCGAAGCTCGCGCGGCGGCAGTCATTCATCACCCGAACGCCGTGGCGGTCACAGACTTCGGAGTGACGAAAGATTCTCACATCGCTTATCTCGTCATGGAGTATGTCGAGGGGACGGAGTTGAGAGAAGCGATCAACGAGCGCCGACAACTCGATTATGAAGAAATGTTCCTCATCGTCCAGCAGGTTTGCTCCGCCCTGCACGCGGCCCACGCGAAGGGAATCATTCATCGCGACCTCAAGCCCGACAATATCCGTGTCGTAGAAGGCGAGGCAGGCATCCCGCAGGTCAAAGTGATGGATTTCGGAATAGCCAAGCTCAAGGCTTACGCCGAGACGCGCGAGCTTACTCAGCACGGAGTGATCATAGGCACGCCATTTTATATGTCGCCCGAACAGTGTCGCGGCGAAGAACTTGATCCGCGCTCGGATATCTACAGCCTCGGAGTGATTATCTACGAGATGCTGACCGGCGAAGTCCCCTTTCAGGCGACGAATCCCCTTGGAGTCGCGCTCAAGCACACGGGCGAGCGCCCGCGCCCGCCGAGTTTCCTGCGCGCAGGCGTGCCTGAACCGATTGAGAGAATGGTGCTGCGCGCGCTCAAGAAAGACCGCACCGAGCGTCATCAAAGCGCGACCGAACTGGCGATAGATTTCGAAACGGCTCTCTGTTCTTCAGGAATCCCACTGAGATGGCTCTCTGTGAGGACGCCCGATTCGATCTATCCCCGGACTCCGCAATCGCCTCAGCCTATGCCGATCCCGGAGACGACCATCCTGCCTTCCAATAAAGAACCCTCCACTCCGCCGAAGAATATCTCCCAACCGCCCGCGGCTCCCGTCTTCGGAGGTTCGTTGTTTGCCCCGGAGCAACCGGAATCGGGTCTGTCGAAGATCGGCACAGCCATGAAGGAGGCAGGGGGCAGGCTGTTTGGCAAATCAAACACGGATGCGACGGATTCTTCCGCCTCATCATTCGGGCATGTGGAGACAACTTCTCAGGGCGTGACGAGGAAGGCTCTCTTCATTGGGGGAGTGGTCATCGCTCTTGCCCTTGCGATCCTGCTGACTATCAAGTTGTCGTCATCGCCTGCCGAGCAGCCCGGAGCGAAGGATAAAGCTCCGCCGACTGCGCCCGATGGTATGGTCTTCGTTCGCGGAGGGACCTTCACGATGGGAAGCGATGCGGGCGATCCGAAATCGAAACCCCGTCACAACGTCAAGGTGGAAGATTTCTTCATCGACATTCACGAAGTGACCAATCAGCAGTATTACGATTTCGTTCAAAAGACCAACTACAAACCGCCGCCTCACTGGCAGAACAGAAGGTTCCTGCCTGGAACCGCGCAACTGCCCGTCGTCAACGTGTCGTGGTTCGACGCCACGGAGTACGCCAAATGGCTGGGCAAAAGATTGCCTACAGAAGAGGAGTGGGAATACGCCGCGCGGGGAGATAAAGATAATGTTTACCCGTGGGGCCAGGGCTGGTCTGATCACTTTGCGAATCTGAGAGAGACAGGCAAAGGCGCGCCCATTTCGGTAGGATCGTTTGCCGACGGCAAAAGCTGGTGCGGCGCGAACGATTTAGTGGGAAATGCTTCGGAGTGGGTGTCGAATTTCTTCAAGCCTTATCTGGGAGGAACGAGCGCCTACAATCTGGATGTGAGAATCTACAGGGGCGGCTCTTTCAAGAATTCGAAGGACGAACTGCTGACCACACTTCGCAATTACGACGCGCCCTCCTCGAAACAGATGGAGACAGGTTTCCGCTGCGCGAAAGACGCGCCGAGGTAGAAAAACCCCGTTTGTTTTTTTTTCCGCAGTGAGATAGCATCGCCCAATGCTTTCAATCAAAGGCTGGCTTTTCGTTGCTCTTGGCGTGTTCGCCGTCTTTTACCTTTCAATCTGGTTGTCCGATATCGTGCGACGCCGTCGCGCCGAAGCTCTCGGTCCCGGCGTGAATCACAGCGCGATAGGATTTATCACAAACTTTTTCGACACCTTAGGCATAGGCTCATTCGCGACCACGACATCTTTCTACAGATTCTGGAAACTGGTCGATGATCGAGTTATACCCGGCACGCTCAACGTAGGCCACACGCTTCCGACCATCGCGCAGGCGTTCATTTACATCACCATCGTCGAAGTGGATATGAAGACGCTCGTCCTGCTGATCGGGGCTTCGGTCGCAGGAGCGTGGCTCGGCGCTGGTATAGTCGCGGGCTGGTCTCGTCGCAAAGTTCAGGTCGGGATGGGTGCCGCGCTACTTGCAGCGGCGACTCTTATGATTCTGTCTTTGTTCAAACTGGTTCCCGGCGGCGGCAACGCGCTTGCCCTCAATGGAGCGATGTTGTGGGTCGGGCTGGCAGGCAACTTCGTGCTGGGCGCGTTGATGACGCTCGGCATAGGGCTTTACGCGCCCTGCCTGATTATGATCTCTCTTCTCGGCATGATTCCGACTGCGGCCTTCCCGATAATGATGGGATCGTGCGCTTTCCTTATGCCAGTCAGCAGCGCGCAATTCGTCCGCAAGGGAAGCTATGATTTGAAAGCGGCGATAGGGCTTGCGATTGGCGGTATACCGGCAGTCCTGATCGCGGCGTTTATAGTCAAATCGCTGCCGCTCGATTATGTGCGCGGGCTGGTGATTGTAGTTGTCATCTACACCGCGACGATGATGCTGCGTTCAGCCATAATCGAACGACGACAGGCAATCGAACAACCTGCTCCCGCAGCGGATTGATCGAGTGAAAGAAAATGTCTTTGACGCTCTCAGCACGCGATGAGGCAATGCTCGCTGGTCAGGCGGGCGAGGCAGCGCGCATGGCCATGCGAATACTTGTGACGATGGCCCGCGTCACTGATGCCACACACCTGCTCGACATCTCTTCGGCTCACATCGATGGCTGCCTTTATCACGGGCAGTCCGGGCTTGAATTCGCCGAAAGATTGCTCGAAGGCGGCGCTCGCGTTTCGGTTCCCACCACTCTCAACGTAGGCGCTATAGACCTTTTGCACCCGGAATACTTTCAAGGCTCGGAAGATCAGGCCCAACGCGCCAGAAGACTGATGCAACTTTACGAAGCGATGGGATGCCGCGCAGTGTGGACATGCGCGCCTTATCAGAATGCGCAGCGTCCCTCGTTTGGCGCGCAGATAGCCTGGGCTGAAAGCAACGCGATAGTCTTCGCAAACTCGGTGCTTGGAGCGCGCACGAATCGCTATGGCGATTTTCTCGACATCTGCGCAGCCATCACCGGGCGCGCTCCCGCCGCAGGATTGCATCTGTCTGAAAACCGGCGCGGACAGCTTCTCTTTCGACTCCGGGATATTCCCGAACGGTTGAAGCGTGAAGATGTTTTTTATCCCGTTCTGGGCTACCTGGTCGGCGCGCGGAGTTTTTTAAAGATTCCGGTAATCGATGGTCTCCCAATGGGTGTGACCGAAGATCAGCTTAAAGCTTTGGGCGCGGCTGCCGCTTCATCAGGCGCAACGGCTCTCTTTCACGCAGTCGGAGTGACGCCCGAAGCCGAGACTGCGGAAGCCGCATTTCAAAACACGCAACCGGAAAAGATAATCGATGTCGCGATGGATGATCTGCGAGATGCTTTGAAAAAACTCTCGACTGCGCCTGATGGAGATATCCGCGTCGTCGCGCTCGGAAGTCCGCACTTCTCGATTGAGGAATTCTCGCGACTGATGCCGCTCATCAAGTACCTGCCGGCGCACAAAGATGTTGAGTTCATCGTCTGCACGAATCGACAGGTTTTCTCTGAACTTCAAAAGCGCGGCTGGCTCGATGATCTTGAACGGGCAGGCGCGCAGATCGTAGTCGACACCTGTGTCGTCGTCTCCCCCATCGTTCGCGCTCCAAGCGGAGTGTTGATGACGAATTCGGGAAAATTCGCTCACTACGCGCCGGGAAACACCGGGCTTGAAGTCGTCTTCGGCAGCCTCGAAGAATGCGTTCGCTCCGCTGCGCTCGGTCGCGTGTGGCGAGATGAAATCCTTTGGCATTGATTATGGGCAATGCATTCAAGTCTCGTGTTCTTGTTGAAGGAAGCGGTCGCGGTCGCGCGCTTGTTTTGACAGAGCCTTTGAGCCTGTGGGGCGGGCTTGATCCTCAGACGGGCGAGATCATAGACCGCCGCCACCCACAGAGGGGAAAAACGGTCACGGGCCGCGCGCTCATAATGACAGCGGGAAAAGGATCGTCGAGCGCGAGCAGCATACTGCTCGAAGCCATTCGCGCTGGCACGGCTCCTGCGGCGATCCTCCTGATGGAAGCGGACGCGATACTCGCGCTCGGAGCGGCGGTCGCCCGCGAGATGTACGCCAAAGCGTTGCCCGTCGTCGTCATCGATGCGGATGATTATGCAACGCTACGCGACGATCAGATGATCGATATATCAGAAGACGGAACGATCACGGTTTCGGATGGCGAATGACTATTTCTGAACGCTGATGCTCTAGAGCGGTTTGCATTCGGATTTACTAAGCCGATTTCAGAAAGCTGGAAAAACGGACTGAAATCAAAGGCGGATTAGTAAACTCAATCGAAAACCGCTCTAGGGGTGCGGTTCAGTTTGAGTCGGATATATGCCTTTCCACCACTGCGATCAGGACGTTCAATCTCGCATCCGTTTCTTTCATGCGCTCGCCCGTCGCCTTGTTTTGCTCGATCAGTTCGGCAATCTGCTGGTCGCGCTTTTCGACGATATTGGTAAGTCTCATCAAGGCATCGGCGAGATTGCCTATGTGCCGGGTGTTTTGCCCGATGCTCTCAGTATTTTGCCTGATGCTCTCATTGTTCATCTTCGTTTGCTCTTCCAGTCGAATCATGTCGGTGGAAAATCTTGCCTGCTGCTCGATGATGAAAGCCATCTGCCGCTCGATTTTTTCGTCGTCCATTTGCGCCTCCATTGTCTTTATATTCCCGTGAAAACAGACCGTCAAGCGCAGCCATTTTGCAGAGCGTCGCGCGCAAGCATGGCCGCGCCGATCATTCCGGCTTCCAGTTCAAGACTCGCAGCCACGATCCGGCAGCAATCGAACGAAGGCGACATGGTTCGCTTCCGAGCCTCTTCGCGAATCGAGTTGAGAAGCAATTCGCTTGCGGCCATCACTCCTCCTCCCAGCACTACTATCTCGATGTTGAGCAGGTTTATCACGCTCGCAAGCGCCATCCCTAAAACGCGCCCCGTTTCGCGCAGCACCGAAAGCGCAAGCTCGTCTTCTTCCTTCGCCGCCTCGACCACCCGCTCGCACTGAAGAGTGCTTTCCATATCGGCGGCGAGTTTCGAAATCGAAAAGGCCGGGTCGCTGAAAAGCTGTTCTCTCACGCGGCGCACTATATTCGGCCCTGACGCTATGGTTTCAAGGCAACCGGCGCTGCCGCAGGCGCATTCAAGCCCGTCGAGATCGATCTTGAAGTGGCCGAACTCTCCGGCAAATCCACGACAGCCCCGCTGAAGTTTGCCGCCCATTATTATGCCCGCGCCGATGCCTGTTCCCATCGTGACATAAAAAACATCCTTGTAGCCGCGCGCCGCGCCGCACAGCCATTCGGCGTAAGCCGCGGCGTTTGCGTCGTTGTCGAATATGACCGGAAGGCCGAGAGCCGATTGCATCTCCGAGCGCAGATTGAAAGAAGAAGCATCGACGAGATTGGGCATAGCTTCGAGGCGATGGGTTTCGTAATCGACCAGCCCTGCCCAGCCGACTCCGACCGCCGCCACTTCGCCCTTTGACCTCATCTTGTTCGATGTTTCGATCAACTGATCGATGAAAATCTGAGGGTCGCTCACTTCGGCAACCACCCGCTGCTGACAAAGTATCTGCCCGTCGCCGCGAACCAGCGCGCAGCGAATAGTGCGGCCCACATCCAGACCTAAAAAAAGTTGTTCGGAAGACATTTCTTCAATGTCCTTTGCCCTTTGTCCTTTGTCACTTGCATTCGAACAACAAGGGACAAAGGACGAACGACTATGCGCGATCCGCTTTGCGAAGCCGGTTCAATGCCCATCGCGCTTTGGCCCGCACTCCATCGTCGTCGTCGCTGAGACGCCTTTGCAGTGCCTCGCGCGAACCTGTGTCGCATATCTGGCCCAAGGCTTCAGCAGCGGCGAATCGTTTGTTGCCGTTCTGATCTTCAAGCATCCGGGTGAGGTGAGCGACGGCCATCGTCCCTTTGAGGCGGCCAAGCGCCAGCGCCGCCTCGCACGCAACGAAATCGTCTTCGCACTGGAGCAATTCGACGAGAACCTGCGATATGCTTCTGTCGCCGATCAATCCCATGGCTTTGGCCGCGTATCGCGCGGTCAAATAATCTTCTTCATCGATTGCGTCGTTGAGCAGTTGAATGACCGGGCCTGTGGCTTCCTCGCCCAGCTTGACCACTGCCGCGACGGCTTCAGCTTTGACTTTAAGGCTTGTGTCTCTCATCGCTTCGACCAGAGCGGAGAGCGCGCGGGGATCATGCGAAAACTCAAGTGTGCGCACGGCGTCGAGCCGCATCTCTTCGTTTTCGTCTCTCAACAACAGCATCGGATCGACGGCGACATGCTCCTGCGACAATCCGGCCAGGATCTCGCGCGAGATGCGATCATGAATGGCGAGCGCGTCGCTTGTTTCGGAATCGATCTTTTCGCTCCACAGAATCCCGCCGCTGCGCGCATCGACGAGTTGAGCGGTGACGCGCACTCGCTCGCCCGCCTTCAAAAAATTTCCCATCAGAATGAGATCGACGCCAAGCTCCGCGCGGACGCTCGCCGGATTGATCGCTTGATTCTGAAACCTCTCCACCGCGCCGGAAGGCGTAAGAGCGAGCGAGCGTATATTGCCGAGCGCAGTGATGAGACTGTCTGCGAGCGAGAGACCGTAAAAATCCGCCTGCGCTTCGCCGCTCAGATTGCGGAACGGCAACACGGCCAGAGCTTTCTTCGATGGTTGAACGGACAAGGCTTGAGCCTCATCGCGTCGAGCGGTCTGCGCATGATAAAGCGGAGAGTCGTCTTTGCGGGCGAACAATCGGTTAAAAAATCCTCCGAGGGTCTTTCGACTTGTCGCTCGGCGCGGCGCGATAAAAGGAACAGTGGCCCCGTCCGGCACTCCGCCTGATCCGAGACGGAGCGCGACGCCGAAGGTCTGCAAATCTTCGAGCATCTGCTGCATCGACTGGTAACGCTCGCCCGGCTCTTTGGCCATCGCCTGCTCGATGATCGCCGCCAGTTCTTCGGGCGACTGATGATTGACTTCTTTCACTGCGCGCGGCGTGTCGTGCATGACGGCGTGCATCATATCGACGCTCGATGATGCGCGAAACGGCAATCGCCCGGTCGCCATCTCATACAGCACTACGCCGAAGGAATAAATATCGCTGCGATGATCGACTCTTTCTCCGCGCGCCTGTTCGGGCGACATATAAGAAGGCGTACCCATCGGCGCTCCCAACCGCGTGAGTTCATCCGCAGGATGTTCCATCTCCGTTGCGCGCCCTTTTTCAGTCATCAGCTTCGCCAGTCCGAAGTCCAGGACTTTAGCCTGACCTCTCGGAGTGATCATGATGTTTCCTGATTTGACATCGCGATGCACTATGCCTTTCGCATGTGCCGACGCCAGAGCGTCAGCAACCTGAAGAGCTATGGCGAGAAGGGAGTCCGCGCTCATGGGTCTTCCATTGATGACGCGCTTGAGCGTGCGGCCCTCGATGAACTGCATGGCGATGAAGAACTGATTGTCGGCTTCTGCGGTTTCGTAGATCGTGCAGATGTTCGCGTGATCGAGCGCCGAAGCGAGACGGGCCTCGCGCAGGAATCGCTTGCGCGAAAACTCCTCGGCCATCAACTCGGGCGCGAGTATCTTCAAAACCACCCAGCGGTCGAGCGTCTCGTCAAAGGCTTTGTAGACGCTGCCCATCCCGCCCTGGCCAAGCTCTTCTTCAAGCCTGTAGTGTGAAATCATCCTGCTCATAAGTTGGTCAGGAGTCAGAAGTCAGGAGTCAGAAGTCAGAAGTCAGAAGTCAGAATGTGCAGATGCCTTCTGTTTCCCATCACCTCTTCACCCCATCACCCCATCACCTCTTCACCCCATCACCCCATCACCCCATCACCTCTTCACCTCTTCACCCTGTCACCTGTTTCCTTCCCGATCGTGTAGTCATAGAGCGGCTTCGAGTCTTTATCGATGAGCCGCACTTTCAATTCACTCGCGTTGGCTTCGATGACCGCAAACCCGTTTGCGGACTGGGCGAAGAGAGAACGCTCATCGGGCGTGACCTTGTAAAGCCGCGCGCCCCCTCCTCCGCACACGAAGAAGTGAACGCCGCTTTCGGGTTTGAGATGTTGCAGGTTGTGATCGTGGCCCGCGAGGTAAATGTCGACTCGTCCTTTCAACCTTGGCAACAGCTTTTCGATCAGTTCCTTGTTGTCTCCGTGTTCGCCAACATTATAAATCGGATGATGCCCGTAGACTATCTTCCAACGCGCCAGACTCTTTCCAATCGCCTCGTCGAGCCAGAGCAACTGGGCTTCAGAAATTTCGTTGGTGTCGAGAGCGAAAAACTGTACAGGCCCTGCGGTGAAGGTGTAGTAAGGGGATGGCATTCGCCACGAGGGGCTGCGCTGGGTGTAGAGAATTTCGGCTGCGGGGCTGTCGCTCAATCGCCAGTCGTGATTGCCAAGCACGGCGTAGAAACGAATGCCAAGCGGGTCGTAGAGATCATCCCAGAAAGTTTTCCATCGCGGATCGGTCAGGCTTGCCATTCCCTCGTTGTAAAAATTATCGCCCAGCGTGATAGCGAAATCGAAAGGCGACGTGCGATGAGCGTCGAGCATGGCCGCCGCCGTCAGTTTCTGATTTCCCGTCCCCACGCCGAAATCACCGAATGCGAAAAGTCTCACCGGCAAGGTTTCTGCCTTGAGCGAAAATGTCGCTGGCGGCGTGCGCAGAAATGAAGGCAGCATCGTGCCACGGGTGAGTGAAATCCATCGCTCATGCTCTTCGGCCAGTCGGCGCAGCCCTTTTTCATCCTTGCTGCGCCGAGCCAGATCGATTCGCTTCACGAGCAACGCGCCCATCTCCCGATTCCGCTGAACGCGCAGCCTTTCAAGCGCCAGCATTGAAACTCCCGCGTCGGGGTCTGAAACGATCAGCCGCTCGAAGGCCACGCGGACTTTCTGATGAGTGAGTCTGGCGAGAACTTCGATGATCGCGCTTCGAACGCGCGCAGAAAGTTCGTCTGCAAGAACTGCGAGCAGAAAATCCATCGCAAGGCTGATATCCGCAGATGGGATTCTGGCCACTGTATGCGCGCGTTTCTGCTCGTCGGGTTCAGCGATGAGTGATTGCGCCATCTCGCGCAGAGAAGGCTTGAGTTTCGCGATAAGCGCGCGATAAGACTTCTTAGGGCGGGAAGCTTCGGGAGTTTGCGATTGAGCGCCATAGGTTTCAAAGACCAGAAGGGCGCACAGAATCAGGACAGCCGCGCGAACACGCATCGTTTGCCTCCGTACAATAAGAGATGTGATTGATTGTGAAGCGACAGGTTGAGAAGCATCGCGACTATTGAATCAATCTTTCACGCATTTGACAAACGTGGCGCGGATAGGACAAATTTAGAGTTGCTTTCTGGCGGCTATAGCTCAGTT